>CAJXSF010000095.1 GCA_913061515.1 uncultured Gammaproteobacteria bacterium | reverse complement strand
ACGAGATGTAGAGAGGTCTCGTGGGCTCGGAGATGTGTATAAGAGACAGATTGAACAGAAGTTCATAAAGTGAATGTCCGCTGCTGGCCATAGCGGTCATTTGAGACAGACTATTTGAAAGTAATTGATGCAATACATATAGGTAAGTATCAAGAAATAGCAATACATTTATATCCCTTTATAAAATAGATGCTGCCTGTATGCCTGAACTCAGCGAAGATGTTAAGCGAGCTCTATTAGTTAGTTTTAAGGAAAGTTCATCAAAGGAAACTCCATTGAGTTTCCTGCAGACACAGTATCAAGACTAGCTGACAGCTTGGCATCGAAACTGAATCGCACCGGTAAATTCGGAGGCGGATTTATTTAAGTTATGCTGCTGCATCTTCGGCTAATTGTCGATAATAGTTTTCCTCATATTCAACCGGAGGAATGTCACCGATTGGTTCAAGTAGACGTTTGTTGTTGAACCAGTCAACCCAATCTAATGTCGCAAGCTCAACTTGTTCCAGCCCATTCCAAGGGCCATCTTTATGGATGACTTCGGTTTTGAACAGGCAGTTGATGGTCTCGGCTAATGCGTTGTCATACGAATCACCCACACTGCCAACAGAAGCATTAAAGCCAGCTTCTGATAAACGTTCAGAGTAGCGAATGGATACATACTGACTGCCGCGATCGCTATGATGAATAACACCTCTAGGTGTAACCTTTTAGAACAGCATATACTTGCACAATAAAAAGGCAAAGACGCAATTTGTTGAAAAACTAACTCATTACTTTCAGATCAACTCAGCCAAATATTATCACTGTCGCTATGGAAGAGCCTGTAATTAATTTTGTGTAACTGCCTATCACAACATACTCTAGTCAGAGTTAAGGATAGGCAGATGCAAATGAACAAAAAAGAGTTAGAAGCTTTCGCCAAGGAAGCGGCCAAAGGCATTAAAACACCGCAAGATCTTAATGAATTCAGCCAAATGCTAAAGAAGATCACTGTTGAAGCAGCACTAAATGCCGAGATGGATGAGCATTTAGGTTATGAGAAGCACGCTAAATCGGTGATGCAAAATAGCCGCAACGGCAAAACCAGTAAGCGTATCAAAACGGAAGATGGTGAGTTTGAACTGGACACTCCTCGTGACAGAGACGGGTTGTTTGAGCCTAAGCTGATTAAGAAACACCAATCTCGATTTACCTCAATGGATGAGAAGATATTATGGCTATATGCGCAAGGGATGAGCACCCGTGAAATCGTTAAAGCCTTTGACGAATGGTACGGTGCAGATATATCGCCAACGCTAATATCACGAGTCACTAATGCCGTTATTGACCAAGTTATCGAATGGCAATCACGCCCCCTTGACCCGATTTACCCTATTATTTATCTCGATTGCTTAGTCGTTAAAATTCGCCAAGACAAACGTGTTATCAACAAATCTATATTCCTAGCCTTGGGTATCAACACCGAGGGGCACAAGGAGCTTCTGGGTATGTGGATAGCCGAAAATGAAGGCGCGAAATTCTGGCTGAACGTGCTAACTGAATTGCAGCATCGTGGTGTAGAAGATATTTTAATTGCCTGTGTGGATGGGCTCAAGGGCTTTCCTGATGCGATTAACTCAGTGTATCCCCAGGCCCAAATTCAGCTATGTATTGTGCATATGGTACGTAATTCATTGAAGTACGTTTCATGGAAAGACTACAAGGCTGTGACCACTGATTTGAAGCAGGTATACCGTTCATCCACTGAAGATGAGGCGCTGCTTGAACTTGAACGATTTAGTGAAAAGTGGGACGCCCAATATCCACAGATAAGTAAGTCGTGGCGTACCCACTGGCAGAATCTCAATACTTTATTTAATTATCCTGAGGACATCCGTAAAGCTATTTACACGACCAATGCCATTGAATCACTCAACAGCGTTATTCGTAAGGCTATCAAGAAGCGCAAGATATTCCCAAGTGATGACTCAGCCAGGAAAATGGTTTACTTAGCCATTACAGAGGCATCTAAAAAATGGTCGATGCCGATCCACAACTGGCGTCAAGCAATGGTTCGTTTTATTATTGAGTTCGGGGATCGCCTCGAAAAGCACATTAACTAAGTGGCAGTTACACAGAATCTGTTACAGGCTCGAAAAATTGCACACAAGGCCAGTGCTTGAATTCAATCACTGTCAACAATAGCCATGCACCGCAAATTAATACAAGTGTCCGAGCCTCGTCGTTAAAATTTCTCTTTTTAATATAGAGGCACTGAGTCAATTTTGAATTTGCTCAGTACCTTAATTTTTCTATGCTTTATTCGCTTCTTTTTCCCTTCTCTTATCTTCTTTTCTTTTCTCTTATCTAGGGGGGCTTTACACAAGTCTTCAAGCTTTCCTATTTTTAGGCTTTTTTTACCGCTCGTATTATACCAATCCGCATTAATAAGTGACCGTCTCAGAATGCGTCCAGCGGTTTTTG
>CAJXSF010000094.1 GCA_913061515.1 uncultured Gammaproteobacteria bacterium | reverse complement strand
ACGAGATGTAGAGAGGTCTCGTGGGCTCGGAGATGTGTATAAGAGACAGGACCAATTGCGCTACCGCAATTCTGTGTAATAACGCCAATAGATTGTCCAGAAGCATAAAATAATCGAAAGAGCGAGACGAGACGACACTCACGAGCTCGAGCAGCTCATTGGCGTTTTCAGCATTAAGCGCCTCCACGATCGCAAGAATCAGGGCTTGATCTGGCGTGCCTAGTAAAGTGCTGACCTCGGCGTCGGTGACATTGCCTGCGCAGAAAGAGATGCTTTGATCTAATAAGGTCAATGCGTCACGCATACTGCCTTGTGCTGCTTTGGCGATACTCCATAGCGCACCTTCTTCAAAGGGGATCTGCTCTGCAATCAACACTGAGCGTAGATACTCTTCGATCTTCTGCGGGCTTAGGTTCTTTAAGCTAAATTGCAGGCAGCGCGATAGAATCGTAATAGGCAATTTATGCGGGTCTGTTGTTGCTAACAGGAACACCACATGGGGTGGTGGCTCTTCGAGGGTCTTCAATAAGGCATTGAAACTGTGGTTCGAGAGCATATGCACTTCGTCTATCAAGTAGACTTTATAGCGGCCGACAGACGGCGCGTATTGCACGTTCTCGAGTAACTCGCGGGTATCTTCAACTTTGGTCTTAGAGGCAGCATCGACTTCGATCAGATCGATGAACCGACCTTCGGCGATATCAGTACAAGCCGAACACTTACCGCAGGGAGTGGAACTAATGCCTTGTTCGCAGTTTAAACACTTAGCAAAGATACGCGCGATAGTAGTTTTACCAACACCGCGGGTGCCAGTGAACAGATAGGCGTGATGAAGACGTTGGTTATCCAGTGCATGCACTAGGGTTTGCAAGACATGCTCTTGACCAGCCATGTCGCTGAAGGACTTAGGTCGCCACTTTCTCGCCAATACCTGGTAAGTCATCTGATTCCGGTCAATATCAAAAGGCGTATCTAATGGCTGTGCGACGCTATGTAAAACGCCTTAGAGTTGGAGGTACCTCCTGCCAGCCACACCACGGCACATGAGTCAGCTATTACCGTTGCTCCCTTCCGGGCCTGGCGGGGTTCACAGCTTATCATTGCGAGGGGACCAACAAGAGATACCATCAAACGTGAATACACCAGTACGTGCCATCACAGCCGTGCATTATGGTGAAAACTGCCTGCTTAATCAAGTCTGGACTTAGTGTAGTGGCAAGGAAAATGCAGACTTACGAGGTTGTCTCTTCTTGCGCAGCCAATTGACAGTGTTTAAGCCTTTTAAAGCGCCAATGTGCAAACAATCTGTAAGCACAATCACTAATATGGCGAATTATCGGCAATGAGATAAACCCTGCTAGCAAACGCCACCGCTTAAGTTGTTTCCAAATAAGAATGAACGCATCCACACCTGTATGTACAGTACCACCGGCATCTTTGGCGTGAAGTAATCTTAAGCCCTGCGAAAGACTAATACCTAAAGCTGCAAGCTCTTCAGGGCAGTCATTCACATCTTGCCAGTGAAAAATACCGCCAGGAGCTATAGCTCTGTAGTGCCTGATCTCTTTGGAGCACAAGCCGCACTTGCCATCATAAAATACTGTAATCATATTAATCACTCATGCTTGAATCTCTTGACCATCCCATGCAAAGCATTTTCCACTATGCTCGTTCGAAAGTGTCGCCAAGACTGCAAGCAACTGCCCTGCCGAATAATCCGGCGTAAAAAGCTTACCTTCCGGCACATTCCCCTGAAATGGTTTTGATAAGTCACTGTCGACCGTGCCTGGGTGTAAGCCAACAACAATGGCTTGTTTATTCGTTCGTTGCACTTCAATTGCAGCGTTTTTGATGATCATGTTTAGCGCGGCTTTCGAGGCGCGGTACGCGTACCACCCTCCGAGGCGATTATCAGAAATACTGCCTACCCGTGCTGTCAGAGCCGCAAATATACTAGGGCTTTTTCTATTCAATTTGGGGAGAAAGTGTTTTGCAATCAACGCTGGCAAGATGGTGTTGATCGCAAACACACGTTGAAAATTTTCCACTGACAAGTCTTTCAGCGATTTCTCGGGTCGCATTTGGGCGTCATGAAGAATCCCATTGCCTACTAACAGCAAGTCAATCGGTGCTTGCGAAGAGGCCATCTGCGCGCAGCGAGCGATGGACGATTCATCCTCATAATCTATTAGCTGATAGAGAATATTCGCACTAGCATGCTTGGACTGATCAGGGTGCCGTGAAAACCCCTTGATGCTCGCTTCAGGATTTTCATCAGCCAAGCGTTTAATGAAGGCACTTGCAATAGCGCCCGAAGATCCAATAACAACAATATTTTTTGGTTTTGCGGGCATTTTATTCTCAGCAATGACTTAGACAAGTATGGCGACTGCCCTTTTAAGTAAAGGGTTTTCTGTGCTTAGAATACGTATTGATCGAGAGTATGGATGCTGTCTCTTATACACATCTGACGCTGCCGACGAGCGATCTAGTGTAG
>CAJXSF010000093.1 GCA_913061515.1 uncultured Gammaproteobacteria bacterium | reverse complement strand
CGGCATACGAGATGTAGAGAGGTCTCGTGGGCTCGGAGATGTGTTTAAGAGACAGCTGCACAAGCTTAAGGGCAAAGACTTGTTTGGTGTTTCAGGTGATGCGACATCCACCTTGATGGCTGGCGTCGCGGGAGCATCAGCCTCAGGAGTTTTGGCGAGTGCTGCGGGTGCATCCACCTTTATGGGGTCAACCATGCTTGGTTCTGCCGTTGGTGGTGTGCTGGTCACTACCACTCCAGTGGGGTGGGTTGTAGGTTGTACCGCTGCGGCTTGTGCGATTGGGTACGGAGCAACACGCGCTATCCGATCTGGTGAGCGCCAAGATATTACAAGGCAATCCATGCGAGGCAAGATAGGAGGCAAGCTTTCTGCGCTTAGAGCGAAGAAAAAAGCTTCTGTGGATGAATTGCCGGCTTTGCCAGAGCTGATTGATAAGGCTTTGTCTTTAGGCGTAATACAGCCAGATTTTGCAGAGCGACTAACCAGCTTAGTGGAGTCGCAGGCAATGCAGCAAGAGGTGGCTATTTCACGCTTACAGGCCGTGATGGCGTCAAAAGTGACGCAGGACTAGTCGTTAAGCGATTAAGCACCTGTCTATTTCTTTACTTACTGTGAGTGTAGTTAGCTCGCTCCAGATTCGTCTCGGCATCAGAAGTAGCTGCTCTCACCGTCTTCTTGGCTATTAGGTTGGACAAAGAGGCTTTGTGGGCCTTTCTGATAATTCGCTATGACATGGAGGTGTCGTTGGTTCGGCTGGGAATGAAAAAGGTAAAAGTGCTTTTATGTATTGCAACATTACTTTCATCAGTAATGTTGATGGCAGGTTATGCATACGATTATACGAGCGTCGCGCTTGGAAAGCAGTTTGCTTTGTTGGTCATTTGGTGGGAGCGTTCTCCTGAATTGCTAAGGAATATCTGATTAATTGAAGCAAATCGACATGACGGCAATTATTTTCAACAATCAGACGTTCACTTCTCTCGTTAACGCGCTATTCGACGCGTATTTCAATGGTAATGTCGCGCAAGGCGCACATTACCCCAATTTCTGGGCGCACTAGCCCTGTAGTGTGCCCCGCTGTTTCAGTAAATGCTCTTTGGCCGTGACCAAGTTGATTAGCGCACAGGTGGCAAAGAGATAATGCCTATTCTTTTCCAACCCCTTGTACCTGACTTTGCGGAATCCAAACTGGCCTTTCATCACGCCAAAGATGTGCTCCACTCGAGCACGGATTCTCGACTTTTTACGGTTAAACTCGCGATCCGCTTCCGGCAACTTCCTGTGGCGGCTGCCTTTCCGCTGGGTCAAATCCAATGCATTGGGTGCTGCTTCCAGAATGGCACTGCCTTTTCCGCTGTAGGCGGAGTCACCGAAGACAAGCTCCTCGTCACCATGCAGCAAATTACCGATAACAACAGAGTCATGAACATTGGCACCAGTAGCAGCCACCGAGTGAATCAATCGCGTTTCGGTATCGACACCGATATGGGCTTTCATACCGAAGTACCACTGATTGCCTTTCTTGGTTTGGCGCATGTCCGGATCGCGCTGTTTCTTCTTGTTCTTCGTGGAGCTGGGCGCGCTGATAATGCTGGCATCAACGATGGCGCCACGGTTCACTTTCAGGCCATTCTGCTTCAGATACTCATTCACCAGATGGAAGAACTGCTCGCCCAAATTACGTTTCTCCATCAAGTGTCGAAACTTGCAAATGGTTGTCTCATCCGGCGCAGGCTCGGTACCCAAATCAATGCCGACAAAGCGACGCATGGCACGGGAATCGTAAATCGCTTCTTCTGCGGCGGGATCAGAGAGCTGGAACCAGTGTTGCAAGAAGTAGATACGCAGCATTCTCTCGATACCAATAGGACAACGACCTGCACCTTGTGGATTTGGGTAGAACGGCGTGATGGCATCCACCAATCCCTGCCAAGGGATGATGCGATCCATGTCTTCGAGAAACTGTTCCTTACGGGTTTTTTACGGTGTTTCTCGAAGCTATCAGTCAGAGAGAGTTGTTTCATTCTCAAATCTCGGGGCCGGTGAGTGATGTCAGCATTATCGCTCACCGGCGGAATTAATCAGAGTTGCCCTAAGTATGGAAATTTCCTCGGCCCTCGATGAAGATCGACTTGATGATGCCAGGGCATTGATCAAAATGAATGGGGGCTATGGCTACCCGCATCGTGATGAATGGGATGAGGAAATAGTGCGCAAATCCACATTCCTTTATGCAGCAAAGAAAGCGCCAAGCGAAGTCTATCGTGGTGTTGCCTACGGGGAGATGAATAGTAAGGTTTCTACTTCTGCTGCGATCACGAGTGATTTTTTTGTTATTGGAGATTTTCGCGATCTAGCGATGGAAGGGTATAAAGTTTCTCAAGGTGAGGAGTTGGATAAGCTGGTTGCCGGGTTAGCTGCGTTTGGAATCGTAACGACATTTGGAACTCCCGTTGTTGATGGCGGTGTATCACTTGCCAAGGCTGCAGCTCGACAGACGGCAAAGCAATCTGCTGGGTTTAGGAAACTTCTCCATAGTCGAGTAGTTG
>CAJXSF010000092.1 GCA_913061515.1 uncultured Gammaproteobacteria bacterium | reverse complement strand
GTGGGCTCGGAGATGTGTATAAGAGACAGGTACAAGGTTGTGCTGATTATTGAGCAATAATTTTTGAATCAATTCGCCAATAAAATTCGGTGCTTTGACTTGCTCACGCAGGCGCGCAAGGGCAGGGTCAATATCCAATACATTGATTGGGTCGCCGCCGTGAACGGCGCTGGAAAGACTGGCGATAATTAATTGCAAACCGTAAGGATGGCTGTCGCCAGTGATCTCGCGTTGATGCAGTTCGAGTTGATGCAAGGCGGCTTGCACTTGCTCCTCTGGCACGCCATCTTTTGCAAGCTTGCGGAGGGTGTCGCGTATCAGGGCTTCGACCTTAGGGGTTGCATCCGCTGCGCAGCCTTCTAGGCCACACATGAAACTCATCTCGCGATTACTGTCTTCAAGCCCGCACATGGGCGAGGGCGATGAGCCTAAGCCGCAGGTTTCTAAGACATTCATCAGAGGGCTGGCGCTATTATCTAATAAGACGCTGGATAATAGCTGCGCTTGAAACATCTCGTCGAGGTTGCTGCTTTTACCCAATAACCAAGCTAACACCACATGGGTTTTTTCTTGGGCTGCTTCTTGCGCGCCGGCCTCGGCTTCAAGTGGGTAAGCCTCTTGAACGCGCAGTGGGGCAAAGAAACGTTTTTCATCATTGGCATGCAAGTTAATGTCGAGTTTCTGAAAGCGTGACAAGGCAAGTTCTTCAAAACGTTGTTGGTGCTCGTAAGCGGGAATATCCCCATAGGTCATGAAGATCGCATTACTGGGATGATAATGAGTTTTGTAGAACGCTTTGAGGTCTGCATAGCTTAGATCAGGAATATGTTCCGGTTCGCCACCACTGTTGTAATGATAGGTGGTGCTAGGGTAGAGGTATTTGCTCAGTGTTTGCCACAAAATGGAATTTGTGGAACTCATGGCGCCTTTCATTTCGTTGAACACAACGCCTTTGTATTGCAGGGCGCTTTCTGGATTTGTCGGCTCGGCAAACTCTAGGCGATGACCTTCTTGAGCGAAATCTAATTCGTGTAGGCGCGAGAAAAATACCGCGTCCAAATAAACATCGAGAAGATTGTTGAAGTCTTTACGGTTTTTGCTCGCAAAAGGGTAGGCGGTCCAATCGCTGCTAGTGAAGGCATTCATGAAGGTGTTCAATGAACGACGAATCATCATGAAGAACGGGTCGCGCACTGGGTAGCGTTCGCTTCCACACAAAACAGTATGTTCAAGAATATGCGCCACACCAGTGGAGTCCATCGGCAGGGTGCGCAGTGCTACAAGAAAGACGTTCTCAACGTCTTTGCTCGCCAGATGAAAATACTGGGCACCGGTGACTTTGTGTCGGTACTCTTCCATCACTACATTGAGTGTAGGGATGCGCTGGCTGCGCAGCCATTGGAAAGCCGGGTGCACTTGGGCCGGTGCGCTCACCTGATTGGCCGCAGTGGGGTTCGGCGTGCTTGCGTTGGTGCTTGGCATAATGCGTTGACTCCTAAGTCGTGAGCGAACCGTTATCCTGCTTTGAAGACAACGTGAACGGCGAGCAATTCGATGCTGGCCTGCTTCATGCACTGGTGCAGTTGCAGGGTTTGATCTTTCAAGAATTCAATTTCTGAACTTCTTACATTGGGATTCACTTTCTGCAATGCAACGAGGCGCTTGATCTCGCTAGTTTGAGTTTTAAGCATATTGGCGATGGCGTCGTTGATGGCGTCACTCATTTGCGCTTGTGCGATGGCCTCGCCGTTGCGTAGTAGTTCCACGATTGGGGCCTGATGCTCATTCACCAAGCCGGCGGCCTCGTGTTTGTCGATATAACGCAGGCGGTGCCGGACAGGGTCAAGAGACACTTCTTTAGCATGTTTGCCGTCGATCTCAGGCACGAGGGTGTAGCAGAAACTCGTGGCCGGAAGATAGCGTGACATCTGCAAGTGTTTGGGCGCAGGGGCTAGGATGCGGTAGATCGCCTCGATCACTAAAGGCTGTTCGGTGATCCCTGCGCTGCGTCCGTCCAGGGCCGGCAATAGGCTCACCGCGGCGCCGCCTTGCGGTGAATCTAAGACGAGATCGATCGCACCGCGCACCATCGGGTGCTGCCACGTTAAGAACTGCAAATCTTCGCGGTGCAGGCTTAGCTGTCGTGCAAAGGTGGCACCTAAGCCATCGTCGGGCAGGCCGGGGAAGTTCGAAACAATCATCTCTTCGGTAGGGTGGATATTATAGCTGTCATCAGCGTTGTGCTCGAAATGAATGCCAAAGGTATCGAATACCTCTTTCATATAATTTTCGGGCGTGCAGACCGCTTCGAACTCTTGAATCTGCTCTACTAATTGCTCGGCGCGCTCTTTGTTGAAAGAGTTAATCTCTAACAGACGGTCGCGGCCTTGTTCTAGCTCACCATTGAGTTGGCTGTTGAGCGCTTTGGCTTGCTGCAAGAATGCTTGCAGTTCAGAAGAGCCCACCGTTGGCGCTAATAATGCCGCGTGCAGAGTCTGCTCATGCTCGCGATATACTCGGTACGCAGCAGGTGCCACAAATTCAAAGGCATTCAAGGCTTGTTGATACCAAAGGCACAACACTTCTTGGGCGCTGTTTTCGAAAATTGGCACATGAATTTGAATAGTGTGCTTTTGCCCAATGCGATCGAGGCGGCCGATACGCTGCTCTAAAAGGTCGGGGTTTAATGGCAAATCGAATAGCACTAAGTGGCGGCAGAATTGGAAATTGCGCCCCTCACTCCCAATCTCTGAGCACACCAATATCTGCGCACTGCTTTCAGTGCCGGCGAAATAGGCGGCTGCACGGTCGCGGTCGAGCAAGTCCTGTCTCTTATACACATCTGACGCTGCCGACGA
>CAJXSF010000091.1 GCA_913061515.1 uncultured Gammaproteobacteria bacterium | reverse complement strand
GCAAATTTGTATTTGGTGATATGAAGCCGGCGCGTTCATTGGATATTCGAGCCGGTTTCCTAATAACTGTTATGCGCAAAAATAGATACGGAAGATGCCAATGAGTCAGATTATTACTGTTACTCCGACCGAAGAAGGTAAGGGTTATTGGCTGCACCAGGGGCTTGCAAAAGATCATTTTGCTCAGATTGAATCGGCGGACGTACTGATCGTTCCTGAGAAGGACTTCTGTCAGGGTGTGCCGTTTGTTTTTCATCAAGACACGGCTGCACTATTCAAGTACTTGCGAACGAATCTGGAGGATTCCACCTCTGTAGAGGTGTGCGCAAGCGATGAAGAGTACATGGAGATTGCTCTTCATTCGGCTACCCACCGATTTAGTACGATTATAACTACCTACGTGGCCGCGCCATTAATCGTTGGTCTGCTGACCAACTACCTCTATGACAACCTAAAAGCAAAACCAACAGACAATGTCGAGGTCGCACTCGTCGTCGAAGATCATGAGTGTAAGGCGTTTAAGTTTGAATTCACTGGCAAGGCGGAAGACTTTGGGTTGTTGGCAGACAAGGTGGGTGAGTTGGCTCGAAACTGCAAAGCCACTGACGGAGAGTCAGACGCTAGGGAATCGAAATGACCGAAGCGTTGTCTAGAGCTGTCGATGCTCTTCGCCGATTACGAGCGCCGGAGCGGAAATCGTCGTTCGTTCATGCTGAGTTTGCCGAAGAACAAATCCGTGAGGCTAAAGCGAAGGCCGTGGAGCGCGAAGATCAAGTCGAAGCAAGCCTGTTCTGGCAAGCAGAAACAATTCTAACTATTCAGCGCGGATTCATAGAGGCGTTTGACCTGCTAAAGAAACACGAATTCTATCAGGCGTGGTGCCAATTAGAGAGATGTGAAATAGAAATTGCAGCTCTCAGGCGCCACTATGCTCAGAACGATAGTGATTTGCACCGCATCGCCTATATCGAGTCGATGGTTGAGCGCTGGCAACGCCTATATCCATACAAGATGTTCTTTAGTCCTGAGATATTGATAAAGAAGATTGCGTGCAGCATTTGTGGTGCTGCCGTTTCGCCTCGTTCCAATTGTGGTCATATGAAGTTCGAGATTTATAATGGAGAAATGTGTTACCACAAGGTTGAAGAGCTGGAGTTCTTGTCAATATCTGCAGTAGAAACCCCCGTCCAGAAATATTCGGTGGCATTCCTTGCTGATGAAGAAACCGGGGATCGGCGAGATCACTATGACTATGGCAACGTGAGATTCGTCGTAGAACGAGTCGCTTCCCCATTTCACGGATGGACGCCCGAGGCAACGACAAGAAACTTGACGGCTTCGGAGTTGGCGCATGTGTCTGCAGATAGATCTTGCCCGTGCATGTCCGGAAAGCAGTTTGGGGATTGCTGTTCTGGTAAGGCGGTTATTACTATCCCGCACCTACAAATTCATTTTTATGTGCCGCCAAATAAGGAGCTGCCGGAAAATGAGCTACTGCTATAGGGCTGCGCATAACACGGCGCTCCACCCGACCTCGCGCCGCAATGCGGCACTCGGCGGGTGAGCTTGGCGTTAGGTGAAGTCATGTCAGCAAGCACCGTGGTGATAATTCTTATGTTGGTGGTGGGGGCTGCTTCTATCTTGCGAAGCCATGTTTCGGCAAAACGGAACAGGAATGGCTTATGCGCTAAGTGCTCTGAGGTCTTACAGCGCGGTGGCCCAACTGTGGTGAGGGCAGGTGGCCAAAACTACCTCTATTGCCAGAGCTGTGGGGGCGGAGTGAGGCTACGAGATCGTATGTTTTGGGCTGTTTTTCTGCTTCTCATAGTTTCATTTGTTGGTGGCTACTTTGTGCTTAAATAGTGGCCACCTAACAAGCCAAGACAGTGGGGCAAATTTTGCATCGCTGCGCTCAAAACGCAAAATCTGCCCCTGCTTGGGGCGTTAGGCAAAAACCATGTCGCTAGAGTTAAAGATTTCCCTGTTATCTGCTCTCGCAGCGCTTGCTTCCGCATATTGGGCGTGGAGCAGTTCTAGGACGGCAAAGCGAGCTCTACGCTTGGCGGAGAAAGATGCCGACTCGAAGGAAGAAAAGATTACGCCTTACTTAATCAACTCGGTGAAATGGTTCAAGGAAGGTAGGAGCTTTATTTCCTTTGCGTGCTCTTACACGAATGGCGCGAGTGTCCCCACTACGCTCAGCAAGATTGATCTGATTGTATACACCTTTGATTTGGCGGGCAGAGGTCAAGAAATCTTAGTATCGTCCACGAGAAAAGAGCCGAATGATTCGGAGTTCTCACTCCTACCTGTTCCGCTCAACCTTGAGCCAAGGGCTACAGCTTCAGGGTGGCTTACATTCGAGCTCCCTGTGGCAACGCTAGAAAATTTGATTATAGATAGATACGAAATCTCAGCTACAAGTTGGAGCGGTGATCGTACGAGCCTTGAGAGTTACTTAGTAATGACAGAACAACATGAAAATTAAAGCCGAGACCACACCGATAGTGAGAATTGGTGCAATTAGCCTTTGGGGTCAGGTCTTGCATCGTGCATTCGAGTGCACGATGCAAGACCTGACCCTCAATGTTCCGCTCAATGTTCTCTGCGCTCCGCACCGGCAGCTTACCCAAGGCGTTATATGCTTTCGAGAGCATCTTCATCCAACTTCCAGTTGAAATGATGTCGTTCTTCTAGCAGGATAAAATTATGAATATGAATCTTACGCAAAAAGTATCTCGAATTATCATCATTCCATAGGAATGGTGGAGTTTTGATGCGTCTGTAATTTATCAAACCCACCCCATAGAGGTGGGTTTCCAGTTTCTGCCTCATGGTAATAATTCACATAAAGGAGGCAGAATGAAAAAAATAGCGGTTTTTGGTAAGCCTGGAAGCGGTAAATCTACTTTAAGCAAAGCGCTAGCGTTGGCAACTGGTATACAGTTACATCAGCTAGATTCGATAGTGTACAAAAAGAATGGGGAGCTGGTAGATCGCAGTTCATTCGATGAAGCACATGAGCGTATCTTATCGTCTGGAAGTTGGATCATTGATGGGTTCGGGCCAATAAACTCATTTCACCAGCGTTTGGAAGCAGCTGATACATTGGTTTACGTTGATCTACCATA
>CAJXSF010000090.1 GCA_913061515.1 uncultured Gammaproteobacteria bacterium | reverse complement strand
GATGTAGAGAGGTCTCGTGGGCTCGGAGATGTGTATAAGAGACAGCAATATGTCCTTGCATCAACTGCGCGACAACATTAAAACCCGAGTTGTTGAGCGAGACGAAAGTGGTTTGGCGCTAATGTTTGAATCTTTTGGGTATAAATATGGCGTTCCTATTGATGCCGATGTTGTCTTCGATGTGCGCTGCCTGCCCAACCCTTATTGGGAGCCAACGCTGCGCCCATTGACCGGACTAGATGCAGAGGTGCGTGATTGGCTACACTCTCAAGCAACAGCAGAGGCCATGTATGAAGACCTTAAGGCCTATCTGCTGAGGTGGCTGCCAAAATTCGAAGAGAATAATCGAGCCTACATGACCGTTGCTATCGGATGCACCGGCGGACAGCATCGCTCGGTTTATTTGAGCGAGAAATTGAAGAAAGAGTTCGCCGGCAAAATAAAAAATGTGCAGGTAATGCACCGAGAGTTACTACGAAGAGAAACAGCGTAAGTCCTATGATTAAGTCTACAGTCACAATCTGCAATAAGGCAGGCCTTCACGCCCGTGCTGCAGCAAAAATGGTTTCAGTAAGTTCCGCCTTTGACAGTCAAATTAAAGTCGGTCAGGACAAACTCGTCGATGGCAAAAGCATTCTTTCACTGATGATGCTTGCTGCCAGCAAAGGGACCGTATTGAACGTACTGATCGAAGGTCCAGACGAATCTGATGCCTTACAAGCTATCACGACTCTGGTGAATAATCGGTTCGACGAAAGCGAATAAGCAGCCTCCCCCCCTGCTAGCCATAAGCGCTAGCGCTCGATTGCCACAGGAACAGTAATGAAAAAACGTGAAGAAATAGATTGGTCGCTCGAGCCGCCAAGCAAATCACAGGTCAAGCGTGACATGATAGGCATTCAAAAACTCGGAGAAGATTTAACCACACTGGGTAAAAAACAGCTCGATAAACTGCCTATTTCAGACTCGTTACGTGCAGCGTTGAATGAGTATAGTCGCTTGCCCAATAGCCATGAAGCCAGAAGACGGCAACTGCAGTTTATTGGCAAAGTAATGCGCGACGCCAATCACGAAGAAATTCAAGCGGCGCTGGATAAACTAAGAACCCCCGACCGCGCACAGGTGCGCCGCGCACAAATGATCGAAGAGTGGGGAGATAAAATCCTTAATGGATCAGAAGAGCAAATCGGTGAGTTTATCGAACGTTGGCCGCTGGCCGAGCGCCAAGCTCTTCGACAGATAACACGCAATTACAGCAAAGAAAACGAAGAAGCTGCAAAAGTACATCGTCGCAAACTCCTTAATTACATTAAAGAGTTTATCGAATAATCCTCAGCCTTCGGCGTTGAATAATGCCAGCAACGATTCACGCATCCAGCGATGTGCGCTATCGCTATCGGACTGGCGATGCCAATACAAATGCAAATCCAGTTGTGGCACTTCAAACGGCAAGGGCAAGATAGCAAGATCGTATTTCTCTGCTAAGAACCTAGGCAAACACAGCGCAAACTCAGTACTGCTGACAATTGCAGCAGCCACTCGGTAGTGTTGAACGCGCAATTTAATCGTGCGCTCAACATCCAATTTCAGTAACGCCAAATCGACTTGCCCCAAACCTTTTCGACGACTGGATACATGGATATGCTGCATCTGTAAAAAGCGCTCTAGTGTCAAAGGCTCAGTTAAAGCTGGGTGTCCATGACGCAGAACGCAAACATAATCATCCTTAATCAGTGACAGATGACTCAACTGAGGGTCCTCTACCACCGGCACATCGACAGCAAAGTCCAACTCCCCACGTGAAAGATTTCGCACTAGCTCATTGCGCTTCACATAATAGCTCTGCAAAGAGACATGAGGGGCCGACTCTTCAAACAAAGGAATAAGCCGAGGCAACACTAAGGCTTCAGCCAGATCGGTCATACTAAACTGGAAAATGCGCTCACTAAGCTTTGGATCAAAGTCTTCTCGCTCTAATACGCTCGTTTTAAGAAGACTTAAAGCCTCAGAAACGTTTTGTGCAATGCTGTCAGCGACAGGAGTCGGCTGCATGCCACGGGCCGTACGAACAAATAGTTCATCGTTAAACAACTTGCGCAGGCGCGCCAAAGCATTACTCACAGCGGGTTGCGTAATCGACAACATTTTGGCCGACTGCGTGAGGTTGCGCTCGGTATAGATGGTATCGAAAACCAAAAACAAATTGAGATCGCACCGCTTAACTGACATTGAATAAATATTCCTGAATTGAATGAGGCGCTTATATAGCTGGCATGAATAGTACGCAAACTTGCTGAATAATCAACACGAGAAAGCTAAATGTACCATGTTGCCGGACGACTGGTTATACAGAGGCTAAAATCCTGTGTTTTCACCCATGCTAGTTTGTGTACCTAGTAGTTTTTTAGTGCTACTATCGCTTGGCAATCGACCTGAGTTTAGCAAGCAAAATAAATATAAAAATCAAAAGCTTAAATGCATAAAAAAGAGGCATTCATGTCCGATAAAAATGCGCGCTCCTATTGGCAGGCTAACGTCAAAATCGTCCTTTGTCTTCTTCTTGTTTGGTTCTTCATCTCTTTCGTTTGTGGCATTTTGTTAGTCGACTTTCTCGACCAGTTTCGCATTGGCGGCTTCAAGCTCGGTTTCTGGATGGCACAGCAAGGTTCTATCTATGGCTTCTTGATCCTCATCTATGTCTATATCTGGCTGATGGACAGGCTCGATAAACGCTATAACTTAGACCAGAGTCACTCGGCCGACACAGCCCATATGGATGTCGAAGCCGATGCGAGTGAGGGCCAGCAATGAGTGTGCAACTGTGGACCTACCTGTTTGTCTTTCTCACCTTTGGACTGTATATCGGCATTGCCGTCTGGTCCAAAGCAGGCTCAACCCACGACTTCTATGTCGCGGGAGGCGGCGTTAGCCCTCTCACCAACGGAATGGCCACCGCCGCCGACTGGATGTCCGCCGCTTCGTTCATTTCTATGGCTGGCCTGATCTCCTTTCTTGGCCGCGATGGCACTTACTACCTCATGGGGTGGACCGGCGGCTACGTATTGCTCGCACTACTCCTCGCCCCTTATCTGCGCAAATTCGGCAAATTCACCGTGCCCGCCTTTATCGGTGACCGCTACTATTCGCACAGTGCACGCCTAAGCGCAGTGTTCTGCGCCATTGTCGTCTCCTTCGTCTATGTTTGCGGGCAAATGCAAGGAGCTGGAATCGTCTTTTCGCGCTTTCTAGAGGTCGACATCACTACCGGAGTCATCATCGGGATGGCGATTGTATTCTTCTATGCTGTTTTAGGAGGAATGAAAGGCATTACCTATACACAAGTGGCGCAATATTGTGTGCTGATTTTTGCCTATATGGTGCCGGCTGTCTTTATTTCTTTCATGATGACAGGCAACCCCATTCCGCAACTTGGTTTCGGTTCAGAGTTAACGCCAGAGTATGGCGGCGGTTACCTGCTAGACCGTCTTGATGGGGTTAGCCAAGAGCTAGGCTTTGGCACCTATACCGACGGGCAAAAAAGCACACAAGATGTATTCTTTATTACGGCGGCACTCATGTTTGGTACAGCTGGTTTACCCCATGTGATCATTCGCTTTTTTACTGTACCAAGTGTGCACGATGCGCGCCGGTCGGCGGGGTTTGCATTAATTTTTATCGCGATCCTTTACACCACTGCCCCCGCTATCGCGGCCTTCTCTAAAACTAATCTCATGAACACCGTCAATAATGCCGAATACACAGACATGCCCTCTTGGTTTACGACTTGGGAGCGCACTAGTCTCATCGCGTTCGACGACAAGAACGGTGATGGAAGAATTCAGTATGTCGGCGACCCACAAAGCAATGAGTTAACAGTTAATCGCGACATCATGGTACTGGCCAACCCTGAGATCGCAGGCTTGCCAAATTGGGTCATTGCATTGGTTGCAGCGGGGGCTCTGGCCGCTGCCCTGTCGACCGCCGCAGGGCTGCTATTAGCTGTCTCTTATACACATCTCGAGCCCACGAGACCTCTCTACATC
>CAJXSF010000089.1 GCA_913061515.1 uncultured Gammaproteobacteria bacterium | reverse complement strand
GGTCTCGTGGGCTCGGAGATGTGTATAAGAGACAGCAGCAATTGCTAGAGCTAGGCTATAAAGACGGACGGATAATACTGGAGCCAGTGGGAAGGAATACTGCGCCAGCCGTCGCGGTTGCAGCGTTGACCGCTGACCCTGACGATATTCTTATGATTTTGCCTGCAGATCATGAAATCCGTGACAATGCGGCGCTGTT
Organism: uncultured Gammaproteobacteria bacterium; assembly: GCA_913061515.1. Lineage (GTDB taxonomy): Bacteria > Pseudomonadota > Gammaproteobacteria > Pseudomonadales > Pseudohongiellaceae > UBA5078. The sequence goes on along the minus strand of CAJXSF010000089.1, from coordinate 4,162 downwards.
ATCGGCAATGCACAAGGGGGCCAACTTAGCGCAGGAGGGCAAACTCGTGACCTTTGGGATTGTCGCGCTTACGCCCGAGACCGGCTATGGCTATATTCAACGCGGAGCTGAACAGGGCGCAGGTTATGCCGTGCAGCGCTTTGTGGAGAAGCCTGATCTGACAACCGCGCAAGGTTATGTGGAGCAAGGAGACTACTATTGGAACAGTGGTATGTTCATGTTTACTGCCGCTCAATATCTAGAGGAATTAGCGCAGCACGCGCCTGATATTTTACAGGCTTGCCGCACTGCCGTAGCGGGAATCGAGCCGGATGTGGATTTTGAGCGCTTGCCTGTTGAGGCCTTTAGCGCCTGTCGTGGAGAGTCCATTGACTATGCGGTGATGGAGAAGACGCGTGCCTCAGTGGTTGTGCCTTTAGACGCCCAATGGAGCGATTTGGGCGCTTGGAATGCGCTTTGGGAGACGTCGGCTAAAGATGAGCAAGGTAATGTGCTGAACGGAGATGTGCTCTGCGAAGGAGTCGAAAATAGCTATATTCACTCCCATTCACGACTTGTTGCCGCCGTTGGCATAGAGAATGCAGTTATCGTAGAGACAGCCGATGCTGTGCTGATCGCTAGCCGAGATCGCGTTCAAGAGGTCAAGAAGATCGTTGCGCAGCTGGAACGCTCTGGAAGGCCTGAAAGCGAGAACCATGTCCTAGTATACAGGCCATGGGGTAGCTATGAATCCTTAGCCGTAGGGGTGGGGTTTCAAGTTAAACACATCGTTGTGAAGCCTGGTGGCTCACTTTCATTGCAAATGCACCATCATAGGGCAGAGCATTGGATCGTTGTGAAAGGCGAGGCAACGGTCACTTGCGACGACAAGGTTTTCAGTTTGAGCGAAAACCAATCGACGTATATTCCGTTGGGCAGCAAGCATCGTTTGCAAAACTTAGGTAATGAACCGGTAGAGCTTATCGAAGTACAGACTGGTAGCTATTTAGGAGAGGACGACATTGTTCGCTTTGAAGATATTTACGGTCGTGCAAAGCCTGCCAAATAGTTTGATGTTGCGCCGTTGACATAGGTTTGCACTATGAGCGCGGCGAAAATTCTCGCTTCACTGATGATTACAGGACTGCATAACGATGAGTAAAGTTAAGAAATGTCTTTTCCCCGCCGCCGGTTATGGCACACGCTTTCTTCCCGTCACCAAATCAATGCCCAAAGAGATGTTGCCTTTGGTAAATAAACCTCTTATTCAGTACGGCGTTGAAGAGGCCATGCAGGCTGGTATCAGTGGCATGGCGATTGTGACAGGGCGTGGCAAACGGGCCTTAGAAGATCACTTCGATATTAGTTACGAGCTAGAGCATCAGATTGCGGGCACTTCCAAGGAAGGGGCGTTAACCGATATTCGCAAGATCATCGAGGCCTGTACATTTTCCTACACGCGCCAGATTGAGATGAAAGGGCTTGGGCACGCTATCCTGACTGGCGAGACGCTGATCGGACTCGAACCCTTTGCAGTGGTGCTGGCAGATGATTATTGCGTGACGGAGGCCGACGGCGTGCTTGCGCAAATGGTCGCGCTCTATGAGAAACATCAATGCAGCATTGTGGCGATCGAAGAGGTGCCGCGCGACGAAACCTATAAATACGGTGTCATTGCTGGCGAGGAGATCGAACCGGGCGTGTACAGAGTGTCGGAGATGGTCGAGAAACCTGCACCAGAAGTCGCTCCAAGTAACCTCGCGATTATTGGGCGTTACGTGCTTACCCCAGATATTTTCGATATTCTGAGGGAAACCCCGCCGGGGAGAAATAATGAAGTCCAGATCACCGATGCGTTGATGACTCAGGCGCAAAAAGGCGGAGTCCTAGCGTATAAATTTAAAGGCCGCCGTTTCGATTGCGGAAGCATCGAAGGCTTCATGGATGCCTCGAATTACAATTACACTAATGTGTATAAAAAAGCCTAATTAGTTATTTGTACAAGTGTACAAACGACTGATCCTGACCAAGGATAAGACATGACAATGAAAACAGAAATCACTTGTTTCAAACCTTATGATGTTCGCGGACGAGTGCCGGACCAGCTCAATGAAGATGTGGCCTATCGCATCGGTCGAGCTTTCGCCGTTTGGTTGAAGCCTAAGAATGTCGTGGTGGGTTATGACATTCGATTGACTAGCGAGTCCCTGTGCAAGGCGCTTGCGCAAGGCTTGTTGGATTCAGGTGTGGACGTTATCAACATCGGCCAATGCGGCACTGAAGAGATTTACTTTGCAACGTCACACTTGCAAACCAGTGGTGGGATCGTAGTGACTGCCAGTCATAACCCGAAAGATTATAACGGCATGAAGCTAGTTCGCGAAGACTCTAAGCCTATTAGTGGTGATACTGGCTTGAATGAAATAAAAGCCATTGCCGAAGAGGGCAAGTTTCCTCCACCTTCGCGCAGCGGTCGCCTGACCCAGGAGGACACGAAGCAGGCCTATGTCGAGCATTTGCTTAGCTATATCGATGTCGCAAAATTGAAGCCGTTGAAGCTCGTGGTTAATGCCGGTAACGGCGGGGCCGGTGCCATAGTTGATTTGTTAGAGCCACATCTGCCCTTCAAGTTTATTAAGGTGCATCACGAGGCCGACGGTCACTTCCCCAATGGGGTGCCAAATCCTCTACTAGAGGAGAATCGACAACCAAGCATCGATGCTATTTCTGCGAACAAAGCAGATATCGGAATAGCGTGGGATGGCGACTTCGATCGATGTTTCTTTTTCGATGAGGACGCAGGCTTTGTCGAGGGCTATTATATTGTGGGCCTATTGGCCGAGAGTTTCTTGAAAAAAGAACCCGGTGTAAAAGTGATACATGACCCGCGTTTGACATGGAATACGATAGAAATCGCGAAAACCTTTGGTGGTACAGCGGTGCAAAGTAAAACAGGGCATGCGTTCATCAAAGAGCGAATGCGACTTGAAGATGCGATCTATGGTGGCGAAATGAGCGCCCACCATTATTTCCGTGACTTTGCTTATTGCGACAGTGGCATGATCCCGTGGTTGCTAGTAGCGCAAATGATTTGTGAAACAGGCAAATCGCTTTCGCAATTGGTAAAAGAGCGGATGGCGGCGTTTCCCGCTAGCGGCGAAATTAATCGCACCATTCAAGACCCCGCGGCATTATTGAAAAAGGTGCAGGCGCGCTATGAGATATCTGCAAAGACCACGGACTTTACTGATGGTTTAAGCATGAGTTTTGATGATTGGCGCTTTAATTTAAGAATGTCCAACACCGAACCTGTCGTGCGATTAAATGTCGAGTCTCGCGGCGATAAAGTGTTGATGAAAGCGAAGACCGATGAATTGCTATCCTTGATGGAATAAGTTCGGCCTAGGCGGAGGGCGACCACTGCAGTTTTTGGCTCCATTGGTCGCTGCCACAATTCTCGAAACCCATCTTGCGATAGAATTCTTGGGCAGGGTTGAGTTTCAGCACGCTAAGGCGCAAAGGTTTTTGTGCCTTAATCGCAAGTGCTTGAGCGTGTTCTATGAGTGCTCGTCCATACCCTTTTGATTGATACTCCGGTAACACTAACACCATCTCTAACCAGAGATGATCTGCCTTTTCACGCACGTTTAGTGCGCCAATATCCACTTGAGCGATCGCGGCAATCACAAAAGTGTTGGCCGGCAGGTGGTCTTCGAAGCTGTGGCTTTGCATGAGTTCATCCCATCCCCATGTGCCCTCAATGAACCCCTGCATCGTGCGCTTAAAGGTGTCATAGAGCCAAGGCATGTCTGCCTTTGTCCCTCTGCGCAATGCAAAAGGCGGTGCTTCGTGTTGCGTCACTTTTTTACGCTTGTCTCGATGGGGCCTGCCAAGGCGCGTTTCCAATCTAATTGTCGTTCTATGGCGCTAATCATCGCACCCGCAATATCCTTGCCCGTAACTTCCTCGATATCGTCGATGCGTGGGCATGAGTTTACTTCTAGTAATAACGGGCCTTTGTTCGAACGGATGAGATCGACGCCTGCCACTTTCAAGCCCATGGCTTTTGCGGCTTTAATCGCAAGGCGTTTTTCTTCGGAGCTAATCTTGACGGCGGTCGTGCTGACATTGCGACTGTCTCTTATACACATCTCCGAGCCCACGAGACCTCTCTACATCTCGT
>CAJXSF010000088.1 GCA_913061515.1 uncultured Gammaproteobacteria bacterium | reverse complement strand
CTCTCACTTGTAGATTTCGTTAACCCCGCCGGTTTACAAGCCATGGGTGGCAATCTTTTCCGTGAGACAGTGGCCAGTGGCAGCCCACAGGAATCGACTCCTGGCACCAATGGTTTGGGGACGGTAGAGCAAGGGCTTCTTGAGAACTCTAACGTCGACGTGGTTGAAGAGCTGGTCAATATGATCACTACTCAGCGCGCTTACGAATTGAACTCCCGTGTGATCTCGACAGCAGACCAAATGCTGCAGTTCATCAGTCAAAATCTTTAAGGTTTAGTAGGCCTAAGCCTCAGGAGTAAAGCAATGCATTCCAACGTCATTATCAAAGCAGGTTTGTTAGCAAGTTTCGGTTTTCTCGCAGCCTGTGCTGCGGGCCCTGCTGACTTTCCTGAGCCAAATGATCCGCGTTATGCGCCAGTCATGACTCCAACACCAGTAGCTCCTATCAATTACACAGGCTCGATCTACAGTCGCAATAGTGCCGTAGATCTTTATCAACGCCGTGCTCATCGGGTAGGTGACGTGTTGACGGTCAGCTTGAACGAGGCCACCTCGGCAAGTAAGTCATCAGGCACGAGTATTAGTAAAGACAATGCCACAGCGCTTGGTGCGAACAATGTTTTGGGCACTGGTTTCTTGGGCACTGGGCTAGATCTTAATGGCGATATTAATAGCAGTATCAATTTCGAGGGTAGCGGCGCGAGTGATCAAAGCAATCAACTGGTCGGTAGCATCACGGTGACAGTTGCCAACGTATTGCCGAATGGTTTGCTTGAGGTGCGAGGCGAAAAATGGTTGCAACTCAATAGCGGGAACGAATTTATTCGCATCAGTGGGCTTGTGCGTAAAGAAGATATTTCTCCAGATAATTCGATTCTTTCAACCCGCTTAGCGGATGTGCGCATTGCCTATAGCGGCACGGGATCACTGGCCAATACGAATGAGACAGGTTGGTTGACACAATTCTTCGTTAGCGATCTTTGGCCATTCTAAGGCTTTGGATTGAGAGAAAACTTCAAACCAATTTGTGACACGAACACTAAACGATAGGAATTATTATGATCATCAAGATGCTGAAAACAACTAAGAATCCAGTGTTTATACTGTTCTTAAGTGTGCTGCTCAATGCTTCTGTGTTGGTTGCGCCAGCAAGCGCCGATCGTTTAAAAGACATCGCGAATCTGCATGGGGTTCAGTCTAACCAATTGGTCGGGGTTGGCCTTGTCACAGGTCTGGACGGGACGGGTGACCAGACTACTCAGGCACCGTTTACCGCTGAATCTTTCCGTGCCTATTTGAATCAGTTTGGCATTCCTTTGCCACAAGGGCAGAGTTTTAAATTGAGCAATGTTGCTGTGGTATCTGTGCAAGCGGAATTGCCTGCATTCACTAAGCCTGGGCAAACGATTGACGTCACAGTTTCCTCACTGGCCAACGCCGAGAGCCTGCGCGGCGGTACTTTGGAGCGTACGTTCTTACAAGGGGTCGATGGTGAGGTTTATGCCATCGCACAAGGCAATTTGATCGTCGGTGGCCTTGGTGTTGGGGCGGCCGATGGCTCTAGCATCACAATCAATGTGCCTAGCGTAGGCCGTATCCCAGGCGGTGCTACCTCAGTACAAGAGGTCATCACAGCCTTTGGTTTCGGTGAGAGCATCATCTTTAATCTTAAGCGTGCAGATTTCACAACGGCCAAGCGCGTCTCGCAAGCCATCAATGAGTTCTTGGGTGAAGGTTCTGCTAAGGCTTTGGACGCCGTGTCGATCGAGGTGTTTGCCCCAGCCGATCTACAGACTCGCGTTGCCTTTGTGTCTGAACTTGAAAATATCCAAATAGAACAAGGCGCTGCCGTCGCTCGGGTGATCGTCAACTCACGCACAGGTACCATCGTGATCGGTGAGCAAGTGCGTGTTTCGCCAGCCGCCGTGACCCATGGTAGCTTGACGGTGACAATTTCTGAGAGCCTACAAGTCAGCCAACCAGGCGCTTTTTCTGATGGCCAGACGGTGGTTGTGCCCGAATCCGATGTGGGAGTCTCACAAGAGAGTAATCGCATGTTCTTGTTCGACACGGGATCGACTTTGTCAGACATCGTGCAGGCCATCAACGCAGTTGGCGCAGCGCCTGGCGACCTAGCCGCTATCCTCGAAGCCCTCAAGCAATCCGGTTCTTTGAAAGCCGACCTCATCGTCATCTAAATAAATGCCAGAAATCCTGTTTCTGGCATCCCTCTTGCTATAACCCTAGTAGGTAGACAATTAATCATGCAGTTGACGCATTTGCGCCAGCTGTAGTGGCAAAAACTGCCGCTTTTGGCGGATTTGCTCAAGTTGATGTCTCGTATCTGGCAAACAATTGCCGGACTCAAACACCGAAACCAAGGTTAGGAAAGATGGTCACTAGCGTTGAAAGTCAATCAGTCTATACCGATCTGTCGGGTCTAAACTCGATCTCCTCGCTCGGGCGTAAGAACACCCCAGAAGCGCTGCGCCAAGTGGCACAGCAGTTTGAGTCACTCTTCCTTAATATTATGCTCAAAGCGATGCGTGACAGTAATGCTGTCTTTGCCGAAGGCAATTATCTGCAAAGCAATGAGATGGAGTTTCACCAAGAAAACCTTGATAACCAACTTAGTGTCAGCATGAGTGAAGGGCGAGGGCTTGGTTTAGCCGAAGTGTTATACGAGCAAATGATGGGGCAATACGGGGTATCCGGTACTTCTCGTCAGCAGCCTGAGACAAGAGATCTGCGCTCAGGGCCTGCGCAAACACCTGCGGCGCAAGAGAGTGAGTTTACCGGCCCGATAGGCCAAGCCTTGCAAGCGCTGAACACACAATCGCACAACGGCACTGGTGCGCAAACAGCGCCGCAAATACCCGCGGCAAGCATTAACTCACCAAAAGAGTTTGTTAAAACCCTTTACCCGATTGCTGAAGAGGTGGCCTCTAGCATTGGTGTAGACCCACGCGTGCTATTGGCGCAGTCGGCGCTAGAGACTGGTTGGGGCCGCAAAGTGATTGCGATGCCCGATGGCAGTAACTCCCACAATCTTTTTGGGATTAAAGCAGATGCGAGATGGGCCGGTGACCAGGCCACTGTGAATACAGTGGAGTACCGTGATGGGGTCGCCGAGCTAGAAAAGGCAAGCTTCCGCTCTTATGGCTCTTATGAAGAAAGCTTCCGCGATTACGTGAAGTTTTTGCAAGAAAACCCACGTTACCAGCAAGCGTTAGAGCAGACCCATGACGCCAAATCATTTGCGCAAGGTTTACAAAATGCGGGATACGCCACTGACCCGATTTACGCGAAGAAGATTGATCGCGTTATGAATAGCAAGACTATGCAATTTGGCCTAGCCGAGTTGCATGGCCGGTCACGCTGAGGATTTTATAAATGGCTAATTTGATCAATACTGCAATATCTGGGCTGAAATTAAGCCAGCTGGCACTTTCAGTGACCGGCCAGAATATTGTCAATGCCAATACTGAAGGTTATAGCCGCCAGTCGATAACATCGGTGACGACAACTGCACAGAAAACCACAGCGGGTTATGTGGGTACCGGTGTTCAGGTGACCGACATTTTCCGAAACACCCAGCAGTTCCTTGTGGACCAAGTTGGCCGCGATATCTCATCATTAAGTAATTACGACACCTATCTTAGTAATATCACCCAAACCGATAGTCTTCTGGCAAACCCTAATAGTTCCCTTGCTACCAGTATGGGCAATTTTTTCTCCGCCCTTAATGAAGCATCGAATGATCCGGCATCTTTGCTAGGGCGCCAACTATTAGTGACGCAAACGCAGTTGTTGACGCAAAGTTTTAAGACGATGGAATCCAAGCTGTTGAGTCAGAATGATGCGATTAATATTCAATTTGGCACCCTGGCTGGCAATATCACGACTATCGCTAGCGATCTAGCCAAACTCAATGAAGCCATAGGGAACACAGTCAGCGTTTCTGGCGCACAATTGCCGAACGACCTATTGGATCAACGCGATCAATTAATTCGCGATCTATCGGCCCTAGTCGATGTCACTGTGACAACGCAAGGCGATCAGACTGTCGATGTTTTCATTGCTGAAGGGCAAAGCTTGGTGGTTGGCACAACGGCACGACAAGTGGTTTCCATAGCGGGCACTGCTGAGTCTGAAAGGCACGAGATCGCATTTGTGTCGGGTAATAGAACGCGCGTGATTACCGATCAAATTACCGGTGGTGAAATAGGGGGCCTGGCGCGTTTTCGTTCCGAAGCGCTAGACCCAGCATTGGCTTCTTTAGGCCGCATTGCTTTGGCCGTGGCCGATGGCCTTAATCAACAACAGAAACTAGGCATCGACCTTGAAGGCGAACTTGGCAATCCCATCTTTACTGATATCAATGCCCCAGCATTAATAGCAGACCGTGTTCGTGGAGATTCTGCAAATCGCCTACCGAACGATCGTGTTCTTACAGTGCATATCGATGATGTGAGCGCATTAACTACTAGCGACTACCAGTTAAAATTCGAAGGCTTGGGTAGCCAGTACTCAGTCATTCGTGAGTCAGATGGCAAGCTTATGGCCGAGGGCGTATTAGGCAACAAGCTGCCCTTAGACATCTCGATGGATGGTTTTACACTCACTCTTCAGTCTGGGTCTTTCCAGTCTGGTGACAAGTTCACAATTTTGCCAACCAAAACTGGTGTGAGCGAGATCGATGTATTGATCAGCCGCCCGGAAGAGTTTGCCTTTGCATCACCCATTCGTACGCAAGCCGGTGCAGGTAACTCTGGTGGCGCCTATATTCTTCCTGGGGACGTGTTAGACATCAATACCCCGACCTTCACTAGTGCGCCCGGCGAACTAAGCCCGCCTGTGATGATACGTTTTACCTCTGCAACAAGCTACGATGTGCTCGACTATTCCGATCCAGCAAATCCAAAGCCGATGAATCCACCGTTATCTAATCAGGTGTTTTCCCCCGGTGCTGTCAACACGATTTTCCCTAGTGACCCAGGTGGTACGACAGTTGGTACCTATGGCAGTGCTGCGGGGCAAATCACCTTGGGCGGTAGCCGTAACGGTTATCCGCAAGAGATGCTGACATTTGTTACCTCTGACCCCTGTCTCTTATACACATCTCCGAGCCCACGAGACCTCTCTACATCTCG
>CAJXSF010000087.1 GCA_913061515.1 uncultured Gammaproteobacteria bacterium | reverse complement strand
TTCGAAGTGCTTTCTGCCCGGCAATAGAAGCACGCTCAGCGGTCTTGAGTTCTCGTTCAAGCTCCCGTTCACGAGCAAGCAATTCGCGTTGTCGGCGCTTGCGATCTTGCTCGGCCTGTCTAGCCGCACGCCTTTGAGCCTTATCGATTGCTTTGACAATTTTAACGGCAGTTCGTAGTCCGCTTGATCTCCGCGCCATGTTCTCCCCTAGTACTGCGATTGCTTATAATTTTTAGGCCTCGCTGAACCTACCATTACTGACCTGTCTCCCAACGAATCAAACACCGTCGGAACGTAGTGACGTCCGCGTGCTTTGACTTGTTACATTTCAACTGTTCCACGACTTGATAGCGTCACAAACTATGGTCATATTTTCATTCATATCTAAAACCCCTGCTAAGTTCGACATTGTCATATGAGGAGCTAACTTTTCTGCGAGCAAAGGTTTCTTAGCACTATATCTGGTACCTTCACCTGCAGACATTTTGTCTAGGTGCTCAAAAAATGATTCATACCTTTCGACTTGTCCAGAGTTTTCAACGCCAAAAACAATGTCTACAACACACTCTGGAATGTAATTTTCTATTTCCTTTCCCTTTGTAATCCAGCAGTGTGCATCCATCGCGACAAACTCTTCTCTAATTCTTTGTTTTGTTGCATTTATTGGTATTTGCTGTGTGCGCTTGTCACTGTCTATCAACATTATAGAGTTTCGATTAGTATTCAAAATAGATATGCCAGAATTAACATCTTCAGGTGCTTCTGCATTAAGATGAGAAAGCAGCCTGCCGCCATAGAATATTATTTGGTAATGAGTGCCTTCCTTCAATTCTCCGCGACTCCATAAGTTAATCCACTGATTTAAATAAATCCTATCCGACGGCCCTTCAACCCAAATAATACCGTTAGCCTGTAATAGATCACTGGCTCTAACGTCAAGATCATCTAGAATACCGTTATTTTCGATATAGGTATTTACCGTAGTGCAAGTTGCTACAGAGTCAACATGTGTAACATGAATTATTTGAGCGTCACTTTGCTTGCTGAATTGATCAATTAACACATTTGAATGCGTTGTTAGGAAATAAGTAAAGTCATGTATTGTTGCAGAATTGTAGATGTAGTCATTTAGACGTCTTAATAACGCAGGGTGTATATTGTTTTCTAACTCTTCAAAACCGAATACATATTGATTTAATGGCTTCCCTTCAAGGCGAGGAACCAATATCAGACATGCAAGAACAGACATTATAGTTTTCAATCCACTGCCTGATTGCGAGAGTGCTATACGACCTTTAAACTCTTCCTCCAAATATATTTCCCAATTATTGTCTTCATGCAGTTGACAAACTATGTCAGTAAATACTGCATCGTGGGCAAATATTGAGTTGAGAGCATCGAGAATAGTTTTTTCAACTAAATCACTCGGTAAGCTAGATTTGTTTATAAAGTTCTGGATTGCATTTGTTAGGCCGCTGCCATTATTTCCTATAGTGATATTCAGTGGTTCTGATAATTCTGGCAGGATATCTCTTTCAGCTAGAAGCCGCCTAAACGTTTTACCTTCAAGAGGAATAGACATTCGGTTTGGAAGTGCTAGCGTATAGTCGCCAGTATTTTTTAAAGGAGGATTAATCCCTTCATCATTACAATCTACTAGTGCTGCATTATTGTTTGCATTACCAGTCTTAGTCCACTTAAGAGTTCGGCCAATAAAGTTTTGTCCGTAGGTTCCGTGATTTCCCCCTATAACACCACCGCTAGTATTAGAACGAAATACTTGGCTTGTGACATTCTCTGTAATCTCTGCCTCAAATATTATCTGGGGACGTTGGTTCTCTCTCCAAGTCGATCTTTCGACTTCATAATTCTTAGTAACTACTATTTCAATTAAATCTAGTAATGACGATTTCCCAGCGTTATTTCTTCCTATGATTAAGTTGACGCGACGAATGGTATCAAAACCTGTTTCTTCCTTAAAACACTTATAGTTCTTTGCTCTAATCGCAAAATCGTACATGCTTTTCCTTCTCTTGAAATGTAACGTCTATATTCTGGCGCCAATGTGAATTGGCACGGTGGTTGCTCACGCAAGCGCCTTGAAAATTTAACTTGGTCGCTCAGAAACAGATTATTAGGCATATTCTAAGGCTCAATAATTCGAAACCTTCCGACAGGTTGAGCCATGATGTCTCTGGCGATGTTCTCATCGGAAGTTGAGAACGGAAACTTTTCTCCAATTTCGGATGCAGAAATACCTTGCGAAATCCAAAGAGCCAACTGAGATTGCACAGTTAAATCAATCTCAGGATTTGCCTCTTGGTACCTTGCAATTTTCAATGCGATTCCCGAGAGGTTGTCTGGAACATTAGAAACGAAGAAACTATCGGAATACGCGGGATTTTCCTTATCAAAGTCGGCACAGTATGCCGTTAGTAGCACATATATTTTTTCTTCAGGCTCGATTACAATAAAATTGTTGGTACCATCATTATAGTAACCACCGCCTGCATTATAGATTCTTACAGCGATCATATTCTGCCTAGAACCGCCACCTTGATTTCCGAGAAACATGGGTCTTTTGAAACTAACGAAAACTCGAACCTCACTCTGAGTGAGATTTTCAAGCTGGCCCTCTATTGAGGCACCACTTGAACTTCCGTTTCCGTGCAATTCCACAAACTTCAGTCGTCCGGACTCCAGCTCGGTCGCTAAATCTGTAATATCCTGAGCGAAAGCAGGCTGATAAAACATCAAAAATAACCAACTCCATAGGATAGCTTTCATTTTTCCTCCGTCTGGGGATAGTACATCCCTTTGCCTAACGCCTGAGTTCAGCGGCGTTTGAGGCGACGCATGCTTTTGCGAAAGCAAAAGTGCGTGGCGGGTCAAACGTCCGCTGCAACGATTTGTTAGCAGTCCGCTCACCACACATACATGCTGGACTGCTTGTTCATGATTTTGAGCTTCAACGGTTCGGAGCATGCCTGTTGGCTTACGCCATAGCACACATGAAGCGGCAAAAGATGCTCCTCCCGAGGATGACAAAACCTTCCTCCAGGCGCATCAAACCAGTGCGTTAACTTTTGTACTCTTTCTTCTTCCGAGTATTCCGAATTGCAACACGTATCATGCAACCACTGCTCAAAACTGTGGTTCAATTCACTTGTCTTAGCATCGTCTGGAGCAAAAAACGCCTTCATATTGTGAAATGAGAACCCCGAGCCGATTAGCAGAATATTTCTCTGGCTTAAACCGCTTAAAGCTTTGCCAATAGCGATATGAGCCGAGGGGTCTAGCGAGCGAAGCAATGAAAGCTGGATGCAAGGAATATTTGCTTCCGGATACATAATTTTCAGCGGAATAAAGACACCGTGGTCTAAGCCCCTTTCGTGATCCAGCTTAGCCTCAATTCCTGATGTATCAAGCAACCGATATATCTCGCGAGCTAACTCGGGGTCACCCGAGCATGGATACGTAAAGGTATACGACTCGTCCGGAAACCCGTAGTAGTCATATATCAGTGAAGGAGTTGACGACGCAGTTATAGTGGCAACATCTTCTTCCCAGTGGGCACTAACCACAACGACAGCATCCGGAAGCTGGAGGCGCCCAGCTAATGCTTCAAGACAAGCGATCATTTCACTATGCCCCGGATCTCCGAGAAGCGGCATGGGACCACCGCCGTGAGAGATAAATATGGGTTTTATTCCGTTTCTCACTATCTTTCCCTCCGACTGCTAACAGCCTAGTTAACAGGACTACGTCCCCTTAACAATTATTAGAAGGAGTCCCTATTATTCTTATTAGCCCGCGTAAGAAGCCCAAATTCATTGACCTTTAGCCAAGCACCAAAAAGTTATGAGGACAATATCCCCAAAAACAGCGTAATTAAGAGCCAAACCGCCTCTTAATAATTACTATAGAGACGCAACCCAATTTTTATTCTAAATACAAAGCCGTTTGCACCTAACCGACTTAACAGCAACTTGTTCAACCAGCCAAACCTTTAAACCTGTCAGCAGGGACTTCGTCCTCCCAACCCGTCAGCTAACGGAATATAACGAACTTGGTGGGCACATCCAACACATATCTAAACCAATTTCAGTGAATGGAGTCATAAACCGGATAAAGGGGCAATAAGTAGCAAAGAGAGAAGGGGGTAAAACAAAGAAGATAATAAGTAGGAAAAAGCCAACCAAAGCCAATCGCTTGCAGGCAAGCTCCCACAGTCAGTGGGTACTATCTGATAATCAGCAAGGGGGTGAATCTAGAGTAAGCTTTGGTGATTTGCGAATCTTGAGAAGCTCAAGATTTGGTACCGGAGGCCGGACTTGAACCGGCACGCTTTTAAGGGCGCGGGATTTTGAATCCCGTGTGTCTACCAATTTCACCACTCCGGCATTGGAAGGGCGGCTATTATAACAACAAATTTCTTGGGCGCAATGGGCGATTACAAATTGCCTAAAACTTGGATTTACGGGCCTGTTAAGGCAAACTCCTCGCCCTTTCCCTAAAGTAAGAAGGGCTTTGTGTCGCCAATGCAATTATCTGATTTCTCCTATGAGCTCCCCGACGAGCTAATCGCCCATTTTCCGCCCGAGCAAAGAACGGCTAGCCGTTTGCTCAGTATGAGCCGAGAAACGGGGGAGATGCGCCACGAGCATTTTTCTGACTTGATAAGCCACCTGCGGCCAGAGGATTTGTTGGTGTTCAACAATACTCGGGTGATCCCTGCGCGTTTGCTGGGCCAGAAGGCCAGCGGCGGTAAGATCGAGGTGATGATTGAGCGAGTCTTGAGCGACACCGAGGCCTTGGCGCAAATTCGTGCGAGTAAATCGCCGAAGCCCGGCACGCAGCTGCTGTTCGCAGGGCCTAAAGAGTCGGTGTTGAAGGCCGAGGTGTTAGGCCGCGAAGGGGAGTTCTTTCATCTGCGTTTCGATATCAAGGCGCCGTTGACCGATGCCTTGGAGCTATTTGGGCATATTCCTCTGCCTCCTTATATAAAGAGGGCCGATGAGCTTGCCGACCGCGAACGCTATCAAACGGTGTATAGCGAAAAGCTTGGCGCAGTGGCGGCGCCGACGGCGGGGCTGCATTTTGATGCGGCGTTGCTGGCCAAGATCGAGGCTTTGGGCGTCGATGCTGCCTTTGTGACCTTGCATGTAGGGTCGGGCACTTTTCAGCCGGTGCGGGTAGAGAATGTGCTTGAGCACAATATGCACAGCGAGCGGATCGAGATTTCAGAGCAGGTTTGCGAGCAGATTCGGGCCTGTAAGGCGCGCGGCGGGCGGGTGATCGCGGTAGGCACAACCTCAGTGCGAACGCTGGAGAGTGCGGCGCAAATGGCCACTGAAGGCTTGATTGCCCCGTATAGCGGCGAGACAGACATCTTTATCTACCCAGGTTACGAGTTCCAGGTGGTAGATGCGATGATCACGAATTTCCATCTGTCTGAGTCGACCTTGATGATGTTAGTGAGTGCTTTTGCTGGGCGCGAGGCCATTATCTGTCTCTTATACACATCTGACGCTGCCGACGAGCGATCTAGTGTAGA
>CAJXSF010000086.1 GCA_913061515.1 uncultured Gammaproteobacteria bacterium | reverse complement strand
ACGAGATGTAGAGAGGTCTCGTGGGCTCGGAGATGTGTATAAGAGACAGAAGTAGGGGGCGATTGGAAACGCGAAGGCGTGTTGTTAGTTCCCAGTGCTGGCTGGGATAATATCAGTGAAAACTTAATGCAGTTGTTCACAAATGCGTTTATTCAACAGTGTCGATTCAATCCGCAGCACAACGCAGCCTCTGAACAAATGTTGTTCGAAGGTCTGCCTCACTATCTGCAAGAATATAATGCTGATCAAAGCGCTCAAGCAGCAGATGAGTCGCAAAGTAGTCTCAAGATTAAGCTGCAACACAATGACAATGTGCACGAAATTAGTTTGCCTAGAAGTAGTGTTTATAGCCGCCTAAACGCTTTCTACCAGAAAATATTGCAACAGTTAGCCAGTCTTGATGACACTGGGGGCAGCCCGTTGTTTGTTTCTGACCGGCTAGGACAACTTCCACAAGTGTTAGATGTTTTAGGTCAACATCAGGGGTGTTTGCGTGAAGTACAAATGCTTTCCGAAGATGCTGTAGCCCATAGCTGTTTACGCTATAGCGACGCTTTGGTCAGTGGTGCAGATGCCGTTCGTTTTGTAAGCCAACTCGAAAGCAAGCGCGAAGAGCCTCAGCCCATTTCTCATCGCGATGCGCAAAGCCCGCAGGCCACCCATATTCTTTATGGCCATTGCGCAGTGCCTTTGCGTGCGGGGGTCTTGATTCGCCAATTGGGAACCGGAGCGGAACAAGGCGTGCGGGTGCGTATAGTGACTGATGCGCCTGATAAACTCCCGAGCAATGCGATCGCTTTGGCGCAAATCAGTGTCAACAATGGGCAATATACGGTGCACCAAAACGAGGCGCTAACCCTCAATGGCGTGAAGATTGCCGCATCAGAGGTTTTGGCTTTAGGGGATGATTTACAGTTTCCGTCGTTAAGTGAATCACTAAAACTGATTGCAGTGCAGGAGCAAGATGCCTAAAAAACGCCGCAGTGCATTTAACCCAATGAGCTTGGCATTCCTAGATGTGATGTCATGTGGCTTTGGTGCGGTAGTGCTTATTTTCTTGATTCTCGATCACCAAGTGTCTGTGCGTAACGAACAAGCCGATCCAACTCTACAAGCCGAAGTGCGCTTGCTAGAAGAAGAAATACTGGATGGTCAGGAAAACTTGGTGCGGATTCGCAATACGCGTGATGAAATAAGCTTGGAGGTCGTTGAAGCGCAAGGGCTTGCCAGGCAGATCGAAGATGAGATTAATAGTTTTTTACAACAGCTTGCCGCACTAGAAAATACAACGGTAGCCAGTGAAGAGACTTTAGATCAACTGCGCGCTGATATCGAATCTTTGGAAGAAGAGCTTCTGCGTTTGCAATCCAGTGCAATTGAACAAACGGGTTCGAACGCGCGTGCTTTTGTCGGCGAGGGAGACCGTCAGTACCTCACCGGGATGTTTCTTGGTGGTAATCGCGTGCTGATTCTTGTGGACACCTCTGCAAGCATGCTCGATGAGACGCTCGTTAATATTATTCGTACGCGTAATATGTCCGATCAAAACAAACGAGCGGCGCGCAAGTGGCAGCGTGCAGTGCGCACTGTGGAGTGGATCAGCAGCCAATTGCCTGTGGCGAGCCAGTATCAGATTTATGGTTTTAATAGTGAAGTCACAGCGGCGATAGATGGCACCTCGGGGTCTTGGTTGGAAGTCGCCGATCGTGATCAATTAAACCAAGGTTTAGAAAGCATTAAGTCGATGATTCCACAAAACGGTACGAATCTGGCGGAAGTGTTTAAGGCAGCCTCGCAGCTTTCGCCGCCACCAGACAATATCTATTTGATAACCGATGGTCTGCCTACTTTATCGAGTGTTAGATCTAACGACACCTTGATCACGCCAGCAAAAAGACTTGAACTGTTCGATGACGCGGTAGAGTATCTTCCAAATCGTACGCCAGTGAATGTGGTGCTGTTTCCACTGGAAGGAGACCCAAGTGCATCGGCTGCCTACTGGCAACTAGCGCAGATCACCCGCGGCTCATTCCTTAGTCCAGCAAGAGATTGGCCATAATGCGTAAACGACGAAACGACACAGAATCTTCAAGCGTTGCATTTCTCGATGTAATCTCCTGTGGTTTTGGTGCGATGATTTTATTGCTGCTTATCACCGAGAGCTCTCCACCGGTGACTTTAGAAGAGGCAGCGACTCAGCAAGAGGCTCCGATTGCCGACTTGCAGGCGCAGTTATTCGAGATTCGCGGTGAAACAAGAGTCGTCAATGAGGATTTGAATGCAAAACGTGAGCAGCTATCGGCGTTTGAAGAGCGGATTGCCAATTTGCGCCGCGAGCTGTATTCCGTACAAGGGCGTTTTAATAGCTCTGATAATGTGGCTGATGAGCGCATTGTCGAGGCTCAGAACCTGGCCGATGCAAAACAATCCCTCACCGATGAGATGGAACGCCTCCTTGGCTTAGATTTTACCCGTCGCAATAATCTAGTTGGCGGTATCCCAGTGGATAGCGAATACATTATTTTTGTTATCGATACCTCTGGCAGTATGTTTCAGAATGCTTGGCCGCGCTTGATTGATGTCATTGTTGATACCCTTGATGTGTACCCGAATGTGAAGGGGATACAGATCATGAATGACATGGGGGACTATATGTTCGATTCATTCCGTGGCCAATGGATCCCGGATACCCCTGCGCGACGTAATACGATTATCAGCACATTGCGCAATTGGAGCCCTTATAGTAATAGTAGTCCGGTAGAAGGGGTGACAGCGGCGATTAATACCTATTACGCACCTGACCGTAAAATCAGCATTTATGTGATGGGCGATGACTTCCAGCCAGGGGGCTCTATCACTCAAGTGTTGCGCACGATTGATCGCTTGAACGCTAAGGACGCTAACGGCAACCCGATGGTGAGGATACATGCAGTTGGGTTTCCAGTGATATTTGCCTTAGAGCCACGTTATCGGCAATCGGCCTATCGATTTGCAAATCTTATGCGAGAGTTGACACAGCGCAATGGTGGGACGTTTGTTGGGCTAAACAGTTTCGAGTAAAACAGTGTATTGTTATTGTATAAGAGTCGATATAAGCGAACAGTAAAGTTTTGGAGAATTACCGTGGGATACCCGAAGATGCTTAAGAACCTTGCATTGTTATGCTGCACCGCAGTGCTAAGTGCCTGTGGTGCGAGCTCCCTTGTGGTCTCCGGTGACTACCCGACTCCCAATGTTGGCCAGATACCACTAACTCTCGGGGTGTACTATGACGAGGAACTTCGTAATTTTACCTATGTCGAATATAGTGAGACGGGTAAGGAAGAATATCAAATCGCAAGCGGTCAAACCCATATAGAGTTGTTCGATACAGTGCTGCCCGCCATGTTTGAGAGGGTGGTCGTACTCAATGATCTGAATGCTGCAACCGCCGCAAGGGTCGATGCGGTGTTTGCGCCAAGCATTGAAGAGTTTCAGTTGGCATTGCCCCAGAAGACTCGGCTGGACTCCTATGAAGTGTGGGTCAAATACAATATGCGCTTGTTAGGACCACGTGGTGATTATATCGCTGATTGGGTAATGACGTCATACGGCAAGACTCCGTTGGCAACACTACGGTCAACGGATGCCGGAATTAACGATGCTACGGTTGGGGCATTGCGCGACCTAGGATCAAGCTTTGCGTTAAGTTTTGGCTCTGTACCAGAGGTGCGCGAGTGGTTGGCCGCACAGCAATAACAATATCCCGTATCTAAGAGGGACGTTAAGCATTCGAGGCATTTATGAATTACGCAGACGCAGCAATGAAAGGAGCAAAGAGAAACGCCCTACAGGTTGGTTTGCTAGTGCTTGTAGCTGTGGTGCTTGCTGCCTGTACAACCACAACAGTTGATGAGTTTCGCCAAGGTGAAACAGGGATAGAATCTCACGAATCCGTCGTGATTCTCGGGCGGCGTCAGGGCAGTAGCTACGAAACCCGTGAAGAGTTTGTAGACTGCGTTGGCGACAAAGTCGCACGTGGCGCGCGTGGCATTCGCGTTATTCCCGAAAAAGAATTCATCGATTCCATGTTCCCTTGGTTTGAGCCTCGTACGGCGCCTCTGCGTACCTCAGATCTGCAAACACTCATGGAAGAGCAGCTTGTCGCAGACAAAATAGCGGAGTATGGAATTCGCTATATCATTTGGCTGGATGGGCAAACAGAAACCACAAATCGTGCCGGCTCTATATCTTGTGCTGTTGGCCCTGGTGGCGGTGGTTGTTTCGGATTCGGCTCTTGGGAAGACGATTCTAATTTTGATGCTCGCGTCTGGGACGTATCCTCATTCTCCAATGTAGGAACCATTAGTACTGATGCCACTGGGCAGTCTTATGTTCCTGCTGTTGTGGTTCCCATTCCTTTGATTGCCAGAGTAGAAGCTAATGCATGCAATAGCTTGGCTAGCCAACTGCAGCAATTTGTTAATGGCGATTAACTAGATGTGGAAATGCTATGAGTCGTAATGGGCAGTACAAATCTTACATTGGCCAACTGGCCTGCTCTTTGATCGCTATTCGGCGAAGCGCCTTTCTGATCGGCTTTTGCGCCTGTGCAATATTGCTTAGTGCCTGTGCGGTAAACCCAGCTACAGGCCAGGGTAATATTGTGACCATGTCAGAGAAGCGCGAACTAGAAATCGGAGCCGAAGAACATGAGAAGGTATTGCAGAGCATGGCCTTGCTCAGTGATGAAGAGCTCAATGCGTATATCAACGAAGTCGGCCAGCGCCTCGCGGCCGTCAGTCATCGCCCCGATTTAAAATTTACCTTTACTGTTATCGACAGCCCTGAGATCAATGCATTTGCGCTCCCGGGAGGGTATGTCTATATCAACCGTGGCTTGTTAGCCTATCTTAATTCTGAGGCAGAGCTTGCTGCGGTACTGGGTCATGAAATTGGACACATTACCGCACGACATGCAGTGCAACAGCAGTCACGTGGCGCTTTATCACGTGTGGCCGCTGGAGTGGGTGGCGTAGTCGCCGCAGTAGCCACTGGCAGTGGCTATATCGGTTCGCAGATTATGGATGTCGGGTCCCTCTGGGCACAAGCGGGTTTGAGCGGCTTTGGCCGCGAACACGAACTAGAGGCTGACACTTTAGGCGCCGAGTATCTTCTTAATGCTGGCTACGATCCCCAGGCGGTGATTAACGTTGTAACGGTGTTGAAAAACCAAGAAGACTTCAATACGAAGGTGGCCAATCAGCAACCGAGTTATCACGGTTTGTTTGCTACTCACCCGCGCAACGATACGCGACTACAACAAGCCATCGCTAGCGTCGGCGCTTTGCCCGCCAACCAAGCCACATTAGTAGACAATCAGAAGTTTCGCGATCATATGGAAGGCTTGGTAGTAGGCGAAAGTCAGCGTACTTCCGGTACGCAAGCGCGCAATCGTTATTACCAAACATTGCTGGGTTACACGATGGTGTTTCCAAATGACTGGGTAGTGAACGAAACACCAACGACGGTTGAAGCGCGCAGTCCAGAAGACGATACACGTCTGCGGGTAGAAGTGCAGCGTATGCAGGAAAGCATTGAGCCGCGATTGTTTATTCGCGACAAACTTGGTATCAGCAATTTGCAAAAGTCAGAGGCATTGCAGCAATTCCGTCTGCAAGGCTATACCGGGACTGTCAATAAAGACGGCAAAGATCAGCGTATTGCGGTGCTCTACTTGGGGCCTCGTGTCTTTATATTTACGGGCGATATTAGTAGCGTAGATGCAGAGCAGTCTGATCAATTCTTGTTAGCTTCCATTCGCACCTTCAGGGCGATTCAAGCCAATGAGCGCTTTGCTGGGAACGAAAGTAGGC
>CAJXSF010000085.1 GCA_913061515.1 uncultured Gammaproteobacteria bacterium | reverse complement strand
ATCTACACTAGATCGCTCGTCGGCAGCGTCAGATGTGTATAAGAGACAGTCGCTGAGCTGATCCTGCGCGTCAAAACTGACACCGTTGAGCTGGGCACTGCCCTGTTGCTCTATCTGCAATGCCAGTGCTTGCGGCGTGCTATTAGGGGCAGCACTGTGGACTTCATTAAGCTCTACGATATCAAGATGGGCATAGACACTGCGATTGCCTCGTGTGATGACATACAATGCCATATAGGCTGAGATCGACTCAGCGGCATTGACAACGCTGCTAGCCATGTAGAACTGCTCGGCCTCCGGCCCATAGAGAATGCGGTTTTCAAACACATCATTCGCCCAGAAATTACTGCTTCCGCAGCCACGACCCTGACAGCGAAACAGTTCATTGCCAGCGGCCAACAATTGCTCAGAATAATGGCCAAAGACTTCTGCGCCCGGGTAACCATCGGGGATGCGATAGGTAATGCGGGTAAGCGTGCCGCTTATGCGTTCTTCTTTACCGGCTGATACCCGCCCATTAACCCGCTGCATACGATCCAGCGCTAGACGATAACTACGAACGCCGTCATTTTGATAATCGACAATCTCGGCCCCAGGAAATCCTGTAACCAATGCATGATCTGCGGCTTGGGTAGCAGCAAATTGCCCCCAAACGCCTGAGCACATCAACCCCAAAAGTACTGTGAATAGTATTCGAATACTCATAAGGTTAGTGTTACTCCTGTGGTTTATCTGCACCTTCCGGATCTCCCTTGAGATCTTCAGAGTCCGTTGGCGCTTGGGTGCTTAGTTCAGCACGGCTTGGTTTTTTCGGGGTAGTTGCTTTTTTCGTTGCTGGCTTGCGTGGTTTGCGGGCAGGCTTGGCATCCACTACTGGCTCTGCTGGCTGGGCATCGGCGCTTGGGTAATCAGAAAATGGAAAGGGTTTAATTTCACTGTTATAGGTTAGAAAATCGAGGATCTGCTTTACATAAGTGGCAAGGTCTCGGCCCAGGGCGCGCAAGTTTTTATTATCACTGCCTGTTAATAGGGAGAACACGGCTTGGGCAAGGGTCAATAAGGTCAGAATGACACTCGCGACATACAGAGCTATCGCGAGCGCGAGCATGAACGCGATGCGGAGCCATTGTGACGGTTGTTTGAGATTCTCTACGATATCATCAGACATGCTTACTCCTTCGGGCTCAAAATTTTAGTTTGATTAGCTTCATACTCAACATCTAGGGCTTGTTCACCAAGCATCAAAGAAGCCACTATATTACGTACTGAGTGTCCATTGTAGATTATCTGATATAGCCCGTTGACCAAGGGCATATACACATCGAGCTCGTCAGCCTTCAACTTGACCAATTTTAAGGTATTGACCCCTTCGGCAACTTGTCCGACCTCTGCTACGGCCTCTTCGATCGTCCCCCCCTTGGCAAGCGCCATCCCCACGCGGAAATTGCGGCTTAAGGGCGAGGAGCATGTTACGACCAGATCGCCCACCCCAGACAGACCGAGGAATGTCATTGGGTCTGCTCCTAAGCGGCGACCGAATCTCGCCATCTCAGTTAAACTACGAGTCACCAGCATACTGTTCGTATTATTACCCATCCCCATGGCAGAGGCTAAGCCGGCGATAATAGCGTAGATATTCTTAAGCGCACCGCCAAGCTCGACACCGAACATATCATCGTTGGTATAGACCCGAAAATATTCAGACTTGAGAACCTTCTGTACAAATTCACGTACGGAGGTGTGCTCACTGGCAATCACCGTTCCCGTTAAATTCTTGGCAGCTATTTCTTTGGCAAGATTGGGACCACTCATCACCCCAATGCGAGCATCAGGAGCTTCTTGTTGAAGAATTTGACTCATCAACATGAACGAGCCTGTTTCGATTCCCTTCGTCGTGCTTACGAGGATGGCTTCTTTGTTGATCCATGGCAGCATGGTTTTAACGACTGAGCGAAAATAAGCGCTCGGCACCGCAACAAAGATAATGTCGCTCCCTTGCACAGCGGTTTGCATGTCTGAGGTGGCAGTGACGTTGCTATGCAAGGTATAGCCAGGCAGATACTGAGTATTTTCCCGGGTACGATTAACTTCTTCGACCAAGCTATCACTGCGCATCCAAAAGTTAACGCGATACCCATTCTCTGCGATGATGTTCGCGATGACAGTCCCAAAACTGCCACCTCCTAAAACGGTAACAGTACTCATCGGCATGTTCGCTCTCCAGGCATGTGTCTAAAACACACGGTTCAGGCCATCCAAGGCAGCGATTCGATATGCTTCGGCCATCGTTGGATAATTGAAAGTGGTGCTGAGGAAATACTTCATCGTATTCGCACTTCCCTCTTGCAGCATAATTGCCTGCCCGATGTGCACGATCTCTGAAGCCTGATCCCCAAAACAATGGATCCCAAGAATTTCTAGCGTTTCGAAATGGAAGATAATCTTCAACATCCCTACCTGCTCGCCTGTGATCATGCCGCGGGCGGTATTCTTAAAAAACGCCTTGCCAACTTCATAAGGCACTTTCTCAGAGGTCAGTTCTCGCTCTGTCTTTCCTAGCGTACTGATTTCTGGAATTGTATAAATGCCTGAGGCAAAACGATCGATCTCAACACTTGCGGCTGGGTCAACAATCGAGTTTGACGCAGCACGACCCTGGTCATAAGACACACTGGCCAAAGATGGCCATCCAATGACATCGCCTGCGGCGTAGATATTTTCAACGCTCGTGCGATAAGTGTTGTCGATCTCAAGCTGTCCGCGAGAGTTTGCTTCTAAGCCTATTGCTTCAAGATTGAGCTCATCGGTATTACCCGTTCGGCCATTTGCCCACAACACGATGTCGCTCTTAATACGCTTGCCAGATTTTAGGTGCGTTACAACGTGTGTATCGAAGTACTCTAATTTTTCGTACTCCTCATTGTGTCGACTGCGCACACCGGCATCGCGCAAGTGGTAACTTAGTGCATCAGAAATTTCCCAATCAAGGAATGACAGAAGCGTCTCGGCGGGATTAATCAATTCAACTTTTGCGCCTAGGCCTGCAAAAATTGAGGCGTACTCACAACCAATCACACCCGCGCCAATCACGGTAACTTTTCTAGGTGAAAAGTCGAGCCCTAAAATCGTATCGCTATCGAAAATACGCGGATGAGTGAAGTCGACATTCTCTGGGTGATAAGGACGCGACCCGGTGGCAATAATAAAATGCTCGGCTTTCAAAATAGGCCCGCGAGTTCCCAACTTGACTGTATTGGCGTCTTCAAATTTTGCTTGCCCGTAAATGACATCGATGCCGTTTTTTTCATAATACGCACCGCGTAAATGCACTTGTTCGTGTATTACGCGATTGGCATGTTGCATGATTTGCGGAAAGCTAGGTTTGCGTAAGCTTGCAAACTCTCTTAATAGCGGATTACTTTCAAATTGCATGACCTGCTTGATCGACTGCCGTAGTGCCTTCGATGGGATCGTGCCCAAGTGCGTACAATTACCACCAACCTCTTCGCGATCAGAGACAACTGCTACTCGTTTGCCTTTTTTAGCCGCGTTCATCGCGGCTGACTCCCCTGCGGGGCCGCTGCCGATTACGACAATATCGTAGTGCTTAGTCTGCATTACCACCCGAAAACTCCGTTTACTTAGATTAAGCTGTCTCTTCACATTTACTTGGATTACCGCCACAAATAGAACAGGAGCTATCCCCAGTGGCATTGTTCAATCCTCCACAGGAACCTTTGATTGGGCTACGACCAAACATTACGCCTACAGCCATACCCGCTATCACTAGCGCTAGAACGACAAAGCTCGCTAAAAGTGTTGCTGCCATGTTGACTCCTACTGCTGTTGAAAATATTCGTATTAATTAATGGGTTCTAGATACTGGGCAAAGCGCGATGTGTAACGATCTTCAAAGCCATCGCCCAGTGCATCTTTACTAATAAAGTATGCCGCCAAACCGAGCTCTTCTGCCAATGCGAAGCTGGCATCTTCCCCCATCACCATAAAGGCTGTCGCTAAGGCATCAGCGCGGGCGGCAGTCTGTGCAATCACATAGACACTCGCCAAACTATGGTTTACCGGTCTGCCTGTCGCAGGGTCTATCTCGTGTGAATAATGGACTCCATCGAGGTCGAAATAGTTTCGATAGTCTCCGGAGCCCGCAACGGCAATCGTCTCGCCATTAGCATAAAAAATAGTGTGGATCTGCGGCGCTGTATCAACTGGTTTTTCGATCGCCGGCACCCAGGTTTGCGCCCCTGGCTTTAAGCCCTTAATACGAAGCTCACCGCCCACTTCAATAAAATAATTTGCAAACCCACTACGCTCTAAAAGCTCGGCGACACGATCGACGGCATAGCCTTTGGCAATACCACTGAGATCGATATAAATGTCTGCCTCTTTGCGTAGCGTCCGATTTTCCACATCAAGGTCTATAAAGCGCGAGCCAATACGAGAGAGAAATTCGTCAATCTCTTGTGCTTGCGGCACTCTATCTGCTTGCCGCGCCTGCGGCCCAAAGCCCCACCGATTTACTAAAGGACCAATCGTGACATCAAATGCCCCATTACTAAGGCTTGTAATTTCCAACGCTAAACTTAGTACTTGCGTCATGGCGGCCGAAAGTTCAAGTGGCTGCCCAACAGGCGCATCGTTAAGACGACTCAACTCAGATGTCGGCGAGTAAGTCGACATCACATCACGGTCGAGCTGCTGCAGTAATTGAGCGACCTCTTGCACTAATGGCTGTACGTCTGCAGAACTGCCCTCATCGACGAGCTTTACACTGTAACTGGTTCCCATTGTAGCACCTCCAAACTCATGAATTTGAGCAGCAGGCAAGTTTGTGGGTACCGCGTAGTAAATGAGTAGCAGCGCAATTACCACGCCAATCGAAATACCGTAGCGCTTGAATAAAGCCATTATTATGCACCCCCTATAAGCAGCTCAGGCTCATGACCTAAGGTCATAAGCCTGATTGTAAACCTTAGGAGAATTCGTCCAAGGCGATGTTTTCGTCCTCAACACCGAGGTCTTTAAGCATCTTGATCACTGCGGCGTTCATCATGGGAGGTCCGCACATATAGTATTCACAATCCTCAGGAGCAGGATGATCTTTGAGGTAATGTTCCAGCACGACATTGTGGATAAACCCAGTCATGCCATCCCAGTTATCTTCTGGCTGCGGATCAGAAAGCGCCACATGCCATTCAAAGTTATCATTCTCGGCAGCTAACGTGTCGTAGTCATCCACGTAGAACATTTCTTTCAAACTACGGGCACCATACCAGAAGCTAATTTTGCGCTTACTATTCAGGCGGCGAAGTTGATCAAAGATGTGCGAGCGCATTGGCGCCATTCCAGCACCACCGCCGATAAAGACCATTTCTGCGTCTGTGTCTTTGGCGAAAAACTCACCAAAAGGACCGAATACTTTTATTTTGTCACCTGGCTTCAAATTGAAGACATAGGAAGACATTACGCCAGGAGGGAACGAAGACTTGGGTGGTGGCGTCGCAATTCGGATATTGAATTTAATGATGCCTTTCTCTTCTGGGTAATTTGCCATTGAGTACGCACGAATAGTCGTTTTATCGCACTTAGAAACATGTTCGAAAAGACCAAACTTCTCCCAATCGCCACGAAACTTATCGCCGATAATGAAATCTTTATAGCGGACTTCATGGGGAGGCACCTCGAGTTGAACATAGCCACCCGCGCGGAAATCAACGCTGTCACCATCTGGGATCTCTAACACTAATTCTTTGATGAATGTGGCTACGTTGTCATTAGAGACAACCGTACATTCCCACTGCTTAACGCCGAAGAATTCAGGTTCAATCTCGATTTTCATGTCTTGCTTTACTGCCACCTGGCAGGAAAGACGCCAGTTGTTTTTGGCCTCCCCCATCGTAAAGTGGCCTTGTTCGGTCGGCAGCATAGAGCCACCACCGTCGATGACCTGGCAACGACACTGGGCACAAGTTCCACCGCCACCGCAGGCAGAAGAAAGGTAGATACCTTGATCCGCTAACGTATTAAGCAGCTTTCCGCCGGCTGGCACTGTGATAGAACTGTCTCTTATACACATCTCCGAGCCC
>CAJXSF010000084.1 GCA_913061515.1 uncultured Gammaproteobacteria bacterium | reverse complement strand
TCTACACTAGATCGCTCGTCGGCAGCGTCAGATGTGTATAAGAGACAGGTGCAGGGCCAGATGTCTGTTGAACCGCGATGCGATAAGTATAGGTGGCAGGTTGATCAAACTCTTTTAGGATATAGGTATCAAATGCAGTCGTGGTTGAGCTGCGGATTCTATCAATTAGGGTAGAGGCGTTAAAACTAACAGTGCCGCCGCTGACTGTGATGGGGCCAGAGGCCTGGTCGTTAGCGACATTTAGTGCTACTTGCAAAGTGTTACCACCGTCTCGGCCTAAAACACGCAAACCATTTGGATTAGTCGCCACTGGAATGGTGCCAGTGATAGTCGTGCCCGCCACAGTCAAAGTGAGTTTTTCTATCTTTGCTTCCATGCGGCGGTCATTGGCATCGTCGTCGATGGTGACAGCAACTCGGAAGTCGTAGCTGCCATCAGGCACGCCATTAGGCACTATTGTAAAGTTAAAACTAGGAATGCCCACTCCGTTTGTAGAGGGCACATCAATAAAAGTGCCAACCACACCCGCCGATGAGATTGTTTGCGTCTGGGAAGAGAATGTTGTGCCGCTGCCACCGGTAATTTGCAGTTGGTTGTTCTGCAATGTAAACGTCTGTGCTTGTGCAACCCCGCCAGCAAGTGCAAAAAAGCCTGCTAAAGCGAGACGAGATAAAGTGACAGTGCTGGGACGATTCTTATACATGCTTTTTTCCTCAGTAATCCGCTGGGGTGTTGCAGTTCAAAGATTGAAGTTGCGCGCTTAGACAATGCTAGATTTAACGGCTAATTGTCTTATTGCTTGATTTTTTTCTAGATTGCAAGATTTAATCACAAAAATATGACAGAAAGCTACTAAACACGTGGGTTTGCAGTTGATTTTTTATAGAAACATAAAATAAAGCTAAAATTTAGCCTTAAATGGGGGGGTTAGATTGCAAATCCTACGCTCAAACCAGCATAGCCATAGGGTTGATCTGAGAATGACCCACTTAACGGATTATTGAAATGTGGTAAAACCCCAAGAAATTGATTGGAAAATACCTTAGCAGATAAACTGATATTAAAATTTGGGGTTAACCAGTAGGATAAATTGCCTTGAACGGTATGATTGCCTGCACCGCTTGAGTTAGTAAGGTTGTCCCCGCGTAAAAAGGAAGGCAGCACCGAGTTTAGGCTGTTTCCTTCAACATTTGTTTCACTCTTATTGATTCTTAAATACTCATAGCTGACTTGCAGTGGAATGCGCGGTGTGATTTGCCAGTTTAGCCCTGCGCCAAATTTAATATGGCTCTCTTCTGTTGCAAAGGCTTGGAGAAAAGCTTGCTTGAATACTTCGACAGAAATATCGGAATTGGTGCCAGAGGTGGATTCGGATTCAGAGTAGCCGGCCCAGACGCTAGTGGTCATGACAGTGTTTAATGGAAAGCTGTAGATCAGCCTGGCGCTCCAACCCTCATCCTCTAAGTTTTCTAAACGAAACTCTTGTGGATTAGTGAAAATTACTTCAATGGAATCTAACGCGATCTTCTTGACGTTGCCTGTGAAGTTCTGTGATTGATTTTCTAAGCGGGTGACTTCTAGGCTTGCAGCATGCCAAGGAGAGGTATTATCAAAATAGCCTGATTCGAAAAAATTCCATTTAAAGCCATAGGCAGTAGAGCTTGTATCGAGTGTATTATCCAGCGAGGTAAGGTCTACGGAACTGACTTCGCCAAGATCGACGGTAAGGCTCTGCTCTTGTCTGCGATAAAATGCGCTCAAGGTCGCAGTAATGCCGACCTGTAAATCGATTTTCTGGCCATCTAAGTCGCCGCTGTCGCCTTCCAAACGTCGGGTGCCGGCAAGGATGTCGTCGCGAATGTTCAATACATCGATGTCTTCGTTTACGGCGATGGCGCCGAGTTGCAAATCAATTGTGCGGGCTGTTTGTGTATAGGCGCTTGGGAAATCACGATTAAGCCAACCGAGCGGCGTGTCAGCCAAGCTAAATGGGGATGCAAATAATAATATGCAGCTAGCTAGGGAGGCGCGATGGCAAGAATGGATTTTCATAAAAGCGTGACAGTTCCAGTAGGCTAAATCATTTAGTGCCCGAAGCTTACTTAGCTTGCTAACTCTTGTCTAGAAAGCGGGTGCAATTACTCCCTCTAAATGAATGGTATTCGTTGGGTGTCTAAGGCGTTGATGGATAATCTCTCGATTGGCTTCTCAGTATGAGAATTTTTTGTGTCATTGTTGGGTAGATCGGATAAACTTAGCGGTTATTGGTTGTGGTGTGGGGTGTGGCACTTTTTCGCGGGCAGGCCCGCTCCCACATATAGAATTAAATAAATCTAAATAAAACCTCGGATTACACCGGGGCCTGAGCATCAGAGTCATTCATGCGTTTGAAATGTATTAAATTGGCCGGGTTCAAATCATTCGTTGATCCCACCACCGTTAATTTCCCCAGTAATCTGTGTGCAGTTGTCGGCCCTAATGGCTGCGGCAAGTCGAACATCATCGACGCCGTGCGTTGGGTCATGGGGGAGAGCTCTGCCAAGAACCTGCGTGGCGAGAACATGATGGATGTCATTTTTAATGGCTCCGGGCAGCGCAAACCTGTGGGGCAGGCGAGTATCGAGCTGGTGTTCGACAATAGTGACAACCGCATCAAGGGCGAATATGCCCAATACAATGAGATTTCTATCAAACGCAAAGTGTCCCGCGATGGCACCTCTGGCTATATGCTCAATGGCACTAAGTGTCGCCGTCGTGACATCACCGACATCTTTCTAGGCACCGGCCTTGGCGCGCGCAGTTACTCCATCATCGAGCAAGGCATGGTGTCCCGTTTGATCGAGTCCAAGCCTGAAGAGCTCCGTATCTTCATCGAAGAGGCCGCAGGCATCTCTAAATACAAAGAGCGTCGCCGCGACACAGAAAACCGCATCAAGCGTACGCGTGAGAACTTAGAGCGTTTGACTGACCTGCGCGAAGAGCTTGGGCGCCAGTTGCAGCATTTGCATCGTCAGGCGCAGGCGGCTGAAAAATACGGTGAGTTAAAGCAGCAAGAGCGTGAATTGACGGCACAGCACAATGCCCTGCGTTGGAAGGCCTTGAACGACGAGCTTGAAGCCAAGCAAGAAGTGATCAAAGACCTTGAGATTAAAATCGAAGCGGCCGTGGCTGACCAGCGTGCTGTGGATGCGCAGATCGAACAACACTTGGT
Source organism: uncultured Gammaproteobacteria bacterium (assembly GCA_913061515.1). Classification (GTDB taxonomy): domain Bacteria; phylum Pseudomonadota; class Gammaproteobacteria; order Pseudomonadales; family Pseudohongiellaceae; genus UBA5078. Next base: position 3,248 of record CAJXSF010000084.1, on the reverse strand, counting down.
TGATAACGCCGAGTTTAATGACCAGTTAAGCGAGATCCAGGGGCGCTACTACACCCTGGGCAGCGATATTGCTCGGATTGAGCAATCGATCGAACACCATATCGAGCGCACAGCGCAGTTAAAGCGCGATTTGATCGAGACCCAAGAAGGCTTTGGTTTAACGCAAAGCGAGCTTGAGTCCGATGTGAATAAGATTAAGGCTTTCGAGGCTGAGCTTGAGATGATCGAGCCGAAGCTTGAGGAGTCCGCTGCGCTTGAGGAAGAGTCAGCATTCGCCTTAGAAGAGTCCGAAGAGCGCATGCAGCAGTGGCAAAACGAGTGGGACGAGTTTAACCGTCGCGCCGAAGAGCCACGCCAGATTGCCGAGGTTGAGCAGTCACGCATTCAGCAGCTAGAGAAAATCGTTGAGCGCGGCCTAGATCGCAAACAACGTTTGCTAGAAGAGAAGAAGTCCTTGGGGGACAACCCAGAACAAGACGTGATCGATGAGCTCTCTATAGAGGTGTCGACACTCGAAGAACAGCTAGAGCAACACCAGAACACCAATAGCGAGCTGGCCGAAACGATCGAAGAAGAGCGCACCCGTGCCCAAGCGATCGCCAGTGATTTGGACCGTGCCCGCAGCGAACTGCAAAGCCTGAAAGGGCGTTCGGCCTCTTTGGAAGCTTTGCAAAAAGCTGCTCTTGGGCGCAACAACGAAGGCATGAACCGGTGGTTGCAGGGCCGCGAACTGCACGAGAGCAAGCGCCTTGGCGAGAGCATTCGTGTGGCCAGTGGCTATGAAGCCGCCGTAGAGGCCGTGCTTGGCGATTATCTGCAGAGTATTTGTGTTGAGAACATCGACAATGTGCAGAGCCTATTATCTGAATTGCCCGCCGGCCTATTGTCATTAGTTGAGACGGGCGTAACTAGCGACAAGCCTGCAGCGGCCGCCGGGCGTGAGTTATTGAGCGCCAAGATTGATTCGACTTGGGATAGCGCGGCATTGCTTGCGGGCATCTATGTGGCCGATGACATCGAGAGTGCTTTAGCACTGCGTGGCAAACTTGCCGCTAATGAGTCTGTAGTCACCCGCCAAGGCGTGTGGTTGGGCAAAGCCTGGATCCGAGTGCGCAAAGCCGCAGACGAGAAGGCGGGTTTGCTAGAGCGCAAAGGCGAGATCTCTAAGCTTGAAGAGCAGATCTCTATTCAGCAGTCCCGCGTTGAAGAGATGGTCGAGACGCAGACTGAGGCTCGCCAGACATTACGTGATCTTGAAAGCCGCCGTGAAGATGTGCAGCGCCAGATAGCGCAGACGGCACGCCAGTACAGCGAATTGAAGTCACAGCTTGGCGCCAAATTAATGAAAGTAGAGCAGACCACTCTGCGCCGCGAGCGTTTGCAGCATGAATTAGACGAACTGCAACGCCAGCTTAGTGTCGAAGAAGAAAACACGGCCCTTGCGCGCTCAAACCTGCAAGCCGCCTTAGACACCATGGAAGAGGACACCGAGCGCAAAGAACAACTCTTGCAGCAGCGTGATGAGCGCCGCGAAGCCTTGGATCAGATCCGCCAGAAGGCGCGTCATGATAAAGATCAGGCCCATCAGCTGGCTATGCAGCAGCAGTCTTTGAACTCGCAGCTACGCTCTGTGCGTGACACGATGGACCGCATGGCAACGCAAGTGCAGCGCTCTAAAGAGCGCATCGAGTCATTGACGCGCCAATTAGATGAGTCTGATGAGCCGCTTGAGATGAAGCGCGCCGAACTAGAAACACAATTGCAGCTGCGCTTAGAGGTGGAAGAACAACTCAATGCTGCCAAGGCCCGCGCCGATGGCAACGAGCACACCTTACGTACCTTAGAGCAGCAACGCTCGCATTTCGAACGCACAGCTGCGGCGCTGCGTGAGAAGTTGATGGAAAACCGCTTGCGTAACGAAGGCGATATGGTCAAACGCGAGGCGATTCAAGAGCAATTGCTTGAAGCCAAATACGACCTGCAGACTGTCTTGGCCAATATCCCCGAAGACTTGGATCAGAAGGGCTGCGAAGAAGAATTGCAGTCGATCGCCAACCGTGTGCAGCGCCTTGGTGCTATTAACCTTGCAGCCATCGACGAATATAAACAGCAGTCTGAGCGCAAAGTGTATTTAGACTCGCAAAACGAAGACCTAGAACGAGCCTTGGTGACGCTAGAGAACGCGATCCGCAAGATCGATAAAGAGACACGTACGCGCTTCAAAGAGACCTTCGACAAGATCAATGCCGGCCTGCAGGAGCTGTTCCCGAAAGTCTTTGGCGGTGGTCATGCCTACCTGGACATGACCGGCGAAGACCTGCTCGACACCGGTGTTGCTATCATGGCGCGCCCCCCGGGCAAGCGCAACAGCACCATTCACCTGCTGTCAGGCGGCGAAAAAGCCATGACCGCGATCGCGCTGGTGTTCTCCATCTTCCGGCTGAACCCATCACCGTTCTGTATGCTGGACGAGGTCGACGCGCCGCTTGATGATGCCAACGTAGGGCGTTATGGTCGGCTGGTAAAAGAGATGTCCGACACTGTGCAGTTTGTGTTCATCACGCACAACAAGCTCACCATGGAAATCGCCAATCAGTTGCTGGGTGTTACCATGCATGAACCGGGCGTCTCACGTATTGTGGCAGTAGATATAGAAGAGGCCGCCGAACTGGCGGCGATGTGACCGCCAGGGATGGCGGAAATGCCGGTTTTGCAGGAGCAAAAACCGGCGAGACCGCCAGGGCCAGGAATTGCTCCTGCATTCCTGGCATTACCGCCTTCCATGGCGGGCAGATGGCGGAAATGCCGGTTTAGTATGGGGACGGAGGGAATACTTTTTGATCAGTGGTCAAAAAGTATTCCCTCCGTCCCCATTCTTGGCATCAGGGGCAGGGATGGCACCTTCAGCAGACACAGGTTTCAGAGACGACATCAATGCACTGCGCGCGCTGGCAGTGCTGCTGGTGCTGCTGTTTCACTTCCGGGTGCCCGGGTTTAGCGGCGGCTTTATTGGCGTTGATGTGTTTTTTGTCATTTCTGGCTACCTGATGGCGGCGGTCATTGTCACCCGCCTGCAGGCGCAAACATTCGGGCTGGGGCGCTTTTATCTGGCCCGTGCCAAACGGATTGTGCCAGCAATGGCCGCGCTCATCTGCACATTGCTGGTGATTGGCTGGTGGTCGCTGCCGCAAAGCGATTACCGCGAACTGGCCTCCAACAGTGTCTACACCCCTGTCTCTTATACACAT
>CAJXSF010000083.1 GCA_913061515.1 uncultured Gammaproteobacteria bacterium | reverse complement strand
GGCAGCGTCAGATGTGTATAAGAGACAGCTCATGAAGGTAGCGCTCGGCAGCGCTAACGAGCTCTATCATCGCGTCATAGCTACTTTTACAGTCATCGTGAAAGCTGATAATTCCATGATGAAGTAGGACGATGCCTTTCAGACGTGACCAATCAACGTCTTTGGTCGCTTCGTGGACTTGCTGAGCAAGAATGAAACCGGGCATGACATAGGGAAGGATAAGCACATCATCGCCGTAGATTTGCTGCAACAACTCCATGCCGTTCGGAGTGTTACTGATCGCCACTACCGCATCGGCATGAGTGTGATCGACATAACGCAGTGGAATGAGGGCGTGCAATATGGCTTCGACCGAGGGCGTCGGCGCACTAGGGTTCAACAGGGCGAGGCGCAGCTCGCGCATCATATCAGTGTCGCTTAGGGCTGGTAATGCGGCTAGGGCACGCAGATGCTGCAGTCGAACGGGCGCAAAGCCCCCCGCGGCAATTGTCTGCAAATCCCAGCCCGAGCCCTTTACATAGAGAACCTCTTCACTTTCACCAAAGACATTGATTTGGACGCCTTTCACCGAGGTGTTGCCACCGCCATGCAAGACTAAATCAGCATTGCGCCCAAGAAGTTGTGAGCTATACACACGCAGACCAAGGGTCGAATCCTTGGAAAACTGTTGCGCCTCTGCCTCATCCCATAGATTCAACATCATCGTTCCTCACATTATGACTCTGTATAAATGCAAAACGCACCCCGTAGGGTGCGTTCTGTGTAGCAGATTCTGATTCGAATCTAAGCAATAAATCTTTTAAAATCAAGGCTCTACAATAGAGATATTGGCAATACCTGCTTGTCGCGCTGAATCCATGACCACTACAAGAGTGTTTACGTCAGAGCGAAGATGCGGCTTGATAATGACTGACGCGGCTGGGTTCTCAGCTTTCAAACGGTCAATGTTTGAGCGAATCTGGGCTTCAAGGATCGGGCGTGGCTCACCGTTGAGGATAATATCGTTGTTAGCGCCAAGCTCGATAAGGATGTTTTTCTTATCGTTATCCTGTTCTGGAGGCGTGTCGTTATTCTCATTACTCGCTGCATCGATTGCTGTTTCAGAAAGGAACGTGGCCGTTACTACGAAGAAAATCAAGAGGATAAACACCACGTCTAGCATTGGGGTGAGGTCTACATTGCTCTCGTCGTTCTTTCTTGTGCCTGCGAGTTTTCTCATTGTTGTCTACCTTAACGTGATTCTTATTGATCGTTTGACTAGATCTGGGGTGCTAAAATTTGCCAAATTGGCAGCTCGAAAGCCCAAGTATACCCGATAATCACCTGACCACAAGTCCCCAAATGTGACGAAAATCGGAGGAATTACTTGCTTCCAAGCGCTTCCCCACGAAGCTAGCGAACGCCAATCGGTGGCCTAGCGGATATCCAGCCCAGACCACCGCTGCGTTACTAAACGCTTACTGTAACGAGGAGATGGTAAACTGAACGACTTCAGTTAATTGTTTGGCGTTCTTGCCATCACGAGAATTCACGCGTAAACCGTAAAGCGTGTTGATCAACGCATCCACTGCAAACTCTGCGCTAACACCCTTTTTGAGCTTGCCGTCTTTTTCGGCTTCTTTCATACGCTTAAGTAGCGCTTTACGGATAACCGCAAAGGAAGCGCGCACAATTTTTTGGATATCTTTGTTGTAGTTAATACTTTCACAGTAAGAATTTACCAACAAACACCCCATGCTGCGCTGCTTATTACTCACAGAAAGCACGGCTAGATCGAAGTACTTCTCAACTGCCGCCCAAGGTGCCAAGTCTGCATTATTAAGAGAAGCGTCTAAATCTTTTGCTACTCCCTTGTTGTAATGGTCCAAACATGCCTTAAAAAACGTGTCCTTGTCACCGAATGAGTTATACAAAGTGCCACGATTAATGCCAGTAACATCTAGGAGTTTCTGCACAGAGCTTGCTTCGAAACCCTCTCGCCAAAATTGCTCCATTGCATTGTTTAAAACATCGTTGTACTCAAACTCCACTGGTCTTGCCATAATAAATGCTCAGTCTCTTATCTAGTTCATTAATGAAAGATTCACGCATCTATCGCAACCTTTCAGGAAATTAATCGGGCGCGATTGTAGTACACGAGGGAGTTTTTTACATCTATTGATACAAAATAATACAATTGATGAGTGCGTCAAAAGCCAGTAAATGCGCACGATTGTACGCACAAGGTAGAACAGGCGTTCTATTTTTACGTTGAACCAGTTCGCAATTGCTGATCAAAACCCAGCAAGCGTTACCAACAATCCTATCAAGCCACCGAGTACACCACCCCAGACCACTAGCCACCCAAGGTGTTTTTTAATCATGGCTTGAACGATCTCTTTCACCAGCTGTGGCGTCAACTCATCTAAGCGACGATCGACAATCTTCTCGATTCGATCATAGAGGCTATTCCCCCCTTGATTGGAGTTTGCGACGCCTTCAGCCAACGAGGCCCTAAATGCATCCGAGTCCACCACATTGCCCAAGTAGTCTTTCATCTTTTCAACAAATGGCTCTTTTAGCGGCGTTAGCGCATCGCGCCCCCCCAACATCCCGAGCATGCCACCAAAAGAGGAAGCCATGATGACATCGAGCAGTGATTCGAAGGCTTTCTCAAGATCGAGCGTGTCGATCATTTTAAGGATCTGCGCATCAAGGCTCTTAGAAACGCCACCTGATTCATTGAGAAATTTCTCGATATTCTCAGTACTAAAAAACTGCTGCATGATCAGTTTACGAATACCGTGCTTGAACTCCTCAAAATGCAAAGGCACAACTCCTGAACCGTAGAATCCAGGCACCCGCTCAAACAACATGTAGATAGCCAACCAGTTCGTAACGCTGCCAGACAGTGCAAACAAACCCATCGTTAGCAAATAAGAAGAGCCTTGAAATGGCAGCAAACCCACTAACACAAGGGTTAAAGCCACAAGATTTGTCACTAAACTTTTATCTATACTCACTTTTATACCTATAAATTAGCGCAAAAACCATTGCACACTAGCCAATGCTCAGGCCGCGCATCATAAGGGAAACTAGAAGAAGGGTTCAAGTTTGGCCGCGCTCACAAGCGCCTATGTGACTGGATAGGCATGTTGGCGCGCAGTGCGGCAAGTTCTTCCAAATCGATATCGGCAATGACAAAGCCCTCACCTTTTTCGAGCTGAGCCAGCACGCGCCCCCACGGGTCAATAATCATCGAATGGCCATACGTCTCGCGCGAGGCATTGTGAACACCCCCTTGATTGGCAGCCAAGACATAGCACTGATTCTCTATTGCACGAGCGCGCAACAAGACTTCCCAGTGCGCGGCCCCTGTTACTTGCGTGAAAGCGGAGGGAACCGTCAGCACTTGCGCCCCCATTTCGACCAATACACGATAAAGCTCTGCGAAGCGCAAGTCATAGCAAATACTTAAGCCAATACACCCCAATGCAGTTTCAACACAGCGCGGCTGAGTGCCTGCTTCAAAGCTGTTTGACTCTGAGTATTGCGCTTGTTTATCGGCCACCTTCACGTCAAACAAGTGGATTTTGTCATAGCGGGCAATAAGATTTCCTTCGGGGTCAAACACGAGGTTTGCTGGACGCACTCGTCCATCACCTATTCGCTCTGGTGTTTGTTGACCAGACACTAAAGGGCGGGTCGACAATGGAATTGTTCCACCAATAAGGTAGATTTGATGCTCTCGCGCCTGCGCACAGAGAAATGATTGCAATAGGGCCTGCTTATCGCCCTCGCACTCTGCATACTGACTCAATGGTCCGCCGTCTAGCACAGCAAAATTCTCTGGCAGCAAAATCACACTGGCTCCAGCCTGACTGGCCGCGCGAATCTGCTTCGCGGCTGCCTCTAGATTCTCAAGAACATCAGCGCCACTGACTAATTGAATCGCCGCTATTTTATTTCCCATATTCACTCCTGACACTAAGGCCCTACTGCGGGAGCCGTCGATGTCGACGGGACACTCGACCCTGCTGCTGGCGCCGTTTGACTCTCGGGCGTACCAAAGACTTGATTGAGGCGCGGCTCCAACCCTTCCCAAGGGCCTTTAAGAATGTACTGTGCGCTCGTCAGGCTGTCGACCTGGTCGCCAAAAATCTGATCGAATAGGAACACCCCTACGGCTACCTGCCAATTAATCAGATTATTGAGCACGGCGATGCCGCTCATCCATGGAATATTGTCGCTAATGGGAAGGGTGATATAGAGGTTCCCATCGATGGTCTGACGCGCAAGATCCAACTCGCCAGACACCTGGAATAGGCTGGCTGGTCCAATAATTTGTAGTCGATCGATGATATCGACAATGCCGTCATCTATCGTAATAGAGCCATAAATTTGCTCATATGAAAGCCCGCGTCGAAGCAAATCATCACTAAAGCGCAAACGCCTAACCAAGGCATCAAAATTGATAATGCTGATCAGCTTCAATGCGCCGTTAGCAGCCCCTGCACTACTTTGCAAGAAACGCCCCTCTTCAATCCGCAAATCCACATCGCCACTTAATGATTCGACGGCAAAGAATGCAGGGCTGCCAGGCCAATCAAGGCTAGTATTAAATTGCGCGCTAGTACTCTCCAGACTGGGAGCGTAACCAAAATCACTCAGCACTTGCCCTAGATTATCGGCCTCTAGCACTGAGGTGAAATAGCTATGATGTTCATTGCCATCAAAGGTCCACACCACGCGCCCCTCTTCGCCCTCCTTTCCTGCGCGAATCCCGCGTGTATCGAAGAGCAAGTTAGAGAACACAGCGCCACTTTCATTGGGCTCCAAAGAAAATTGCCAAGAGCCGTAGGGGGCATCACCGACAAACACTTGCTCAGCATCGAAATTCATCATTGGAAATGTGCGCGGGTCCAAATCAGCGAGAATATCGACACGCTCATAGTCCCAATAGGGATTATCAGGTGCCGGAGGTCCCACTAATTCAGCCAGACTGGCATCTAGCGTTTCTTCCTCTTGCGCTGGAGGAAAGTACAGATGCTGCAAACTAATCTCTAAAGGCGTATTACTTGCATAGGGCACTCGTACGTCACCTGTAATGGTTTCGCTGGCTAAAGCAAAATTCCAATACTGCTGGCCACTGGCAATCTGTACATTCAATGCCTTAGCGTTTTGCCCGAAGGCTACGGCATCCGCAATTGTGACATCGACAGCATTAATCACTTCTTTGAGACTAGAGAAATTGTCTGATTGCGAACTCGCACTCCCTGTATCTTCGCGATCAGTTAAGGCCGACATCCACTCGTCGTAGTCAAAATGATCCAAGGTTCCAATTACATCAAGGCCAGGCGCATTAGCATTGAGACGCCGCACACTTACGCCCCTCTCTTGCTTGCCAAGAAATAATAGGCCTCGACGGATCTGCCCATCATTTAGCCCCACATTCATCGTTGCGATATCGCCAAGCCCCACACGTAAATTTTCCCCTGAGTCGAGGAAATCGATTTCTATGTCTAAGGGCAGGCTTGCTTGCTCGGTTTTTCTAAACGGCACCGGATAATCTAAATTAATACCCTGCAAGTCTGATTGAATGCTGAGCCGGCGCGTTGGATTGACGGAAACACCTTGACCTGTAGCTTGAGCGGGCTGAACAATATCAAGAAGTGCCACATAGCCCATTTCACCCTCAGCTCTTTCTAATAAATCTACCACGAAGCCACTTTGCAAGGGCCAGGCTCGCAGTGCCGGCACATCGACAGCACCAGTAATTTCGACTTTCGTTGTTGAGGATTGTGCGGCATCCACGGTGCTTTGCAGATTAACTTTTATTGGGCGATCAAATAGGTTCGCCACAAGCCCCTCACCTACAAGCCCCGTATTAGTGTTGTAATTGAGCTGACCATTGACGTCACTGAAATTAAGCTCGAACTCTGGGATAACCAAAGTATCGTTTTTAAGCTGTAGTGCGACATCGACCCATGGCGTTGCATTCGGAACGCTAAGGGGAATATTGAGGCTAAGGGCCAAATCCACATCGCCTTGGCCTCGCCAGTCAGAAATATAGTCACCAAACCCTCGCGTCACCGGTGTCGCTTGTAGATACCGCAGTGCTTGCTCGGTTTGCCCAGCGCCGTTGCCTGAAACAGTGAGAATACTTCCTTGACCGCTATCACTGGGCCTAATAGCCGCGCTCGTGGCATCCAATCCGATCCCCAGCGACTGCCCTGAAGACACACTGATATCGACATTGCCATTATCGATGACCACGTAACCATTAAGACTCTCCAGAGCAGGCCATTGCGGATCAAACTGCAAAACACCGTCGTCAACATTAAAATACATTTGCATCGTGCGCGCGGCGCTCGGTGACTGCGCAAGCACAGAACCCCTGTAAACTAAACCACTATCGAGCGCCGTCCCATCTACAATCGCTCTATCCAACCAAGTCATAAGATTTCGCAAGCCATCTCTGACAGTAGGAGCCATCGGCAAATAGATAGACTTTTGGCTAATGTCTCCTTTGCTTATGCCTACCAGCAACTCCAAGTCCGCCGCTGTGTTAACCCCGTCGACACGATTGGTGAATAGCGAAAATTGTGCGCGCCCATCGGCCGCCTCTGACTCTGCCACAATCACACCGCTACTAAGGCGCAGCGCCTGCCCTTGCGTCAAATCCAAATCGATAGAGACTCTGCCATTGACATAGTCATAGACCCAAGCGTCGTCAAACATCATCGGCAACTGAAACATCATCCGCTTGGACTCAACTTCCGCAAACCCTGTCAGTTTTTTTCGGCTAGCATCAAACTGGAGTTCTGTGTAACCATCGATGCCCCATATCGCTGGCGCAGTTCCCCGAGCGCTCACTGCTACATCATTTAGGTTGGAAACAATGCGAAGCTGTTCACCACCACTTTCACCGTTAGGTGAAAAGCGATACTCCAAGTCTAAGTTTTGTAGCTCTCCGCGAGGATTATGCTCTTCGAGCTGGGCGTTAGCTTCGGCGCCTAGTATTTGCGTGGCCGTGGTAAGGCTAGTCGCAATCCCGAGATTGAATCGATCGGCACTTAGGTTAAAGCCAGCATTTTCTTCATAGGTGGCATAGACATTACTTTCTGGCCAGCGCATTGCATTCCAATCGAAGCCGAAATTTTCTAACCACACCGCCCAATCATCGTTTTCGCGTTGCACAAAAAACTGACTGCTCAGATTATCTATCTCGAACAGCGCAGGCATTTCCCAAGCCAGGCGATTAACATTGATGCTGCCCTGCACACTTTGCACTGCACCATCTTCTAATGCTATCCACATCTCGCCGCTCGCGTCGAAATGGCCCAGCTGGAAGTTGTCTGAATATCTGCCCGCAATCATTTCGGAATAATCGGTTTCTGGCACCAAGACATAGAGACTCCCTTCGAGCTCAGCTACCCGCTCCCCAGTTATTTCTGCTGCCAGACTTAAGGGGCCAATCACATCGCGCTGCCAAACATCGAGATGTAAAAAATGTTGCTCATTGCGGCTCTGGAAACGCAAACGGCTGCGCTCAAATTGTTTCGTGCGCCCGTCAGCGCGACGCACGTTCAACTGCATATTGCTTAGAGTCAATTCATTCACACGCGCGGCAAGCTCTAACATCTGGTCGGCACTCAAGCCAGGACCTGCCCCGCCTTCAAAGCCAGACAATTGCCAACGGCCGTCGTCAGACTCTTGCAAGGTAAACTCTGGGTTTTCGATATCGATTGAGGACAAAAGGAGTTGTCGACTTCGCAAGCTGCCCCATGCACTTAATTCCAATGTGAGTTTATCTAGCACGAGCAAAGGCGCCGCGCTGTCATCGCCTAGCGGCGAGAGCCCAACATCGTGCAAAGTAAGAATAGGGTTAAAACGACGCCAGCTGCCTTCGAGCTGGCCTATGCTAACCGCCTGCCCAAGCTGCTGACTTAGCTGAGCCTCGATGTCACCATGATAAGTATCGACATAGGGCAGCAACTGCCTGCCTACGCTGACGTAGACAGCCACAGCCAACAGCAACACAAAGGCGCTTGTTAGCAACACGGAGAATGTCTTTTTCAATACTGTTACGATCATGGTGTTTGTGGCTCAAGGCCAGTGGCGTTGTGGGCTCTAGGAGAGAAGCCCTAAAACAACACGACGTCAAATTGCTCTTGAGTATACATGGGTTCCACTTCAAACCTGACCGTCTTGCTGATTAATTCTTCCAAATCAGCCAAAGTGCTAGATTCTTCGTCTAATAGCCTATCGACAACCCCTTGCGAGGCCATCACCAATATGACGTCGTTCTCATATACTCGCGCAACCCTTAGTATTTCCCGAAAAATTTCGTAGCAAATCGTTTCTGGTGTTTTCAAGCGCCCCCGCCCTTCACACACAGGGCAAGGGCTGCAAAGCACCTGCCCCAAGCTCTCACGGGTCCGTTTACGAGTCATCTCCACCAAGCCTAACTCAGACATACTCGACACCGAGGTGCGCGCATGGTCTTTCTCCAAGGCTTTGGTCAGGGTGCGCATGACTTGCCGCTGATGCTCAGGATCAATCATATCGATGAAATCTAATATGATGATGCCTCCTAGATTCCGTATACGTAGCTGCCTTGCGATGGCTGTTGCCGCTTCTAAGTTGGTTTTCAACACCGTCTCAGCGTGATTCTTGCTGCCCAAATAGGCACCAGTATTCACATCGACGGTCGTCATCGCCTCTGTCTGATCGATAATCAAATCACCGCCCGACTTGAGCTTTACTTTGCGCCCAAGCGCCTTATCGATTTCGTCATCGATGCCATAAAGATCGAATATCGGCCGCTCACCCTCTGTCTCTTATACACATCTCCGAGCCCACGAGACCTCTCTACATCTCGTA
>CAJXSF010000082.1 GCA_913061515.1 uncultured Gammaproteobacteria bacterium | reverse complement strand
TCTACACTAGATCGCTCGTCGGCAGCGTCAGATGTGTATAAGAGACAGAGCCAAGATCATCCCCACGAGGAGCATCACCACCGCGGTGAACATGACTACGCCGCCAACTATCGCTGCAATATCGATCATCTATTGAATCCTATCTGCTACAGAGACAAACCACTGAAAGACATGAAACCTAAGGACATCAAGCCAGTCGTAATGAAGGTAATTCCGAGGCCTCGCAAACCATGAGGCACATCGCTGTACTTTAATTTTTCGCGTATTCCCGCTAGTGCAGCAATTGCTAGCGCCCAACCTACACCTGCACCTGTCCCGTACACCACACTCTCAGAGAACGTGTAGCTACGCTCAACCATAAACAATGACGCACCCATGATGGCACAGTTCACAGTAATCAACGGCAAGAACACGCCGAGCGCGTTATAAAGAGCGGGAAGAAACTTATCGAGCACCATTTCGAGAATCTGCACCATGGCCGCAATAACGCCGATATAACAGAGCAGGCCCAAGAAGCTCAGATCAAGATCTGGAAAGCCCGCCCAAGCCAAGGCGCCATCTTTCAATAAATATTGAAACAATAAATTATTCACAGGCACGGTAATGAATTGCACAACGATTACCGCCACGCCAAGACCTATAGCAGTTTCAACTTTCTTAGAAACCGCCAAAAACGTACACATGCCGAGGAACATTTGTAGTGCCATATTCTCTACGAATACCGCACGCACGAATAAACTAAGGTACTGTTCCATTAGTGGGCTGCCTCTTGCACTGTGTGGGGAGCAATTTTGAATTCATCTTTCTCCACCTGCTCAACGCGCACTGCGCGCAAAGCCCAGATCAAGAAGCCAATAATAAAGAAGGCACTTGGAGCCAATAGCATCAAACCGTTCGGCTGATACCAACCGCCATTGGACACTAGTGGCAATACTTGCACGCCGAATAGCGAACCCGAACCAAAAAGCTCACGAATAGTGGCAACAGAGAGTAGCACCACGCTATAGCCTAGACCGTTACCAATTCCGTCTAAAAAACTAAGCCCTGGTGGGTTCTTCATAGCGAACGCTTCAGCGCGCCCCATCACGATGCAGTTGGTAATAATCAAGCCAACGAATACGCTAAGCTGCTTACTAATCTCATATGCAAATGCTTGCAGCGTAAGATCTACGGCGATTACCAAGGATGCAATGATTGTCATCTGCGCGATAATGCGAATGCTGTTGGGTATAAATTTTCGCACCATTGAGATAAACAGATTTGAAAACGCCGTAACGACTGTTAAGGCGATACACATCACCACCGTTACTTGCAGGCCAGTTGTGACCGCCAATGCGGAGCACACTCCCAAAATCTGTAACGCTATTGGGTTGTTCGCGAATATTGGTTTGACCAATATGCTTTTAGTATCGATCGACACTTTACTTAGCTCCTCAACCGTTAGTCAGTTTAGTGAGAAATGGGCCAAAACCAAGTGGACCAAGCCAAAATTCAATTAGATTATCGACGCCACGACTCGTCAGAGATGCGCCCGCGAGCCCATCAACCTGATGCACACCTTGGCCTTCGCCCTTCACGACACTAAGGGCAACGTCGCCGTCTTCACTATACACTTCTTTGCCCGGCCACTGGGCTTTCCAACGTGGGTTGGTGATCTCACCGCCCAAGCCTGGGGTTTCTTTCTGATCATAAAAGCCGATGCCTTTGACGGTATTCGCATCACCCTCTAGGGCGAGGTATCCGTACATAGTGCCCCATAATCCATACCCACTTACAGGAAGGACGATATCTTGTAGCTCGCCATTCGGGCCTTCTACTAAATAAACGGTCACGAAACGCACCAGTCGCTTCAACCCAGCAATGTCCTCGCTCGCCTCTAGCGCTTCTGAAAATTGCGGGTCAGTAAATACCGTGCGCTGATCGTATGTCGTCACATCGATATTCAACTCTGCCAATTGCTCTTCAGTAGCGAAATCGCCAGTCTCTAAGTCGACAATCCTTGGCGTGAACTGGGCGAACAGTTCGTCCACATCGTCATTGGTATTCATTTGCTCGTCGAACATGCCCGCCGCAGCGAGAATATTTTTATTGCGATCCAGAGTCTTATTAGCCTCTTGCATCGGCTTTAGAATTACCGCCGCGCTAGAAATAAATATTGAACAGACAACGCATAGCAATAAGGCAACTTTGAGCGTACCGCCTACTGAGTCTTTATTAGCTGACATTGCGTGCTAGCCTCCGTTTGATATTGGCGCGAACCACGACGTAATCGATTAGTGGAGCACAGAGGTTGGCAAACAGGATCGCCAACATTACCCCTTCTGGATAAGCAGGATTCAATACGCGAATCATAACAGCCATCACACCGATCAAGGCGCCATAAACCCACTTGCCGGTATTAGTCATCGACGCCGAGACTGGGTCTGTCGCCATAAAGACCATCCCGAAGGCGAAGCCGCCTAAAACGAAATGCCAGTACCAAGGCGTTGCAAAACCAGGGTTGGTATCTGAACCGATAGCATTGAGTAGCAATGAGAACGCCACCATGCCCAAGAATACGCCAGACATAATGCGCCAAGAAGCGATGCGGGTCACCAGGAGTACCACCCCGCCAATCAAGATTGCTAAGGCAGAAGTTTCACCGATAGAGCCTTGCTCGCGACCGATAAACGCATCCATCCAGGTTAACTCTTGCCCCATGCTGCCTGTAAGTACCGGCATGCCATCCGCTGCAATTTGGCTTAGAGATGTGGCGCCACTAAAGCCATCGACAGCAGTCCACACTGCATCACCAGACATTTGCGGTGCATAAGCGAAGAATAGGAAAGCGCGCGCAGTCAGCGCAGGGTTCAGGAAGTTTTTCCCCGTACCACCAAATACTTCTTTACCGACAACAATACCGAAAGTGATGCCCAGCGCCGCCTGCCACAAAGGCAAATCCGGTGGCACAATTAGAGAGAAGAGAATCGAGGTAACGAAGAAACCTTCGTTGATCTCATGCTTGCGAATGGAGGCAAACAATACTTCCCAGAAACCACCCACGATGAATATCGTGGCGTAGATTGGAATATAGTGTACGGCGCCGTACCAGAAATTATCCCAAATACTATTGGGGTTGTATGACGAGAAAAGTTCGATCCAGAAGGCGTGCCAGTCACCGGTCGATTCGATCCCCATGGAGGCCATCGCCGTCGTGGCTTGATAGCCGACATTGTACATTCCGTAAAACATCGCCGGAAATGCCGCTAACCACACGGTTATCATAATGCGCTTGAGATCCACACCGTCGCGCACGTGCGCAGGTGACACGGTCACTTTACTGGGGCTGTAGAAAATCGTATCTACCGCTTCATAAAGCGCGTACCACTTTTCGTATCGACCGCCTTTTTCAAAATGCGGAGCTATATCATCGAGTATTCTGCGTAAACCCATAGTCGTTTAATCCACTAACTCTCTTTTTCGATACGCGTTAAATTATCGCGCAAAATGGGGCCGTATTCATACTTACCTGGACATACATAAGTGCAAAGTGCCAAGTCTTCCTCGTCAAGCTCTAAAGCCCCAAGATTCTGAGCGCTCTCGATATCGCTCACAATAAGAGCACGCAACAACTGTGTAGGAAGAATATCCAATGGCATAACACGCTCATAACTACCCACTGGCACCATTGCACGGGCACTCCCGTTGGTGGTAGTGGTAAAAGCGAACTTGCGCCCTTTAAATAGGCTGGAAAGGTAAATACCTAAAGCGGAGTGTCTCTCTTTTCCTGGCGAGAGATAACCAAACAAGATGCGCTCACGCCCCTCTTTCAGGACTGAGACTTGCTGATGGTAGCGACCGAGATAGGACTCAACACCGTGGGCAGCACGACCGGATAACACCGAGCCAGATATCACTCTATTGTCATCAGAGTTCAACTCCCCTGCCGTCAACTCTTCGAGGTTGGCCCCCATGCGAGTCTTCAACAAGCGCGGCTTAGTCACCTGCGGCCCTGCCAAAGCGATAACACGCTCAGTACTAACGCGACCGGTGGTAAACAGTTTGCCGATGGCGATCACATCTTGATAGTTCACAGACCAGACCTGTTTAGCCAAGCTAACAGGCGCTAAATTGTGAATATGTGTTCCGCTCAAACCGGCTGGGTGTGGGCCTGCGAATGACTCCACTTTCACATTGCTTGCCAGTTTCTGCCCTTCTATGCCGTCAAAGCTAGAAGCGGCTCGGCATAAAAACACACTACCTTGGGTTAGTCGCGAAAGGACATTGACGCCATTGATAAAGTCGTCAGCGTTTTCGCGAGCAACGACTTCTGGGTCGGCTGCCAATGGGTTGGTATCCATGGCATTAATGAACAAGGCGTGAGGAACAGCGTCAATGGCAGGCACTTTGCTGAACGGCCGCGTTCGTAGCGCAGTCCACTGACCTGACTGAACAAGGTTGGTAACTACATCTTCACGAGAGAGACTAGCGAGCTGGTCGGCAGCGAAGTGTTTAAACTCAACCGACTCCTCTTCGCCATCATCGAGCTCGATAACGAGCGATAGAAAGGCACGGCGGTCACCGCGATTAATTTCGCTGACCGTTCCAGCGCCAGGCGCAGTAAACACTACTCCGGGCGTTTTCTTATCTTCAAACAGTGCTTGTCCGAGCTTGACCTTATCGCCAACTTTGACGTTCATCGTAGGTTTCATGCCTACATAGTCATTTCCTAACAATGCAACTGAGCGAACCCGCCGCGCACTGTCGATAGATTGCTCTGGTGCACCAAGTATCGGTAAATCCAAACCGCGGGTAATTTTGATCATTCGCCAAGCCTAGTAATTACTGGAGTTTCAAAAAACTAAAAGCAACTCTTGTACAAGAAAGCATATACGCCGGTGGCACAAAACCATGCCAAAGGCACAGAAATCACAAACAACGATTCTGAAATCGGTTTTATTTTGGAAATTACTATGAGAACCGGCTAGTTAAGCGCGGCAATTATATTGATAAGAGGCTCGAATTACCATAGATTTCTATGCCTAACCGAGCCTCTTTGCCTGCTTATTCTTCTATTGGGTAGAAGCGGTAGTTAACTCCGGCCATCTTATAGACCATTCGCACTACCTGATTGCAGTAGCCAAACTCGTTGTCATACCAGAGGTATAGAACACAGTTATTGCCTTGCACAATAGTGGCTGTTGAGTCGACGATTGCCGCCTCGCGAGAGCCTACAAAATCGCTAGAAACCGCATCAGCCTCTTCTGTATAGGCGATCTGGTTCTGCAAATGCGAGTGTAAGGCAATCTTACGGATGAACTCATTGAGCTCTTCTTTTGTTGTTGGCTTGTCCAAATGTAGGCTCAAAATCGCCATAGACACGTTAGGAATAGGCACCCGGACCGCGTTTCCGGTTAATTTGCCTTCCAGTTCTGGGATCGCTTTAACCACTGCCTTAGCAGCCCCAGTTTCAGTCAAAACCATGTTCAACGCAGCACTGCGGCCACGACGGTCGCCATCATGGTAGTTATCGATTAGGTTCTGATCATTGGTATAGGCATGAACGGTCTCAACGTGGCCGTGCTGAATACCATAGCGGTCGTTGACCAGTTTCAGCACTGGCGCAATCGCATTAGTAGTGCACGAGGCCGCCGTGACAATCTTGTCCTCAGGCTTGATTTGGTCATCATTGATACCAAAAACGATATTCTTAAGATCGCCCTTACCTGGTGCGGTTAGTGCAACTTTGCTTACACCTTTGGCTTGCAAATGCTTCGACAGCCCCGCCTCATCACGCCATTTACCTGTGTTATCAATTACCAAGGCGTCGTTAATCCCATACGCCGTGTAGTCGATCTCCTCTGGGCTATTGGCATAGATGATCTGAATCACATTGCCATTGGCTATTAGACACTTGTTCTCTTCGTCGATGCGCACAGTCCCTTGGAAGGCCCCGTGTACCGAGTCTGCTGTGAACAAGCTGGCACGTTTCTGCAAATCGCCCTCTTTGCCTGGACGCACAACGATGGCACGCAAACGGATGACTTCACCGGTGCTCGTGCGTTCAATCAATAGACGAGCGATCAAGCGGCCAATACGACCAAAGCCATACAGGACGATGTCTTGTGACTTTTCGATAGGCTTGGTCTTCACACCCACCATATAGCCTAGCTCTTTGGCAACAAACGCCTCTACATCTAAGGCTTCACTGCCAAGCTCTTCTTGCTGTTTCATGAAGCTCACTGTCAACTTGCCGAGATCGACATGGACGTGGGCAAGGTCAAGTTTCGCAAGCGCCATCAATACTGGGTGGCTTTCAAACTCAGACATTTCATTGCGGTCTACTTGTCGCACAAAGCGATGAGACTTCATGATATTGGCAACCGAGCGGTTATGCAGCGCTCGACCATAGATGAAAATTACGACATTACGTTCGCTATAGAGTCTGCCGACTACTGGAATCATTTCCTGCGCGAGGGCTTCGCGTTGTTTCCAATCGCCAAAATAATCATCCAAACTGGGTCGAGTCACTGGTTGCACCTTTGCTAAATACGGTTGATGAGGAAGGTGCGTATTATCTTTGTATTGCCATGGTCGTGCAACCTAAAGCACCGCGCAATCCGCGACTTTACTCCCTATAATTGCCAACACTGCTTTGACATTGTTCTGACAAAGCAGGCCAACTTATGCAAGAATTCACGCCCCGAAATAGCTCCTTGACTCAATAAAGATGCCGACAAACGACGTATTTAGCCCCGAACTGCCTCATTCTTCCGGTGATTTGCGCCGCTGGGCTGGCCTGCACGGCAGCAGCCTAAGCTTAGCTGTCGCCTCAATTGCAAGCCGACATACCGGCCCTATCGTGCTGATCACGGCAAATACTGAAGAGGCCGACGCTATTCGTCGCGAATTAAGTTTCTTCAATGATAAGCGCTGCCCGATGCACACGCTGCCTGACTGGGAAACCTTGCCCTACGACAATTTCTCTGCGCACCAAGACATCGTCTCAGACCGACTCAATACGCTTTATCACCTACCGCAGCTGGCAAAGGGCATTTTAATCCTGCCTCTAACAAGCCTCATGCACAGGGTTAGCCCAAAAGAATATGTCCTTGGCAATAGCCTAATGCTGAAGATAGGCGCCCGTTTCGACCCAGAGAGCATGCGGCAAAACCTGATAAGCGCTGGTTATCAATGTGTCGAATCGGTTTATGACCATGGCGAATTCGCAATCCGTGGATCGATCATGGATATTTTCCCCATGGGCAGCCAAAGCCCTTATCGAGTCGATTTGTTTGACGACGAGATCGAAAGCCTTAGAACCTTTGACCCGGAGAGCCAGCGCTCGCTCGACAAAGTCGAAGAGATTCAACTTTTACCCGGCAAGGAATACCCAATGAATGAAGCGGGTATCAGTTTGTTCCGAAGCCAGTTTCGCAATCGCTTTGATGTCGACCTGCGCAAATGCAGTGTCTATCAAGACATCAGCCAAGGTTTGCACTCCGCCGGCATTGAATACTACCTGCCATTGTTTTTCGACAAGCTGCAGACGGTCTTCGATTACCTTCCAGAAAACACCCTAATATTGCGCAGTGGTGATTTAGACGCCTCTGGCCTGCGTTTTTGGAATGACATCAAAAACCGTTATGAAGATCGCTGCCATGATCTGCAGCGACCAATCCTCAAGCCAAGTGAGTTATTTCTCAGCCCGGACGAAGCATTTGCGCAACTGCGCCAGTACCCGAATATCGAGCTATACGCCGATAATAAGGGCAATAAAGCGGAGCAGATTGCGATCTCGCCGCCGCCAAACCTTAATGCCGGAGCACAGCAAACACCCCTGCTAGCTTTGCAAGCACTGTTGATAGCCAATAGAAACAGCCGCATCTTGTTCTGCGCTGAGACGGCTGGGCGCCGCGAAAGCATGTTGGAGCTATTAAAGAGCATCAACATCAACCCTGTCGCTATCGATTCATGGCACAGCTTTGCCCAGGGCGAGCAGAGTCTCGCGATCACCGTCGCGCCGATCGATCGGGGTTTATGGCTCGACTCCCCTTCTATTTTACTTATTACCGAAACCCAATTATTCGGCCAACGAGTCGCCCAGCGCCGTCGGCGTCGCAAAGCACAGGACAATAGTGAATTTCTCATTCGCAACCTCAACGAATTGCACTTAGGCGCAGCCGTTGTGCACATTGAACACGGTGTTGGGCGATACCGAGGCTTGCAGACCTTGAGTGTCGAAGGTCAGGACACCGAGTTCCTCACCCTCGAATACGCCCGTGAGGCCAAACTCTACGTACCAGTGTACTCATTGCATCTTATCAGTCGCTATGGCGGCACCGAGCCTGAGCTTGCGCCGTTAAATAGTCTTGGCAACGATCAATGGCAAAAAGCCAAGAAGAAAGCCGCAGAAAAAATTAAAGATGTCGCTGCCGAATTGCTCGACATCTATGCGCGCCGTGAAGCACGCCAAGGCTTTCAATACGATTGTGACAATATCGACTATCCGAGCTTCTCATCGAGCTTTCCGTTTGAGGAAACCGCTGACCAACAAGATGCCATTGAAGCGGTCATGAAGGACATGAAATCCAAACGCGCCATGGATCGATTGGTGTGCGGTGATGTGGGTTTTGGTAAAACAGAAGTGGCAATGCGGGCCGCCTTCATAGCCGTACAGAATCACAAGCAAGTTGCTATTTTGGTGCCTACTACCCTGCTTGCCCAACAGCATTATGAAAGCTTTCGTGACCGCTTTGCCGATTGGCCCGTATCGGTCGACTTGATTTCGCGTTTTCGTTCGACCAAACAAGTCCAAGAGACACTAGATCGTATAAAGAGTGGCAAGGTCGACATCATTGTCGGTACGCATAAATTGCTGCAGAACTCGATTGAGTATAAAGACATCGGGCTCCTTATAATTGATGAAGAGCACCGTTTTGGGGTCCAGCAAAAAGAAAAGCTCAAAGCGATCCGAGCAGACGTTGACATTCTAACGCTCACTGCGACGCCTATTCCCCGCACATTGAATATGGCCATGTCTGGGGTGCGCGATCTTTCATTGATCGTGACACCACCGGCCAAGCGTCTATCGGTGAAAACCTTTATCCGCGAAAGCCAAGATGCACTTATCAAAGAAGCAGTGCTTCGCGAGTTACTGCGCGGCGGGCAAGTTTTCTATCTGCACAATGAAGTGAAGACGATCAACAAAACGGCAGAGCACTTAAGCGAATTAATCCCTGAGGCGCGGGTTTGCGT
>CAJXSF010000081.1 GCA_913061515.1 uncultured Gammaproteobacteria bacterium | reverse complement strand
ATCTACACTAGATCGCTCGTCGGCAGCGTCAGATGTGTATAAGAGACAGTTTCAGACGTGGCCTTTCCGTCGAGTAATTGCATGATTAATATACCTTTTTGCTAATTTAAAACTGTTGACGTGCTCACCATTTGCCAGTGTTGGGCATGCTCTGCCAGGGCTCTTGGGGCGCTAGAGCACTGCCTTCTTGCAGTAGCTCTATCGAAATATTGTCCGGCGAACGGATAAACGCCATGCGGCCATCGCGAGGAGGGCGGTTGATCGTCACGCCAGCTTTTTGCAGCTTCTCACAGGTGGCATAGATGTCTTTGACGCAATAGGCCAAATGACCGAAGTTGCGGCCTTCATCATAGCTTTCTGGGTCCCAGTTATAGGTGAGCTCCACTTGTGCGTCTTCATCGCCAGGCGCGGCTAGAAAAACCAGAGTGAAGCGCCCTTGTTCGTGGTCGCGGCGCTCGATTTCCACTAAGCCAAGCTTATTGCAATAGAAGTCCAAGGAAGCGTCCAGGTCTGATACGCGCACCATCGTGTGCAAATATTTCATGTGTGAGCTCCTTATTGCGTTCTATAGATAGTGACGGGAATAAACTCTCCCGCTTGAGTCCAATCGCCGTCGATGCGCACGGGTTTGCCATCCGTGCCGAGGTCTGCATGAATCGTTCCGAAATACGCACCATTGATACGAGGAATAGTAAACTCGACTTCACGGCCTTCGATGCTAATCGATTCGATTGTAAGCCCGATGGCGCCGCCAGCCTCATCATCAAAGGTGCCGGTTGCAACGCCGTCTGTGACTTCGATAGTGAATACGATGTCGCGATCACCACCGATATTGATGTTATAGGTGCCGCGCCATTCTCCTGAGATTGTCTCGATCTGGGCGAAACTCGATGTTGAGAAGGCCACTAGTAGGCATGAAGCACAGAGTTTAAGTAGAAAGCTAAGAGTTTTGGCTTGTCGCTGCATGGTTTCTCTCTTTGTAGGGCAGTAGGGCCGCTTTACGAGCTGCGCGCGGCGAAATACGAATGCAAGGTATTATACGGGCTAGGCTCTAGTGGGGCACGGGAAAATTACAGAGGATGACAATGCAAACACAAGGCAATTTCTTAGAAGGGCTCCCTAACGCACAAGAAGCTGAGGTATTTGAAGCACTTGTAAAGACAGATGGGCTGATGATTGAACGCATCGTATCCCACGGCCAGCGCAGCGCCCCAGGGCAGTGGTATGAGCAGGCTCAGAACGAGTGGGTGCTTTTGTTGCGTGGTGCTGCCTGCATTCGTTGGGATGATGGGACAGAGCTTGCCTTAACAGAAGGGGATTATGTGTTGATCCCTGCCCTTAGAAAACACCGGGTGGAATGGACAGACCCAAAGCAAGATACGGTGTGGCTAGCGGTGCATTTTGCTGGAGCCATTGGCAAATAAAAAAGCACGACTCCAACGGGGTCAGAGTCGTGCTTTGTTTGTCGAGCGCTAAAACTTATAGCTTGGTGTAGTTGTACACCAGTAGGTAGTCACTCGTGCTCGTCACACCATTGGAAGTGACAGAGCCTTTGAATGCGATCTTGAAGCTGAAATCACTGCTAGTTGAAGTGATTTCAGACACGTCGATCGTGCCTACAAAATTGATGTCTTTGAGAGACTCTTTTACTGCATCGCGAATGCCGTCGATATCGCTAGAATCGGGAGCGCCAATTTTATCGATTGTCACTGCTGGGAAGGCAGTGTTGATGGCGATACCAGCCACTGTTGTCCCGATGGTCCCAGTCACTACTAATTTGTAATCGCCCTCTGGGATATCAGGAATATCTACCTGTGTACCTGTCAGTTCAGTAAGGATAGCTTCTAGTGAACCTTGCTTGCTTGGTTGATCTCCGAAAGTGCCGCCCATGACATAGACATCGCCATTGTTGATCGCAAGGTAAATTCCGCCTGGATAAGCGCGATAGATATAGCCATCAAGCGTTTGGTTCACAGCATTGGCGCTGGCAGGGAAGTACTGTGCAAACTTCTCTTGAGCTTTTTCAAACAACTCGTTGATTTTGGTCATGTCTGGCGCAGGGGTACTGGCGCACCCTGTAGTTGCAGTGCTGGTCTTGGAGCCTTGTAGCTGTCCATACCAAGTGCCAGAAGTGGAGCCAACATTAATTTCATTGAAGCCATTCACTAGGCTCGACAGTGCGATCTCGATGCCTAATGTGCTTTCTTTCCAGATCGCTTCGTGAGCATTGCCATTGCGTGTCACTGGGTCTGTTAATGTATAACCGCCGATACAAAGCAAATTACCTGGGGCAATGACAACGCTAACTGCGGTGCCGTTGGTCAGGGGCGAACCCGCTTGCGCATTGGCGTAGGTAAGGTCATAGGTACCGGTGAACGAAGTCGGCACTGTTACTGCTACATCTTGTGCAAACGCATTCGTGCTTATTACGCCTGCAGTGAGCAGGGCAGCGCAGCTTCGCGCAACAGTTTTTATGGGGTTAAAGGCAGCTTTCATTACAATTCTCTCCGGACGAGTACGACTGAATTAATAAAATGGTGGGCACGGATTGCGACTTCAATTCGTGCTTGCAAGAGTAATTCACAGGCGCGTAGAGACAAACCCCCTTTTCAGGGGGTTGAATGCTAAAGTTTAATTATTTCAATTGCTTATTAGAATAGTACGACTGAGCGAATACTCTTGCCGGCGTGCATTAAATCGAACGCTTTATTGATATCTTCAAGCGGCATCGTGTGTGTAATTAGCGGGTCGATGCTGATCTTATTTTCCATATACCAATCGACGATACGGGGCACGTCTGTGCGCCCGCGAGCGCCACCAAAGGCACTGCCTTTCCAAGAGCGTCCAGTGACCAGTTGGAATGGCCGTGTCGAGATCTCTTGGCCAGCACCGGCCACACCGATGATGAAGGACTCGCCCCAGCCTTTGTGGGTGCACTCTAATGCCTGACGCATCGTGTTGACATTGCCAATACATTCGAAGCTGTAATCGACGCCGCCACCTGTCATTTGCACGATGTGGTCGGTGACGTTGTCGACATCTTTCGGATTGATGAAGTCGGTCATGCCGAACTGCTTGGCCAATGCGACTTTATCTTCATTCAAGTCGACACCGATAATGCGCCCAGCACCAGCCATGCGCGCGCCTTGGATGACGTTCAAACCAATGCCGCCCAAGCCGAATACTGCGACGGTGCTGCCTATCTCAACTTTCGCATCGAAAATGACGGCGCCGATCCCGGTAGTAACACCACAGCCGATGTAGCAGATTTTGTCGTAGGGCGCGTCACTGCGCACCTTGGCCAAGGCGATCTCGGGCAGCACAGTGTAATTAGAGAAAGTTGAACAGCCCATGTAATGCAGAATAGGTTTGCCTTCAAATGAGAAGCGACTAGTCCCGTCAGGCATCAGCCCTTGGCCCTGGGTACTGCGAATCGACTGGCAAAGATTAGTCTTAGGGTTCAAGCAGAAGTTACATTCGCGACACTCCGGCGTGTACAAAGGAATGACGGTATCGCCGACTTTTAGTGATTTGACACCGGCACCAACTTCGACCACAACGCCTGCGCCTTCATGGCCTAGAATCGCGGGGAACGCGCCTTCTGGGTCGTCGCCAGAGAGCGTGAAGGCATCGGTATGGCACACGCCCGTGGCCTTGATTTCGACAAGAACTTCTCCGGCGCGTGGACCTTCTAAGTCGACTTCAACAATTTCCAATGGTTTGCCAGCGGCAAAGGCAACGGCTGCGCGTGTTTTCATAGTAAATCCTGTGGCCTAGTGTTCAGGCATTGTCGGTTAAATGGCATATTGGCACTGATTGTAATTGGGACGCCGCACCATGAGCAAATGGTGATATTATTTCGCGCTCAAAACGCGCAGTTATTCGCCTAAAAGAGTAAGGACACATGAGCAAGCAAGAGAACAACGCATCAACACCCCATAAATACGTATTGACGGTATCTTGCCCCGAAGCCAACGGCATTGTGCGTGCCGTCAGTGATTTTCTCTATCAGCGTGGCGCCACGATTAGCGACGCGGCACAACATCGCGACCCAATTGTCGACCGTTTCTTCATGCGTGTGGAGTTTGAAGAGGTAGAGGCAAAGATTGCTGGTATCGATACTCTCGAGCAAGATTTTGCACCGTTAGCCGCACAGTTTTCGATGAAGTTTAATTTTTTCGATCTTGCTATCAAACCGAAGGTGCTATTGGCGGTTTCCAAACATGGCCATTGCCTTAACGATATTTTGCACCGCTGGAGTAGCGGCGTTTTACCTGCTGATATCGTGGGTGTGGTGTCTAATCATGAAGAGATGCGCGGTATTACCGAGTGGTACAAGATACCCTATCACTACTTGCCAGTGAGCCCAGAGAACAAAGCGCAACAAGAAGCTGAGATTCTGCAAATAGTAGAAGAACAACAAGTGGATCTATTGGCCCTTGCGCGCTATATGCAAATTCTCTCGCCAACTATTTGTGAGGCCTTAGAGGGCAGGGCGATCAATATTCATCATTCATTCTTGCCTGGTTTTAAAGGGGCAAACCCCTATCGCCAAGCGTATATGCGTGGCGTGAAAATAATTGGTGCTACCGCGCACTATGTCACGACCGATCTCGACGAAGGCCCAATCATTGAACAGGCGGTCGAAAAAATTGATCACAATTTTGATATCGATGAGCTCGTGCAAATTGGCCGCGATGCCGAATGTGCGGCATTCGCCCGTGCGGTTAAATGGCACTGCGAACACCGCATTATCGTTAATGGTCAGAAGACGGTAGTGTTTTAAAACATCTCCTGCAAAAACAAGCCCGTCTGCGAACGTTTCTTTTTAACGAGTTGCTGCGGGCGACACTGCCCAACAATCTTCCCTCCGCCGTTACCGCCCTCTGGCCCCATATCGATGACCCAGTCGGCCTCGGCTATCACATCCAAATTGTGTTCAATGACGATGACGCTGTTACCGGCATCGACTAAGCGGTGCAATACGCGCAGTAGTTTTTCGACGTCAGCCATATGCAGGCCGACTGTTGGTTCATCGAGAATATAAAGACAATGCTGTTTGGTGTTGCGGCGCAGCTGTACAGAGGGTCTTGCCTTGGCCAGCTCTGCTACTAATTTTATGCGTTGTGCTTCGCCGCCACTAAGGGTGGGGCTTTGCTGGCCTAAAGTTAAGTAACCAAGGCCTACGTCTTGCAACAAACTCAATGGGTGATGCACTAGTGGGACTGGTTCGAAAAAGGCCACTGCTTCATCGACGCTCATGGCGAGCACTTCGCCGATGTGTTTGCCTTTATAACGTACTGATAGCGTGTCTTCGTTGAAACGCCAGCCGTGGCATTGCTCGCAGTCCACTCGCACGTCGGGTAAAAAGCTCATCTCGATTCTGCGCATGCCATTGCCAGAGCAAGTCTCGCAGCGCCCGCCAGAGACATTGAACGAGAAGCGGCCCGGGGTGTAAGCCCGTAGCCTAGCGTCCACAGTGTCGGCAAATAGTTTGCGGATGGTGTCCCATATCCCAATATAACTGGCAGGGCAGGAGCGTGGTGTTTTACCAATAGGGGTTTGGTCGACTTGCATTAAGCGGTCTATCGATTCCCAGCCGATGATGTCTTGGCAGTCGACTATCGCTGGTGGTTTTTTGCGTGTGCCTTTTACTTTTAATAACTGCCGCATATTGTCGTGTAAGACGCCGCGAATCAGGCTGCTTTTGCCACTGCCGCTGACGCCACTAACCGCAACAAGCCTGCGCAGTGGAATATCGACACTGAGTTTATTCAAGTTATGCAAGGTGGCGCCTTCGATGCGCAACACTTCTTTATCGAATTGTTTGCGCGCCACTTCGTCGCGAATATCTGCGATGGGGTGACGCAGAGGCTTGGCTAAGAACTGGCCGGTTAACGAGGCCTTGTTCTTCTTCAGTTGCGCCAAAGTGCCCTGTGCGACAATCTCGCCGCCACGGCTACCGGCACCGGGGCCGACATCGATTAAGTGGTCTGCCTCGGTCATGGTGGCATCGTCATGTTCAACAACAATCACAGTGTTGCCGTTTTGTTGTAGCTCACGCAGTGTACTAATCAACAGGGCGTTATCGCGCGCATGTAAGCCGATGGTTGGTTCGTCGAGAATATAGCAAACCCCTTGTAAGTTAGAGCCAAGTTGCGAGGCAAGGCGAATACGCTGGGCCTCACCGCCACTGAGTGTTGGGGCAGCGCGGTCTAGGCTCAAATAGGCAAGGCCAACTTTGTTCAAGAAGCGCAATCGCGACTGCAACTCAGGCACGATATCTTTGGCGATGGTCTCAGCCTTATCGCTAAATCGTAGCTGCCCGAAAGCCTTCTCGGCATCGGCAACCGACAAAGCCGTGTACTGAGCAATCGAGCGTTTTTGCAAGCGCACCGCAAGGGCTGTGTCATTCAAGCGTGTGCCTTTGCAAGCACTGCAAGGAACGCGCACAGGCGTGGTGTCGTCGTCTTTGCTTTGGTTATCTAACCATGTAGCTTCTTCACCGGTTTGTTCTTCTTCGAAATTTTCGATCACCTCACCAGTGCCAAAACAGCTTGTACACCAGCCGTGTTTGGAATTGTAAGAGAACAAGCGTGGGTCTAGCTCATCGAAACTGTCGCCGCAGCTAGGGCAAGCCCGTTGCGTGGAGTAGAGGATATCGGCGCCACGTTGCCCAGCCTTGGCCTTGCTAGGGGTGGTCATCAGCAAGCCGTTGCTTAACTCTAAAGTCTGCTGGATGAGTGCGGATATCGCCGATTCGTTCTCGGGGATCACCTTAATGCTACCGGTACGAATCTCGATGTCGTGCTCTTTATAGCGGTCGATCACAGGCCATGGATTGCTCTCTAGATAATCCCCATCGACGCGCAGATGGGTATAACCCCGTGCGGCGGCCCATGCGGCCAATTCTTTGTAGATGCCTTTACGCCCGACCACCATCGGCGCGAGAAAGGTGATGTCTTTACCTCGCGAGCTGCTAAGTATGCGCGAGAGAATCATATCGGCAGTTTGCGGCGCAATGGCCTCGTCGCAGCGCGGGCAATGCTGCGTGCCTAGTTTGACGAACAATAGCCGCAAGAAGTGATAGATCTCGGTCAGTGTGGCCACAGTGCTCTTACGGCCGCCGCGGCTAGTGCGTTGTTCGATGGCAACGGTAGGAGGAATGCCGTGAATTGCATCGACTTCGGGCCTAGTGGCCGGTTGCACAAACTGTCGTGCATAGGCATTCAAAGACTCTAAATAACGCCGTTGACCTTCACCGAAAACGATATCGAAGGCCAGGGTGCTCTTGCCGCTACCACTGACGCCAGTGATTACGGTGAACTTATTCCAAGGAATCTCGACGTCGATGTTTTTCAGATTGTGTTCGCGTGCGTGATGAATCTGAATCGCTTGCGTTAGTTTCTTCGCAGGCGTGCCACTGGTGATGCGTTTGCTAATAGTGCCAGATGACTGCCGGGCGTTGGCAAGATCTTCTTCGTACTCTTTTAGCGCAATGGCGGTGAGGCCAGCGCCTTTTTCCAAGAACGACTCGGGTGTGCCTTGGGCGACCAAAGTGCCGCCTTTGTCACCCCCCTCTGGGCCAATATCGATTAGCCAATCGGCGGCGCGGATCACATCGAGATTGTGTTCAATGATGAGCAGTGAGTGACCGGCGTCCAAAAGTTTACGAAAGGCTTTCATGAGCACGCTGATGTCGTGAAAATGCAAGCCAGTGGTGGGCTCATCGAACAAAAATAATAGCCCTTTGCTTTGTGTATTAGTCTTGGCACGTTTCTTAGCTTTGGCCACTTGGCTTTGTGCCACAGCGGCTAAGTGCCCCGCAAGCTTGAGCCGTTGCGCCTCGCCACCGCTTAGGGTGGGCACGGCTTGGCCAAGTTGCACGTATTGCAAACCGACATCGAGTAGGGGTTGCAGGCAGACAAGCACGGCTTCGTCATCGGCAAAAAAGGCGACGGCTTCGCTTACTGTCATGGCAAGAATATCGGCAATGCTCATCAAACCTGGCGTGGCGCCAGCGATACGCACTTCGAGTATCTCGCGGCGATAGCGGCGGCCATTGCACTCGCCGCAGCGTAAATACACATCGCTCAAAAATTGCATCTCGACGTGCTCAAAGCCATTGCCCGAACAACTTGGGCAGCGCCCGTTGCCGGCATTGAAGCTAAAGGTGCCGATGGTATAACTGCGTTCCTTGGCAATCGGCTGGGCAATAAAACGCTGACGAATGACATCGAAAGCCCCAACATAAGTCGCGGGAATCGAGCGTGTCGTTTTGCCTATTGGGCTTTGGTCGACAAGCAAGACATCGTCGACGTGTTCAAAGCCGGTGATTCTGCTATGCGCACCGGGTGCCTCTGTCGCGCGGCCCAAATGCTTGCAGGCGGCGCGGTATAAAACGGCATGCATCAAGGTCGATTTTCCCGAGCCGCTGACGCCAGTAAGGCACACGAGCTGCCCAAGTGGCACCTCAATGCTTAAGTCTTGTAGATTGTGTTCCTTGGCACCCTCAATACGAATACAGACATTTTTTGCAAGATTTTTCGCGTTGGCAATGCGGTAGTTGGCGCTGCTTTCATTGATACCATGCTTGGGCAGTAAGAGGTCGAGCACTGTCCGCTCGCCATTGAGGTATTGCGCCGTAAGATTATGTTTTTTGCGCAACAACTGTGCGGGGGTGCCCATGAAACGGATCTCGCCACCGTCCTTTCCTGGGCCGGGACCAATGTCGATCACTAGGTCAGCTGCTAGCATCACTTGTGGGTCGTGCTCGACAACTAGCAAGGTGTTGCCGGCGTCGCGCAGCCGATGCAAGATTTGAATCATTCGGCTCATATCGCGCGAATGCAATCCGATGCTCGGTTCATCGAGCACGAACAGGGTGTTGACCAGTGATGTGCCCAATGCGGTTGTCAGATTGATGCGTTGGACTTCGCCGCCACTGAGCGTGCGTGACTGACGATCGAGTGTTAGGTAGGCCAGGCCCACATCAAGTAAAAAGGTCAGCCGTGAACGAATCTCTGTGAGCAATAACGATGTCGCCTCGTCTATGCCCGCTTTACTCTTATTGGCAGCATCGGCAAGCTCTGTAAAAAACTCGGCGCAATGTTCTAAAGATAAGGTCATGACCTCGTGTAGATTTAAATGCCGTTTGCCAGCATGCAAACGCCACCACTGACTCTCTTCTTTCAAACGCGTGCCATGACACTCTGGGCCTGTCTCTTATACACATCTCCGAGCCCACGAGACCTCTCTACATCTCGT
>CAJXSF010000080.1 GCA_913061515.1 uncultured Gammaproteobacteria bacterium | reverse complement strand
TCTACACTAGATCGCTCGTCGGCAGCGTCAGATGTGTATAAGAGACAGAATTAGTATAGGCTCACAATTGCAGAAATATTTCGTTACGATGAAGGTCTTATACAGCGTTCATCCTTGAACTTAGGGACATGAAGTCAGTGCCATTACCGCCATTGCGCCACATTATCTGGGTATGCCTGCTATTTTTTGGCAGTTTCACGGTATTGCAAGCGCAGGACTTGCCAAGGCCTCCTGAATTAGAGCCTGCTATTAAATTTTGGACCCGAGTGTACACCGAGGTCGATACCGATCATGGTTTTCTGCATGACTCCAATAATCTAGCGGTAGTCTATCAAAGCGTCGAATACGACCGCCCCCTTATCGAGCGTCAACGCTCACAGATTCAAGATGCCTTGAAAGTGCTGGCGACAGGCAAGCGCACAGGCCTAAGCAGTGAGCAACAGCGTGTCTTGCAACTTTGGCCAAGGGGTACTAGCGATGCCACATTCGGCGAGGCGGCCAATAATGTGCGCTTCCAGTTAGGGCAGTCCGATCGTTTTGTCGAAGGGCTTATTCGCTCGGGTGCTTATCGCTCCCATATTGAGAGTGTCATTCGGGCAAAAAATTTACCAATAGAGCTAGGGGCGCTTCCCCACGTAGAGTCTTCTTTCCACCCTGGTGCCTATTCGAGCGTTGCAGCGGCAGGGATGTGGCAGTTTATGCGGGCTACTGGTCAACGTTTTATGCGTATCGACCATATCGTCGATGAGCGTATGGACCCCTATACGGCAACCTATGCAGCCATGAGTTTGCTCGAATATAACTATCAAATCTTAGGCACTTGGCCTTTAGCCTTAACAGCCTACAACCACGGTACAGGCGGAATGAGCCGTGCGGTGCGAGAAACAGGTACCAACAAGATTGAAGAGATTATCGCCAATTACAAAGGGCGTAATTTTGGTTTTGCGTCACGTAATTTTTATCCACAATTCTTAGCCGTACTCGATGTGGAGCGACAGGCACAAACACTTTTTGGTGTCTTGCAGCTAGACCCAAGCCCAGAGTATGCAGAATTTGAGCTTGATGCCTATGTCGAGGCACAAGTCTTGGCGGATGCCCTTGGAGTAACCTTGGAGCATTTGAAGTTCGATAACCCAGCCCTGCGTCCGGTAGTGTGGGATGGGGGAAAACGTATCCCGAAAGGCTTTACCGTCAAAGTGCAGAAAGAGCAGCTCAATGGCTCAATTGACCAGCTCTTGGCGCAGGTGCCAAGCAGCGAACGGTATAATATTCAGACTCCGGACATCGCCTATGTCGTGCAAAAAGGCGATAGCATGTCGGCAATCGCGCGCCGTTTTAAGACTTCCGTGGCGGCAATTTCGGCATTGAATCAAATTCGCGATAGTCATCGAATATCGATAGGTCAGCGCTTACTACTGCCGCAGGATACAGCTGCCGGCACTGGGCAAAGCTCTGCACAGATAGCGGCCGCGGCAAGTAGTCAAGGCAGTGAAACGGCGGCAACTACTAGCACGCGCAGCACAACTGAGTCTTATTCGGTTCGCAGAGGTGATACCTTGTCGCGAATAGCCCGGCGATTTGGCTTAACTGAGCGCGCCCTTTTGCAAGCCAATGACATTGATCACCCTGATTTATTATTTCCTGGTCAGCAGTTGCGCGTCCCGAGCGATGCCCCCCCTGCAACGCAGCCGGTAGTTTATGTTGCCGCGCAGGAGCCAGTGGTTCAGCCTCAGCCCCAAGAAGTCGCTGCGGTTGAGCAAACACTTGAACCCCTTGTGATCGAAGAGTTAATGCCGCCATTGAGTGAAAGCAGCGATGCCACCCAGGAGGCATCGAATACATTGGCGGGCGATGAACTGGCCTTGGCTTTGGACTCTCCACAAAGCATTGCGGAGCAAAGTGCGCAAGCAGTCGAAGATCTAGCCGCTGACCCATCGGATTATAGCGTGGCAGAGAATCATTCAATCGAGATTCAAGCTTCTGAGACGCTAGGGCATTACGCGGATTGGTTGGGCGTGAGTACGTCGCAGCTGCGCAGTTTGAACCGGCTTGGCAGAAATTCAGCGGTAGTCATTGGTCGCCGCTTGAATCTGGATTTCTCCAACGTCAGTGTGCAGGAGTTCGAACTTAAGCGACGACAATTCCATCTTGAAGAGCAACAAGAATTTTTCCGACAGTACCGCATTGAGAATGTGGACGAATACAAAGTCGCAGCAAACGATAATATTGCTAATCTTGCACGGCGCAAATATTCAGTGCCAATGTGGTTATTACGTCAATACAACCCCACACTTAATTTTAGGCAAGTGCAGATCGGGCAGACCGTTATGTTTCCAGTGTTAGAGCCCGTTGCGGCCGAATCCGAAGCGGGCGCTGGAGCTTAATTACTCCTCGATCCCAGCGATCGCATCGGATAACAGGCTCACTCCTAAGGCGTATTTAAACGAAGGGTTGTAGCGCAGCAGTGAGCAGAAGTTGCGGTAGACTAAATACCCTTTGTCATCGCCTTCGTCGCCAATAATTAAGGCAGCGGGAAGTGGGCGGGTAGGAAGGTCGCTGCCATCGGCTTTACGAACACCAAGTTCCTGCCAATCATTCAAATCTCGCCAAACCCCCATTGTCGTGTAACGCCGGCAACTTGCATCAGGAGAGAGGCCGGTGTTTTGTGGTGCTGGTAGCGATTGTTCGCCGCCCGGTGGCAAGCTCACCACTCGGCCCCAGGTTTGATTATCTTGCCAACCTGTCGATTTCAAATAGTTAGCAACAGAACCAATGACATCTGGCCCCATATTCCATAAGTCTCGTTTGCCATCGCCGTCTTGGTCTACCGCAAGGCGCAAATAACTGCCTGGCATAAACTGTGGCGCGCCAAGCGCCCCTGCCCAAGAACTCTTCATTTCATCAACGCTAGCGTAGCCTTTATCGACAATTTCGAAGGCTGCGAATAATTCATTACGAAACTGGTCGCCGCGACGTGAGTCATAGGCCAGTGTCGCGATCACATTGAACAAAGGCTCAGTAATCGGGAAGGTGCCGTAATTACTTTCCATCCCAAGAATGGCGGCAACGAAGCGAGCTTGGACGTTGTGGGCATTGGCTGCGCTATTGATCATTTCGCCTTGTTCTGCGAGCAGTTCGCGTCCCATCTCGACACGGCGATCGCTGACTCGCTCTAAGTAATTTGCGTAAGTCTGTACAAATTCGGCCTGATTGCGATCGGCCTGAATAACGCGGCGCTGGGGTTCTATCGTAGGAATGATGCTGTCCAGAGTGGCTGCACTGATGCCACGTTCAAGCGCCTCGATGCGCAAATCACCAAGCCAAGCTTGGAATGCGGCGCTTTCTTCGGCCTCTGAAGCTTCAGGCGCGACTTCTTCTTGCGCATAAGTCAGGGCTGCTGCCAGTGTGCTTAGGGCAAATAAACTACTACGGACTACGTTCATGAACACTCCACAATATCGATCAGGCTGTGTAAGCCACTAATTCTACTTGGCAAGACTTTAGCCTCGAACGCGGTGACAGTCCAAGGTTTTTTCGACCTTTACTTGCGGCATTTAGGCTTGCTCAGCGCTGACTCGAACAGTGCCGCATAGCTTTGCCGTAATTGGCTCTGGCGAAACCGCTGCGTATCGACTCCAGGAAGGGCTTGCGAGTTGTTCTTGCGTGTAGCCCAGTCCTGTAAAACGCTAACGGCACTGTTCACCGTCGAGTCTAGGTCGCTTGAATGCCTGTAGCAGTTTCGCTCACTAAGGTATTCTGGGTAGACCAGACGATTAGGCGCCAAAGGTGCGCAACCTAGTGCGGCCGCCTCGAGTACCGAGAGCCCTTGAAAATCGTGATCAGCAGTACTTAGTGCTACATCGGCAGAGGCTAGGCAATGATGATAGTCGCTCTCGTTCTCTAAATAGGCATCGATGCCTGGGCTTATTCCTGTATCGGCATAATATTGATGCAAGATGCTTTGCAGTTGCGTCATCGCATCAGGGGTGAAGCGAAAGCGCTGACCGAGTAGGTGCAAACGAAAGCGAGTATTGCGCTGCGCTAACTGTTGCACAATCGCTAATAATAGATCCGGCCCCTTGTCGTATTCCCAACGATGGTTCCAAACAATCTCTAATACACTACGATCGGCATTGCGTTGCGCGGAAGTGGTGGTGTAGACCTCTTCGCAAAGCGGAACCGGGAGTATCAACGCCTTATCCACGCATTCTAGAAGCCCATTGGGCACGTAATCGGGTAGCTTCTTCAGCAGCGCTTGAGCGCCTTGTCGAAAGCTGTCGCGATTATAGGCACTGTTAAACACTAATTGATCAGCACATAGCGCCGTATAGAGGCTGAGTATCTGTGGTTCCACACGGTTTATCGCTTTGGCATTTGGGTTGGGGTTGTCAGGGTAGGCAAACTGATTTTCGTGGTAATACACAATGTTCGGGATTTGACTGAGTTGCGGAACAAAACCGCGTAGTGCCGACAAGTCGCTCATTGAGGTGCTAAGCAAGAAGTCATAGTTGTCAGTTAAGGCGTCGCGGTGGTTAAATGCCCAAGTCACACTGTTGCCCCGTACACGCCAAGGAAAGTGCCGTGCGGGCAATGTCAGCTCTTTCCATGCAATGGCTGGAAACATTAATTTAAGATTGTTGCGCCAAGCGCGATGGCTTTGGGCGTCGTATGCAGAAAGTAGCAATGCGCGCATAGTGGGTATTACATGCAGGAAAAAATGCAATCTAACGATCTGGCGATGCTGGGTCAATCTCCCGAGTCTTTATTGGCCCAACTTCCTGAGCGGATTAGTTCGCCACTGCAACGTTGGCGATATGAGAAAGCTGAAGCTATTGCCGTGCAGGATCACTTAGGCACGCAATACACCTACGAGCAATTGGCAGAGCAAGTGCACACCAGTGCGTCCCAACTACTTGCTCTTGGGGTTGAAGAAGGTGACCGAGTACTGTTAATCAACGAAAACTGTGTGCAGTTATTGATTTGGTTATTGGCCACTAGCGAGATCGGCGCGATTAGTGTGGTCGTCAATGCGCGTTTAGCTGCTAACGAGATTGCTAGAATCCGTGCGCACTGCGAGCCTAAGCTGAGTGCATACTTCTTGCATTCCTCTGCCGCTAAGAGACACTTCGATACGCTGGCAATGACGGGCGATGCGCAAGTGCTCGCTGAAGAGTCAGGCAGTGTTGGGGTCGTGATTGCTCCACAGGCCCCTACAGCGCTTGTGCAGGACGATTTGCCCCCCGCTGATAGAGTGTGCGTCATGATTTATACGACTGGCACGACAGGCGACCCTAAGGGGGTGATGCTCACGCATCGCAATATGCTTTATGTGGCGGCCGTGACGAGCGTGCTACGAGGCATGAATGCCGATGACCGAATTTACGGTGTATTGCCTCTATCACATATCTTCGGTCTATCAGCCGTGTTTCTTGCGACTCTGTATCGTGGGGCGCAACTCATTCTCGCCGACCGTTTTGATGCCGCAGATAGTCTAAACACTCTAAAAGAGAAAAAAATCACGGGAATGATGGGGGTTCCCACGATGTTTGCGCGTTTTTTAGAGTATTGCCGTGCCCAGAACATAGGGCCTGATGCGATGCCACGTTTGCGTTTTCTATATGCCGGCGGTGCGCCACTGGACCCAACAATTAAACGAGAAACAGAAGCCTTGTTTGGCCTAACACTGCTCAACGCTTATGGAATGACAGAAAGTGGGCCGACAATTTGCCAAGTGCGTTGGGACGAACGTTTAGGCAATTGCAGTGTCGGTCGTCCATTACCAGGTTTGGAGATACGCTTAATCGGAGCGCACGGCAAACAGGTCAGCGAGGGGGAGGTTGGCGAGCTGCACGTGCGTGGCCCAAATGTGATGCGGGGTTATTTTAAGAACCCGCAGGAGACTGCCTTAGCAATTGATGCAGATGGGTTTCTCAATACCGGAGATCTAGTGCGTCAAGATGAGCAGGGCAATATCCATATCGCCGGGCGCAGCAAAGAGTTGATCATTCACTCTGGGTTTAATGTCTATCCGCCAGAGGTGGAAGCAGTCATCACTCAACATAGCGATGTGCTAGTGTGCGCCGTGGTTGGGGAGAGCATTGATGGCAATGAGGAAGTCATGGCGTATGTGCAAACTAAGTCCAATAGCGCGTTGACCGGTGATGAGTTGCAGGCCTTTATAAAGCCGTTTCTCTCGCCTTATAAAAGGCCAAAAGAAATTGTATTTCTCGAGCAACTGCCAGCGGCACCATCGGGAAAGGTGTTAAAGCATCAGCTGCGAGGAGTACGTGCCTAAAATGATCTATAGAGCGAAAAGGGGGTGGGTATGAAGTTACACGGATTTGCGATCAGCAATTACTACAATATGGTAAAGATGGTGCTGCTAGAAAAGGGCATGGCTTTTGAAGAGGTGCTCACAACTCCATCGCAAGAGTCGAGCTATTTAACAAAGAGCCCCATGGGCAAAGTACCATGCCTTGAAACGGAGCAGGGGTATTTGACCGAAACCGCCGTGATCATGGAGTACCTAGAGGATTTGGGAGAGGGGCCATCACTTTTCCCCGATGATGCTTTTCAGCGCGCACGGGTGCGTGAAATCATCCATTACCTTGAAATTTATATAGAATTACCGGCGCGTGAGCTCTACGGTGATGCCTTTTTCTCGCGGCCTGCCGATGAAGAGTTGAAAGCGCGTGTGCGTAAAAAATTAGAGCGAGGCTTGCAAGCCTTAGAGCAAATTACCCCCGATAGCGCCTACTTCAGTGCCGAACAGCTCAGTTATGCCGATGTGTTCTATTATTTCACCATGACGGTGTTTGCACGCATGGCGAAGATTTCATTGAATTGGGATGCTTACAATGAAGTGCCCAAACTAAGGGAGCGGATAGAGCGTCTTGCACAGCGAGAGTCTGTGCAGAAAATTCATGCCGATCAAAAAGCAGGGGCATAAAGGTGAAACCTCAGCCCGCTAGCACTGTCGTGCTTGTTCGGCAGGCTATTAATGATATTGAGGTCTTGTTATTACTGCGTAGTCGACAATTAGTGTTTAACAGCGGGGAGTGGGTGTTTCCTGGGGGGCGAATCGATGTGGCCGATTATCCCGACTCCGCTTGTGAACAGGAATACCAGGCGGCACTTAACGCGGCGGTACGAGAGACGCAAGAGGAAGCGGGGATCCGAATTGAACCCGCTGGGCTGCGGCATATTGCGCATTGGACCACACCGGCAGGTTATCCGCGAAGGTTTTCGACTTGGTTCTTCTTAGGCTTGTTGGAAGAACAAGTGAACATAGAGGTTGATCAACAAGAAATTGTCGATTTTTGTTGGCGCACGCCTCGCAGCGCCTTGCATGCTAGCCAAAGCGGGGAGATTAAACTCCCTGAACCCACCTTAGAAACACTTCGTAGTATCGCGCAATTTCGTGACATTCAAACCCTGCACAGCGCCATAGCGCAGCGCCCTGTGCACGTTTTTCCTGAACACTCCCCTGATTACCCTAAGCACTGCATTCGGCGTTAACGAAAGACTTGCTCGTTGCTTGCGGTCTACCAATGAGTAGCCGCGCTCGAGAGTCATTTGGAGCCTGTCTAAGGACTGTTGTCCGCTTTCTCAATATTGCTATAAGTTGAGCGTATGGTGCTGTGATAGGCACTTGCTTTTATTGCGTTGTTAATGGGATAGTTGAGCAATCCGTGGGGTTGTTAGCCCAGTATTGGGGCGGGACTTATTTAGGCGAGTGAGGCATCAGAACTGGCGATAATCAATTAATTGTATAAGCAAGAAGATTTCCTATGGCTTCTCCAACTCTCGAAAATTTGCGTCAAACACTAAAAACAATACGACGCCGCCGTAATCGGCTCTATGTGTTGCAACATGCAAGCATTGCGCTTTCAGGCTTAATCGCTTTTGCTCTTGCCTTAAGTGGCATCGAAGCGTGGTGGAGCCCGTCCCGCTCGGGCGATATTTTATTATTCGTTTCACTAGTCGCAGGCGTTATTGTCGCGCTTTACTATCTGCGCAATCGCTTAGGCAAAATGCAGTCCGATGATCGTAGTCTGGCGCAGTTTGTTGAAGGCAAAATTCCTGACTTAGAACAACGATTGATGACATCGTTGGAATTCACTAGCGATGATAATGCATCGCATACCCGTGGTGTGTCGCAACAGTTTGTGCGTCAGTTATGGGAAGACGCGCAAGATCACATTAAAGAGCAACAGGCCCGCGTCGACCAAGTCGTCGATGCGCGTATTTCGTGGGCCTCTTTCGCTGCAGCTTTTGCCGTAATGGCGGTTGCGGTTTCGATACTGTTTTTATCAGAAATTATGTTGTCAGCTGCTAGCCGCTTAGTCTGGCCTTTTACTGCTGAGCCTGATGCGCCTGTAGCGGTTGAGCAAGTTCCTCAGGAAATTCTCATTAGTGTTGAACCTGGTGACATAGCGATGCAGAGGGGCGAAACAGCCACAATTGTCGCGCGTGTCACCAATGCGACCCCTAGCGAAATTCAATTGCGCGTGCAAAGCGACAACGTTAACTGGCGTGAGTTGAGCATGCCCCAAGACGGCAGCGGTAGTGATAGTGCCAGTTACAGTTATTTCCTGCCTTCAGTCCAAGAAGACTTAGTTTACTACGTCAATTTTGAGCAAAACGGTGAGCAGCGTTCGGAGCAGTTCCGGATCAGTCTTTACGATTTGCCAAAAGTCGAACAGATCGATGTTGCTTATGAGTATCCAACTTATACGGGCATTGAGAATAACAGCGAAGAAGATGCGGGCGATATGTTGGTGCCAGAGGGCACTGAGGTAGAGCTATTGGTCACCTTTAATAAGCGTATTGAAACGGCAACGATCGATTTTCAAGAAGGTAGCGAGTATGAAAGTATCCCATTGGAGATCGACGGCTCAGTAGGCCGAGCGCGATTTGCTGTCGCTGGCGATGGGGTTTATCACATTAATGCTCGCGACTTTGAAGATTTAGAAAGCCAAAACCCTTTCGACTATTACATTCGCTCTATCGCCGATATGCCGCCAGAGCTTACCTTGAAAAGCCCAGGTCGAGATCAAGATGTGATGCCACTTGAAGAGGTGGTTTTGTCAGTTGAGGCTAACGACGACTACGGGCTTAGCCAATTTGCCCTGCACTATAATGTAGTGGGCGAAGATGAAGTCGCCGTCGATTTCTTGCCGGAAGAACAGACTCGCAACATCGATGGCAATGAGCTTATTTATCTAGAGGATATGGGCGTTGCTCCTGGGGATTTTGTCAGCTATTACCTCACCCTTGCCGATAACAACGCGTTGGCTGGCCCTGCCGAAGTTGTATCCGATATTTATTTCTTACAGGTCATCCCAACGGATCAAGAGTTTCGGCGCTCACAAGGGCAAGGGGGCTGTCTCTTATACACATCTCCGAGCCCACGAGACCTCTCTACATCTCGT
>CAJXSF010000079.1 GCA_913061515.1 uncultured Gammaproteobacteria bacterium | reverse complement strand
GATGTGTATAAGAGACAGCTTATGCGAGCCGTTTTAATTTCCGCGGCGGCGACCAGCAAAAATTTGTCAAAGACTTATCGGGTGGGGAACGCAATAGGCTACATCTAGCTAAATTATTAAAGCGTGGTGCAAACGTCTTGCTACTGGATGAACCAACCAATGATCTAGACGTTGAAACACTACGCGCGCTAGAGGAAGGCAT
The DNA here is from genome assembly GCA_913061515.1 of uncultured Gammaproteobacteria bacterium. Lineage (GTDB taxonomy): Bacteria > Pseudomonadota > Gammaproteobacteria > Pseudomonadales > Pseudohongiellaceae > UBA5078. Next base: position 10,383 of record CAJXSF010000079.1, on the reverse strand, counting down.
CTTAAACTTCCCTGGCAATGCCATCATCGTGTCGCACGATCGCTGGTTCCTAGATCGTCTGTGCACACACATTCTCGCGTTTGAAGGGAATAGCCAGGTGGTGTTCCATGAGGGCAATTACAGCGATTACGAAAGCGATCGCAAGAAACGCATGGGAGAACAAGCCCAACCTACTCGTATGAAATACAAGAAACTGGCCTAATCGTCTTGCCGCTTAGTGCATCACTAGGCGGCAAATCCCCAGAGCAATTATCTATGACTATCATCCTAAGCATCGCGTCCATTACCGTCTTGATAGTGACATTGCTCCCCTTGTGGCGACACCCCCATTGGATTGTCCGTGGCCTCGATTTCCCACGTTTACAATTCGCCTCACTGGCCGCACTCGTCCTGCTGCTGCAGTGTCTTTTTGTGGATACCAACGATGGGATGGTGCGAGCACTGATGCTGAGCAATGCCTTGTGCTTTGTCTGGCAAGCATGGTGGATCGCCCCATACACCTCACTTTGGGCAAAAGAGGTGCATAGCTGCAAACCGAACGCAGAAGAACAGGCCATTAGCATTATGACGGCGAACGTCTTGACGCCTAACCGCAATGCGCAAGCGCTACTCGATCATGTTGCCCACTATCAACCCGATATTCTGGTGACCTTAGAATCGGATCAATGGTGGGAAACGCAGTTAGATACACTCACGCAAAAAATGCCCTACAGCGTCAAATGCCCACTCGACAATCTGTACGGCATGCATGTCTATTCGCGATTGCCTTTGCTCGAAACCGAAATCGCCTACTTAGTTGAGAAAGACGTTCCCTCTATTCATGGGCTAGTGGCTTTGCCCGACGGCAGTAAAATCCGCTTGCACTGTTTGCACCCAGCCCCGCCAAGCCCCACCGAGAACGCCGAGTCAGGCGAACGTGATGCGGAGCTGATGCTAATTGCGCGCAGCATCGCAGATTGTCAACACCCAGTAATAGTGACCGGAGACCTTAACGATGTGGCGTGGTCCCCCACTACTAGGTTGTTTCGCAAGATCAGCAAATTACTAGACCCGCGTGTGGGAAGAGGCATGTTCAACACCTATCACGCCGACTACCCATTCCTACGCTGGCCTTTGGACCACTTGTTCCATAGCGCCCATTTTTGCCTAGCTCAGATTAAACGCTTGCCACCAATAGGCTCGGATCATTTTGCGCTATTTGCAACGCTCAGCTTTAATGAAACGCCCGTGCAATCGCAATCGGGATTAGAGGCAGAGGAGTCAGACAAAAAATGGGCTCGAGATATTACACGCCAACAAGACGTGGCAAAGAAAGATGCCCCACAGCCAGGCAAATAAACTTCATCACTGCCTAGAGCCCTAAGTCTTTTCGCAACTGTTTCATGCGCTCATGATTCTCGCTGCCAGTAAGCGGCTTTGGAATATGGGAAGGGATTGCCGCAGCTTGCGGCACCGACAAGTTCTCGCCGCGCAAAACACGCTGGCAAAGTTCCTGATAATAATATTCAAATAATGGCAGCACTTTTTCTTCGGGCTCGCTCGCCAGCTGAAACCACCCAGTCGATTTGCCAGCACAATATACCGCTTCGTGACTCCATTTCGCTTGCGCTTTTGGCGAGGGCGCTCGACATGCTTCGATATAGGCATCTCGCGCACTGGGCAGACCAAACAAACTCGCTCCGTCTTCGCAAGCGCGCACGACTACTGAAACCGTCGGCAAGAAATCATGTGTCTTCACCACTTGCCGCGCCGCCGCAACAATCTGCGAAGGCGCATAATTGCCTAAGCAACTAAGCCAATATTTTTTCGCCAAGATCAAACGCTCTTCCGAGTTATAGGCCTTGTAGTATTGATTGTGGTAAGCAATCTCGAATTCGGCAAACAACTGATTGATTGCATCGACTAGATCTGGGCCAGCACTCTTAGCTGACTGAGAATCGAAATTATTCTGCCCAGCTTCTGTCTGTGAATCGCTGGAAGGCTTTGCCAAGGTCTTGCTGGCCTTTGCCAAAAGCGGATTGATTTTCTGCATGCTTAAGACTCAAATTTTGTGACGATTCTAATCGCCTTGCCCATTGGTATTTAATAAATTGAAGAAAGCGTGTGTTCCACGAGGCATGCACCTGATTGGTGTCGCGCCAATATAAGACAAACTCACTGATCTTCTCTTTAGCGAACTCTTCATCGATCTCGGCCATCGCTAGAATGTCAAAACACTCAGGACTGGGCTGCCAGTCCTCCGCAATGCGTCGAGGCTGAGTATCGAAGGCAATCGATGCGGAGTACTTTCCCCATTGCCGGCGGATATGCTCAATGAAGCGGGTATTCCATGTGCCATTGACCGCACCACGCTCACGCCAATACAGGACGAACTCTGGAATGGCGTCTTCGATAAATGTGGCATTGATGCCTGAATTAACAAGGATATTGACCGCGTCTTCACTCGGCCACCACTGCGCAGACATCTCTGTCTCTAACTCGCGAGCACCACGACGGGTTTGCTCGCCGCGCCACTCTCGCAACACGAATTTATAAAAGGCATTGCCCCAAGAAAATCGTGCTTGTTTTCGCTCTCGCCAATACATTACAAAACCTGGCACCAAGTCGCGAACAAACTCCTCAGGGATATTTTGCTGTCGACATTGCTTGATCCAATCGTCACTAGGCTCCCAATTGGCGGGAATATAGCTAGCCCCCGTTTGCACTGGGGCAACTGTCGGAGCAGCTTGATGTGGCTTTGCGGTATAACTCGGCACATGGCTTGGCTGCACCGCTTCGTCCACCCGTTGATTGACCGCAAAATAACAGCTGTCTTGTTGCGTTGTTTGCGGGTCCAGCAGAATCATTCCTAGGTCTTGCAGGCTTTTTTGGATACGCTTGATATCGATCAGCGCCCAGAACGGCAGCGCTGCGCACAGCTCATTTTGCGTCAGTTCAATCCATCTTAATTGGTCTTTGATACGAGACTTGCGGTGCGCCATCAATTCCGTGAGCACGTGCAAAAAAACTGCCTCTTCTAAGCCGATGGTGGCGGCTAGAGTAGGCGAAATAACAAGAGGACGTTCTGGAATCAATGAGGACTGCATGTTTAGCCTAGCCAGTGTGTGTAACGGTGATATTCAAGAGGCAATCCTATCACAGGCCGATGGCGCAAACCCATGTTCTGGAGACTAGATTGGGAGGGTTGCCAATCGCATCTTTCGACGCTCACGGCGCTCCCAAGCTTTTTCATGAAAGAAAAATGCCACTGTATTGATTGCCGGCTCGACCAGTGCCAATACTCCGCCAACAACCCAACTACCAGTCATCAGCCAAGCGACCGTAAAGGCGACACTGAAATGGACAGCTGCGAAACTCATTGTCTTGCTCATTTTCTGCGCCTCCTAGACATCATTGAGACTAAGCGTAAGACATGCCAACATAAATTAAAATTTATTAATATCTATCCCATCGATATCTTTTAACTATTAATGAGAATCACTCGCAACTCCAACCCCTATAAAGATGATAACTCCAGCTCGAAAGGAATATTTGTGCCAAGCAGCTGCACGTCCTCGTATGCCTGCATAGTCTGAACACGACTTGCAAGGTTTGGGTCATGAGCGCTTAACTCTGTGTAGATCGCCTCTACTCTCTTGCTTGCTAGAAGCTCCAAAGCCGCAACACTGACTTGCTCTTGAGATATTAGCTTGCGTCGAAGTGCTTGCGAATAAGCAAGAGCATCAAACTGCTGTTGCCCTCCTGCATTGACGCTGGTGAACTCTTGGCGCAGAGCCAACAGCTCCAGTTCTACGTTATTATCCTCAGGCGCCTGCAACATTGAAAATTGCTCTAATAGCTGCACTCGCTTAAGCATCGGTTCGATATCACTAACCAATTGCTCTAGCGCCTTTTCAAAACGCTCATCAAAAAACTGCTCTTTGAGCACCTCTGAATCTGCTTCGCTGGCATAGCGTCCTTTTAGATCTAACTGCAACTGTGGCCGCTGCAAAAATGCTTCAGCCAGCTGTGCGAGTTTCTCTCGTTGTGGGGGCTGCAAGTCAGAGCGGCCAGGGACAAACTCGATTACCCCAATATCGCTTTCGTCATCTGCGCCAACGAGGTTCGCCAAGAACTTAAAGGGGGACGCGACGATGTTGCGAATGATGTTGCCCAACGCAGTGCGAATAACATTGCCGTAATTGAACTGCGGGCTGTCGAGATTACCCGTCACGGGCACATCCAGATCGATAACGCCATTGCCGTCTTTCAATAACGCAATCGCCAAGCCAAGCGGAAGGTCTATGGCATCGGGGTGCTCCACGCGCTCGCCCAATTCCAAATCGCGCATGATCATGGCGTTTTCACCATTTAGCTGACCTTCGTTAATGCGGTAGACCAAGTCCACGTCTAAGGCGCCATTAGCGATCTTGCGCCCAGCAAACTTAATCGCATAGGGCGAGAGAGAGGGAATGTTCAGATTCCGAAAGGCTAAGTCGATCTCAGTCAAGGCCGCGTAGTCCAATGGCCGCAAACGACCTGAAATCGACGCAAGCCCATATTCATCCACCTGCCCCTCTAAGTTAAGGCGGGCAGGCTCCCTTGAGCTAGAAGACAATGTAGAGACCTCACCGCCAAGCGCGTCAATGCGCACTGCAAATGGCAACGGCAAACTGCGATCACTGAAATCGGCACTTCCTTGGGCGAGTCGAATTTGCTCGATCCCTATCTCGGGTAGCTCATTCGCAGACTCAGCTTCGATGTTCGCTGCTTGCGACTCGGAGGAGTCCGCCTGTGCACTCGTCTCTACCAATACGCGACCAATATTATTGCTACCATCCTCTTCGATTTCGATACGGGCGTAAGGAGCCTGCACATTAATCGCTTCAATGTTGATTTGGTTCATCTCACCGATGGCAATGCGCGTGTCTTCGAACCCAAGCGATGCTAAAGAAAATAGGTCTTCGTTCTCCACTGTGTCTCGAATCAGAAGCGTGTCGAGACTCGCATTACCGCTGAACTGACTTTGCTCAGCACTCGCCTCTACGTTTCCAGCAACGCTTAACGTACCAGTTGCTAGCTGCACCCTTGCCAGATCAGCAAGATAGGGCTGCAGCACTGGCAACGCCAAAGTGGCCAGATCAAGCTGCCCCGCGAAGCCAAGGGCAGGCAGCACCGTCAAGTCCCCGCCCACGTCTAAACGCCCACCTGAGCTTAAGGTGACGCTCGTTTCCACAGCAATAGCTTGATTGCTCAGGTTACTAATATTACTGGCACTAGCGTCCAAGCCGACATCAACGCTGAGTGGCTGGTTCGGCTGCAAGTCTCGCACACGCACTTCCCAGCCCTGTAAATCCAGGGCTGACAGTTGCACAGTCCAAGGGAAGGCCTGCTCGCCATCACTCTGAGTTTGAGTGGGTGTTAGCTCTTCTTGCGCATCGCTTGCAAATGCCGCCTGCAGATTAAGCACGCCATCAACCGAACGCTCGGCGTCGATGCGCACGCGATCCAATAGCACTTGCGTCACCGAGACTTGCCGCTGCAATAGATCTAGGCTGCCACCCTGCATTGACAGAGTCGGCAGCCGTACTAGCAAATCATTGGTTTGCCGATCACGCACATCGAGATTAGTCAGCGCCATTTCTAACTCTTGCACACGCAGATCTGGTTCACCAGTTTCGGATAGCGCAAAGTCATATCTCAACGATGTGTCGAACCACCCTCCATCCAACACCACAGGAATTTGTTCTTGAAAGTATCGATAGGCCAAATTCGGCAATGGACCAAAAATATGCAGCTCTCCGGCGGACTGCATAGGCGCCACACCCAAGGTGCCCACCCAATGAAGCTGAGAGCCTTCCCCAATGGCAAGCGTCAACCGTTGTTGCGCTGTAACTCCTAGACTCGTGCTAAGGTCATCTAGTGAAAAATCTATGGATTCGATAAGCGTTTGGAAGGCAGGAGACACCGCCTCATCCGCAAGGCCTAGACTAGCGCCGGTGACACGCAAGGCGTCGATGCGCACAATTAATCCATCGTTCTGTGAAGGGGTATCGTCAACCACTTGCTCTGGAGCACTGGTGCTCCAACGTTGGAGCAGCTCATCGATATTATTGCTGCCATCTGCATGCCGACGAAGACTGGCATGCAGACCATCGATTGCGATTTCGGAAAAGGCTAGCTCACCGAATAAAAAACTAGTCGGTTGAAAATTCAAAGACAAGGAGTCAAAAGACAACAGCGGGCGCGCATCCAAATCATCTAAGCGCATTCCTGAGACCCCAAGGCTGAAGCTAAAAGGGTTCAAAGTAATCGTATCAATCTGAGCGCTGCCGCCTAGGCGTTGCTCTAGAAATGATACCGCCTGCTGTTTTGCGAAAAGCGGAATAAGCACAACTCCGACTAAGGCGTAGATTGCGACAATCACCAACAACACACGATAGGCTAGTTGCCACCGGTTTTTTGCATCTTTCACTTGCGACATAAACTATTCTCTTTTAGCTGGGCTGCATACCATCCATACGCGCTAGCCGTTCTATAAGATTCTCAACGCGTGTGCTATAGCCCCACTCATTGTCATACCAAGCCACCACTTTGACCATTGTCTTCTGCATCACTTGTGTGAGCTGCGCGTCATAAATGCTCGAGTGCGAGTTGCCTATAATATCACTGGACACTATAGGGTCAGTACAATAGGACAAGATCCCCTTTAGCGAACCCTCGGCGGCACTTCGCATCGCCGCATTCACTTGCTCTACGGTCACTTCTTGATTTAGCTCGACAGTGAGGTCCACAAGGCTACCGTCGGGCACCGGCACCCGCATCGCCAAGCCATCGAGTCGCCCAGCCAATTCAGGCAGGATGACGCCAATCGTTCGCGCCGCACCAGTAGAGGTTGGCACGATATTGGTCGCGGCATTGCGCGAGCGGCGCTTGTCGCTATGAGGGGCATCTATCAAACGTTGGTCGGAAGTATAGGCATGCACTGTGGTTAGCAAACCGTGCCGAATGCCAAATGCTTCGTGGAGCACCTTGGCTAACGGCGCAGCGCAATTAGTCGTACAACTGGCATTGCTAATGATTCGCGAATCTTTGTCTACGACCTGATCGTTAACCCCCATGACCAAAGTGGCAGCGAGTGGTTCTTTCGTAGGCACAGTCACAATGACTCGCTTTGCCCCTGCCTCAAGGTGCTTATTGAGGTCGGTAATATGACGAAACTGGCCACTGGCCTCAACGACATAGTCGACTCCTAATTCCTTCCAAGGCAATTTGGCTGGGTCTCGCTCACTGAGAACCAAAAATGGATCACCATCGATTTGCATTCCCTCGTCTGTGACCAACACCTCACCGGGATAGACCCCATGGGTACTATCAAACTTGAATGCATAAGCTAGTTGGTCAGCGCTAGAGAGATCGTTTACCGCCACGACATTGTAATGGCCACGCATCTTGGCAATGCGCATCACCGTTCGCCCAATCCGCCCAAACCCATTGATCGCAATTCTTGGAATACTCATGTCATGCTCCTAGTGCTTCAGAAGAACCCTACGCAAATAGTCTACACGCTCTAGAACGAAAAAAGCCCGATTGCGTCAAGCAACCGGGCTTTTTTGTCTAGCAGCGTTGGTCTTAGTGACCGCGGCCGACATGAGCTGGACCGTGCAATGACATTGCTGTCAATTTGCTACCAGTCTGCAGTACAACATACTGCTCGCCTTTATGAACATAAGTCATCATACCGTAACGGCTGTTCGCTGGAACTTCAACTTTACCAAGTTGACGACCAGTTGCCTTATCAACAGCAAACAAGTGCGGAGTACCGTCACTAGTTTGTGATGCGTACATCAACAAGTTTTTAGTCACTGTCATTGGTGCGTGTGCGCCAGTACCAGTGTTACCGATATCAATACCCTCAAGTGCTGGGTTGTTCTTGATTCGATCTGGCGTTTCACCAACAGGAATCATCCATAGGTGCTCACCAGTGTTCAAGTCGATAGCGGTAATACGGCTATAAGGTGGCTTGAAGAATGACAGACCTTGAGGACCGCGTGGGAAACCACCACCAGTACCTACAGCGTACTGAGAAATAGTAGTCCCAGTTGTATAAGTACCTTCGTCAGTCATGTAGCGAAGATCTGCTTCTTCACCAGGAACGACTGGACGAGTAGTACAGCCACTCAAAGAAGTGACATAGAGGATACCCGTTTCAGGGTCGCCCGCTGCTGGACCACTGATGTTCACACCACCTACATCGCCTGGACACCATAGCGCGCCACGCTTGCCGAGATCGTTGTCACGGTGCAAAGGAGGCTGGAACATAGGACCGTAATCCCACTCTTCTAGAATTTCTAATGCTTGCGCACGAAGCTCTGGAGTGAAGTCGATCATGTTCTCGTCATTCAGACCTTGAATATCGAAAGGCGCTGGCTTAGTCGGGAACGGCTGAGTTGCAGAGAGCTTCTCACCTGGGATGTTCGACTGAGGCACCGGACGCTCTTCGATTGGCCACAATGGCTCACCAGTTTCGCGGTTAAACGCATATGTGAACGACTGTTTGGTGACCTGAGCAACAGCTGGGATCATCTCGCCTTCGTGCATAACGTCTAGCAATACTGGCGCCGTAGGCGTGTCGTAGTTCCACACATCATGGTGCACCATCTGGAAGTGCCACTTACGCTCACCCGTTTTCACGTCAAGCGCGAGAAGGCTAGTACCGAAAAGGCCATCACCAGGACGGAAACCACCGTAGAAGTCTATTGTTGGTGGGTTCGTTGGGATGTACACGAGGCCAAGCTCTGGGTCCGCTGACATTGGCGCCCAAGAAGACACATCACCCGTGTATTGCCACGCGTCATTTTCCCAAGTCTCATGGCCAAATTCGCCTGGACGAGGAATAACATTGAACTTCCAAAGGAAATCACCCGTTTTTGAGTCGTAGGCAAGAATATCACCTGGAACGTTCTCAATACGTGACTGGTTGTAGCCCTGCTCAGCAGAGTTGCCCACAACAATCACATCATTAACCACGATGGGCGGCGAAGAAGTCGTGATATAGCCAATCTCTTTTGGGATGCCTTCATACGGGTCATATTCATGACCAAGGTCTGCCAACATGTCGACAACGCCCGTCTCAGGGAATGTGTCGATAGGCACTCGCTTACCGAAGCCTTCTAAAGGCGCGCCTGTTTTTGCATCCAATGCAATTAGGAAAAAGCCTGGAGTACTTACGTAAACAACACCTTTACCGTCTACAACATTGTACGCAATGCCCTTACCGTAATCGGCACGCATAGAGTATTCATAGCGTGGCGTGTTAGGTAAGTGATAAGACCATTCAGTTTCACCAGTTACTGGGTCGATCGCCACGATATTACGACGAGGACCAGCTACTGTGTACAGCAAGCCATCGATAAAGCTAGGCGTTGCACGACCAGACTGTGCATCAAAGCTCGCACCGTCCCATACCCATGCTTCTTGCAACTCGCCGAAGTTATCAGCAGTAATGTTTGTTGCAGGAGAATAGCGAGTGTGATCAAAATCCCCACCTAGGTGAACCCATTCAACTTCCTCTTGCGCCTGCACAGCGGCAGTTGACGCAAGTAGCAGGCCTATAGGTAATGCCCGCACGATGCTCTTGGTGAGCGAGCGCCAGCGCTTACTTGCTGGCTGTCGGGTTAAACCCGACTCAACACACAACTTTGTCATTATCATTTCCTCGTTGAGTAAAATACTTATCTGTACAGCTTGCAATCCAATGTCCAAACCCCCTCGATCCACTGGCTTGCAATGAAGACTTACCGATCAAGTAGACTCGGCAAACAATCTGGACGGCACCGAACATAAAAGAGGACGCAGAATAACCCAGCTTAATTATCAAGTCCATTGGAGTCCACACCCTGAATTTAACGGGATCCAGAGGCATGTTCGCAAGGTAGCGATCACTTTCACTTAAACCTATAGACCGGCCAAAGGCTTAGCGTGTTTCCAGTTAACACTTTATATTTGTCATCGGAGGCTGAAATTTCACTTTGTTGCGGCTTGATAAAGGCTGTTACAGACAAAATCTTAAGTGACAGGCACAAAAAAGCCGAACCCGCTAAAGAGTTCGGCTTTTAAACTGCTAAAAACAGGTCAAGCAATGCTTATCAGTGACCGCCAGCACCTGTCGAAACAGGCCCATGCAATGACATTGCCGTTAGCGTGCTGCCGGTTTGCAATACGATGTATTGCTCCCCTTTGTGCACATAACTCATCATTCCGTAGCGGCTTGCTGAGGAAACAGGGATACGTGACAACTCACGACCAGTCATTTTGTCGATAGCAAACAAATGCGGCGTACCATCGCTTACATCACCGGCATACACCAACATTGTAGCTGTCTCTTATACACATCTCCGAGCC
>CAJXSF010000078.1 GCA_913061515.1 uncultured Gammaproteobacteria bacterium | reverse complement strand
ATCGCTCGTCGGCAGCGTCAGATGTGTATAAGAGACAGGACTATTCGCGGGCAGGCCCGCTCCCACAGTGGTTTGTTTGGGCGCTGGGGTCGCCTGCAGGCGGGCTCCTACAGTTTGCTGTTCATTCATCGGGGGCTTGCTGGCCTTGTTGCAGTTTGGCTTCGCGTTTTTCTTGGCGTTGTTGTTCGACGCTAATGCCGCGGGTGGCGCGTTCATTAAGCATGTCGATATGGGCCAAGAAGCCGCGCAGTACACTGACTTCCATTTGGTCGGGGCGGATGCGGCCAAATAGGCGGCGCATGCGCAACATCAGCAAACGGGGGTTGTCTGGGTCGTGAAAGTTCAGGTCGATCATCACTTGTTCTAGGTGTTCGTAAAAGCTTTCGACTTGCTTGCCGGTGGCCTTGGGCACATCCCATTCCACGCCTTCGGCGATCTCTTCTTCGGCAGGTTTAACTATTGGCTTGCCTTCGGCTTGGCGGCGCAGCAGTTCTTGGCGCACTTCATAGCTGATCACCATGACGGCGGCGGCAAGATTGAGCGAGCTGAGCTTTTCATCGGCAGGAATATTGACGTGAAAATGGCACAATTGCAGCTCTTCATTGGTCAGGCCTGAGTCTTCGCGGCCAAACACTAGGGCCACTTCATTTTGTACGCTGTCATCCACCGCTTGCTTGGCGCATTGGGGGGGCGAGATTAGCGGCCAAGGAATGCTGCGAATACGGGCGCTGGCGCCAATCACTAGGCCACAGCCACTCACGGCTTCTTCTAAGGTTTTGGTGACCACGGCATTTTCAAGGATATCGGCGGCCGAGACGGCACGGCCAATGGCCACGGGGCTGGGGAAATCCTCTGGATCAACCAAGGTCATCTTGCTCAGGCCCATATTCTTCATGGCGCGGGCTGCAGCACCAATATTGCCGGGGTGGGACGTGTTAACCAGGACGATACGGATATTGTTCGCACAGGCTTCTAAATCAAAGACTTCGGACAAAGCGGGCACCTCTAGTGTCGGGCTTAAATTCTCAAGCGCGCGATTATAGCAGGGAATCGGGCGCTGCCGTCTCGCTCACAATGCACATCTTGCGAAGAACAATGCAATCTGGGCATTTTTATATAAGACTGATTACGCGGTATTTGCTATGATTGCGCGACTTTTTAACGCTAGGTTTCTCTAAACATGCACGCTATTGTAAATATCGCCCTTAAAGCCGCCCGTGATGCCTCTGAAGTGCTCGCCCATAACAGCGACCGCCTTGACCGAGTTCGTGTAATCGACGACAGCAATGGTCAGGTCATTACTAATATGGACATGGACTCGGAAAAGACGATTCTGTACCACTTACAGAAGTCCTACCCTGAATACAGCATTCAATCCCGTGTTTCTGGGTTTATCGAAGGTGAAGACAAAAACAATGTGTGGATCATCGATCCTTTATGCGGCAGCGCCAATTATCGCCGCGGTATTGCGAACTTCTGCGTGTCTGTGGCCCTTAGCGTTAGCGGCAAGGTACAGCACGGGGTGTTGATCAACCCGATGCTGCGCGAGGAGTTCACTGCCTCACGCGGGACGGCAGCACAGGTCAATACTCTGCGCCTGCGCGTTAGCAAGAACACGACGCTCGACAATGGCTTGGTCACGCTTGGCACCGATGCGGCTAATGAAGGCCACAATGCCCTGCTCCTTGGCCTGCAAAAATCTTTATTAGAACAGCAATGCGATGCGCGCCTTACCGGTTGCGCGCCGTTAGACCTTGCATGGGTAGCCGCAGGCCGTGCCGATGCAGGTTGGTTGGGTCAAAATGACCCTTGCACCTTGGCCGCGGCCCTGTTGATTATTCAAGAGTCTGGCGCCTTGATCAGCGATGTAGCCGGCAGCCCAAATCTGGGCGAAGCGAAAGAGCTTATCTTCGGCAACCCTAAGTGCTTTAAGCAAATGCTGCAGCTACGCAAAGCCGCTGCCAATAATAAATAAGATCGAAGTGAGTTAAAAATCTGCAAGGGCGGGTCTTCTAGCGTAGGCAAACCACCGCCCTGAAGAAAACAAAAATACAACAAGATTAAGCTCTATCATCTCTGCTCCAAAACATCCGTGTGCAGTGGTTGTAAAGCTAGAGCACACGAACTAATGGCTGAAAGCTCCACAAAAAAGCGCCAGAGCTTGGTGCAAGACCCAATCCCCGCGACGCTGATTCGCATGACGGGCCCGATGATTATCGGCATGCTCATGATGTTTACCTTCAGCCTTGTGGACACGTTGTTCATCAGCATGTTGGGCACCGAGCCCCTTTCCGCCATCAGCTTTACCTTCCCCGTCACCTTTATGGTCATGAGCCTGGCCATCGGCTTAGGCATCGGCACCTCGGCAGTCGTGGCCAAATATCTAGGTTGTGACGAGCACGAAAAAGCCAAACAAGCCTCTACCGTAACTAATTACACGTCAATCGCCCTGGCCTTGGTGCTGTCGTTCTTCGCCTTTCTGTTTATGGACGATATCTTTCGCCTGATGGGCGCGAGTGAGGATTTGATTCCGCAGATTCGCCAATACATGACGATATGGCTCCCAGCTAGCGCCCTATTGGTGGGGATGACCACAGCCAATGCGGTGCTGCGTGCTAGCGGCGACACCAAAACGCCAAGCCTCGTGATGGCTGGGGCTGGGTTCATCAATGCGACCTTGGACCCGCTCTTCATCTTTGGCTTGGGGCCGATTCCTGCCATGGGCATTCAAGGCGCGGCGATTGCCACCTTGGCGTCTTGGGTCTTCGCCTTCTTCTATCTATTTTATTATTTGATCGTCAAATTGGAGCTGGCCTACCCCGGCATTCCTAGTAAAAAAATCTTCATCTCCTCAAGCCGCGAGATGCTTCGCATCGGCATTCCTGCCTCTGGGGCAAATATGATGACGCCAATAGCGGCCGGCATCATGACGGCGATTGCAGCCACCTATGGCGAGGCCACGGTAGCGGCGTTTGGTGTGGGGTCGCGCATCGAATCGATCGCCTGTTTGATCGTCTTGGCACTTTCTTCCACCCTACCGCCTTTCATTAGCCAAAACTTAGGCGCGGGGCGCACTGACCGCATCGCAGAATCTTATAAACTCACCATGAAGTTCATTCTGGTATGGCAGCTGGTGATTTATGTCCTTATGGCGATTGGGGCCGGTCTTATCGCGGCAGTGTTTACCCAGGACCCAGAGGTCAAACGGGCGATTCAGCTATTCATTTGGATCTTGCCTTTAGGCTATGGCTTGCAAGGCGTGATAATTCTGACGAACTCGGCGTTCAATGCATTGCATCAGCCCATGGTGGCTTTGTACTTGAGCATTGCGCGGTTCTTTATCTTCTATGTGCCACTGGCATGGATGGGTAGCCAGATGTTTGGTTTGGCAGGCTTTTACGCGGGGGCGTTAACGGGAAATGTCTTGATGGCAGTGTTGTCGTGGCGCAGTTTTCGCAAAACTCTGCGCGCCTACAGCAGTCCTGCCGTAGGCGCCGCAGCAGTTTAGCCGCCGAACAAACTCTTAATGCCGGCCATGATGCCGCCACTCTTTTGCTCGCTCGCCGGTGCTTGTGCAGCCGGAGGCGTATAGCTTTGCACCGCGGTGTCTTCAGGCGCTAGCTCTGGGGTTACCTGTTGGGCATTTTCCAGTGCTGCTTTTTGCTGATCGTCCACCAAGCTAAAGCTCTTATCTTCAACCCGTGCTGGCATATTCGTGCCATCTTCGTCGGCAAAACTTAGGCGGTTATTGCTCTCTTGGAAGGCAAGCATCTGCTGGCAGATCTCATTGTACTCTTCAGCACTCAGAAGCTCTGGGCACTCTTTCATATTCAATGTGAACTGGCGGTCATTGGCTGCTGATAAATAATGCAGGTTCTTCTTCGATGTCAGCAATAGCCCTTCTGCTTTCGCACGGTCATACAGCGGCGTGCCGCGCAGCGGAATATAGGGGAAGAAGAAGAAAAATTCAGGTTCGATGCGCTGGTTAAGCTCTAGTGTTTGGCGCATGTTCTCTGCTGTCTCCAGCGGCATGCCGACGATGTTGAAAGTCAGGCGATTGATGCCTGCCTTCTTGCAGTTCTCAGCCGCGTCGATCACCTGTTGGTTCGTCATTTTACGGCCCAGCATCGTCGAGCGATACGTCTCATCACCACTCTCAATCCCAAACCAAATAGTGTGACAACCCGCCTCTTTGGCGGATTTACAGAACTTCTCGTTCATTACTTCTACGCGGGAGTTGATGGAGAATGGCAGACCAATCTGCTCTTTATAGATCTCGAAGAAGGCACGCACAAATTTCAGGTTGGAGAGGAATAGCTCATCCCAGAACTCGAAATAGCCGACGTTGTAGCGGTCGCGCAGGCGAATCAGTTCATTCACCATGTCTTGTGGGTCGTATTTACGCAGGAATTCTTTCTTGGTTTTCCAACCATCGAGAATTGGCGTATTACAGCAATAGGTGCAGCGATAGGGGCAGCCACGGCCTGTCATTACCGGCAGCACGACCTTCTCTTTCGGCCCGAAGATGGACGTGTTCACGTCATCAAAGCTGCCGTCTTTTTCAAAAATATCGTAGTCAGGGAATGGCAAGGACGCGAGGTCGCCAATCTGGTGCGGCTCGGTGCGGAACACTTCGCCGTCTTCTAGTTTTTCCCACATGCCATCGACGGGGCCATCTTTACTGCCACGGATAAATTGAACAAGGTTGCCGATGGCATATTCGCCGTCGCCAACACAGATGAAATCGACATTCGGGTTTTCGATAGTCTGTTCTTGCGAGAGCATGGCTTGGTAGCCACCGATACAGATTGGCAGCTCAGGCTGCATCGACTTCAAAACTTCGAAGTAGGGCTCCATGGGGTACCAATGCGGGCTCATCACTGAGAAGGCAATCAGGTCAGGCTCTAATTCTGCAATACTGCGCGCGTAGTTCTCGGCGTTATAGGCCTCAGCGTCACGAATAATCAGGATCGGTTTTAGGATCACCTCTACCCAGGGGAAGTCGCGCTTCAAATACGCCGACATCGCCGCCAGTGGCATCGCTACTTCATTGCCATCAGGGGAGTAAAAACTAAAAACTAGACGCAGTTTCTTCTTATTGGCGGCTTTACCAAACCATTTGGATTTGGCTTGTGGGTAAGCTGGGCGTTCAGAGCTTACAGCAATAAGATCAGCGTTGGTGGCCATGCAGTTGCCTCGGTTCGATTGCGTAAAATTCAGTAATTGGGAGCGTTTCTGAATGCTTGAGTATTTTAGTGGGAAATTGTACCACAATGATAGCCCTGCACACTTTGCTTTCTTCACTGCCCTCTAGGGTAAAATTGCTCTATTCTTAACGCCTTCGCCCTAAACTACACGATAAACCGAGACGACAAAATTACAATGGATGCTTTAACTGCCTTACATAGCCGAATCTCTATCCCCCGCGTAACAGGCCCTGTGCCGAGCGAGACCGAACTAGACAATATGTTCCGCGCTGCATTGCGGGCTCCAGACCATGCCCAGCTGCGCCCTTTTCGCTTTCTACGCATTGAGGGAGACGCTCTTGAGCGCCTAGGTGATCTATTTGTCGCTGCCGCCAAGGCGCAGTCACCCGAGCTTAGCGATGACGCCGCCGCCTCTGTCCGTAACAAGGCACTGCGCGCGCCTTTAGTGATTGTGACGATCTCCTGCCCCGTCGAACACCCGAAAGTGCCAGAGTTAGAACAAGACCTTGCGGCCGGTTGTGCCTCTCATGCGATGTTATTGGCTGCACACGCACAGGGAATCGGTGCAGTATGGCGCACCGGGCCAATGTCCGAACACCCTATTGTGAAGAAGGGCCTTGGGCTTGCAGATAACGAGAAGATCAACGCAATGCTTTATGTTGGGCAAAACTCTGGCCCCACGCGGTCTTTAAAAGAACTCGCCATAAGCGATTTTGTACAGCGTTGGTAGCGCTTGTGCCTTACAATTAGCCTTAACTCGCACGACGACAACAATAAGAGACTACAGCCACAATGCGCAGAACCGTTTTTTCCACCCCCATTGTTACCCCCCTACTCCGCCTATTATCGATTGGCATCCTCAAGATAATCGGCTGGAAGGCCATTGGCCGCCCCGTTGAGAACGCCCGTTTTGTCTTGATCGGCGCACCGCATACCAGCAATTGGGATTTCCCGTTGATGCTATTAGTGGTGTTGAAGTTACGCTTGAAGGTGTATTGGATGGGCAAACACAGCTTGTTTCCCTTCCCTGTGGGCTGGTTTATGAAATGGCTTGGCGGCATCCCTGTCGATCGCAGCCGTGCGCACAATCTTGTCGACCAAACAGTAAGGCAATACCAAGAAAACCCTGAAATGATTGTGTTAGTGCCACCCGAGGGCACCCGCAGCAAAGTCAAAGAATGGAAGACAGGGTTTTATCGAATTGCGGTCAACGCGCAAGTCCCTGTGCTCATGGGCTATGTGGACGCGGCGACAAAAGAGGCGGGGTTGGCGGACTTCTTCCACCCTACCGGCGACATCGACGTCGACATGCCGGCGATCAGGGCGTTCTATGCCGACAAGGTCGGCATTAATCCAGAGAATGCTTAAGCAGATTTGTATTGCAGATTACGTAGCGTGATGTCGAAGACAAACGCGGCGTAGTCTTCGATAGACGTTTGCGCATGGGCAAACTTCCAACGTTTGAGATACCACTGCTGCAACATGGAGGTGGTATTCGCGGCCAACAGCTCTAAGCGGTCGTCTTCGAACAGACCCGCCTCAACCCCTGCCTTGAAGGTATCTAAAATCCGTTCATCAAACTTTAGCTCCATTGCCATGGCCGCTTCACGCTGCTCACGGGATAAGCCTTTGGCTTCTAGATAGCAGAAATAATACCAAGGGTGCATGATCTCATTCATGAAGATGTCGCCATAAATAATGGCTTTTAGGCGATGCACTGGCGACAGGCTGATGACGGCTTGATCAGACATCACGTCATCGATGGTTTTACGCAGGACTTCTTCTATGGCCGCAGCAAGATCATCTTTGCTACCGATATAGGCATACAAGCCGCCCATGCTAATGCCAGTTTCGCGAGACAAGTCACGCAGGCTCATCGCTTGAAAGCCTTTGCTGTTGGCCAACTTGAACGTGCAGGTAAATATTTTTTCTAGATTACCCAAGGCGATTTGCGGGTTTTTGATCTGCATTTTTTCGCGGTGCGTATCAAATACACGAGCCCAAAGAGGTTCGCCTTCCAATACCCAAGTTTCGCGGAACGCTTGTATGTTGATGTTTTCTGGCCAGCTACTCATCTTGGTCTTATTCTCCGTCAATGCGCTATCAAGTGTAATCTCAAGAGCGGCGCAATTATACAGCTTTATTGATGGTCATTGGTGGCAGATAAGACGTTTTTTTCCATGTTATGCTGTAAGCAGCACTGTATGTGATTGCAGCAGGCTTTATTTTGACACTAATTACTTTAAAGGGGGTAGTAGTCAATGTCGCAGTACCAAGCACCTATTCGAGACATGAAGTTTCAAATGGACGAAGTTCTTGATTTTCCAAGCCATTACGAAAGCTTTGCGCAAGGCCGTGAAGCCTCACCAGATATCGTAGAAGCCATCATCGAAAGCGCTGCTGCATTTGCGCAAGACGTGTTAGCACCACTTGATGGTGTTGGCGATGATGTCGGCTGTACTTGGAAAGATGGCGAAGTCACAACGCCGCCCGGTTTTAAAGACGCCTATAACGAATACATTGCCAATGGTTGGACCACATTAGCCATGCCAGAAGCGTTAGGCGGCCAAGGATTGCCCGCCTCTTTAGCGGGCTTTTGTATGGAAATTTGCGCCACCGCCAACCACGCGTGGACGATGTACCCAGGCTTGAGCATGGGCGGCATCCAAACCATTGCCGCACACGCTAATGACGAACTCAAAGCACGCTTTTTACCAAAGCTAATCGCTGGCAAGTGGTCGGCAACAATGTGTTTGACCGAGGCCCATTGCGGTTCTGACCTCGGCCTATTGCGCACAAAAGCGCAGCCACAGGACGATGGCAGCTATGCAATCTCTGGCAGCAAGATCTTCATCTCGTCGGGTGAACATGACCTCACTGACAATATCGTCCATATCGTTTTAGCGCGCCTGCCCGATGCCCCAGAAGGCATTAAAGGCATCTCGCTCTTCATCGTGCCTAAGTTTAATGTTGATGATGCGGGCAATGTCGCCGATCGCAATGGTGTGCGATGTGGCTCTATCGAACACAAGATGGGCATCCACGGCAATGCCACCTGCGTAATCAATTTTGACGATGCGAAAGGCTATCTCATCAGCCCGCCCCACAAAGGCATGAGCTGCATGTTCACGTTTATCAATGAATCACGCATGGGTGTGGCTCAACAAGCCCTAGCGCAGATCGAAGCGTCGCATCAAAGCGCCCTAGCCTATGCGCGTGAGCGTGTGCAGTTCCGTGGCACCGTGCGCGAAAACCCAGAGGCCGCGGCAGACCCAATCATCGTTCACCCTGATGTGCGGCGCATGTTGTTAACCCAAAAAGCCTTCGGCGAAGGCGGCCGCGCGCTGAGTTACTATTTATCCAAGCAAGCGGATATTGAAACTTATAGTGATTCCGAAGAAGCCAAAGCCAACGCAGAGCAACTGCTGTCATTGATGACCCCTATCGCTAAGGGCTTCTTGTCTGAAGTGTGCATGGAGGCAACAAGCTACGGCATTCAAGTCTTCGGCGGGCATGGGTACATTCGAGAATGGCGTCAAGAGCAACACTTCCGCGATGCTCGCATCACTTCGATTTACGAAGGCACTACCGGCATCCAAGGGCTCGACCTGCTCGGCCGTAAAATTTTGGCCAGCCGCGGCAAAGCACTAGAGCCATTAGTGAAAGAGATCATGGGCTTCTGTGCGCAAAACCCAAGCTCGCCGTATGTGGGGGCGTTACAGAAACAACTACAGGGTTGGAGCGATATCACCACAAGCATTGGCATGAAGGCGATGAAAAACCCTGACGAGGTCAATGCGGCCGCCTACGACTACTTGATGTATTCGGGCTACACAGTATTGGCATGGGTTTGGGCGCAGTCAGCACAGGTGGCTAGCCAAGCGTTAGAGAATAACCCTTCTGAAGCCGACACGATTTTCTATAAAGAAAAACTTGTCACTGCGCGCTTCTATTTCGAAAGGATTTTGCCACGTACACTGGCATTAAAAGCGAGCATGGAATCTGGCGTCGATAGTCTTCCAGAGTTTAGCGCGCCGCTATAAAGCTAGAACCAGAACGACAGCACCGCCGCCATACCAGCGACTGAGCAAAGCGACAAAGAAGCAATTCTCAGTTTTTGGTGTGGCACGCGGCGCATGCTATGCCGGGCAAGATAGAAGCCAAGACCGGTTGCCGGTAATAAGGGCAATGCCAACAGCATTTGCCGACTCCCAAACTGCCCCAGGGGCGTCAACACTGCCAAAGACATCAAACAACTAATCGTAAAAAACGCCGCTAGATTAGCGCGAATGAGATTGACCTCTTGATGCTGCCACAGCAAGGCCATGGGTGGCCCACCAATTGATGAACTCGTCCCCATAAAGCCTGACATAAACCCAGCAAACATCATACGGCCCGGAGTGGGCTGCCAACGCAAAGACGTTAAACTGACCCCTACCGCCCCTAGCACCGACAGACCGATCCATAGGGCGAGCCAGTTTTTGTCGATCCACAACAACATCGCCCCGCCGAGCAAAGACCCTGGTATACGCCCAATAATAGCGTTGCCTAGCCCACGAAAAGACACTTGCCCACGATAACTGTAGACATTTAATACCGATAGCACCAAAGCACACACCGTAATGGGTGCCGGCACGTAATAGGGGTCAATAAAATAGAGAATGGGTGCCGCGATCACTGCCAAGCCAAAGCCAATAGCAGTCTGAACAAAGGCACCCATCACGATGACGAGACAAGCGAGTAGAACTTCCATCGGTGAACCGCTTTCGACCTGAGAAAACAAAGGCGCGATATTAGCAGTTCAAAAGCGCTCGCGTAAGGGATTGGGCAAAATAGAACGCCCGCTCATTCCAAATCACAAACGGGCCGAAGACACCTCAGGATAACCCCGACGACCGTCGACGCGCACATTTCCAGAGCCTGCCTCGACAATACGAAGCTCTTCTCCAACTTCACGCACATCAATGTCACCTGAGCCATCACGAATCGTTACTACTCCGAGCACATTATGAATCTTCAATCGACCCGAGCCATCGTCAACATCGACACTGCCCTGCACCTGCTCAATGAGCAAACTTCCAGACCCATCGTCGACAGAGACATTGCCCGCGACTTCTTGAATTGTCAGGTTGCCCGAGCCGTCATCGACCTTAACATCGCCAGTAATACCGAATAGCCTCGCGTCACCAGAACCATCATCTAGTGCGAGATTGCCCGCGCCACGAATATCGATAACGCCGCTGCCATCCTGCACGCGCAGATCAAAACCTTCTGGAATCACAATCTCTAGATCGATATAAGTGTTATTACTCGTCCAGAACACACCCCGTTGTTCTGGGATTTCTGTCCATAGGTATTGCGTGTCACCGCGCACCACGTGTTCGACGCCCATCCCTTCTAGCCCACTCTTACGGCTAGAACAGACGTGGGCAACAACGCTAATTTCATCCGTATTTGCCTCACCGGTAATGTAGAGCGAACCGGCACCCGCTTTTAAATCGAGCTGTGCAATTGCGGAAGTGGGAAGCGTAAAATTCAATTCCTCTTCATAGGTGCAGGAATCAGCCAACACCACCATGGGCAATAACAACATGCAAAACCCGCCCACCACGCTGATGTGTTTAGTGTATTTCAGGCCAAATTTACTTTTCAGTGTTTCCATTGTCGGAAATCTCCAATATGTTTGTTATCTCAGTGTTAGGTTTGTCTCGGTGATCAGCGAAAACGTTTAGCTCTGCTGGCTATTAATTGCTTTCAAGAGAATTAGCATAAAATGCGCCAACTTTTTATTTTCGAATAACACACTGTATTTATTAATTATTTTTTATTTTCCGCATTAGAAAAACGAAAATTCTTTGCCAAACTACTCACATATTGGCGAATTCACTCAACTGAACATCGATTGTGCTTTTTGACCACCTTACTGTATATTATTACAGCATCTGAATATGAGACTTAGCAGCCCATGACCTCCAAGCTCCCCGCTAAAACCCCGAAAGACAGCATCGTCATCAACGGTGCTCGCCAGAATAATCTGAAGAATTTAAGCCTTAGCCTTCCTACCGGAAAATTGATTGTGGTGACTGGGGTCAGCGGGTCGGGCAAGTCGACTCTGGCCTTCGATACGATCTATGCCGAAGGGCAGCGCCGCTATGTGGAAACCTTCTCAGCCTATGCGCGGCAATTTCTTGACCGCATGGACAAGCCGGCCGTAGACAGCGTGCAAGGTATTCCCCCTGCGATTGCGATCGATCAGAGCAACCCCGTGCGCACTTCACGCTCGACCGTGGGCACGATGACCGAGCTTAACGATTATCTAAAACTCGCCTTCGCACGCTTAGCAACGTTGCACTGCCCGCACTGCTCACGCCCCGTGCGCAAAGATACCCCGCACAGCATCATTAAAGATTTAGAAGCACAACTGGCAAGCGAGCAAAGAATTCACGTGTGCTTGCCTATTCGAGTGCCCCATAATTTTGCCGAAGAAGAGATCGTGCAGTTGCTCGCGCAACAAGGGTATACGCGTATCCAAAACCGTCAGGGGGATACGGTTGAAGTAATACAGGACCGCCTGCGTTTTACCCCTGAGAACCGCGAACGATTAGGTCAGGCGATTGAAGCTGCATTGCAACATGGTAATGGCCGTGTCTTGGTGTACCCGATGCACAATGCCGATGAAGCGGCAGGCGCTGTCTCTTATACACATCTGACGCTGCC
>CAJXSF010000077.1 GCA_913061515.1 uncultured Gammaproteobacteria bacterium | reverse complement strand
TCTACACTAGATCGCTCGTCGGCAGCGTCAGATGTGTATAAGAGACAGATTTTGAAGTGGCTAAGCGCGAAGACAAACCGACCTCGTCGAAGCCGAAAGCACCACTTATTACTTCGACACTGCAGCAAGCGGCCAGTACTCGTCTGGGCTTCGGTGTGAAAAAGACAATGACGATGGCGCAAAGGCTATATGAAGCGGGCTATATCACCTATATGAGAACGGACTCGACGCATTTAAGCGACGACGCCCTAGCCATGTGCCGTGACTACATCGGTAGTCAATTTGGGAAAGAATATCTGCCAGAGAATCCTCTGCGTTATAGCGCCCGTGAAGGTGCCCAAGAGGCTCACGAGGCGATACGCCCGACCGATGTTAATCTTTTAGCGACGAACTTGGACAAAATGGAGCGCGATGCAGAGCGTCTGTACGCGTTAATCTGGCAGCACTTCGTGGCCTGTCAGATGCCACCAGCGCAATACCTCAGTAGTTCAATCACGGTCAAAGCCGGTGATTTCGACTTGCGCACCAAAGGCCGCATCATGAAGTTTGATGGCTATATGCGCGTTTTGCCGAGCAAAGAAGAAGACGTGGTTCTACCAAGTGTTGAAGTTGGCGAAAGGCTATCTCTGGACAAACTAGACCCTTCGCAGCACTTCACAAAACCGTCGGCACGTTATACTGAAGCGAGCTTGGTAAAAGAGTTAGAAAAGCGCGGAATAGGCCGGCCCTCAACCTATGCAGCAATCATCTCGACTATTCAAGAGCGTGGCTATGTGAAGGTCGAGAACCGTCGTTTCTACGCGCAAAAAATGGGCGATATCGTTGCCGAGCGTTTGAGCGAAAGTTTCTCCGACCTCATGGACTATGACTTCACCGCCAAGATGGAAGACAACTTGGATGGCGTTGCTCTAGGGCGTCTTGAGTGGAAAAAAGTTCTCGATACTTTTTATAAAGGCTTTAGCGCGCAGTTAGCTGATGCCTCTGAAGATAGCGCCATAGGAATGCGTGCCAATAACCCGACGGACACCGATATCGAGTGTCCTAAGTGTGGCCGTCCTATGCAAATCCGAACCGCTTCTACGGGGGTTTTCCTAGGGTGTTCTGGTTATTCATTGCCACCGAAAGAGCGTTGTAAGTCGACGATCAATCTCACCCCCGGTGAAGAGGCGATTAGCACCGATGACGCTGAAGAAGCAGAGGAAGCCGAAAACGTCCTATTGCGCCAGCGTAAACGCTGCAAGATCTGTAATTCGGCGATGGACAGCTATTTGATCGACGAAAAACGCAAACTGCATATCTGCGGCAATAACCCCGATTGTTCGGGTTATGAAGTTGAAGAGGGTAGCTTCAAAATTCGGGGTTACGAAGGCCCTGTCATCGAATGCGATAAGTGCAGCGCGGACATGCAGCTCAAATCGGGTCGTTTCGGTAAGTACTTTGGCTGTACGAACGAAGAGTGTAAGAACACACGTAAGTTACTGCGCAGTGGTCAAGCAGCGCCTCCCAAGATGCCTCCTGTGCCAATGCCAGAGTTGCAGTGCGTAAAAGTCGACGACCATTACGTGCTTCGTGACGGTGCCGCTGGATTGTTCTTGGCTGCAAGTAAGTTTCCGAAGAATCGTGAGACACGTGCCCCATTGGTGTCTGAATTATTGCCACACAAAGACGAGATCGATCCAAAGTATCATTTCTTGATGAGTGCGCCAGTAAAAGACGGCGATGGCAACCCTACGGTAGTGCGCTATAGCCGCAAAACGGCGGAGCAGTATGTGCTGACCGAAGAAAATGGCAAAGCGACGGGTTGGAAGGCTTTTTATAAGAACGGTAAGTGGGTCGTCGAGAGCAAATAGGGCGGCCTAATGCGAGATCAGTGCAGAAGAGTTACGCTCTTCTGCACTGTTGCTTTAGATACTCCGGCGAATCACGCCAACACTAATCCCTTCAATTGCGAAATTCTGTTCGCGCAGATCGACTTCAATCGGGGCGAAATCATCGTTCTCAGCAATTAGCTGCAATTGATGTTTACTGCCACCGCGCAATAAGCGTTTGACTGTGACATCTTCATCGATACGAGCGACTATGATGTCGCCGTCGACGGCGGTATTGGTTTTGTGCACGGCCAATAAGTCGCCGTCGTTGATGCCAATGTTGATCATGCTATTGCCTTTGACGGTAAGCAGAAAGTCGGCCGACGGTTTAAAAAAACTTGGGGGAATATCGCAATAATCGTCGATGCTCTCAACTGCCAAAATAGGCTCACCTGCTGCCACCTGCCCAACAATAGGCAGTCCAACATGTTCGGGAGCCGGCAGGCGAATCCCGCGTGAGGTGCCAGGCACCATCTCGATAGCTTGTTTGCGCTCGAGGGCGCGCAGATGTTCTTCTGCGGCGTTGGGCGATTTGAAGCCCATTTTCTTGGCGATCTCGGAACGCGTCGGAGGGAAGCCAGTTTCCTGCTGGTAGTCTTTGATGTACGCAAGAATTTCGGCTTGACGAGGTGTGAGTTTGATCATGCAATCACCGCCTTCATTGAAAATAAGTAGCTGTAAGTATATACAGTCATTACGCAATGACAAGTGCTTTACTCGCTTTCATCGAATTTGTGATAATTCGCCCCCATTTCCAAGTGCGGGCCTCGCCCCACAATTTTGTGCGTTGGCCTTGGAGGCCACATCGACATGACTAAGCCTGATTCGCAGCAAAGCCGCAATGACACCACCCCAGCCCTTGGGGCGTTAATGCTAGATGTATCAGCTACTAGTTTGTCTGACGCCGAGCGCGAAGTGCTTAGCAGCCCAGTGGTCGGGGGGGTGATTCTGTTTGCCCGTAACTACGAAAGCCCGCAGCAAGTGCGTGCCTTGTGTGCACAAATTAAGTCGTGTAATCCGAATCTATTGATTGCCGTTGACCAAGAAGGCGGCAGAGTACAGCGGCTGCGCGAGGCTTATACCCGTCTTCCCCCGATGCGCGCGTTCGCCAAGCTGTGGGAGCAAGATGCCACGCAGGCCTGTTATAACGCTAAAAGTGTCGGTTGGTTGATGGCGGCAGAAGTGCTCAGTGCAGGGATCGATATGAGTTTCGCCCCTGTCCTCGACATCAACACTGAACGCAGTGAGGTAATCGGCGATCGCGCCTTTGGCAACTCACCAAAACAGGTTTCTGAGCTGGCCAATGCCTTCATGGAGGGCATGCATGAGGCTGGTATGGCCACCACGGGCAAACACTTTCCAGGGCACGGCAGTGTCGAAGCCGATAGCCATATTGCATTGCCGATCGATACGCGCAGCTATGCCGAAATAGAAGCCTTTGACTTAGCAGCGTTTCAATTGAGTAAGGGACACCTCGATGCGGTCATGCCTGCCCATGTGATTTATTCACAGGTGGACCCACACTGCGCCGGCTTTTCGGCGTTTTGGTTGCAAGAGGTTTTGCGAGAGCAAATGCAATTTGACGGGGTTATCTTTAGTGATGATTTGGCGATGGCCGGTGCCGCCGCTGCTGGTGGCATAGAAGAGCGCGTTGATGCCGCTTTAAAGGCTGGATGTGACATGGTGCTAGTGTGTAATGATCCACAGCTCGCCTTGGCAGCCAAATCGCATCTTGAGACGCTAGCGCTGCCTTTGAACCCTAGGATTGGACGCATGCTAGCTCGACAGAACTGGTCGCGCGAAACTCTCTTTGCTTCAGACCGCTGGGTGCAGTCTAAAGCGGTTGTTGATGCCATGTTAGGAGAAGCTCATGTTAGATGAAGTGCGTGATGTCATGAAGCACGCCGATTGTCTGTTCAGCCAAGAACAAGTGCGACACGCGATCGCTAAACTGGCCACAGAGATCAAGACTGAGCTCGCCCATAGCAACCCAGTTTTTATCTGCGTAATGAACGGTGCTTTGGTTGTGGCAGGGGAGTTGCTCACGCAGTTGGACTTTCCATTGCAGGTTGATTACCTGCACGCGAGCCGTTACCGAGAAAAACTGAGTGGTGGGCAATTGCAGTGGAAAGCTGAGCCATCCACAGATTTAGCCGGGCGCACTGTCTTGATCGTCGATGACATTCTCGATGAAGGCGATACCTTAGTGAAGATCAATCAATACTGCCGTCAACAAGGGGCCAACCGCGTCTACAACGCTGTGCTGATCGATAAAAACCATGATCGCCGTCATAAGGAATTGCTGCGTGCCGACTTCACTGGGCTCGATGCGCCAGATCGTTATCTGTTTGGCTACGGCATGGACTACAAAGGTTATTTGCGTAATGCTCCGGGCATTTTCGCGGTCGCCGGCACTTAATACTGCATTAGCGATGTTCGGCGGCCCACGCTAAAAAAGCGTGCGAGTCTCCCTGAAAAATGACCCGTTCGCGGCGTTTAGCAAGTTGGTAGCTGTACATCGGGTCATAATAATCAGTCAGTAATCTCTCTATCCACAGCGCATGCTGCTGGGTATCGCCATCACGTTGCTGTGTAGCTAAGGCTGTGTCCATCAAACCCTTGATCTGTTCGTAGCGTTCCCCCCCAAGCCGGCGCTGAATCTTCGCCAATGCTTGGTTTAAGTATTGGGAGAAGTTCTCAAAGGCGTTTTCCGGATCGGCTTGTTTAAAGTGCTGCAGGTTGTCGCGAATATAGTCATTGAGAATTGTGCGCGTGCGAAACTGCGTGTTTTCCTCTATCAAAGCGATTGGCGCAGTTTTCATTGCGCTATGCAGATGATAGGGGACCGATAATGAACCTATTGCCTGGCTTTCGTCTTCTATGAACAGGCTTTGCCCAGCAAATTGCTGCAAGCCTAGAAGACGAACTGCCAAGGCGTTCTCAAAATTAATTTGCGTTGGTTGACCGCCTAACTGGCTACCAAAGGCTGAGCCTCGATGATGGGCATAACCCTCTAGGTCCAAGGAGCGCTGTAAGGCATTTAACAGATGAGTTTTCCCCGAGCCCGTTGGTCCAGCGATGATCACGAAAGGGTGCGTTGCGCTCGCTTGATCGATGGTGTCGATTAGGAATTGCCGCATCGCCTTATAGCCCCCCGGCACTAAGGGAATGTCCACACCGGCTTGCGCTAACCACTGCTTAACGGTGTTGGAGCGCAGACCACCGCGAAAACAGTATAGCCATGCATTTGGGTTTGCCCTAAACCATGTAATCCATGCGTGGATGCGCGCCTCTTTGATCGCACCTGACACTAATTGATTGCCAAGGGCAATGGCCGCCTCTTGCCCTGAACGCTTATAGGCGGTGCCAACAGCGCTGCGCTCACCGTCTTCGAGCAATGGAATATTGTGTGATCTAGGAAATGCCCCTTTGTTGAACTCGATTGGTGCTCTTACATCTAACATCGGGGTTCCATCGCGCAGTAAGGACAAGTAAAGCGATTGATCGGGTTGTGGCAAAATTAGCTCCAATAGCGAAGATTATGTTCAAGCTACGCGTTGTGCGGTCGATATAATATAAATGGAAGAGTAACACTAAGGAACAGCGAACGGAGCTTGTGGACAATTGGTTTAAAATAAACCAACAGTTTTATCAATTATTCCAGTTGCTTGTTGTATAATTTTGAGTCCATCTTTAACAAGACGGGACTTGTTTTTGTAATATTGGAGCGCTCATTGCGTGAGTGAAAACACCAATCATTTTAAAAGTGTCGAGCAAAAGCCCAAGTGGTGGTGGCCACTTCGGGCGCATTCACGCGCCATAATGTTGGCTGGCCTGCCAGTGGCATTAGTGATTGCGATGTACGGTTTATTCGCGACCCCAACATTCGAGTCGCAAGCGATGCTTGAAGTCCAAGCGGGCAATTCTGGCATCGGCCTAGCGCCTGACGGCACAGAAGTCGCCGTTTTGATGAACACGCAAAAAGAGATCGCTGCCTCCTCTGCCGTGGCAGGGGATTATCGCTATAACCTCGAAGTAGACGTCATTCCACAAACCTATCTTTTGTCTGTGCGCTTTAAAGCCGCCGACCCAGTCAATGCACAATTGGGTGCGAATGCTGTGGCCAAAGCCTATGTCGACTACACGCACAGTGCAGAGTTAGAGCAGATCAAACGGGCCGCCGAGCAACTGTTGCTAAAACTAGAAAGCGTGACTTTAGCGCCTGTGCCTGGCAGTAACGATGTTGGTGACCGCGTGCCCGATGCACTAGCGGCCGAAGTGCTCAGTGACTTGATGCCGCCAGTGGCGGTACAAGATAGTGTCGAACAGATGCGCCGACAGCTTCGCCAAAGCGAGTCCACTTCAGCACAGCCTTCGCTTGAGACAACGTTGATGGCGCAATTAATCAAGACTTATGATGAATCTTTGCAGAATCTGATTTCCGCTAAGGTGATGAAAGAGGCCAACCTGCCGCGTCTTCCTATTGAACAGATGGAACCGTGGTGGGTTCTGTTGGGCTATTTAAGCGCAGTTGCCGTGCCAGCTTTCGTGTTGACCTTACGTTTCCAGCGCCGTGACACAGTTGAGTTTAAACAAGACGTTGAATCGATGTTGGGTCATAGTTGTGTCAGCATACTTCCGGCGCTGAATCTAAGCGAGCCTGCACAATTCTTGACGGACCGCGAATACGCTCACTATGTAGGCATCTTGCGAGCTCGCTTGCAGATGGCGCGACCAACGCATGACCCCTTGGAGCAATTTCCCCGCGGGCGTGTGGTCTTGGTGACCTCGAGTGAGCAAGGCGAGGGCGTTTCCTCAATCGCGATGAATCTCGCCTTCACAATGGCCAAATCTGAAAGAGTCTTGTTGATAAACGCCGATATGCGCAACGAAACGTCTTTCTTAGGATTGCCAGAGCGGGCAGCGGGACTTTCGCATTTGATTGCTGGGGCTGCGCAAATGCGCGATTGCGTCCATCAAATACAAGGTAAAAACATTCACGCGATCCCTTCTGGGGTGTTGCCGCCTAACCCTGAGCAATTGCTGTCGAGCAAGCGTTTCGCACGAGTGTTAGAAATGTTAGAGCGTCGCTTTGATACGATCGTTATCGACGCGCCAGCGCTTCGCGAAGTCAGCGATACGCTAGTCTTAGCGCGACTGTGTAGCGATGTATTGTATGTTGTTCAAGCGGGTCTTAGTAAAGCCGAAGAGATCTCTGTGGAGCTATCTCGTCTGCAGGGTGATGATATTCCAACGCCTCGCGTTGTCTTAAATCGAGTTCGTCCCTATGACTTGGACCCCGATATGAGTAAGAGCTTCAAACAATGAATTTGAGTGAGCTACAGGCCTTTTTGGAAGAATCAGGTTGGGATGACGAGCCATTTCCCGCACACCCTGATGATTCCCCACAAGACGCTGCACAGCACAAGACGCGTCGTGCAAGCGACTACAATCTTGACATTGAGTCGATTGAATTGAGTAGTGAGGAGACGCGCCGCGCCAGTGATGCGGCGCGCCCTAGTAAACCTGTAGCGAAAGAGCGTGTTATTCCCGAGTTATCGCTTGATGAGGTGGTGGAGGATAAGCCGAGTAGAGTCGCTGAGCCGGCTAGCATTGACGAGCCTGCTGAAGACCTTGAGGTGGAACTGACGATACCGGCAGCAGCGCAGGCTGAACCGCCAATAGAACACCCTAAAGAGAAACCGGTTAAATTAGTGCCAAAATTAACCAATGTTGTGCACAGCCCAGAGCCAGAATTACGCGGTTCGGACAATATAAAAGACCGCTTAATGGAAATCGAAATGGCGCAAAAAATGGGCTATTTATTGTGCAAATGCACATGGCCACCTCAGATCATGGTGCTAACGGGCACTGACCATGTGTACCGCTGTCGGCGCTGTTCTCGCGTCCGGGAAATGTAAGCCCAAGCATTGTTCAGCCTTATGCTGCTTGTTCGACGAGTTGGCAAGTTAGTTGCAAACACTTCATTAATTGCAATTTTCAGTAGAAAAGCGGCGAAACCTTGCCGATTTTTACCTAGCAGAGGGTGAGCGTCATGTTGATGCGCGTGTGTTTCTTCTTATGTGTCTTTGCCTTGAGTGGCTGCGGACATGTCCATCATCTTTATAATCAAGGCGTCGCCGCTACCGGCGCCACGGGCCTAATTCCCGACCACCGTGTTCAGCGTAATAGCAACTGGGTGTTGGGGCAGGACACCAGCTTCTATGTCGCGTTAAGCGGCATGTCGAATATGTCAGAAGCCGTTTTAAGCTCTGATAAAGCCATGGCCACCGTTGGCAACTCCAATGCCATAGTTGAGGATCAACTAGCCGATCTATTAGCCAGTGAGATTGGTCGCCAGTTTCCGAGGGTCATGAGGGCCAATGGCACAGAAAGCCTTTTTGACGCACGCCAAAGTGCCTTGCAAAATCGCATCGATTTCGTGGTTTATCCGCGCATTTATGTCTGGGAAGACACTGTTGGAACATGGTCAGAAATTGCCGATGCGCTACGCTACCGCAAGGCACAGAATATGGGCGGCGCATTCGGGCTAGACCGTGCTCGTTTGCAATTAACCCTATTAGATTCGACCAGTGGCCGTATTCTCGATGTAGTGTCGATCGACACACGCGCGGGGATTCTTGATCTCTACGATGAGAACCCGCAACGATTGCTCGCCAGTGCAGTTGGCCGTTATGTGAGTTCTCTGGTACCGTGATACCTCGGTGTTGTTAAGCGGATAGAAGATAATCATGCAAGACAATCGAGTTGATGCACAAAACATCTTAAGCAGTCTAAGCCAGTTTAAAGGCCCAGCCCCAGTTCATCTATGGAACCCACCTTATTGCGGTGAGATTGATATTCGCATCGCTAGCGATGGACGTTGGTATCATGATGGCTCACTCATTCGGCGTCCCGCCATGGTGCAATTGTTTGCCTCGGTGCTACGCCGTGAGGAAGATGGAAGCTTCTGTTTGGTCACCCCTGTCGAGCGCGTTGGGATCCAAGTAGATGATTGCCCTTTTGTTGCGACGGTGGTGGACAGTGAGGGCCATGGCGATGAGCGGCGTTTAGCCTTTAGCTTGAATACTGGCGAGAAGGTATTTGCCGATGCAGAGCATCGATTGCGCTTTGATACGCGGGAAGGGGAGCCGCACCCAGTGTTAGAAGTGCGTAATGGTTTAGAAGCGCTGCTGTCGCGCAATGTGTTCTATCAGCTAGTGGATTATGCCGATATCGAGAAAACCCAGGACGGCGAACGGCTTGTGCTGCACAGCGCGGGCACCCGGTTTGATTTAGGCGCCGTCTAACGGGGTCTTAAGCTACCGCGCGCCGCAGGGTCTCTTTGTGCGGGCTTAAAGCCTTCTACCGCTTCTTCACGCACATACATTGCAGCGTCTTTACTCTTCTTCGCTGCGACTTTTCCATAGACCAGCCCCGTATCAACGCCTTTCACAGCGCCTTTACCCGCATAGGCAATGCCTTGGCTTACCGGTGCCGTGGCGAACCCACAAGCATTGAGGGTCAGAGTAAAAAGACTAATAGCGATAATTTTAATGACTGAGCGTGGCATATTTGAACCCTTCAAATTAGGTGCAGTGCATTGTTAAAAACTGTATCGGCAGGTTTTGAAAAAAATGAAGCAACAGATTATTGACAATAAAATGTCAAATTAAAGCGTAAATGCCCATCCAAGAAAGTCATTGCCGCACTGCAATATTGACGCATCGGCATAAACTCGGCATCATTGACCCCTTTTCGGGGCATTCCCGCGTGATCTGGTAAAAAGGATTTATCAAATCGAAGCGCGCACTCGCACACTCTATTAATTTCACCTAACAGTGGAGAATCCATGAAGATTCTTGTGGCAGTCAAACGTGTTGTCGATGCGAACGTTAAAGTTCGTGTAAAGGCAGATAACAGCGGCGTCGAGCTGACTAATGCCAAAATGGCAATCAATCCATTCTGCGAAATCGCGGTAGAAGAAGCGATTCGTATCAAAGAGAAAGGCCAAGCTGATGAAATCATCGTGGTCTCGATTGGCGAGAAAGCTTGCCAAGAGCAAATTCGCACCTCGCTAGCCCTAGGTGCCGACCGTGGCATTCACGTCGAGGCAGAGGACGGCTTACAGCCACTGGCAGTGGCTAAACTGCTAAAGAGCATTGTAGAGAAAGAGGGTATCGACCTCGTATTGCTAGGCAAGCAGTCGATTGACTCGGACAACAACCAAGTGGCACAAATGCTAGCAGCGATCACGAATATGCCTCAGGGGACTTTCGCCTGTGGCGTAGAGCTTGCCGATGGCAAACTCACAGTGGTCAGAGAGATCGACGGCGGTGAGCAAACCGTTTCATTGAGTTTGCCTGCGGTGATCTCAACTGACCTGCGCTTGAACGAACCACGTTACGCTTCTTTGCCCAATATTATGAAAGCAAAAAAGAAACCTATCGATACGGTAACGCCAGAAGAGTTAGGCGTTGATGTCAGCTCTGGTTTGAAGACTATTAGTGTTTCTGCGCCTCCTGCGCGTTCCGCTGGTATCAAAGTCGCCAGCGTTGATGAGTTAATCAGCAAACTTAAGTCCGAAGCCAAGGTGATTTAATCGCACTAGGCATGTTTCTATTTGGCATGAATTAAAAGGGTATTTCATGAGTGTTTTAGTCATAGCAGAGCACGACAACGCCGCATTAAAGCCAGCAACACTGAACACAGTGACTGCGGCCAAGGCGTTAGGACAAGAGCTTGTCATTCTCGTTGCAGGCAGTCAGTGTGACGCGGCAGCGCAAGCCGCAGCGGCCATTCCTGGTGTTGGCAAAGTATTAGTTGCTGATAACGACGCCTATGCGCATCAGTTGCCTGAGAGCATGGCAGCGTTGATCGCAGAGGTCGGCGCTTCGTATAGCCATATTTTGGCGGCAGCCACCACGACGGGCAAAAACCTGATGCCGCGTGTTGCTGCATTATTAGATGTGGCGCAAGTGTCGGACATCGTTGAAGTGCGCAGTGAAGACACTTTCGTGCGTCCTATCTACGCAGGCAACGCATTGGCAACAGTGCAATCGAGCGACTCGGTCAAAGTAATCACTGTGCGCAGCACGGCGTTCGAAGAGAGTGAAGCGACTGGTAACTCAGCACCAGTTGAAGCGCTAGACATCGTCAAAGCGCAAGACATCTCGAGCTTTGTTGGCGAGCAGTTGTCGCAATCAGAGCGTCCTGAGTTGACGGCCGCTTCGGTGGTCATCTCCGGTGGCCGCGGTATGCAAAATGGTGAGAACTTCGCCCTAATCGAAAAAGTAGCCGATAAACTCGGCGCTGCGATTGGTGCATCTCGAGCAGCGGTTGATGCAGGCTATGTGCCTAACGATATGCAAGTTGGTCAAACGGGCAAGATTGTCGCCCCAGATTTGTATATTGCTGTGGGGATCTCCGGTGCGATTCAGCATCTTGCCGGTATGAAAGACAGCAAGGTGATTGTGGCAATCAATAAAGACGAAGAAGCGCCAATCTTCCAAGTGGCAGATTACGGCCTAGTAGATGATCTATTCAAAGTATTGCCAGAACTCGCTGAGAAGTTATAAGCAAATCGAGCTTTGGATGTTGAAAAACACCCAAGCATAAAAAAGGCCCCGTGACTGCAAAGTCACGGGGCCTTTTTCGTTGGTCTTACTCGCTTGCGTCGTTGTTGCTCTGGGCTGCTTTAGCAGCCGCGGCTGCTTCGGCGGCTAAGCGGCGACGTTTGATCTCGCGAGGATCGTTAGGAGCGCGCCCAGCTAGTGCTGGCACCTCTTGCACCGCTGGTTCAGGCTTCTTCTCAGGTGCTGGGGCTGGCGCTACCTCAGCAACAGGTGCAGGCTTTGGTGCCGCAACTGGCGCAGGGGTAGGAGTAGGCGCTTGTGCTTGCGGCTCACCGACTTGCTCAGCTGGTGCTGGCTTTGGTTGCGCTTTAGCGACTTTCTCTTTCTTTGGCTTGGGCTCTGCCTTCTCGCTTGCAGGCTCGGCTGGCGTTTCGGCCACTTTTGCAGGTGCGGGCGCAGGCGCAGGTTCAGTAGAGGCTTGCGCTTCTTCTTTCGCTGGTGCTTTTGCAGCGGCTTTTTCTGGCGCTTGGCTTGGCTTTTCAGCGACAGGGCTTTCGCTACCAGGCGCTGCATCAGACTGAGCCGGTGTTGATTCTGCAGAAGCCGCTTCTGCGTTCTCTGTGTTTTCAGCAGCGTCTTTATTGCGACCGCGACCACGGCGACGCTCAGAAGGGCGTCTGTTTCTGCGTGGCTTAGGGCTAGTCTCGTCAGCGTTTTGTTCTACGTTGCCATTAACCTGTCTCTTATACACATCTCCGAGCCCACGAGACCTCTC
>CAJXSF010000076.1 GCA_913061515.1 uncultured Gammaproteobacteria bacterium | reverse complement strand
CGAGATGTAGAGAGGTCTCGTGGGCTCGGAGATGTGTATAAGAGACAGGTGTGGGAGTGAGCCTGCTTGGTTAGTGCCTCTCTATTCTAGATCGTGCCACTATGTGGGAGCGGGCCTGCCCGCGAAACTACCACCATTTGTGGAAAGAATCGCGGGCAGGCCCGCTCCCACATGTTGCCAGATCTTGATCGAAGGGGTGCCCCAAGAATTGCTAGGTCTTGATCGGAGGGGCAGCCCCAGGATTTTTAGGCCTTGTTAGCTCGCGATTTTGTTGTTGCCTACTTCTGCTCGGCGACGGGCGACGGCCAGGGATTTGGCTTTTTTGTCGCCGTACTTATTGATGGAGAAATAGGCGTTGCGCTGGCGGCGTTTGCCGTTGGCGTTCTCTTGCCACGTGGCAACCCATGCGTGGTCGCTTTCGGAGTAACTAACACCGATTTCGCCAGAGGAGTTGAGTGGGGAGACTTTGCGCGGGCTAAACTTGGTGTAGGGCCAGTTTTCGCCGTAGATTTTCTTGCCTTCTTCGTCGCGCTTCTTCTTCGCGGCTTGGATGGCTTTATCCTTGCCGCCGTACTTCTTGAAGGGGAACGACTCTTGAAAGCTCTTTTCGTCGTATTTAATGCGGACCCAAGCACAGTTGGTACCGCGGGATTCGATAATGCTGATGTGATGAAGCGGATCCAGTTTTTTCACAAAAACCTCTCTCTCGATTCAAAAACCCATCACTAACAGGGTCTTCTTCCGTTTATACCCCGGTTTCCTTGTTACATCTTCCTAATGCGCTAACTTAGAGCCTTTGACCCATATTGCAAGCCATATGCTGAATCACGCCGGGCTTTTGGCAGGCGATCTTCGAGATCTTGTATTCATAATCCTTTGCTGCAGGGTCTAGATCGACGGCTTCGCCAATAGCGGCGCTTAGATCTGCTTCTGCTGCCTGCCTGGTAAGGTAGGGCCCAGAAATATTAACCTGCAGTGTCGGCTCGTTTGGTGCTGTCGCAATAATATAGAAATTTTCAACGTTCATTGCTGATACTGTTCTGATCTGAGCAAAGGTCGGGGTGGGGCCTTTGTGCATCGCTTGGATTTTTGTTCAAGCGTGTAGATCAGTTTTTACTCCTTCTGGAAGTGAGAACGGGTTTGTGGCCGTTTTCTTACCCCATGGACAAAATTAAATTGAAATCGATCTTTACACGGTAACTGCTAGGGGTAGGTTAAAGCGCTTTGGCTGAACCATTGCTGAACTAAGCGTCTTTGCCTGCACGTATTTCTAGCCCCTGATAAGGCGCACATTATCACGCTTTCCAATGCCCCTAGATAGACCCTTGAGGGTAAAAATTGGTAGGAATCGTACGATTTTTAACATAAATGTTGGTTTTGTGAGTCCGGCAACGTTTTGCACGCAATCTTGCGCTTGCTTTCTTGTAATTTCTGGCCAATTCAGCAGTCCTTAAAGTGTAATTGCACGAGGGCTGTCATAGAATCCCTTGCCTATATTCCTAGCCGGTTGCTCAGTACTGTATGAAAAAAATCAGCATTATTATTCCCGTCTATAACGAAGCCGCTGCGCTGCTCAGTAATTTGCCCTTATTGCAAAACTTTAGAGCGGCTGGCCATGAGTTGATTGTGGTTGAGGGCGGTGAAAACGGCGATGGCGGTGCGCGGTTCGCTCACTGGGTTGACCATTGGGTCATCAGTGAAGCAGGGCGAGCCAAGCAAATGAACGCAGGGGCGCAATTGGCGATGGGCGACGTGCTGCTGTTCTTGCACATTGACACTTTGCTGCCTGAGGAGGGGTTAGCCCCCATTGAAGAGGCCTTTAAACGTTTAGGGTGTGTGTGGGGGCGTTACGATGTGCGTTTGAGCGGCAAGCGGGCAGTCTTTCGTGTGATTGAGTTTATGATCAATCTGCGCTCCCGCGTGTCTGGCGTGGCAACCGGCGATCAAGCAATTTTCATTCGGCGCAGCCTGTTTAAGCAACTTGGTGGCTTTCCTGATATCCCACTCATGGAAGATGTCGCCATCAGCAAGCTGTTGCGAAGCAAAGCCGCACCCGTATGCTTGCGATCGAAAGTGACGACCTCAAGCCGGCGCTGGGAAAAACACGGAGTACTGAGAACTATCTTTCTGATGTGGAAAATACGGGCGCTGTATTTCTTTGGTGTAGCGCCTAGCAAGCTGCACGGGATGTACGCTACTAAAGATGCGCAAAAGCATAAGGCCTAAGCAATGAACTATCGTTATCCCAACGCAAGCTTGGCGTTATTTGCCAAGGCGCCAGTATTCGGCAAAGTTAAAACTCGCATGGAGGCAGCCTTAGGAAAGCCGGGAGCTTTGGCATTGCACAAGGCCTTGATCCGCTATGTGTTTCACAAGCTCAATGATGCCAATTTATGCCCAACTACCTTCTGGGTTGCGGCAGAGGGCGCTGCAGATAAATCTAAAGCATTA
The DNA here is from genome assembly GCA_913061515.1 of uncultured Gammaproteobacteria bacterium. Taxonomy (GTDB): domain Bacteria; phylum Pseudomonadota; class Gammaproteobacteria; order Pseudomonadales; family Pseudohongiellaceae; genus UBA5078. The sequence continues at coordinate 9,899 of CAJXSF010000076.1, read as the reverse complement.
CATGATGATTGTTTTTTATCGCTATGTAATATAAAGAATATTAAAGAGCAGGTTGGTGGTGATCTAGGCGCTAAAATGGCCTATGCCGCCACTGAGGCTTTGCAGCACTGCGACTACGTTGTTTTAGTGGGAGCAGACTGCGCGTCGGTGGATGCTGCGTATTTAGAGTCAGCGCTGAAGGCTTTGGAGGGCGGAGAATCGATCGTGATCGGGCCGGCCGAGGATGGGGGCTATGTCTTGTTAGGACTACGTGAGGTGCCTGCGTGCCTGTTTGCAGACATGCAATGGGGCGTTCCCTCGGTGCTAGAGATAACAAGGCAGAATTTACGTGCAGCGGGTTTGAAATGGTTGGAGTTAGCGCCACGCTGGGATGTGGATAGACCCGAGGATCTGCCGCGCTTAGAAAGCTTAACGCCGGAATTCCCTAAACTCTGAATGAGCTTAAACGAGTTCTTCGCGCTGCAAAAAGGTTACAAAGCGGTTCACGATGATCTGTGAGGCACGGGGCAGCTCGATGAAGCGGCATCCGCACATTGTTTGATTGCGCTCTTTGCTGTATTGAAAATAGATGACCTCTATCTCGCACTCTAGAACCTGTTCCTGAACATGAATGTCGATGAGGATATTGAATTTTTCCATTGCCGCAAAATCGGGCTTCACTTCCCCGGGAAACCCTACGCGAATCCCCGTGGCCGACATATTAAGCACGCGGCCAAATAAGTCTTCTTCGCGTTCTAATGAGCTAAAGCGCGCAGTGGTCTTCATGCTGCCAGGCACGTAGGCGCGAAAGGCTTCGCGGCGCTGCATATAGAGCATTTTGGCAGGAAAGGGGACTTGGTAATAAATGCCGTCGGCATTGCTGAGGGTACGGGCGCTGACGAGGTCTTTCGCGTGTACCTTAATGCCGTGAATACTGGCTCGTAGGCTAAATTTGGTGCGTTCATCAATCTTTCGGTGCCCGTCTCTCGGTGTCACTTCGTCAATCAAGAAGTAACGCTCTTGGAGATTGGCATCCAAAATCATGGTGTTATAGAGCTGCGCACTGCCATCAAACTGAAGGTTGACTAAGCTGCGTTCTGTTTGAAGCGCCCTCAAGACACTGTAGATGTCACCAGCGCCATAGTAGTAGCGGTCTGGTCCGTCGTTCAAAGCCATTTAATAGTCTTATAATCGTCAAGCCTTTGCGATGGCCTGTGAGTTAGAAGTCGTGCTTGAATCACCGTGACTCGTGTACAGACCAGGCTGGGAACTTTTCCCCTGCATGATGTCCAAAAGACGTCGATTATTCAGCTTGCTACGGTGCACAATTGCACCATTTATATTAGTTAAATCAGAGCATTGCTGAAGATTCTTCAACAAATCCTTGTAGAGGGCTTCCATTCCATTTTGTGCGCAAAAATCTCTCAGACCCCCATTGTCCGTGGACTCGCCAAAAGATGCCAGAATTTTTTGTCTTGCGTGGTCGTTCGCTTCGATATCAGCTAAGAGTTGCGCCTTTTCAATCAAGGTCTCATTCAATGCGCCGATATTACGCTGTTCGAGCTGTTCACGTTCACAGCGCAGCAAATTCTCAAGTTTGGAGGAATTAATCAAGTCTTTTTCTAACAATTGTTGCATGGAGTCTTTGCTCATTTGACGCTCCCAATAGCAAATCGCTTGTTGCTAGCCAATGTAAACACACGAAAATCACGGGCACGAAAACGCAGCCGTGATGACTTTTTATAGCACTATCTTAAAAGTCTGGTTTTATAGATCGTTTTCGAAACCGAGGATTTTGTCCGCGAGTTCGCTATAGTTGATCTGATATTGGCCGTTGGCAATTTGGTTGCGGAGCTCCGTCACACGTGACGTGTCCACATCGGGAAGTTGGCTGATATGAGCCTCGAGGCCCCGCAGATCTGCAGCCTGTGAGCTGATTTGCACGGTATCATTGCTTGCAGATGGCGCCGACTGTTGAGAGCCTGCGTTGCTGATGGATACAGGCGAAACGCTGCCTGTGCCGCTGCTACGCTGCTCCGTCGGGGTCTGTGTTGCATTGCTACCTATTGTGCTTACAGTCATGACTTCTACCTTGATTTGCAGGATGTCGTTAAGAATTCATGCGCCGCGTGAGCGGTGAAACATGTCTATCTTAATTACTCTCCCTTTAGTTGGCGACCATTATCAAAAAAACTTTAGAAAAAAATTAAGTTTCTTATCTTTCTTTAAAATCCAACCTGGACTTGCCCGTAACCGGTGACTACGGCCTGTACTGTTCTATCGGAACTACTGTTTCTTACATTAATCTGTTTGCCTAGCTCACCGCTTTGCAGTGCGACCCCTTGTTGACGGATCTCAACCGTTCCCGCTTTCGCGCTTAATACCACCGTATCGCCACGTTTAACGAGGGTGGGGGCCTCTAAGGCTTCCTGTATTAAGGTCGTGTTGGCGTTCAGTGAGCGTTTGACTTCCATGCCTAGGGCCAGCGCTGGGTCTTGGATATAGCTATAACGAAGCATCGAAACATCTGTTTCCTGCAAGTTAAAATCCGCTTCGCTAATGATTTCGCCGCGCGCTAATGGGCGTGTCGTTGTCAGCACCTTTTCGTACACATGAATAGTGACAGGCAAATATTTTGTCCATGGCGCCGCCCCTTGGCACTCAACCTTTACGTTGATACGGCCAATTGGGCGTTGATTCTGATTGAGTGAGGCAATAAGGGGTTGTTCACACAGGGCCAGTGGAAGCCGCGGATCGATCGAGCTCACCTCTATATCTACGCGCCGAGTTGTGTCCTGTTCATCACGTTCATGGACACTGCGCAGTTCGTCGGCAGTGTAGAAAGATTCAACAAAGTCGCGCACCGCAAAGTTCAGTTGCTGATGCCCTGTTTCTGCAAAGAGCGCCGAGCTTGCCGTTATGACGCATACCGTCAGCGCGAGCTGCGCAAGCGTGCGTCCTGCTAGTGTTGTTGTGTGTCTTTCCTTCATATCTATTCCTTGCCATTGAACTGTTGAGCGTCAAAACCACCGTTGGGTGTCAAAAAAACAGCGCAATTTCTGGTGATAAGCCACGTAATCGGCTGTTTTGGCCTTGAATTCGTGATTTCGCAATTAGTGAAGCAATTAATGTGCCGTTGTTGTAGGGCGTGTTTTATGGCGTCTACAGCGCAGTGCCACCTTGCCCTTACAAAGGCTTGCCGCTTTTTGCGGAAAGCGCTTGCCGATTTTGCGTGTGAGCCTCGCTTATGTTTTATAACCTATTGATTAATATAGTAAAAAATTTATGGCACGGGTATTGCTCAATGCTATGCAAAGCACACCAAAGTGCGGCAACGGCAAACTTAGGCAGAGGCAAAATGGCGATTACATTCAACAACGCACTAGGAGTACACGAACAGGCATTGCTGCTGCGCGGTCAGCGCTCCCAGGTGATTGCCACGAACATCGCAAACTCCGATACCCCAGGGTATAAGGCGCGCGACTTAGACTTTGCGAGCGTCTTAAAGCAACGCATGGGTCTGGACTCCAGTGCAGTTACCTTGCGCACGAGCAACGCACGTCATATCAGTGACCCAACAGTGAGCTTAGGCAATGGTCCTGTTAGTGAGCAGGCTCTGATGTATCGCACACCCTTGCAGCCATCACTAGACGGCAACACAGTGGATGAGCAGCTAGAGAATGCCAATTTCGCTCGCAATGCCTTAGAGCATCAAGCGAGCTTCCAATTTTTAAACGGAAAATTTTCCGGAATGATGAAAGCGCTGCGTGGAGAGTAACGATGAGCTTAATGTCCATATTTGATATTTCCGGTTCTGCAATGAGCGCGCAGAGCGTTCGTTTGAATACCACGGCAAGCAACATGGCCAATGCCAACAGCGCCGCGGCAAGTGCCGGCGAAGTTTATCGATCACGTCAGCCTGTGTTCGCAACGATTCAGGCGCAAATGCTCAATCCTGCCAATGCCAATGAGTTTGGCTTCGATAACCAAGGCAGCACGGGTTTCGGTGTACAGGTTCTCGACATTGTCGAGTCAGACGCGCCTTTCCAGCAGCGCTATGAGCCGGAGCATCCAATGGCTGATGGCGAGGGTTACGTCTATTACCCCAACGTCAACATCGTTGAAGAGATGACAAACATGATTTCCTCATCGCGCTCGTTTCAAGCGAATGTGGATGTAATGAATGCAGCCCGCACGATGATGCAGCGGGTGCTGACTTTAGGTCAGTAGAACCAAAACAACAGAATTTAACGATAGAGAAGAGCGTCATTAGGAGACCCTCATGAGTGAAGTCAACAGCAGCGCATTAAGCCAAGTGCTTTCGGATTACTCTCTGACTAAGCAGCAAACAGAGACGAAAGAAAATAATGAGATGGGACGCAATGAGTTCCTGAAATTGCTCGTGGCGCAATTAGAGAACCAAGACCCAACAGAACCACAGGACAATGGTGAGTTCGTGGCGCAGCTTGCTCAGTTCTCTTCACTAGAAGAAGCGCAAAAAATGTCGGCGAGCTTCGAGAACTTCTCTACGGCGTTTCAGTCTTCGCAGCACTTACAGGCGACTTCATTGGTGGGCCGTCCAGTGCACGTGGCAACGGATAAAACTGCGTTGATGAGCACGGGAGCGGTAAGCATCATCGCTGACGTGCCTCGCAGCGTTGACTCTGCGGTTCTTTCTGTTTACGACCAAGCAGGAAGCTTGGTTGATAGCTTTAATCTTGGACCACAAGAGTCGGGTCGCAATGAATTTATTTGGACGGGTACGGATGCAAACGATCAACGTTACCCAAGCGGTGAATACACATTCCGCGTTGCGATCCCTGATGGCGACGGCTCAAAAGTCGTGCCGACGTTCCTAAGCTCTAACGTGAACAGTGTGACGATAGAACCAGGTGGCGCGTTGACGCTTAATTTGGCAGGGGTCGGACCAACACCACTGTCAGAAGTAATCCAGATTAATTAATGCAAAGCATCAAAGAATTTTTGAAAACGGAGTGACATCATGAGTTTCAACATCGGCTTAAGCGCACTAAACGCAGCACAAGAAGAAATCTCAGTAACTGGTAATAATATTGCCAACGCTAGCACCAACGGCTTTAAGTCATCGCGCACTGAGTTTGCAGATGTCTATGCGGCATCCGTATTAGGCGGCGGCGTGAACCAAGCCGGGGGCGGTGTAGGGGTGCAAAATATTGCGCAGAACTACTCGCAAGGCAATATCTCGTTCACTGACAACACGCTTGATTTGGCCATTAACGGTAATGGCTTCTTCATCTTGAAAAGTGATGCGGGCACTGTTTACACACGTGCTGGTGCATTCGGTACGGACTTGAACGGCAACATCGTCAATAGCCTAGGCGAGAAGCTGCAAGGCTTTGCCGCAACGGCAGATGGTAAGCCAACCGGTGGTGGTCCTTTGACTGACTTGGTCGTGACTACCGGTGAGATTGCTCCTAAGGCAACGTCATTGGTGAGTAGCCGCATCAACCTCGATGCCTCAGCAGCGCCTTCATCCGTGATTGGTAGCAAAGTATTGTCGAACTCTGGCGCATCGAGTGCTCCTCAGTTTGGTGCCCGTGTGGCACAACCTGCAGTAGTCGGCGGCACTATCTCAACAGATGGCACTGACTTCTCTGGTACGACGGCTGCAACAACTACAGGCGGATCTAACGTATCAGGCGGCCTGGCGTTTAATACAGCAGGTGGCCCACAAGGTTTCTCTATAAGTGTTAATGGTGGCGCTTTTGCCGCTATCGATTTATCGGGTGCTGATGCCGCCGATGGCGCGGCGGTGGTGGCGGCAGTTGACGCAGCATTGGTGGCTGCAGGGTTTACAGCCGGCAACAATAATGCGGTTAACGTGACGCTTGATAACAATCGTGTTGTACTGACAACTGCTCTAGCCGGTGACGATTCACGAATCAATATTACGGCGATTCAAGGCTTAGCGTCCAATGTGGTATCAGCGGTCGATGTGCAAGGTAAGACTGCACCGCCCACGGGTTTCACATTGACATTGGATGGTGCATCGAAAGCGATCGTCATCGATAAAGATTTCACTAACTCGGGCACTGCCGCCTTGGCATTGGGTGGCGGTAGTGGCTCTGGTAACGAAGCTTTGGAAGACTATATTCAGTCGCAAATCGATACTAGCGCTAGCCTACTAGGCAAAGTCACCGTCTCGATTGATGCCGCTGGCAAGATACTCTTCGAAACAACTGAAGCCACGAATAAGAACTTGGTGGTGAATCCATTAACCTCGGTTACAGGCAGTGTGAACTTTGACCAGATCGTAACGTTCAAAACTGCGCGTCGCGAAGGAACATTGGACACAACGAACCTCGATTTTTCTGCGCCAAATGAAACAAGTTTCACTATTACTGTCGACGGTAACACTCTTTCGATTGACCTAGACGATGATTTTAGCGCAGCCGGTGCTCCTGCTGAGGGGCTTGGGCAGTTCACAGAGTCAGGCATTGAAGCGCTTGAGGACGAGATTCAAAGACAAATCAATGGGTCGACACTTCCTGGTGACGTCAAAGTCTCAATCGCTGCGGATGGCCGCTTTACGTTTGAGATTACCGACACTGCCTACACGGCGCTAGATGTGAAGAGCGACAGTGTTGCCGCAACAATAAGCGGCGCGGTGAATGTTAATAATGGCTATGACTTCTCAGTTGATAACTACACTTTCACTATCGCCTACGACAATGGCGCTGGCGTCGTGACTTCTAATGCGATTACTTTGGATCAAGATTACGACACCGGGCAGGAAGTAATCGACGCAGTGCAAAATGCCATCAACACAGACACCAATTTCGCGTTCCCTCTAGGGGAGGAGCAAGTGCGTGCGAGCTTGGATTCGGCGACTGGTAATCTTGTGATAAAAACAGTGGCAACTGGCCCTGATGCTGAACTAAATATAGTCGTCACAGTGCCAGCGGCTGGCCCTTATGTTGTGGGTAACCCAGGCGCGGCAGTAAACGGAACCGGTCCTGATTTGGACTTTGCCAGCATTGCTACATTCACTGGCAGTGAGTTAAACAATACAGGTAAAAATGCTGTGTCTAACGGCTACGCTGCTGAGCTAGTTGAAGTCACGGATAATACGGGCGTAAAACAACTGGTGTCGGTGACGGCTGGTTCTAGCGCCAATGCCGTGGCACAAAAGTTCTCGAATATTTCGGGCATCACGGCAACTGCATCAACGGTGGCCTATATTACGGCAACTAACAGCGGTGACCCAGAGAACAAAGGGGCGGGGACGACCAATGTTGACCCTAACTTGCCACTACGTTTCTCAATCAATGGTTTTAGCTTCAATACAGCGCAAACCGATACGTTAGATCGCTTCACAGAACTTGCGACTCAAATCAATAATTCTTCTGGCAATTTAAGTGCGCAGGTCATCACCAATGCTGATGGCGTTTCGATGCTTGAAGTAACCGAGAACAACGGCGTTGACTTAGTTTTCTCCGGTGGTGCTAATGGGCAGGGCTCTATTACCGTCGCGGCATCAACGCGTGACGTAGTCACGGGTGAGCCAGTGATTGCCGATGGGGTGGCTAAACAGCAATTAGCAAACCTCGCTAACCTGAGCAACGATGGCATTGTCGTCGGTGGTGTGGTTGAGTTCACACTTGATGAAAACGTAACAATGGTAGATGCCGCTAAAGATGCCGCAGGCAATGCCACGCAAATCTCCACCAGCAGTATATTTGGTGATATCTCCGATGCGGAATCATTAACGGGAACTCAATTCGAACTCAATACCTTCGATCCTCTCAACGCGGATACTTACTACCGTTCTACGGCCGTTGCCATCTATGACAGCGTGGGTATTCAACATACCTTGACTCAGTATTATGTGAAGGAACGCCCAACGAGCACTGATCAAAGTGGTGGTATTTGGAGCGTTTACTTCCAGATCGACGGCAAAGATGTTGGTTTTGACTCAGGCTCTGTCGACAACACAGCGACATTGGCTAAAGCGACGCTACGCTTTACTGAAACCGGGCTTTATGATCCAACTCAGGATCCAATCTATATCACTAACTGGACGCCACTAGATAGCGCAGGAAAGCAGTCTGGTGCAGGCCCAGTGCCAGGTAACACGACAGTCACTGACTTGACTTCGAATTCCAACTTCGAAATCGATCTGAGCGCCCTGACGCAATACGGTGGTGACTTCTCTGTACAGTCCAATACTCAGAATGGTTTCGCGAAGGGTCAGCTCACAGGCTTGGATATTGGTGATACAGGCGAAATATTTGCCCGTTTCTCAAACGGACAGTCTAAAACATTAGGTGAGGTAGCTTTGGCCAAGTTCGATGACCAATCCAAACTCGCTAACGCAGGTGGAACTCGCTTTACTGAAACGGCAGGGTCGGGTACTGGCACTCCAAGTGGTGCGGGTACAGCAGGTTTGGGAGCTATTCAATCTGGCGCCTTGGAAGATTCGAACGTGGACCTTTCAGAGCAACTAGTGCAACTGATTGTGTCACAGCGTAACTTCCAAGCCGCTGCCCAGATCATCGAATCGGCTGATACAGCGACTCAAACAATTATCAACTTGTAAGCAGTTTTAGTTAGGAGTATCGAAAATGGATAAGGCACTTTATGTAGGCATGAACGCGGCGTCACAGAATATGTACGCACAAGCGGTAAATGCCAACAATCTAGCCAATGCAAGCACAGGCGGTTTTCGTTCTGACTTTGCCCAGGCAAGAGCCTTATATGTGGTAGGCGACGGCTATGATTCGCGTGCTTATAACCAAACTGAAACTCCTACTTCTGATTTTGCCCAAGGCCCATTGCGCGAAACCGGCAATGACATGGATGTGGCTTTACAGGGTGATGGTTGGATTGCGGTGGCAACAGCAGATGGCAGTGAGGCTTATACCCGCGCTGGTGAGCTTAGTCTCACAACTTTTGGTGAGTTAACTACTGGCAACGGCCTGCCAGTGCTTGGCAATGCAGGCCCAATCGCATTGCCACCTTTCGAGAAAATCGAAATTGGGACAGACGGCACTATCTCTATTCGCGAACAAGGGCAAGGCCCACAAGTAATGTCGCAGTTGGATCGAATTAAACTAGTCAACCCTGATGTGCAAGATCTAGTCAAAGGGGCAGATGGTTTATTCCGTCGCCGCGATGGCGCCGAAGAGATTGCCGATGGCAATGTGCGCATCGTCTCAGGTTATACAGAAGGCAGTAACGTCAATGTGGTTGATGCAATGGTTGAGATGATTAGCCTGACGCGCAACTACGAATTGAACATCAAAATGATGCAGACGGCGGAACGTAATTCAGAAGTTTCATCGCAGTTACTGCAGATTCAATAATTGAATTAGGATTTAAAAGGAATACATCATGCATCCAGCTCTTTATGTCTCACAAACAGGTCTCAGTGCGCAAGACAAACAGCTGACCAGCTTGTCGAACAACCTTTCTAACGTTGCCACGAATGGCTTTAAACGCGACCGTGTTGTGTTCGAAGACCTGCTCTATCAGATTTATCGCCAACCAGGCGGTAATTCTACGCAAGACACTTTGCTGCCTTCAGGTTTGCAGATGGGTACCGGTGTGCGCACAGTGGGCACGCAGAAGATGTTCACGCAAGGGGCCTTGCAAACCACTGAAGAGACGCTCGATGTGGCCATCAACGGTCGTGGTTTCTTTCAGATCACAATGCCAGACGGCACTGCAGCTTATACGCGCGATGGCCAGTTTCAGCTAAGTGCAGAAGGTCAGCTAGTAACAACAAACGGTTTAACAGTAGCCCCTGGGATCAGCATTCCAACCAATGCCAACACAGTCACTATTGGCACTGATGGCACTGTAACTGCCGTAGTGTCGGGCGAAACCGGTTCAACGCAAGTCCTGTCTCTTATACACATCTCCGAGCCCACGAGACCTCT
>CAJXSF010000075.1 GCA_913061515.1 uncultured Gammaproteobacteria bacterium | reverse complement strand
ATCTACACTAGATCGCTCGTCGGCAGCGTCAGATGTGTATAAGAGACAGTTCAAGAACAAGCGAAAAATAATCAACGCATTACTCTAGCGATCATCGGCGGTGGCCCCGCTAGCATTGAAATGGCGTGCGCCATGGCCCAAAACCTTCGCCAACACTCACCAGCCCAAGTGCATTTACACATCCTTACGCGAGCGAATTCAGTCTTAGCGGGGCATGGCAAAAAAGCTCAGAGAATTGCCACTCAGGCACTTGCCGACAAGGGCATCGTTGTCCACACGCACAGCCAGGTGAGCCATATCGATAAAACCCACGTGTACTTCGAGCAAGGCAAAAACACTGACGCTGCCGAGTCTAGCCTTGCAGTCGATTACTGTGTTGTCGCAACCGGGGCCAGCCCCGCAGCCTGGCTTAAACAGACTGGCCTTGCCTTGGACGAACAAGGCTTCATTCGCGTCAATGATCACTTGCAGTCTCTCAGCCATCCCTGCGTTTTTGCCGCAGGTGATATTGCAAGCATTGCCGGCCAACGAAGACCAAAATCTGGCGTCTATGCCGTTCGCCAAGGCCCACCACTGGCACATAATTTACGCCAATTCGCCCTAGGGGCTAAGTTGCAATCTTATCAAGCCCAACGACAGGCACTGGCACTACTGAGCATGGGCGAAGGTGTCGCGATTGCCTCTCGAGGCAGTTTTGCAACCCAGGGCCGCTGGGTGGAGCGCTGGAAGACTTGGATCGATCGCCGCTTTGTCAGTAAATACACGCAGCTCCCTGAAATGCTTGAGGCACCCGCAAGCAAACTAGACACAGAATCTGCCTTGGGTGGCGCAACCGCGCCCCCTATCCGTTGTGCTGGCTGTGCGGCGAAACTCAGCAGCACTAGCCTTTCTCGCGTCATCGCTTCGCTGCACACTTGCAACAACAACAATATTGTTTCGTCGCTGCATAGCACTGAGGATGCCTCTGTCATTCAAATTGATGCACAGCGAGTGCTTTTACAAAGTGTCGACTACTTGCGCAGCTTTATTAGCGACCCATATCTTTTTGCGCGCATCGCCAGCAACCATTGCTTAAGCGATATACATGCAATGGGCGCTACTGCGCATTCCGCATTGGCTATCGTCGGCATTCCCCATGCAGCAACAGCGATTATGGAAGATCAACTCGCACAACTCATGGCGGGCTGTACCGAAGTACTTAACGCACATGACACCACGCTGCTTGGCGGTCATACCAGCGAATCAGACTCATTGTCTTTCGGCTTGAGCGTTAACGCCTTCGCTGACCCAAAAATGCTGTTGCGCAAAACTGGCATGCGCGCCGGTGATGTATTGATCTTAAGTAAGGCTCTTGGCACCGGTACACTCTTTGCGGCTGATATGCGTCACCGAGCGAAGCATCGTTGGATTAAAGGGGCACTTGCGCAAATGCAACGCTCCAATCAAAGTGCCGCGAAGAGCTTTGTTGCACACCACGCTACAGCCTGTACTGATGTCACAGGATTCGGTTTGTTAGGCCATTTACGGGAGATGCTCGACGACGCCTGTGCCGTCGAAGTGCAACTTAGCGCCCTACCATTACTCGAAGGGGCGCGCTGGTGCATTGAGAGTGGTGTGTTCAGTTCGCTGCATCAAGACAACGCCATGCATGCTAGCATTATCAGGAACGAGGAGAGGTTTTCAACTGAATCGAGAGTTGCGCTGTTGTTTGATCCTCAGACTGCTGGGGGCTTATTAGCGGCGGTGCCCCAAGCACAAGCACAGGCCTGTTTAGACGAGCTACACCGCAATGGCGACACAAGCGCAGCGTGCATCGGTAAAGTGCAGCAGATTGATATGACAAGCGCTTCCATCTTGCTCGTTGAATAGCCTGAGTAGCCCTTGTTATCCTCTTGGGTTATAGTCGCTCTTCTATTTTTTTCTGCCCGCTGCTGGGGCAACCTTGATTTCAGAGTCCCTTTTCATGAAAACACGCACAGCTTCACTTGTATTGATTCTCTTGACGGCCCTTGCCACTACTGCAGCAATGCCGAGTCTGGCCCAACCGCGTGCACCTTCGGTCATTGACCCAGAACTTGCAGACCGACATTTCCGCCGCGGCAATACCTATAATAATCTCGAACGCCTTGAAGATGCCGCCAACGAGTATGAGCTTGCACTTACGGCAAACCCTAACCATGCTGAAGCCGTTCGCAATCTCGCCAACATTTATTATATTCAAGAGCGCGATGAAGAAACGATCGAGCTTCTACGCCGCTACATTGTCTTGGAAAAAGAGCCTACAACCCCGCTTGTTGCCTCCTACAACACGCTAGGTCAGTTATTGCGCGACGCCAAACGCTATGATGAGTCTATCGAGATTGACGTCGAGGCGATAAAACATGACCCTGAAAACACCTCACAAGTCTTCATCATGGCAAACACCTACTTCAACGAAGGCTTAACCGAAAACGCAATACGAATTTACGAAACGGCACTCACCATCAACCCAAATGATGCTTTTTTGCACCGCTCTCTTGGGCGCATGTATGAAGATATGGGAAGGTTAGAAGACGCGTTGGCGCAGTACAGATCGGCTTCTGAACTTGATGTCGGATCGCAGTTTTATCGTAACCTAGTAAGCGACCTAGAGAGCCGCCTGGCTCAATAATTCTGTCCGCGCTTCGTAAGGCATTGCGGCTAATTCTTGCACTGCCTTATAGAAGCGCGACAAGTCTCCTTGCTCTCTGTCTAGAAGTTTAGCGAACGTTGGCACTAATTCATTGTATGAGGCGACGGTCGCAAGTTGCGCATTGTTCAACGGCCCCTCAAACCAGCGATCATATCCAGTATAATTCCACTGATCTCGAAACCGCGCGTACTCTTCCCGCATCGCGCTTTGCACTGCCGTTTTTTCTACGCGCTTGTGCTCATCGCTCATGGTTTGCGCATAAAGCGTCGTCAAGCGATCACGGTATTTCAGTACGAGCGCCACAAATGCCGCCTCTATTTGCGCTTGCGTAGCCAAGGCTTGCTCGATGCCTTCTTGTTGCTGGGCTGCATACCAACGCCGTAACCCTTCTTGTTCTACAAACGTCGCAAAGCTTTCATTGAAACTGGTGTCCCCTGCAACATAGACTTTTTGATGCGCTAATTCATGGAAGATCAAAGCCACCAGACGCTGATCTGAGCGCCGCAAAATCGCACTATTTAGCGGATCATTAAACCAGCCGAGAGTGGAGTACGCATCCACCCCTCCGCGATAAACATCGAAGGACTGTTGTTCTAGTGTTTGCGCGAAATCGATAGAGGCGGCTTCTGAGAAGTAACCGCGGTAGGAAACACAACCGGCAATTGGATAGCACCAATTAAGGGCTTGTGTGGAAAACTCCGGAGCAGCAAACACATTCCAAAGTACATATGGCCGGTTTAACTCTACATAGCTTAAGTAGCTATTTCCGGCATCGAGCTGCAACTGCTGTAGTGCAAAGTCACGCACTCGCAATACTAATTCTAATTTCTCACGCGTCTCGGTATCGAGTGCCGTATCCTTGAGCAAGGAATCAATGGACTGCCGAGCCCACAACAATGACGCTTGCCCTTTGGCCGCTTGCCCGTAATAGCTGATTGTTTCACAAGAGACCAATACCAAAGCTACTGCACATAGGCACAGACAACGAAAAACTATGCGCACCCTGTTTGGCAAAATCACTATTGCTCGAATAACTTGAGCTTGATCTCGAAAATATCTGCCCATAACTTCCCTGTGACAAATAGCCGACCCTGACCTTCTTCGCCTTCGTTTTCGCTCGGCATCCAGGCGATGCCATTTAAGACGGCATCGCCGCCCCCTGTGCGGGTCTGCTCGACCAAGCCGTTCAAATCGATCACACTATTGATATTCCCTGTTGCTGGGTCTACCCGGACGATCTCATTAGTCATCCACACGTTTGCCCATACCTCGCCATTAATATATTCCAACTCATTTAAGTTTCGAATGGCACGCCCCTCAAGGGTCACTTCGACTTTGCGCAACACTTGAAACGTTTCAGGGTCTATAAACTGTAATGTCGCGCTGCCGTCACTCAGGATCAATTGTTCACCGTCCCAAGCTAGCCCCCAGCCCTCGGTTGGGTGGTAGTGCGAAGTAATCGTGTCGAAGGTTTCTAAGTCATACACAAAGACTATATTGGACTGCCATGTCAGTTGAAATATTCGATCACCAACAATGCTAATGCCTTCGCCAAAATATCGACTAGCCAGACGCTTACTTTGTAACACCTCGCCATCACTCAAATTAATCTTACTGAGTGTTGAGCGCCCTCGTTGCCCAGTACCTTCATACAGATAACCGTTATGGAATTCTAAACCCTGTGTGAATGAGGTGATGTTGTGCGGAAAACGATCAACGATTTCATAGTCGTAGATGGGCACTTGCGCAAGCACGGGCCGTGATATGAAAAGTATCAGTGCTATTTTAAAAATCGATTTCACGATCGTTTCTAATTCCTATGCTGTCAATGTCACGCCTCGTCAGTCTTGGCGCCGGAGAGGTAAATTACGCTAGCTGAGTTTTGCAATCAAGTTGGAACATCCGCGCAATAGCAGATTTCTAAAATACATCACATTAGACAGCCTATATAGCAAAATATTTTCTGGTTTAAGCTAAGAGTTTTTCGTCTCTCCAGTGCTCTCTACCCCTTTGTTATTAAGCCTTATACGGAATTCGTCAGCATAGTGAATTTTAGATGAGGCATTTTTTATCTCCGTTGTATTTTACTTAGGTATTCGGGAGACATATTTACAAAGGCACGTACTATGAACGGCGCAGTACGCTTTAATAATCACAATAATTAAGAAGTAGGAGACGATAGATGACACCATGCCTAGATGAGTGCGCGCGTCAAATTGCACGAAGATCCAAATTGTTCATTGCCATATCTCTCACCCTTTCTTCATCTCTGACATTTGCAGCCGAAGCTGAAGAAGAGGAAGCCGAAGAAATCGTCGTTACAGGCTCGTATATCCGCAATAGCCCATTTGCGGCGGCGAGCCCAGTGGACACCATTAACCAAGACAGCATTTTAGAAAGCGGCTCCGCTAACATCGGCCAATATATCCGCGACCTTCCCTATACCCAAAACGTCGACACAGTTGCCAACGTTCTCGGTGGCTCTGGTGGTGGGCAAGATTCTAACTCCGCGCAATTCAACCTTCGCGGCTTGGGGACAAGCAGCACTCTGACCCTTTTCGATGGCCGTCGAAATGTAAACCCAGGGGCAATTTCCGCAATTTTGCCCGATATTGCGACCTCGCGAATAGAGGTGGTGCTCGATGGCGGTTCCGCACTATACGGCGCAGACGCAGTTGCTGGCGTGGTAAACATCATTCCCATCAAAGAGTTCGAAGGTTTACGCATTCGTTCGTTCTACAATCGCGACAATAATGCAGACTTCGAAGAACCAAAACTAAGCATTTTGTACGGGCATCGCTTCGATGACCTCGACTTAGACATGGTAGCGGCATTTGAAGTTGGCAAGAAGACTGCTTTGCAGCGCGGTGAGCGCGAGAAATATCTGCGCGCAGACAACGCCACCTTCATCGGAGCCCCTGGCACATTCATTCGTGCTTCTGGCGACAACGCAGGCTCTATCTACCGCGACCAAGACTGCGGCACCTACAATGGTGACAACACAGATAAAGGACAAGATGGCAGCTTCCCTAGCGGTTATCCGCTTGGCCCCGCATTTTGCGGTTTCCATTATGCCCAGTGGACGGACTACAACCGCGAAGCCAATGACTACAACGGTTACTTGAACCTAAAGCACGAAACCACCGATTGGCTGACGCTAGAGTTTCAATCAACCATGAGCTACCGAGAGTCAATTTTCCATACGGAGCCATTAACCCCATTGGCCTCTGGCTGGTACCCCTCATTGGTAATCCCTGCGAACCATCCGGCAAACCCCACTGGCGTTGCCCTAATGCCTGGACCAAACTGGACGATCATTAACGGGCTTGAGCAAGGCCCTGGTGCCGTACCTAGCTATCTTGATGGCGCCTCATACCAAAAAGATCGCTATGGCTACACGACAACCACCAATAAGATCGGCGGCACCTATCAGCTAGGCGATACCACTTGGACTGGTGAAACCTGGATCTCTTATCAGGAGTCTCAGACCCGTATAGATACCAATGATTTAAACGTCGTGCGTTTGCGCGCAGGTCTGAATGGTCAAGGCGGTGTCAGTGGCAACGAATGGTTTAACCCATTCGCCTCGCGCGACATAAACTCCCCTAGCTATGTCGCTGGGGTTACGAATAACTCACAAGAGTTGATGGACTGGATGTTCGAGAGTGGCGATGTAATTTTTGATCATCAGCGTCTGCGTCTTGTAGATTCGATCGTCACTGGTGAAGTGCTTCAGCTTCCCGCTGGCACGATGGCAGCGGCTTTCGGTGCGTCTATTCGAGACACCCGCAACACCACCCGTCCTGCGCCACTGAATGCAGCCGGCATGAATGCATCGAGCTCACAGGGCATACTAACGCCAGTTGGTGTTGTCGAAACATACGACTCCATGGTGAAGTCGGTTTTCGGTGAACTGGAAATTCCAATACTCGAGAATCTGAGCATGCAAATCGCCGCTCGTTACGAAAAATTTGGAGACCTTGACCTAGACACCACGACCCCTAAAGTCGCGGTGCGCTGGCAGCCGTTTGATAGCATTTCTTTCCGCACGTCTTGGGGCGAAAGCTTCCTAGCACCTGCAGCCTCGCAGATCGGTGAAGTTAACCGGGACAACTGCGCGATCGCCCGTTCTGGATCAGACCGTCTCACCGGCAACGATCTATTAGGCGTGCTGGTGTGTACGACTCGCAACCCTAGCTTAGAGCCAGAAACTTCGGAGATCTTCAATGCCGGCTTTACTTGGGAAGGGATTGAAGGGCTGACTGTTAGCTTGGATTACCAGCAAATAGAATACACGGATCGTATTATTCAGCTGTCCTCGCAAGATATTACCAACCAGCAGTTCTTTGCAGCGATGAATGCACTGAACATCAACCCCGATGACTATAGCTCAGCGCCTGGCTCTGCCACACGCGCCCAAGCACTCGCCTATATCGCTGCCAACCCATTGGAAAGCGCGACTCGCGATGCAGACGGCACCTTGTCTGAACTATTGTCCGTTCCTGCCAACCTCAACTCGAATGAACTGGAGGTCCTCGACCTGCGCGCCGTTTACGGATTTGAGTTAGGCGACCTAGGATCGTTCACTGCGGCGCTAGACGCCACATACTTTACCAAAGCGGACTACCAAGGCTTAGAGGGTGTAACAGTGGATGCTTTGGGTAGAAGAAACGCGGATACGGCCCAGTCACCACCCATGCCAAAAATGAAGGCATCGGCACGACTAAGCTGGAATCGTGGTAATCACGCGGCCTCAGTGCTGACTAAGTATCAACATTCCATCACATTTGATGGCGCGTTCGCGACAGGAGCAACACCACCTGATGTGATCGATGCGGCGTATATCGTCAACTCGAACTACAGCTATTACTTTGATGACCTGTTTGGTACTGCCACTAGCCTAACATTTGGTATTAACAATATGTTCGACTGGGAACCGCAGCGCTTGCCTGTACAAGGTGGCTTTGAAACACGCCTATACGATAACTTTGGCCGACAATTCTTTGCCAGCATCGATATCGAGTTATAAGCGTTAAACGATTGCTTGCTGCTGATGTTGCGGTATAGACCTTTCATGAGCAGCAAGCAAAATCACCAATTTTAGTTTCGTATTAATAATAAAAAAGCGAATGTCTCGTGCCTATTCGTGACTTCCAAGAGCGAACACATTATTGTGGTGGACTAAATTAGGAACACACGGAGCCGTTTCTAGCAGTCATTGAGCCAACAGCCTAGCCTCGACCTGCTAGGCTTTTTGCTGCTACTGTATGCACTCTAGAATTATAAGAAAAAAGGCATGGTTACTTTTAATAGCATTATCGCCTCACTGGCTATTTCGCAGTCGATATTCCTTGCGATTTTCATGTTGCTGCATTTCAAAAGCAGCACTACTGGCAAGCTCTTGGTGCTATTCTCTGCGTGTCTTAGCGCCTATTTATTAACCACCATTCCCCCTGTTATCAGCAATCCCTATGCATCGTTCGCGCTGTTTCGGCTCGCCGTTGCCACCCCTGCTGTGCTGTGGATTATCGCCAACCGTTTATTCGACGATCGCCGCGACATTCCCGCCCCAGCAATAGCCCTTATCGCCTTTTATCTTATTGCCAATGGCACTGGTGCACTGCTGTACTACCGCGGCTTTGATTTTAGTCGAACGAGTTTCTTTTTTACCTTCGTGATCTCTCACGCCATCATGTTAGGGTTTGCTGTCCACGTGGTGTACTTGGGGATCACAGGCAAGCCCAACGACTTGATTGAATCGCGGCGCAAAGTGAGGATCCCTTTGGTCATCGCCATGGGCCTACTCAATGCGGTCATCATAGGCACTGCTTTCATTAATTATGCCATTAGTTATATTTTGCAGATCAATGAACCAGGCCAAGCTAATTACTTCAGTAGTATTTTGCTATCGACATTAGCCTTCCTAGTCTGCCTGACACTCAACATCAGGGTATTCTCACTTAACGTCGATGCGGCCACGTTGCTGGAAAGCCCTAAGCAGGCAAAACTCACGCAGAAGCCCTCGACTGCGGATCACGCTCATGAAGATTGCGAGTTAGTACAAAGAATCAAAAAGGCGATGCATGAGGAAAAACTGTATCAAGAAATGGGGCTCACGCTTGGCCGGTTAGCCGAGCATTTATCTGTGCAGGATTACCGCCTGCGTGAGGCGATTAATAAGAAAATGGCGTTTCGAAATTTCAATCAGTTTCTCAATAATTTTCGGATTGCCGAGGCAAGCAAATTACTCAAGAGCAGCCGCATCCCAATTGCTACCATCGCACTAGATGTTGGTTATGCATCGTTGAGCTCTTTTAACAAAGCATTCAAAGAACATCATGGTATACCGCCAAGGGATTTCCGTGTCTCAGGAAAACTCGATAACGCCCCAGAAGGTATTCTTAGGGCGCTGCATCAATAAACCTATTTTAAAAAAGTCTCGTACACCTCTTTCTGCAGTTTTAAGCCATCTGGGTCTGCCGCAGTCTTAAGCTCGCAAAAGGCATTTGACCATGCGGATGTCCTTGTGCGTATTGGTGGGTTTTCTGACTCCATGCATTGAATCACCACTTCGGCCACTTCATCGCATGATTGATAGGCGCTCTCCCCGCGCGCTTGCGCTCCACCTATATATTTCTGAATTATTGGAAGATACTCATCATTCAACATCCCGCCAGTAGACTGCACATGGGCGAGGGCAGCATTGGCGAATTCGGAGCGAATCCCTCCCGGTTCCACACTTGTAAACTTAATGCCAAAGGTCGGCTGCACATAACACGCAAGCGATTCTGTATAGCCCTCTACGGCAAACTTTGAGGCACAGTAAATCTCGTTGAAAGGTTGCCCAACCAAACCGCCCACGGAAGAGATATTGATAATATGGCCGGAACGCGCTTCGCGCATCGCTGCGATGACCGCCTTTGTGGTGCGCACGACTCCCATGAAATTAACATTCATAATCCACTCGATGTCCTCTTCGCTAGCCTGCTCGGTTGAGCGCACAAACCCCGAGCCTGCGTTATTAATAAGCACATCGATTCGCCCTTGGGTCGCAAAGATTTTTTCCATACAGGCATTCACACTCTCGCTGCTAGCCACATCCAACGGCAGGATCTCCAGCGCCACATTTGCCCGCTTCGCCGCCTCTTCTAGTTTTGCACTCTTGTCTAGGTTACGCATTGTGGCGTAGACAATATGACCTCTCTGCGCAGCCTGTACTGCAATGGAAATCCCTAAACCTGCCGAACACCCTGTTATCACTACGACTTTTTTCATATCTCACCCTCGCTGGAATTGTTTACCGATGTCTTGCTGCCCAGTATGCCTATCCAAAGTATTAACGACTATATTAAACTTTATACTCGCGCCGTATCGTGAGGTGAGCAAACGAGCCCAAGGAAGTGAACATGAGTGAAGCATGTCTGTTTTGTAATATCGCCGCAGGCAACATCCCATCGCAAAAAGTTTACAGTGACGAACATATCGTTGCGTTTCGCGATATCAGCCCTGCGGCCCCACAACATATTTTACTAATCCCGCGCAAACATATTCTTAGCGTTGCGCAATTGGAAGATGAAGACCAAGCACTGATGGGGCACTTAATGCTGCACGCCCGAAAAGTGGCCGAGCAAGAGGGGTTCGCCGAGAGTGGGTTTCGTTGCGTATTAAATACAGGGGATGACGGCGGACAAACCGTCGGGCACTTGCACCTACACTTGCTGGCAGGCAGAGGGCTCAGCTGGCCCCCAGGTTAAGGGGCTATTGCCTGCAAGCTCTCTTTATTGGCGCCAAATACCCCTTTTTCGGTAATCAATGCTGTGACTAGCCGTGCGGGCGTCACATCAAAACCGTAGTTACTGACCGCACTAGCCTCGGTCATCACTTGAATCTTCGTCAACTGCCCGAGCGCGTCCAATCCTTGCATATGCGAAACCTCGTGAGCGTGACGCTGCTCAATCGGAATTTCACGAACGCCATCGTGCAGCGCAAAATCGATCGTTGAGACCGGCAGCGCCACATAAAATGGCACATCATTGTCAAACGCCGCCAGTGCCTTTAGATAGGTGCCAATCTTATTGCATACATCGCCACTGGCTGTTGTGCGGTCGCTCCCCACAATACACATATCCACATCGCCATGCTGCATTAGGTGGCCGCCAGCATTGTCGACGATGACCGTATGTGCAATCCCTTCCTGTTGCAACTCCCAAGCGGTAAGAAAAGCGCCTTGGTTTCGTGGCCGCGTTTCATCAACCCACACATGCACGGGAATTCCGGCACGATGCGCCTTATAGATAGGTGCTAGCGCCGTTCCCCAATCCACAGTCGCAAGCCAACCGGCATTGCAGTGCGTCAATATATTCAAGCAGCGAGCCTCTGGGCTATGCTCACGCTTCTTCTGCCACGCTGTCTCAATCAGGGCATGGCCGTGGTCCCCAATCGCCGAGCACGCCGCAGCGTCCTCCTCAGCGAGCCTATTGGCCAGGACTAACGCCACAGCACTGCGCTCTTGCCTAGGCACAGTGGCAAGCGCACTCTCCATTTGTATCAGTGCCCACTGCAGGTTCACGGCCGTAGGACGCGTGGCCCGCAACAATTGACACACTTGCGTGACAGATTCATGCCCAGCACGCATCGCAAGAAAGACTCCGTAAGCGGCTGTTATGCCAATCAAAGGCGCACCTCGAACCTGCATCGTGGTGATGGCTTCACAGGCCTGCTCTAGCGAGTCTATAGCAATGATTTCAAAATGGTGGGGCAAACGTGTCTGGTCGATGATACGAACACATTGTGCTGGCTCATCAAACCAGATCGTTCTTATGGATTTGCCGTTAACTTGCATGGGACCCCCTCAAATGACTCGCTCATTACCACCATCAACAGGGACTTGTGCCCCAGTGGTACAGGCAAAAGTCTTGCCCGCCATGGCGAGTGCCATCGCCGCGACATCGGCCGAGGTGATCATCTGTTCAAGCACGTTGTTACGCTTGTATTCATCGACACTCATTTTGTAGTGTTGTGCGCGTTGCTCTAATACCGCATCGCTCCAGATGCCGGTATCGAATATCGCATTAGGATGCACCGTATTTACCCTAATAGCACTAGCACCCAACTCGAGCGCAGCCACTCTAGCTAACTGCGCCAAGCCAGCCTTGGCAACCGAATACGCCCCCGCACCTGGCCCGGGTGCCGCGACATTTTTAGACCCAATAAAAACCACTGACGGATCGATGCCTAGTTTGAGGTAATTTGCGCATTGTCGAAGCAGTTTCATATGAGCGGTGAGATTAAGCGACAACGACTGCTCCCAATCGGCATCTTCCATCTCATCGATTTTCTTGCTTACTGGAAAACTACCGGCATTGCTGATGAGAACATCGATCCCGCCAAAATGCGCAATGCCCTGTGCAATGGCTGCGTCGACTTGCGCAGCGTCAGTGACATCGACCTGGATACTTAATACCTGTGCGCTACTCCACAAACCCGCAATTGCCTCGTTAATATCCATGGCTACCACAGCGGCTCCGGCGGCGACAAAGGCCTCGACACAGGCTTTTCCTATGCCTGAAGCGGCCCCCGTAACAAGCACGACTCGTCCCTCGAATTCCGGGCCAGTTTGTATGCGTTTCAACTTCGCTTGCTCTAGCTCCCAATACTCCAGATCGAACTGATCCTGCTGGGGCAAGGCGTCCCACTCACTAAGATGCTCACCCCACTGGATTGCCTTACGGGTATGCTCGCAGATATCGGCAACGATGCCTAAGCGCTTGCTGTTTGGTGCCAGATACACCATTCCCTTATTTTTCCAGACAGCAAAGCGAGGCATTTGATCCAAACAGGTATGATAATCCGCGGCGTGCGTGTCAAAGTACTGTCGATATTGGTCGCGAAACCTAGCTAGCTCTTGCGCGGGGTTCTGCTCAAAAATCGCTGCAAAAGGCTTCGTATGAATGCTGTGATCGGGAGTCAATGGTCCACGGGTGGCGATATCGTCGATTTTGTCTATCGCTGAATACCCCACCGCTTCGCTACTGGATTCCCAGCGCACTAACACAGGAGAGCCAAACATCGCGCTCGCCTGCTGACGCAAGGCGGCGACTTGCTTGTAATCTTGTTCGATGGCGCTGTAGTTTGCGCTTGCTTGCTTACCAATAGCGCCACACTCATGAAGCTGTCTCTTATACACATCTGACGCTGCCGACGAGCGATCTAG
>CAJXSF010000074.1 GCA_913061515.1 uncultured Gammaproteobacteria bacterium | reverse complement strand
TCTACACTAGATCGCTCGTCGGCAGCGTCAGATGTGTATAAGAGACAGATCATAACCTGCACCGAGCGTGAAACCGGTCTCGTAACCCTGACCGCGGTCCTTGTCATAATCGATACGCTGAATGCCCGGCACAATATAAAACTGGCCTTCCTCAGCAACTGCAACAGTGGGGGCAGCTAGAGTCGCACCTGTGATGAACGCTAGGCTCATTGCAGCTAAATACTTTTTATTCATGGTCTCTCCTTTGAACTAACCAAGTGTAATAAAGCGTGAGTAGTATACTGCACTACAGCGTTGCGCCATTGTTTAAGTGGCTTTTATTGTTAGAATTTTACGGCTTTTGTGCAGTGAGTCGTATTATGTAATTTAAACTGTGACAAAAAGCTGATCAATGAAGTACAGATAATGACATAATTTCATCCAAGCTATTATGCCCTTCTTGCCCTTTCCAGTAAAAAAATCAATACCTTGCACGCATTGTACGCGTGCGCTTGCGTAATTGCGAATCGCTGTAATAAATATGTAAATTTTGTGTCGCACAAATGCAATATTCAGTGACTACGATGAGGCCTGCTCAAATTCTAACGCTAATGTCTCAGGCAGAGACAAGACCTCAGGAGTCAATATGAATTTCAACCGCACATCCCTCTTCTCCGCTGTTGCTATCGCAACTCTAGGATTCTCAGCAATTACAGCACAGGCTGCTGAGCCGGCTCTGAGTGTCGCAACAGCTAGCGGTGCTGCAACAACTGCAAGCATCACTGGTGGCGCCACAATCAACAACGGTTCATCTTATACAGCGACAGCAGCAAGCAGCGCCGCTGTTGATGTCTCAGGGACTATCACAGTTGCCGCAGCAGACGTTGGCAAGAAAGGCGGATTGGTTGCATTGGTTGAGATCCCTAATATGGGCATCTACCAAAAAGTATCTGGCGGCTTCTTCCTCCCTTGGAATGGCCAAGTAAGCAGCCTGCTTCCATTTGAAACTAAAACACTAAGCGCGACAGAAAAGGTTACTGTTCTAGACGACTTGATTGGCGCTGAAGCGAATCTCGGCGGCTTAAACTTCCGTGCATATATGGGTTACTTCACTGGCGGCGATATCAATACCCTGGCCTACACTTCAAGCCCAATCGCTTTCAGCATCGATAGCGTCCCTGCAGCTGGCTGTCCAACGAATACAACACTTTCTACTGGCGGCACACATGACGGCAAACCAGTATGTGTATTGACTGGCACAATCACTGCTGACACACATCTTACGGCTAACAATGTTTACTTGCTAAACGGTGCGGTATTCATTGGTGGAGATAACACAGATTCGGCCACTTTGAAGATTGATGCTGGTACAAAAGTCATCGCACCTGTTGGTTTGAACTTCCTCGTAATCAACCGTGGTTCTAAAATCGAAGCGCTAGGCAGCGAAGCCGCTCCAATCGTTTTCACTTACGACGACGAAGCAAACGCTACTGCTAGCACGACTGGTCGCTGGGGTGGTTTGATCATCAATGGTAATGCACCAGTGAATGGCTGTGCTGCTGGCACAACACTGTGTGAGCTAGAAGGTGAAGGCTCAACTGGCAAATACGGTGGCAACAATGCAGCCGACAATAGCGGCACATTGAACTACGTAATCGTTAAATACCCAGGCCAAAACATCACAGAAACCAATGAGCTAAACGGCATTGCCTTCCAAGCAGTAGGAAGCGGCACTACTGTTGATTACGTACAAGTTCACGGCAGCTCCGATGACGGTGTTGAATTCTTTGGCGGCACAGTAAACGTAAAGCACCTTTACTTGAGCAGCAACGAAGACGATTCATTTGACTGGACATTCGGATACCAGGGCAAAGTACAGCACGCTGTGATCAAGCAACGCGCTAACACTGGTGACCGTGGTATCGAAGCGGATAACAATGAGTTCGCTTTCGATGCAGCACCTCGCTCTAAGCCAACGCTAGTTAACTTCACAATGATCGGTAAAGGCGCAAGCGGCCGCGGCATGGATCTACGTCGCGGTACTGGCGCAAACCTACACAACTTTGTTGTGACTAACTTTGAAAGCTATTGCTTGGATGTAAACGATACTGCAACGTTTACCAATGCAGGCACTTCTGCCACGGCCTTAACTGGTCAACTAACGGCAGCTAGCTCCTTGTTCGATTGCGGCACTACTTTCAAGGAAGCCTCTGACGATCCATTCCAGTTGACTGCTTGGTTCGCAGGTCAAGCGAACAACTCAACTGCATCTGCAGCACTATCGGGTGTCGTTAACAGCGCCGCAGTGAATGCGATCACTCCAACAACTCCAGCAGACAGCTTCTTTGACCAAGTCGACTACATCGGTGCGGTGAAAGATCAGAAGTCTGATTGGACAGCAAACTGGGTATTCACTGACTAATTATTCGTCAATGACAATCCTAAAAAGGGGCGCTAATGCGCCCCTTTTTTTTCCTCTAAAAATAAATATTTCATTTTCTGCACCAAATAAAGGCTTTTTCACCTAACTGAAATATTAGTGTCATTTTTACCCCCTACAATAGCGCTGTCTTTTCAGATTACTCTTTTATTTGCGGGCATAATATTATGATTAAACGCGCTCTCCCTGCTGCGATAGCGATAGCTCTATCAAGTACGCACGTACTGGCACAAGATGCATCTACCACTTCCTCGAACTCCAATGTTCCTAAAGTCGAAGAGATCTCTGTGATCGGACGATTTGTTCCTGATGAGAAGCGCAGCACATCAGCACTATCAAATGTTCTGACCAATGAAGAATTCTCGCGCGCTGGCGACACAAATATCGCCGAAGGCCTAAAGCGCGTTGCAGGTCTTAGCCTAGTTGGCGGCAAGTATGTTTACGTGCGCGGCTTAGGTGATCGTTACTCCTCTGCCTTGTTAAATGGTTCAAGCATGCCTAGCCCAGAACCGCTTAATCGTGTTGTGCCGTTGGACTTATTTCCTAACGCTATTATGGACAGTGTGGTAGTCCAAAAAACTTATTCCGCACAGTTTCCAAGTGAGTTTGGTGGTGGTGTCTTACAGATGCGTACCAAGAAAAGCAGTGACGAGTTTTTCTTTAATGTCAGCTCATCGATTTCTGGAACTCAAGACGTTAGCTTTTCTAATGGTTTCAGCGCCAACTCTGGCGACAAAGACTGGTTAGGTTACGATGACGGCACTCGTGAAATGCCCAAAGCCCTACGGGAAGCAACGGCGAACGGTCAACGTCTACAACGTCGTAGTCAGTATCTGGATACCGGTGGCTATACGGCTGAAGAGTTACAAACCATTGGGCAAAGTTTGAACAATGATTATGACCTTGGCAGTCAAACCGTTCCTGCAGATTTCGGCGCCACTATGTCGCTTGGCAATTTTCATGAAATCGGCAGCAATTCTCGCTTTAACTACCTCGCGGCCGTTGACTACAAAAACGGTTGGAACCAACATGAAATTGAGCGCAACACATACAAAGTTGGTGGCGTCGACGAGTTAGTGAATCAAGATGCCTTTACTTTTTATGGCACGGAAAACAACGTCGATATTAGCTCTATTTTGGCAACTACGTTCGAGCTCAATGACGACCATAGTATAAGCGCCACAAATATTATGTTGCGTCAATCTGACAATATTGCTGGCCAAGAAGTTGGCTTCTACGGTGACGAACAACTCGATAGCACCATCACTCAAATAGAGTATATTGAACGTGAATTACTCTCACACCAATTGCAAGGTGATCACTATTTTCCTGATACCAATGAGTTAAATATCACTTGGCGCTATAATCGTTCAACCGCTGATAGAGATGCGCCTGATACACGCGAATACCGCTATGATGACACGGACAACGGCACCTTGTTTAACTTACGTGCAGATGGCAATGTTCGTCGCTTCAGTAAGCTCAGCGATGTCAGCACGAACTATGCAGTAGACACCAATATAGTCTTTTACGGGCCAATGGATTCGACTATCGTGATGTCTGCTGGCTATGACAAACAAGAAAGCGAAAGAGACTATAACATCCGTCGCTTCACCTTCTTTGAACTAGGGGACGTGGCTAATCGCGAAGGTTTCTTAAGCCAGTCACTGTCACAAATATTATCTCCAAATAATATCAGCCCTAATGATTTCGAGCTGCGCGAAACTACGCGCCCTACGGACACCTATGCGGCGGCGCGTGAACTCGAATCATTCTATGTGCAGACTGAAATCAATTTCTCAGATCGCGTGCAATTGTTGGCAGGATTGCGTCAAGAAGACTATCTCCAAAATGTGCAAACCTTTGATCTGTTTCGTCCAGACGATGTGATCGACGGCAGCTTAGAGACGAGCGACTTGCTACCAAGCATTACGGCCACCTATATTCGTGACAATCATCAGTTCCGTTTCGGATATAGCGAAACCACTTCTCGACCAGATTTTCGAGAACTTTCCCCAGCGACCTTCACAAACCCATTAACGGGATATGAAGTCGTGGGGAACCCTGATCTCGAAGTAGCAGCCATCAAGAATTACGACTTGCGCTGGGAATGGTATTTCTCTCGCTCAGGCAGCATGTCACTCGGCTTCTTCAAGAAAGATTTCGACTCTCCGATTGAGTCAGTCGTACAACCTGGCGCAAACAGTGCCCGCAGTTACGTCAATGCCGAATCTGCAAGCAACCAAGGGGTGGAGTTTGAAGCGCGCAAGCAACTCGACTTCTTTGAACCATTAGAGAACTTCTTTGTTTCTGGTAACATATCTTATATTGAATCGGAAGTCACAATTGGCAAGTCGCAGCAGAGCATTCTTACCAATACCTCGCGCCCACTTCAGGGGCAGTCCGACTGGCTTTTCAATGGCCAGTTCGGGTATGAAGGCTTCAACGGACTGACCGCTACATTGCTGTATAATTACGTCGGCGACCGAATCTTCGAAGTGGGTATTCTCGGTGCACCGGACTTCATCGAAGAAGCCCGTGGCGAAGTTGATCTCGTAGTGAGCAAAGAGTTTGGCAACAACTGGCAGCTCAACATCAAAGCACAGAATCTTTTTGATGAACGTAAAGAAATCACGCAAGGTGATTACGTTACAACTGGCTACAGTGAAGGCCGAGCTGCGAGCTTGAAGCTCGAGTACCGATTCTAAAATGTGCAGAGTGTGACAGGATTACGTATACTCCTGTCACACCACTGTAATATTATATTGCTCTAATAGTCTTGTTTAGAATTCAAGTACTTACACCAAAAACGGTAACGACCATTATGAGCGACCCAACCATTCTAATCGTTGACGACGAACCCGCAATCAGAGACATGATCGGGATTACTCTAGATCTCGCTGGCTTTAACAGCATGAGTGCCGAAACGGCTCATCAAGCCCATGTTGCAATCGTCGACAGTCGGCCCGATTTAGTTTTATTAGATTGGATGCTACCTGGCGGCAGCGGCATCGAATTGGCACGACGATTAAAGCGTGACGAACTAACTTCTACCCTTCCCATTATTATGCTCACTGCAAAAACGAGCGAAGATAATAAGGTACAGGGCTTAGATGTTGGCGTTGACGACTACGTAACTAAGCCTTTTTCTCCACGCGAATTAGTGGCACGCATCAAAGCAGTCCTGCGTCGCAGCTCCGGCACCCAACAGGACAAAGTCATTCGCGTGTTTGATCTACAGCTTGACCCATCAAGCCATCGGGTCACCATAGAAGATACTCCAGTCGACATGGGCCCAACTGAGTTCAAGTTGCTTAAGTTCTTCATGTCTCACCAAGAAAAAGTCTTCAGCCGAGATCATATTCAGGATCAAGTATGGGGCGGCAACGTCTACCTTGAAGAGCGAACCATTGACGTGCATATCCGTCGCCTCCGCAAAGCGCTAAGTTCTATAGAGCCCACTAGCATCAACTATGCCCGTTTGATTCAAACGGTCCGTGGCGCTGGCTACCGTTTCTCCGTTAAGCCCGCTTGACGTTTCTTTCACGGGACGCTTTCGCTATAGTGGCCCCGTGAAAGACAATTCCAAGGATTTATTGCTGTGCTTCGCGAATGGCGCTCTGAACTCAATCGGCTACTAACTATTATCGTCTGCTCCGCTGTCCTTGGACTGTTATTCGGAAAAATGACGCTTCTTGTCCTCATCGGCGTCCTAGCCTATTTGGGGCAGATATTATTCCAACTCTATCGATTAAACCGATGGCTTGAAGACCTTCCCCAATCAGGCCAAGAAGATCCCCCTGAAGCAACAGGCATTTGGGGCTGGATTTTCGACGGCATTTATCGCCTGCAAAGACAGGAACGCCAAGCTGTCAACCACCTCAAAAGTATCCTAGACAAAGCCCAGGAGTCCTCTGCAGCCCTCGAAATGGCGGTTGTGATGATCAACCACCGTGGCAACCTAGAGTGGTGGAATAAAGCAGCAGAAACCTTGCTAGGGTTTCGCACTGAGCAAGACAAGCAACAAGGGGTGACCAATCTTCTGCGTGAACCGCGGTTCTTTGAGTATTTCGAAAGCAAAAACTACACCGAGCCCTTACGTGTTCAGTCGCCAATAAAAAAGGATTTAATACTAGAGTTTCAGATTACGCTATTTGGCGAAGGTGAGCGGCTCATGCTAGTACGGGACGTGTCACAAATGCATCGCCTAGAATCGATGCGCAAAGACTTCGTAGGCAACGTCTCTCACGAATTACGCACTCCTATTACCGTCATCAATGGCTACTTGGAAACCTTACTGGACCACAAAGACAGCGTTGCTCCGCGTTGGATAAAACCGATAGAGCAGATGCACCAGCAATCGCAACGCATGGAGAGTATTGTGCGCGATCTACTGACGCTATCGCGTTTGGAAACCAAGTCTTTGCCTAAAGAGCAGGATCGCATCGATAGCAGTGCCCTCATGCGCGAGATTAAAGGAGAGGCGCAGCAGGTCTTTGCCAACAAAGAACATAGCTTCGAACTGCACGACACCCCTGGCGTCTTTATTCGCGGAAGCCTAAGCGAACTGTATAGTGCCATCTCGAATTTATTATTTAATGCCGCAAAATATACTCCC
The DNA here is from genome assembly GCA_913061515.1 of uncultured Gammaproteobacteria bacterium. Taxonomy (GTDB): domain Bacteria; phylum Pseudomonadota; class Gammaproteobacteria; order Pseudomonadales; family Pseudohongiellaceae; genus UBA5078. Next base: position 6,154 of record CAJXSF010000074.1, on the reverse strand, counting down.
AACAAAGGCAAACTCATCTTCACGTCACGCATAGTGGAAGATGGCTTTGAGATAGAAGTGCAAGATAATGGTGTGGGTATTGCTGAGCAACATATCCCTCGTCTAACCGAACGCTTCTACAGAGTCGACGAAAGCCGTTCAACGGATACCGGTGGCACAGGGTTGGGACTAGCGATTGTGAAGCACGTTCTAGCACGTCACGGCGCCAATTTGGTGATTAAAAGTGAGCTTGGCAAGGGCAGTCAGTTTATTTGCCACTTTCCGAAAGAGAGACTAACTGAAGCGCCTAGCACTGCAAAAAAGCAAATGATGGGCGCCTAGCGCATTAATGACATAGTGACAAATAACTGGGTGTTTTCAAAGCTGAGCGAAACCAATCAATCGCTGTTGATTTCTTCTTCCAGCCCTGAGAGACCAATATGTCGCACATCGATCCCTTTGACTAAGTAAACGACATGCTCGGCGATATTTTTAGCATGATCGCCTACACGCTCTAGTGCACGTAGTGCCCAGATCACATTGAGAACACGCGTTATGCTTCTTGGGTCTTCGATCATGTAGGTGATCATTTCACGCATAGCCGAGCTATACTCGACATCGACACTGACATCCTCTTTAGCCACCGCAAGCGCGGCATCGACGTCGTAGCGCGCAAACGCGTCAAGCGCCATATAGACCATCTTACGAACGCGCTCACCAATGTGCCGAATTTCGATATACCCTTTGGATGATTCGCCTTGTTCGGTCAGTTCGATCGCCAGGCGCGCCACTTTCGCCGATTCGTCACCAATACGTTCTAAATCGTTAACGGTTTTGATGATTGTCAAAACCAAACGCAAGTCGCTAGCAGCAGGTTGTCGACGAACCAAAATGCGATTACATTCTTCATCGATCTTGATTTCCATCGCGTTGATGGCAGCGTCATCTTCACGCACCAATTGCCCTAATCCGCTATCAGCGTTAATGATGGCATCGATCGCATCGCTGAGCTGTTTCTCAACCATGCCACCCATTTCCAGCATATTGGCCTTCACCTCTTCTAAGTCCGCATTGAACTGTTGAGAGATATGGTGACTGTGTATCGTTGCATCTTTTTTCATTGCGCGGTCCTTTCCCTTTCGATTAATGACAGACTAAGTGCTTCGGGCTCGACAACAATCAGCCGTACCGGCCGGTAATGTAGTCTTCAGTCTGTTTTTCAGAAGGGTTAGTGAAAATATTATCAGCTGTATCAAACTCTATCATTTTTCCCATATACATAAAGGCTGTAAAGTCAGATACACGCGCCGCCTGTTGCATATTATGGGTAACGATTACAATGGTATAACGCTCTTTGAGCTCATTAATCAGCTCTTCAATCTTGAGAGTAGAGATCGGATCGAGTGCCGAGGCGGGCTCATCCAAAAGTAGCACTTCTGGCTCTACAGCTACCGTGCGAGCAATCACAAGACGCTGCTGCTGACCACCAGACAAACCAAGCGCGCTGTCATGCAATCGATCTTTTACCTCATCCCACAGAGCTGCCGCTTGCAAAGACTTTTCAACACTTTCATCGAGAATGCGCTTCTTATTGATGCCTTGAATACGCAGACCATAGGCGACATTCTCGTAGATAGATTTAGGAAATGGATTCGGCTTCTGGAATACCATTCCTACGCGACGTCGAAGGTCTGCAACGTCAACGGAACGATGATAGATATCCTCACCATCCAGTGTAATGCTGCCTTTAATTTCACAACCGTCGACTAAGTCGTTCATGCGGTTAAAACATCTTAGAAGCGAAGACTTGCCGCAACCACTAGGACCGATGAATGCAGTCACACGTTGACGTGGAAGAGTCATGCTCACATCTTTCAAGGCATGCGCACCACTATAATATAGATTCAGATTCTCAACATTGAGGCAACGTGGTAGATCCTCGGCAGAAAGATTCTGTTCGTGCGATCCAATCTTCCCCATGTCGATCTTTTTAAATTTTGATCGATTGACTGGGGCGTACTCTGTCTTTGACTCTGTCATAGCGACAACATCCATTCATTATTCATCGGATAAACATTAGGTAGTGTAAGGCATTTGGCCCACTACATATCGAGAGATTTATATTTCTCACGTAGACGGTTGCGAATTGTAACGGCAAGCACGTTCAAAAGCGCAATCACTATCACGAGTAGCAAGGCCGTCGCGAATACCAGCGGTCTCGCCGCTTCGACATTCGGACTTTGAAAGCCTACATCGTAGATGTGGAAACCTAAGTGCATAAATTTTTGGTCTAGATGGAAATAAGGGTAGTTGCCATTAATTGGCAACGTGGGGGCAAGTTTCACAACCCCTACCAACATCAATGGCGCTACCTCGCCCGCGGCCCTAGCCACCGCCAGAATAAGCCCAGTCATCATCGCAGGGCTAGCCATAGGTAAGACAACCCGAATGAGGGTCTCGAATTTCGTTGCCCCTAGCGCGAGACTCCCCTCTCGTAAGCTACGAGGGATTCGAGCCAAGCCTTCCTCAGTAGAAACAATCACAACTGGCACAGTAAGTAATGCAAGCGTTAGCGATGCCCATAACATGCCTGGGGTTCCAAAGGTTGGTGCTGGAAGTGCCTCAGGATAAAAAGCTTGGTCTACTTCCGAGCCCAAAAAATAAATGAAGAAACCAAGCCCGAATACACCATAGACAATAGAGGGAACACCAGCGAGGTTATTCACCGCGATACGGATGGTTCGGGTAATAAAGCCTTGCTTAGCATACTCGCGCAAATAAACCGCTGCGATCACGCCAAATGGTGTCACAAAAATCGACATTAGCAATACCATCGTAACGGTGCCAAAGATCGCGGGGAAAATACCCCCTTCTGTATTGGCCTCACGCGGCTCATCGGAGAGAAACTCCCAGAGCTTTTCGCCATAAACGACGAGCTTGCTGCCGATATGCATGCCATTTGGTTGGTATGCTCGAACGATTTGCGAGACATTGATTTCGGTGCTGTCACCATTCATCGCAAGCATAACAACCGAATCGCGTTCGACTTGCTCGTACAGTTCACCGAGGCGAGTCTGCAATATTTCGTAGTTAGCCTCCCAATTTGCCCGTTCAGCGGCGATGGCGCTTAGACGTTCTGGTGTGTCAGTGCCTCGAAGTTCGTAGCCACGCTCTTGCAAGCGTAGGCGCTCCAAAGCATAGTTGACCTCGCCTATATCGTCGCCTTCAAGCGTATCAATTTGCTCATAGATATTTAACGCTCTTTCAATTCGCTCTTCTAACACTAGCCAAGCCGCATCATCACTTTCAATGCTTGGGTCGCTTGTGACTACGGTAACACCAGCTTCTTTGACTTCTTGGACGTAACCATAGAAGTTTCCCCACTCTCTACGCTCGAAAGCCGTGAGATTTTCGGGGTAGGAAATATCGCTGAGATAGTTGGTAAGCAACCAGGTAAAGTCACTGCCATTGAGGTCTCTATTCCCTATTTTAATCAGCTCACGCTCGTACAGTGGCGTCTGCGCAGACACAGGGATGCCAGAGGAGATAATACGTTCAGCCGAGACCTGCTCGGTATCGATTCGCTCGCCGATAATCTCACGCTCTACCGGCTGACTGTCTAGTACGGGCTGCGAATAATTGGCGAGCATAATGTCTTTCGGCCAAAAATGGCTCAAGCCGTTTAACGCCAATAATAGTAGCAAACCCACCGTCATTATGACGCTAATTGCCACGGCCCCAGCATTCACCCAGATCCAAGGTGTGCCACTTGCAAAGAATTTTTTGATAGTCTGCATCATATAGTGCTGTACTTGCGTCGTAGACGCTGTCTAATAATTTCGGCCAATGTGTTCACGACAAATGTAAATAAGAACAACACAAGCGCGGCTAAGAATAGGATTCTGTAATGGGTGCTATCGACCTCGGACTCGGGCACTTCTACTGCAATATTGGCCGCTAGTGTGCGCATGCCTTCAAAAATATTGATGTCCATAATGGGTGTGTTACCGGTGGCCATCAACACGATCATCGTTTCACCAACTGCGCGCCCCATGCCGATCATTAAGGCCGAGAATATGCCTGGGCTGGCAGTAGGCAAGACCACCCGACTGAGCGTTTGCCAAGGCGTAGCACCAAGCGCAAGGGAGCCATAAGTAAGCTGCTTCGGCACCGTAAACACAGCATCCTCAGCGATAGAGAAGATCGTTGGGATCACGGCGAAACCCATCGCAAAGCCAACTACTAATGCATTACGCTGGTCATAGGCAATGCCAAGGTCGTTGGTTATCCAGCTGCGCATGTCCCCATCAAAGAACAGCATCTCAATCGGGCCGGCAATGACAAAGGACAGATACCCCATAATAACGATGATCGGGATAAGCAACGCCGCTTCCCAACCATCTGGAAGTAGATAACGAATTTCTTTAGGCAATTGAGTCCACACGAAAGCGGCAATCAGAATACTTAAAGGCGTCACAACTAAAAGACTAAAAATGCCCAACAAATTGTTTTCTAAGAATGGAGCTAGCCATAGTCCCGCAAGGAAACCCAATACGACCGTTGGCAACGCTTCCATTAATTCAATAAGAGGTTTGACGGAACGGCGCATCTTCGGCGCCATGAAGTAACCCGTAAAGATTGCACCACAGATCGCCAAAGGCGCTGCAAGCAACATTGCGTAGAAGGCGGCTTTGAGCGTGCCGAAGGCTAAAGGCGCTAAGCTGTATTTCGGCTCGAAGTCATTATTAGCCGCAGAAGACTGCCAAATATATTCTGGCTCTTGATAATTTTCATACCAAACCTGTTGCCAAAGCGCTTCCCAGGAAACTTCTGGATGCTTGTTGTCCACGCCAAATAAATTGAATTGCCCATTCTCTTGCTCGATGAGAAGGCCATCCCCACGCGCAGACATGGCGAACGTTCTAGGTGGTATATCGACGAGCTTTTTGTAGGTGACTTGTCGATGCGCTGTCGTATTGTATATGCCGATGAAACCTTGCTCATTGGCTGTAATAAAATTCTTGCGACGCTGCTCAGAGCTAAGGGAAATCACCTCGCCACCAGCATCAAAATCGCGCACTTTCTCAATAGCGACACGCCCATCGCGACGTACTAAGAACCATTGCGATACCTCGCCCGCCGAATCTCCGACTAACAGGGAGATTCCGCCTAAGAGGAACTCCACCTCCGTAACACGGCGGTCCGATGACACCAACATCACTTCGTCTTCGATTACTGCATTGCCGCCACTGAATGCTGGTCGAACATCAACCATGCTTAGACGCCCTGAATTGCTAATAGCAAACAACCACCGCCTATCGACATCGAGGTACAATTGATCGACGGCTGGTATTACACCAGTCAAGGTGGCCGTCTCCGTTTGCCAGTCAGCATCAGAGGAAGCAGTAAACGCAGATAGCAGATTGGTCTCTCTACGAGCACGAAGTAAACGCACCTGACCGGACTCGCTGGTGCCGGCCAGCATTAATTCGCTGTCGCTAGACCGAACGCTTAAGTTGGAAATAGGTTCATTGCTATAGAGTTCGAAACTATCTTCGCCGAAGGGGTAGCGAATAACCGGTGTGATTTGGCGCGCATTATTGGCTCCAAAACTCACATCATAGGCATACTCGGCGATCAGCACATGACCACCACTAAGACCCAATGCAAAAATGCCGCTGACATCTGTATCTAATGCAAAGCTAGAGATGCTTTGACCATCGGGTATTGCCAGAGGAATTCTACTGAGAAGATTGCCATTGGCGGTGTCGAAAAAAATCGCTTCACCGTCAGTACCCAAACGCATTGCGGCCTCTAGTCGCTCTTCGAGCGCTAAGTGCAATACATCTTCGCTATGGGGGGCGCTTATCTGAAACTCGCTGACCTCTTGGATTGTGGCGCTACGAAACAAAGGCATCACTTCGTAAACCAGGTACAAGAAAATCAAAAGAACTGCTGCGATCACGCTCAAGCCGCCAACGGCTATACTGACACCGGCGGTTTTATCTTTAAAATGACGAAGCTTTCTTCTTGTAGTGGCAGCAGAGGCGGCTAATGCCGCCCCTGCTGCGGTGTCTGCTACAGGAGGCTGGGACAAATTTGGCTGTTCACTCATGGGGTTGAAGTCCTGTCTCTTATACACATCTCCGAGCCCACGAGACCTCTCTACATCTCG
>CAJXSF010000073.1 GCA_913061515.1 uncultured Gammaproteobacteria bacterium | reverse complement strand
GCAGCGTCAGATGTGTATAAGAGACAGATAAAGCTACGCTTGCCGTCGCGCATGGCATTGACGCCCTCTGCAACGACTTGCAAGGCGTCGATATCAAGCCCAGAGTCCGTTTCATCTAGAATGCACAAGTTCGGCTCTAACAACATCATCTGCATGATCTCGTTGCGCTTCTTCTCGCCACCAGAAAACCCTTCGTTTACGCCTCGCTTTAAGAACGCGGCATCGAGGCTCACGCGCTTGGATGTCTCACGAGCAATTTTCATGAAATCGAATGAGGAAAGCTCTGGCAGATCTAAATGCTTACGGCGCGCATCTACAGCAGCCTTAAGGAACTCCATATTGCTCACACCAGGAATCTCTACTGGGTATTGAAACGCGAGAAACAAGCCTTCACGCGCTCGCTCTTCGATCTCCATATCGAGCAAATCTTTGCCATTAAACTCAACAGAGCCAGACGTCACTTCATAACCTGGACGCCCAGAGAGCACATTGCCTAGAGTACTTTTGCCGGCACCATTTGGGCCCATGATGGCATGCACTTCGCCTGGCTTGATCGAGAGGCTGAGGTTGCGAAGAATTTCAGTCTCTTCGACGCGAGCATTGAGATTACGAATATCCAACATACTGCCTATTTCCTAATTCTTTGTGCGATTGAATGGGTGTAGGGCTAGCTTTTAGCCTACTGAGCCTTCGAGGCTCACTTCCAGTAGCTTGCCCGCTTCAACGGCAAACTCCATTGGCAACTCTTTAAATACTTCACGACAAAAACCATTCACAATCATCGAGACGGCCTTCTCTGCATCTAAGCCGCGTTGCTGGCATAGGAACATTTGGTCGTCGCTGACTTTCGACGTAGTCGCCTCGTGCTCAATGACAGCGGAGGAGTTTTTGCTCTCGATATACGGGAAGGTGTGAGCACCGCAGCGATCACCAATGAGCAATGAATCACACTGCGTGAAATTACGTGCTCCTTCTGCGCCTGCGTTGATACGCACCAAGCCGCGATAGGCGCTATTACTCTGCCCTGCGGAAATACCCTTCGCAATGATGGTGGAACGAGTATTCTTGCCTAGGTGAATCATCTTGGTGCCAGTATCGGCTTGCTGGAAATTATTAGTCAGCGCCACGGAGTAGAACTCCCCTACACTGTTATCCCCTTTCAAAATGCAACTTGGGTATTTCCAGGTAACGGCCGAACCTGTCTCAACTTGCGTCCAAGAGATACGCGCATTGCGATGACAGATGCCGCGCTTGGTGACGAAGTTATAGATGCCGCCCTTGCCCTCTTTGTCACCCGGGTACCAGTTTTGTACCGTAGAATATTTGATCTGCGCATCATCAAGCGCCACGAGCTCTACCACTGCGGCATGCAACTGGTTTTCATCACGCATTGGCGCGGTACACCCTTCAAGATAGCTCACATATGAGCCTTCTTCGGCGACGATCAAGGTGCGCTCAAACTGCCCAGTGTTCATCTCATTAATGCGGAAGTAAGTGGACAATTCCATTGGGCAACGCACACCTTTTGGGATGTACACGAACGAGCCATCGGAGAAAACCGCTGAGTTCAATGCTGCATAGAAATTGTCTTTTTGTGGCACAACAGAGCCGAGGTAACGCTTTACTAAATCAGGGAAACGCGCAATAGCTTCAGAGATCGGGCAAAAAATGACACCCGCCTCTTCTAATTTAGCCCGATAAGTTGTGACCACCGATACCGAATCGATAACCGCATCAACGGCAACGCCAGCCAAAGCTTCCTGTTCATGTAAAGGAATGCCTAGCTTCTCGTACATCTCCAATAGCTCTGGATCGACTTCATCTAGGCTTTGGGGTTTGTCCGCCATGCTTTTCGGAGCACTGTAATACGACAACGCTTGGAAGTTGATATCAGGGTAGTGCACATGGGCCCACTCTGGCTCTTCCATTTCTTGCCAGGCACGAAATGCTTTGAGACGCCAATCGAGCATCCACTGCGGTTCTTCTTTCTTGGCAGAGATGAATCGGACAACCTCTTCATCGAGCCCTGGCTTGAGCGTATCGGACTCAATGCTGGTATGAAAACCCGCTGCGTAGTCCTTGCGGATCAAGCTTTCGACTTGTTCTGTCACTTGCTTACCTCTGCTGCGTATTTGCAGCGTGTATGCACCGCTTAGGCGAACTTAAGTGTTCACCCCACGTGCAATACACGTCGGGCGCCGCCGCTATCGCGCCAGCGTTGTGCCTAAACAGGCGGAAAGGAAATCATTTTGAGGGCGAGATTATCGGATATCCGAGTATTTCAGTCAAGTATTGCCAGCCTTTTCGGACGGGGCCTATAGCCCTATTTCATAGCAGGGATTATAGGCCTTGCCGCCAAGCTTCATGCGCCCATCAGCCACGAAGCCTTGCAGCAGCACATCCATGGCGGCCAATATCTCGGCGTCGCCCTGCAATTTGAACGGCCCATGGTTACGAATCATCTGTACGCCAAAGTCTTTGACGTTGCCCGCCACAATGCCTGAGAAGGCGCGACGCAGATTAATGGCAAGCTCAGAGGCCGGTAGTTGCTGGCTGAGCGACAGCGCTGACATACTCTCGTGACTGACTTTGAAATGCCGCTTCATCTCGGCTGGAATATGCAGTGTCCAGTTATAATAGTAGGCATCTCGGCCCTTACGACGGTTTGCCGTCACCTGACTCATACCTTCACGCATCGCGATTGCCACGGCTTTCGGTTCATCTTCGATGATCGTGTAATACTGACGCACCTGTTCGCCCAGGGTCTGCACCAAGAAAGCATCGATGCCTTGGAAATAACCTTTGCTGGAGGCGCCAGAGGTAAAGATTAAGGGAATGACTAAGTCCTTATTCGCTGGGTCCATCAACGTCCCTAAGATAAACAAAATCTCTTCAAGCGTGCCCACACCGCCAGGGAACACGATAATGCCATGACCTACGCGAACAAAGGCCTCTAGGCGCTTTTCGATATCGGGCATGATCACTAATTGATTGACGATAGGGTTCGGAGACTCCGCCGCAATGATGCTTGGCTCTGAGATGCCAATATAACGCCCGTCGCGGTTGCGCTGCTTCGCATGCCCTATCGTGGCGCCCTTCATAGGCCCTTTCATCGCTCCAGGCCCACATCCGGTACAAATATCTAGCCCCCGCAAACCGAGCTGATAACCCACTGATTTACAATACAAATACTCATCCCTACTAATAGAGTGCCCGCCCCAGCACACCACCAACTTAGGCATAGCACGAGGACGCAATAAGCGTGCATTGCGCAGCATATTAAAGACGAGGTTTGCCGCAGGTCGCGAATCGCTCGCTGCCGTTGTTGGATGCCCTAGAGCATCGGTTTGTGGAGTCAAGCCGCGGTCGGCCAAGGCATATGGGTCACCCGACATAAAAACGATGTCTCTGAGCACCGCAAACAAATGATCTCTTACGCCGTTCATAATGACACCGTCAACAAACGCGCAAGCAGGCGCATTCTTCAAAATCAGTTTGATACCGCGCGCACGTTGCGAAATTTCAATGCTGAAATCGGCATAACGCGCATAGACCTCAGACGCATCGTCGGTGCTGTCGTCACAGTTCAAAACTGCCAGCGCACAGCGGCGAAAAAGCTCATAAAGCTTGGAATCTTCGATATTGCGCAGACGCTCAACTTCCCACTGAGACAGCATCTCTAAGGTGCCGCGAGGGCTGATCTGCGCATCAATCACACCGGGGCTCATAATGTCATCAATTTCCAACGGTTCTATGTTCTTCCCTTGCGCATGTGTGCTTGTCATATCGACCTCATCCTAAGACTCATTTTTTAAAACGGGTATCCCGTAAATTCTAGCTTTGTTGCTGTGCTCCCAAGCGCGGCTGAGTTACCATACGCGCTATCCCGTACACAGCACCTGAGGACTTTATGCCCGGACAATCCCCTGATACTAATACAAGCGCTCTGACCGATGACGAAGAGGCCAATTACGACCTGTTTATCGATCAGATTCAGCAAACTGGCCAAGTTTGGGGCCTCAAAGCAGACGATGGCTGGGCAGTTTGTCCCTCGTTGGAATTTGAAAAAACCGACGTCTTTCCATTCTGGTCGAGCGAAGCGGATGCCAAAAGCCATTGTTCAGACGACTGGGATATCTATACCCCAGCCGCATTGACTTTAGAAGATTTCGTCGTAAATTGGCTGCCAGGCATGCACGAAGACGAAGTTATGGTTGGCCCAAACTGGAACAGCGAGCTTAGTGGCGTTGAGGTTGAGCCTGCCGATGTGGCAGAACGCTTAGGCAACGAAGGCTAATCACCCTCGAGCGCCGCTTGTCGGCGCTCTAATTCCAGTGCCGCCTCCTCACGCGCGTGCTCTATGACTCGCAAGACTTCTTCGACGTCAGCACTCTCTATCTTGCCCTCAAAATGCCCTGTCAGCTTGCTGTCTGGATACAGATTGCCGTGTTCGTATAGGCTCCACATCTCTGCCCCGTAATTAGTCGTACGCAGCTCAGGCGCGAAGCGACCAAAATAGCTGGCCATATTCTCGACGTCTCGCAGCAGCAGTGCCGCCGCGCTGTTATTACCCGACGCATTGACCGCTTGCGGCAAATCAATAATGACTGGGCCATCAGCGGCCACCAATACATTGAACTCAGACAAATCGCCATGAATTAAGCCCGCACAGAGCATTTTGACAATGTCGTGTATCAGCCTAGCGTGAAAGTCACGGGCATCCTCTGGGCTCAACATCACATCATTGAGTCGTGGCGCGGGGTCACCATCAGCATCACAGATCATATCCATTAGCAGCACGCCATCGACGAAACCATGGGTCGCGGGCACCTTCACGTGAGCAGCTGCCAAACGGCGCAACGCTTCTACCTCTGCATTGAGCCAAGCCTGTTCTTGCTCCTGCTGCCCGTAGCGGCTGCGTTTGCCTATGGCACGCGCGCTACGACTATTCTTAACCTTACGCCCCTCTTGATACTGCACAGCTTGCTTAAAGCTGCGCTTGGCTGCCTCTTTGTAGACTTTGGCGCAGCGTAGCTGACCTGCGCAGCGGACAACGAATACCTGTGCTTCCTTACCACTCATCAATTGGCTGACGACCTCGTCTATCAAACCGTCATCCACTAGCGGCTGTAATCTCTTCGGTACTTTCATGGGCTCCTTCGTTTCGAATAAAAAGTCGTGCCTAATGCAATTTATTTACGCTGGCATATACTACACCTGAATAACAATAATTACTGAGGAAGTAATATGTCACTAAGCCCAGAGATTATCGCAGAACTTAATACGCTTTTACTTTATAACGTCACCAATCCACAAGAGGGCATCAAAGTTCACAAAGATGCAGGAGAGGAGCGCATTGACGCTGCCAGACGCCTCTTCGCCAAAGGGTTAATTACTCAATCCGATGGCGGCTACCTTACCGATCTTGGCCGCGAAGCAACTGAGCATCTTCATATGGCGCACACAATAGTCAGCAGCGTCTAAATCTGTTTATTCCGGGCTTGTTGCCGTCCAACCTAGACGGGCAGCAAGCCCTGAGCTTCTTTGCACTGGTGTTTTACAAGCCTTCGCCAAGCTCTGCTGCGTGCTGTGCAAAAGTAATCTCGAACGCGCCCGAGTAATCCCTGTGTAAACAAGCTCGCGCAGCAACAAAGGGCTTTTCGCCTCATTTGGCAGAATCAGCAATACCTCTTCGAATTCCGATCCCTGTGATTTATGCACCGTCATCGCCCAAGCGCTGACATGCTCGGGCAAACTCGCAGCGGGAATATGCCGTACTTCGCCGTCCAAATCCGGGAAACAGGCTTCCAACACTCCCTCAGCTGAACGCCAAAGCAGCCCTATATCCCCATTGAACAAGCCCATCTCATAATCATTGACTGTTACCATCACCGGTGTGCCATGGGCATCGTCGCCCCCCAAAAGCAGCCCGACCATACGCAAGCGCTCTGCGACTTGTCTATTAAGCTCACGCTCTCCCAATGGCCCTTCGTGGGCTGCACACAATAACCGCGCCTTAGCAAACACACCCAGTGCTTGCGTGACATTTTGACACTCGAAATAAAGACGGTATTGCGCTAACGCCCACTGCAGCACTTGCGCACTTAGGCCAGTATAAGAGTCCACAGGCGGTTCAAGCCAAACGATGTCACTAAAGGCAAGTTCGTTGACATCGACGCTAGCACCAAACAATAACTGCTGCGCTTGCTCTACCTCGCCATTGTTGACGGCACTGGCTAGCGCGCCAATGCCACTGTCTGCTGCAAAACGGTGACTGGTGCGCAGCAACGCCAAAGAGTCGGCGATGGCCGGCACTTGATCGGCAACCGGTAAGCTCTGGGCGGCGATGCCAGTTAGATCCTGCAGCAACGCTGCCATATCATGACTGTAATGCAGCGCCTGCCCGTGCCCAGTGATATCGCCTAGCACATTGCCCGCCTCTACCGAGGCAAGTTGATCACGGTCGCCCAAGAGAATAATGCGCATGTCATCTGGACAGGCCTCTAGGAGCGACCACATTAATGGCAAATCGATCATCGAGGCCTCGTCGATGACTAAGCAATCCACTAGCAAAGGATTATCACGGTTGTGCCGAAAACCGCGAAAGCCATTGCCATCTTGATAAGCAAGCAAGCGATGCAAGGTGCTTGCCTCATCGGGCAACAACTCTGCAATCTCGGGTGCAAGTTGCAAACGTTTACGTGCGGCGCGAATCGATTCCACCATGCGCGCCGCCGCTTTGCCTGTTGGGGCGGCAAGTCGTATGCGCAACGCTGGGTTTTGTTCAAACAAAAGCGCGAGTACCTTCACCACTGTCGTGGTTTTACCAGTGCCCGGGCCTCCTGAAATCACGGCAAAGCGTCGGCTTATCGCTAAGGCTGTCGCCAATTTTTGCCAATCCGGTCCCTGTTTATCTGCCTCAATGTTAGCAGGGAATAAACGCTCTAAGCCTTCACGTAAATGCGCGCTGTGCACCGACTCCACTGCCTTAAGCCGCGCATTAATCGCAGCATGCACCGCAATTTCATAATGCCAAAAGCGCTGTAAATAAAGACGGCCATTGTCGATAATCATTGGGGTTTGCGCCCCCGCCAAGCCCACGCAACTACACGCAAGCAAGCCTTGCTGCCAACTAGCCGCATCTGGGGCAACAATGGCCGCATACTCTTCGCTAGCGCAAAAGAGCTGTTGCTCGGCAAATCGTTCGAGGTCTACACACACATCACCTAGCTGATTGCGCTCGGCCAACACAGCGGCACTGAGCACTAACAGGCTGTCCTCACTGACATCACAGTGGCGGGCAATAAATCTCGCAAATGCGGTGCTCAAGGGGCTTAGTTCGCCGCTGGCCTGTAACTGCTTTAGTCGGCTCATTGCGCCCCCTGTAATGCTGGTGCAGTAAACCCGAACATCACTTCATCTAATTCTGCAATCAAACTCTTGGCGGGCAAATCGAAATAAACACCATAGCGGTCAGCATGTTCAGGACGCATGCCTCTTAAAAAAAGATAGTAGGCGCCTCCCATATGTTGATCATAGTCATAGCCTTGCACACGTTGCTGTAAATAGCGGTGCAACGCCAATACATAAAGCAAATACTGTAGGTCGTAACGTCTATCGAAAATAGTTCTGCGTAGCCGTGCTGGCTCATAATCTTCAAGAGCAAAACCCAATAGATTACTTTTGTAGTCAGCAATGTAGTAACGTCCATTGTGCACAAACACTAAATCGATGACCCCGGTAATCATGCCACGAAAGTCTTCTACGCTTAACGCCGCCACTGGGTGGCCCGCCCAATTTTCCAGGCGTCGATTAAGCGCTTGCACCTGCACGCGGTCAATCGCGAAATCAAACTCCAATTCATTGCGTCGCTCTCTATTACACAATGACGACAGAGTGAACCCCTGTTCGTTTAAAGGCGTATGCAAAATATTATGCAGCCACTGCACTACAGTTGTTTCCTGATCTTTGGCGATTAAGCCAAAGCGCTTAGCATGCACCTCGTTGAGTTCGCTGACCTGTGCTGTGATGTCACCTTGAAAATCTAAATGCTCCAAGACCATGTGCATAAACAAGCCGACCTGACTGCCTGCTGGGAAATTCATAATCGCATCATCAGTGCTGCGCACACGGCGCTGCATTGGCGGCTGATGCACGTCTCTGGTAAGACTACTAAAACTATTAATGCGCCAATCCGTCGCCACTTTGGCATGAAACTCGCGAACAGAAAGTGCTTGCTGAGTGCCTTTCGCGCCTTCAGATTTACGCCATTGAGGCTCTGGCAATGGCCTGACCTCGATAGCCCCCGGCGATGCAATCGCTAGACTATTGAGCTTCTCACTAATACCTTCATTGCTGAGCTGTGCAAAGGGGGGGGCACGATCTAAATCTTCAGGAGTTTGTTGATTGTGCAATAGCCAAGCGAGCGCGCTGGCAGCGCCATTAGCAGTGGCCGCAGCAGCTCCCCAGACTAGGTAAAGTTTCGTACGCGCTCGGGTTAACGCCACATATGCAAGGCGAACGTCTTCGGCAAGGCGCTCTTTCTCTGCCCGTGCAAGATTGGCATTCATCGCATCACTATTGAGCGCCAAACAGGATTGCCCCTGCGCATCATGGAAATTAAACCCGTATTGGTCGAACTGACTCTTGCCCTTGGGTTTACAGGCCCAAAGAAAGGGAACGAACACTATCGGATATTCCAAGCCCTTACTGGCATGAATAGTGACAATTTTAACCAAGGCTTCATCGCTTTCTAAGCGCATCTCACTTTCTTCATCTTCGCTTTCTTCAAGCTGTTCTTGATACCAGCCCAACAAAGATTCTAAGCCTGCATGGGTGCGCGAGCTTTGCTGCAATAGTTCAGCCAGATGCATGAGATTTGTCAGGCGTCTTTCCGGATCAGGCTGCTGCGCAAGTTTGCTGCCAATCTCCAAACCTTGCAGTAAGGCCGAGAACATCGCCATGAATCCGCGTTGAAGCCATTGCCCGTTAAAAGCTTTCATCTGCGCCAGCCACTCTTGCCACGCTTCTTGCTTATTCAATAACGCGGCCATTTGTTCATAGTTCAAAGCGAGCAAATGACTGCTCAAAGCGGCTCGCAACACACTGCGATCACGGTAGTGCACGACAGCTTTGAGCAGCAACAAAAGGCCTTGCGCTTCTTCGCTTTTGAACACACTATCGCGCCCCACAGTAACGGCATTCACTCCTCGTCGTTGCAAGGCATCACGCACCATGCGTCCTTCCACGCCACGGCGCACAAGAATCGCAATATCACCAGGTTTAACGCCTTGATCACCGATTGTGCTCTGACCGTTATCACCCGCAATCAACAACCGTGCCGTCTCGTCGGCCACGGCTTCGCAGATCCGCATTTCGATTGCCGATTTCGACATGGGTTTTCCCGACTCATCATTGCCGAATTGCCAGAACGTCAAAGCATGACTTTCTTGGCTTTCTTCGACCAATAGATCATGTGCTTTCGGGGCTGGATGCACAGGAAGAAATTCAATGACCTGATCGTAAACGAATGCGCTGCGGCGCTGTTCAAACAGGGTATTCACCGCTTTGATCAACGGGGGAACAGAGCGCCAATTAGTCTCTAATGTATACAAGGAGTCGCCCACATCATTGCGAGCCATTTCATATGCGAAAATATCACCGCCACGAAAACTGTAGATCGCTTGCTTAGGATCACCAATCATAGTGAGCGCGCCCAAGACAGGCTCGCCGTTTTGCGTCTCATAGGTGTTTGCAGGAGGATACATTCGGCGAAATATTTCGTACTGCAATGCATCGGTGTCTTGAAATTCATCAATCATCGCTACCGGAAACTCGGTGCGCAACACGCTCGCCAAAGCCTCATCCGATGCACCATATAAGGCGTCGTGCAAGCGCGTAAGTTGATCTTGGAACGACAAGGTTCGAGTACGCTCTTTTTGCTGTTCTATTGCTGCGCGCGCTTCTTCGCTAGCCTGCTGCAAGGCAACGATATAGAACTGTTCACGCATCTCGTTAAGTTGGTTCTGTACCTCTTGGCAGGCATGAAAAAACGTCGCGTCCAATGCCGGCTCCTTGCCCAGCTGCGAAGGCTTAGTGCCCGCCTCAATATGCGCAATTGTGAGAATCTCAAATACCTTAGGAACAGGTTGAGCCGTCACGTCTGCAAAATAGGTATCTAAACTGTCTAAGGCGGGGACTAACTCTTGCTTGCGATAACCGGACTTGGCGTTACGGCCTAAAGCAGCAGAGGTCAGCAGTAACTCTTTCAAGGCGAGCCCCTGCTCCGCCCATTGCGCCGCGATTTTCTTTAAAGGCTCTTGGCTTGCATTTATTTGACCATAGAGCTCATCTAGACTAAGCGTTGTTGTCGGCAGCACTTTCTTGTCACGACTGTTTCTAAGAATTGCCTGACTCTTGAGAAACTTATCCAAGCTCGGAAACACGCTTATGAACAGCGCCAATTGTTCCTGATTGAGCTCATATACCGATCGCCGCCACCAATCTTTTAACGCATCGCGCCACAAGGCATCGTCATCACGAATAAGTTCTAATTGAAAGGCTTGCCCGCTATTGAATGCGTGGTCACTCAAAGCACGCTGACAAAATCCATTGATAGTGAAGATCGCGGCGGTTTCCATACTGCGCACTGCAAAGCGAAGACGCGCAATGGCATCGGCCAAATCTTGTTCAGCGCCATCTTGAAACCGTTGTACGAGTTGCAGTAAAAAGTCGTCTTCAATAGTTTTTGCATTGCCTTCAAGACAACGTTGCGCCTCATACAAACGTTTGCGAATACGCCCGCGCAACTCTTCGGTTGCCGCGTTAGTAAAAGTCACGACAAGAATCTTATCGACCGTAAAACCTGCTAATACATACCGCAGATAGAGATTACTGATCGCATAGGTTTTACCCGTACCGGCGCTTGCCTCGATGAGTTTTATTCCCGATAGCGGCAAAGTTAACGTCTGCAACGCATCAAGCACTATTGGAGTCGTCATTGTGTCTCCTGTGCTCTGCGTACGGGGCCATAGACGCGTTGTGCTAAATCGATATGATCTTGCTCCTCTATCGGGTCCTTCGTGCAATGTCGATACACCAGTTCGATATAGGGATCTTCTTCATCGGCCGCATAACTGTATTCACTACTTTTCCATTTGCCGCGCGCCTTCTTAATCGCCCCCTCATCATCCCCTAAACCTAGCTCATAACTTGCCAATGGAAACAGTGGCAATGGCCTTGTGAGACCATCCAGGTAAAGATTAAGATAATCAGCAAGCACAAAGCGCGCATCTTCTGCAGAGACTGACGCGAATTCGATTTCATCATCTTTGCAAATCAACACACTTTTAAGCGATGCCGCTTGCGGATGCACCGCGCATAATGCTAAATGCTCAAGCCATAACGCCAAGATATATTTGGGCTTAATGGAAGACGGCGTGTAGTGCAGCAAGCCGTGGCCAGGATAGAAACGGGGCAGTTGCCCAGTGATTGTCACAACGTGCTGCGTCGCAGGAATTTCACAATCAATCTGCAAGGCAATGCTTTGGGTTGAGAGACCTTCATAAGCCTCTAATCGCTCTAACAAATCCGAGGCTTGCGAGCGCATTGTGCTATAGGAATTCTCTGCCATAGCACCATGAGGCAACACCCCTTGCGCTCGGTACAAACTCAATAATTCGTCACTTTCCTGAACATTGTCTTGTAAAAATGCCGCTATCAATGACTTATGCATCTGCCAAGTTTGCAAACCACCGAGCGAAAAATTTTCGTCATCTTCACTCGCTTGATCTTCGCCAAGATAAATTCCGAACCGCGTATTAAAAAAACCCTTCACGGGATGTTGTAGGAAACGCACAAGGCGACTTAGTTCGATCTGCTCTAATGGTTCATCCGGCAAGGCAATGCTTGTAGCGGGCCATGTTTCCAACCGTTGCACTTGCCCCGTGGCATTGTGCAGAGTGTCTGCCACCCGGTGCCACCAGGGGTCATAACTTTGTCTGTGTGATGTTTCGTGGCTGCTAAGAAACTGACGCCAACTAAACGCTTGCATCGGGTACTCATGACTGAGCATTTTCGCGATCGGTATATTCTCATCTTCTTGCAGAAGATAGTGCGCGTTTAAGAAATCAAAGAACTCTCGCAGCAAAACTGATGCTTGCAATTCACTATTATCTTTAAGGCTGCGACCTGTATAACTAACATACAGTTTTTCACGCGCGCACAGCAAAGTCTCCAAAAGCAAATAGCGATCCTCATCGCCTTTGCGCGGGTCCCCTGCTTGCCAATGTCTACTCATCGCGTCGAAGGACTGGCTTTGATCAGTTCTAGGGAAGGCAGCATCGTTCAAGCCAAGAACACAAATCATGCGAAACGGCAGACTGCGCATAGGACGCATACCGCAGATACTGACCCCACCACTGAAGAAGCGATTATGCTGAGTGCGCGTGCCCAAGGACTCTTCAAGACACAGTTGCAGTAAGTCAATCGACAGCATCTCTTCTCCAGCTTGACTTGCCAGATCATCGATAGCATCACGGATTTGTTGCACACGATCATCATCGTCATGGGACGCGCCAAACAATGTGTCGAGCATTGCGTTAAGCATCTCCTGCCATTGCAGGGCACTACGAGATTGCTTGAGCGATAGATGCCACTGCTTCAGTGTTTCCAATAGGGAACAGAATCTTCCTAGCGCGGCGGCGCTGCCTCCACCGACTCCTGCCATGGGGGCAATGCCCTGCCATAAATCGATGTCAATCATGGCATATCCTGCCAAGAGCCTATCGATACCATGCTCCCAAGTATTCTGCGCAGTTGTCGGCAAATCTAGCGTCGCTTTGTGGGCTGCATCAATCCCCCAACGCACCTCACTCTCACGCAGCATGTTTAGCAGCTCTTCTTGAACGCCTCCCTCTAGAGAGAAATTTGCCGCAATCTGCGGAACCTCTAAATAAGAAGCCAACTCCGAGAAGGAAAACCGTGAGCTTGAGAGTGACAACAACTGCAAAAACACTCTGACCAGCGGGTGCTCGTCGGCAACATTGATGTCTGAGAGGTTCCAGGGAATAAAGGGACGCTGAGAGTGTTCATCTTGGCGAAACACCGCCTCAACATAGGGAGCATAACGACTAATCTCTGGCACCATGACCAAAATATCTTCTGGCTTTAATGTCGGGTCTGCGTCAATCGCCGATAAGATTCGATCATGCAGCACTTGGCACTCTCGCATTGGGCTATGACAAATACTTATCTCTATCGAATCGTCCAACTGCACTGGTGCGATCTCGTTCGACAGCGTAAGAATATCATCCTGTAAGCGATGCAATAGGCTATCTTCGCCTGCCTGCAAATAGGCTTCCCAGTGGGTCGACTCGATACTATCGTCGTTCAGTAGTAAGTCCTGAAAGGCTTGCCCTTGCCGCCCCCACGAGGCGAGCAATTCGTTACCCGTATCGTAGTAAATTGCCTCAGCAGGTTTATCCAAACGCATGCGGGCTTGGTCTTTTTGGCTACGCAGATCAGCCCAGTATTGATCCGTAGGGCTATGCAGAAATAAGAAGATGTCGACGTATTGGGCCAGTGCGTGCAAAACCTGCACAAACAAAGGCGGCAGTGCTGACAAAGCAAAACAATTGACGCGTTCAGGGATACTCGCCAGCAACGCCTCTCTGACAGAAGCATTATTAAGTGCCAGCATGAGATTATCGATCAAGGCAACACGATGACCATCTGGGCACTGCTGGATTAGCGCCTGCCAAAGCACCACCTGCCAATCTGGGACGGCCGCTTTTTGCGCTTGTGCATTGCGACGCCCTGCACTCCAATCGCGAATCCAATCTGGACGGTAATATTGATAGCGATCATAAATATCGGCAAGGCGCTGCGCCAATTGCCAGCGCTTCACTCCAGTTTCATCGCGGTGCAGATAACGTTGCAGTTCTTGAAATTCTTGCTGCTCTAGAAGCGTAGGTAGAAGCTGTCTCTTATACACATCTGACGCTGCCGACGAGCGATCTAGTGTAGA
>CAJXSF010000072.1 GCA_913061515.1 uncultured Gammaproteobacteria bacterium | reverse complement strand
CGAGATGTAGAGAGGTCTCGTGGGCTCGGAGATGTGTATAAGAGACAGGGCGATACCGCACCGACACACGTGACAGGGTCGTTCGACGTCGATTTCGGCCTTAGCAGCAATCAAATTAGCAATGCGACATTAGACGTACGTGCTGGCACACAGAATTGGCAGACGAATACTTTCTCGGGTTCTATTACAGATGGCACGCTTGGCACAACTAATGTCACGGGTGTTTTAAAAACGGACTCAAGCAGTACTGACTACACCTTCGGCGGCACCGTCGCTGGCTTCTTTGTTGGCAACACGGGCGATCACTTCCTTGCCGCCTTTGAGTTCAAAAAAGACAGCGATTCACAGCATATCTATGGTGCGACTCTGATGGATCGAGTGACACTGACACCAGTCTATACGGCTTCGGAATATGAAGACTTTGGCCTGAATAACCGTTTTGGCTTTGCATTAACCGGCCCACTTAGCGGCGCATCACAAAGACTTACAAGCTATGGCAACCCAATAGTTAATGACGGCTCTTCGCTATCAACCGATGAAGGCGCAACAGAGGCGATAGTTAGCAGCAATTTAGCTGCAACAGATATTCTCGCAACCAATACACAACCTGCTTATATTTTGAAACGAAACAATGCCAATCTATTTGACCACACTAGCGGAGTCGATGGCTCTACAGTGAATTGGGGAAAATGGGCTGAGAATACTGCGAAGGCCTACACAGCCTATCAAGATGATTCCCAATATCAGACATTGACTCAAAAATCTTTGTTCGTGAATTTTGTGCCAACCACTGCCGCTGAGTTTTTAAGCATGGGCAGCGTCTCCAGAACTTATTCCGGTGCAGACAGTAGTGAGTACGGAAAAGTCGATAATTTTATTAGCGAATCCTATGCAACTGTTTCGGAATTACATTCTGTTTTCGATGTGGATTTTGGCACTGGCGCAGTCAGTAACGGAGTGATTAACCTATGCCTTGTTGCCGCCTGTAGCAATGCATCGAGTGTGGAATGGGAAATTCAATACTCTGGCACATTAAACAAAGGCATCTTAGTCAACCCTACAATCAGTAAGACAATGATCAACAATGCGAATGCCAACCTGACTGGGTCGATCGTCGGTGGTTTCACAGGAACCACTGCAGAGCATTATGTAGGCGGCATCAATTTCGCTGAAACCTCCAATTCAGGCCATTATGTCACTGCCACCTATTTAATGGAGCCTGGCAGTCATATTACAGGTCAAGAGCTTAGCGAGCTGCTACAAAGCCCCTACGGAATGTTAGCCACCTCCGGAACCACCTCTGGAGTTTATGGAGGCCGCTCAACACAAATTGGCAATTCATCAAATTACTTGCTGGCAGACGTTAGTTTGAATGCCGGCGGTTGGAATACATCTGCGGCATTCCATGAAGATATCTCACCAACCATCTTCCGCAAAGGCGGCGCAGCTCAGTCTGTGGTCAATGATGTCGCTGGGCTTACTAATAAACTGACTTGGGGCAAGTGGTCTGGGACAACTGGCGCACCCATTCGCCGCATCAGTTATGGGTCAACCGAACTCACACTAGAGCAAGACGCTTATTGGTTTATCGCCACGCCCAGTGCTGCCGCCACTGCAAGTGGTAAATATGCAAGTTATAGCAATGTCATGGCAATCCAGGGCGGCGGTAACGAGGGCGCTGTCTCATTAGGAGACGTTAGCTTTGGCATGACTCTGGACTTAACAACTGGTCAAATTACAAACGGCAAAATGGGTGTCACCACCAACGGTGATTACACCTGGAACATCAACTTCACAGGCAACGCTCGTAGCAATGCCGGTGGTTATGGTGCCTATGCTGTTTATGATGTGACCTCTGGCACTGCGACAGGCTTAAGTGGCGACTTCAGCTTTCAAGGCAATATGAGTGGCATGTTCATTGACAGCGGCAAAGAGGCTGTCACAGCGTTTGCCTTCTCAAACATCGCCTCTACCGGTGGCGGAGAAAATGTTTCCGGCACATTGGTCGCGCAGCAGGATGATTTGGAGGTTGATTGGGGGGATTGGAATCAGCCGATAAAAGGGATTGGCGAGAGTTGGAGTGGTACATTATCTACCGAAGCCCAAAACTTGTTTTCTGCACTACAGTTAACACCTGAATATGCTATTAATAACTTAACGGGTACTAAAACCTTTAGTAATAACGTTAGTGGTTATGTTGAAGGCACAGGCTTGGGTGCCGGTTCATTGTCTAATATAAACAGCGTAAGTATGGCGATCGACTTTGACAATAACACTATCTCTAGTGGCCAATTGGTAGTTCAAACGGCTGCCGCAGTAACTTGGAGCACAGATTTTACTGGTACCTTTAATGGCAATAATGTCACCTTAAACGGCGGCTCTGTCAGCATCTCCGGGTTGCCTGCAATCATAGGAGCACAATCTGAACTTGGTGGGGTGTTCATTGGAAAAGAGGCTTCGGGTTTTGCTGGAGCATTTAAGATTTATGACTCCATTACCAATATAAATGCGGTGCAAGGGGTCTTCCAAGTCGGACAATAGCAGCATCCTACACTCATTAGAACCACTGACTGTGGGAGCGGGCCTGCCCGCGATTGAACTCAGCACAAGATTCTTTCGCGGGCAGGCCCGCTCCCACATGAGGCACTGTTCTAGATCGGAGAAGCTCCCACATGAGGCACAGATCTAGATCGAAGCCACTCCTACAGGGGCACTGATCTAGATCGGAGTAACTTCCACATGAGGCACAGATCTAGATCGGAGTAGCTCCCACATGAGGCACTGGTCTAGATCGAAGCAATTCCTACAGGGGCACAGATCTAGATCGAAGCAACTCCCACATGAGGCACTGATCTAGTTCGAAGCAACTCCTACAGAGGCACTGATCTAGATCGAGGGTGTCCTTTCTATTCTTTTTCTTTGTCTAGTTGCAGGGATGCTGAGTTGATGCAGTATCTTAGGCCTGTGGGTTCTGGGCCATCTGGGAAGACGTGGCCTAGGTGGGCTTGGCAGAATGAACATAGAACTTCTGTGCGGATCATCCCATGGCTTTTGTCGGTTTCGGTAATCACATTTTCTTTTGCCACTGGCTCATAGTAGCTCGGCCAGCCACTGCCTGAATCGTATTTTGTCTCTGAGGAGAACAACGGGTTCGAACACACTGAGCATCGGTATAGGCCTTTGGCTTTCTCGTCCCAGTATTTTCCGGTGAAGGCGCGCTCTGTGCCTTTCTCACGCACGATCGAATAGCCCTCCTCCCCTAGCTCACTACGCAGCTGCTCGTCACTTTTAATGCGCACCTCTTGATCTGATGAATTAGCATCACTCATTGCCTTTCTCTCCTGTGTATTGCTGTAATTCGGCGTTACTGAACCGGTGTCATTTTCCTTGCATGTGGTTACAATAGCCCTCGTTAAGTCCCTTAGACTACCACACGCGATCAGATTTACTGATATGGCGGCAGCAGAGAAATAATGCAATGAAGAAGATTAAGCAGTCCGACAAACTGAATCAGGTCTGTTATGACATCCGTGGCCCGATCCTCGAAGAAGCTAAACGTCTAGAGGAAGAAGGTCATCGTATTCTCAAGTTGAATATAGGCAATCCTGCCCCATTCGGCTTTGAGGCTCCCGAGGAAATTATTCAAGATGTCATTCGCAATCTTTCCAATGCCCAAGGCTATTCTGACTCCAAGGGCTTGTTCTCTGCCCGTAAAGCCATCATGCAAGAGTGTCAGCAAATTGGCATAAACAACGTCGATATCGATGATATCTACCTTGGCAATGGCGTCAGCGAATTGATCGTGATGGCGATGCAGGCGCTGCTGAACAATGGCGATGAAGTGTTAATCCCCGCGCCAGATTACCCACTATGGACAGCAGCAGTAAGCCTTGGTGGCGGCACCCCTGTGCATTATGTTTGTGATGAGCAGGCCGATTGGTTTCCGGACATTAAAGACATAGAAGCGAAGATCAGCAAAAACACCAAAGCTATTGTGATTATTAATCCGAATAATCCCACCGGCGCGGTGTATAGCAAAGAATTACTCGAAGAGATCATCCGCGTGGCGCGCAAGCACCAATTACTTATTTTCTCTGACGAGATCTACAGTAAAATTTTATACGACGATGCCAAGCACATCCCTATCGCGTCACTTTGCGAAGACTTGCTCGTCGCCACTTTCAATGGCCTTTCAAAATCTTACCGTCTAGCAGGTTTCCGTTCAGGTTGGATGATTTTAAGTGGTGCTAAAGACGATGCCTTGGACTATATCGAAGGATTAGAGATTCTCTCCAATATGCGCCTGTGCGCCAATGTGCCCGCACAGTTTGCGGTGCAAACGGCATTGGGCGGCTATCAAAGCATCAATGAATTGATCTTGCCTGGGGGCCGTCTAAAAGAACAACGAGACATGGCTTGGAATATGATTACGCAAATTCCAGGGGTGAGCTGTGTAAAACCGAAGGGGGCAATTTACATGTTCCCGAAACTCGATCCAGAGGTTTATCCAGTAAAAGACGACGCGAAATTCGTGTTCGATTTATTAGAAAAAGAGAAAATACTCTTAGTGCAAGGCAGCGCTTTTAATGTCGAAAACAGTAGCCATTTCCGCATTGTGTTTTTACCTACCGTTGATGTCTTACAGCAAGCGATTGGCAAGATCGACTCGTTCCTTCGCCGCGCTAAATTCTAAGGGCGTTATTCGCCTTGCAAGCCAAAGCCTAACGCCCGCAATTGTCTCAGCAGTTCGGGCGTGCGCTGGGCAGCACTCAAACGCGTTAAATCCAGATCAAAGTGTGCAAATTCACGGCGCTGACTAATCTCTTTGCGAATTCGATCGAACACAGTCGCGCCGTTGCCCGCGTCAGCTGCACGCAATGCTGTATCGATATCGCGCACAGGAAATGCCTGACGTAGTACGGCAGCCAACAAGTCCATCGGTTCAGTTGCAGCCGTTTCGTCAATCAACAAAACTTGCCTATCCGCGTTGCCCGCATCACCAGCAGTACAGTCTTGCAAAGCAAAATGGGCTAAAAACGACGCATAGTTACGAGCACTCGCGCTGCGTTTTGCCTCAATACTATAACCGGCGATATGGGGTGTGCCGATATCAACCAGGGCCAAGAGTTCACGGTCTATGCTCGGCTCGGTCTCCCAACAATCGATAATAGTGGTGATATCGCCTTTGTTCTGCAATCGCCTTTTCAACGCGGCGCCATCGACTAGTTCTCCGCGCCCTGCATTGACTAACAAAGTGCCAGGGGCTAGTGCGTCGATACGCTCGGCGTTGAGCATTTGATAAGTCGGATGTGGGCCACTAGTGGTCAATGGTGTGTGCAGACTTATGATGGAACAAGCCAGTACGTCTTCTAAAGAGTGAAACTGAATTTCGGCGCACTGCTGCGCTAAAAACGGATCGCAAACTTTGCAATCTAAACCCAAGCTCGATAAAGCCTTATAGAGCCGACTGCCGACATTGCCATAACCAACAATGCCCACCGTTTTGCCACGCAAGTCGAATTTTTTTCTGTGTATTAACTCGGCAAAACTTGCCAGACAAAACTCGACTACGGCATTGGCGTTACTGCCCGGCGCCGATACTGCTGCTATGCCGTGTTTGTCTAAATACGGCCAATCGAAATGATCGGTGCCGCTGGTGGCCGTTGCCACAAATTGCACATTTGAGCCGGCCAACAACGCTTTGTTGATTTTAGTGATCGAGCGCACGAGCAAGGCATCCACGTCGGCCACATCCGCCGCGCTTATCTCGCGCCCGGACATCAGTCGTAAGTCGCCGTGTTTCTCATACAAAGCACTCACATCCACGATGTTAGCATCCGCTAATATTTTCATATTGGCTCGTAAGCTAAGTTTTCTAATAGGGTCATATAACGCTCTTGGGCTATGGAGTCCAATTGTAACTGGGCAAGAATCTCCCGCACTTGCTCGACATCTGGCCGGCGCCATTGCCAACAAGTGGACTGCGAACAGGAGAACGCCTCTAACGGGTCGTCCACATCCTCGACGATGGTTGCTAATTTGCGGCTCAACATGGCGATGTCTTGATGCTCCCGCAACAAAGCGCCACCTTTTTTAGCACCTCGGTAGGACAAACCCGCCACGTCATCTAAATTCTCGTAAAGCAACGCTAATGTCGGAAAATGTTGCAACAGCGCACACGCGGCCACAGGGCCCACACCGGGCACCCCTGGAATGCAGTCTACGGCATCGCCTACTAGCCCTAAGTAATCCGGAAACTGTTCAGGACGAATGCCATATTGCCGCACAATGTCTGGGGCAAAACGTCGTTGGCTAGCACTGAAGTCCCAAACAAAATCTTTCTCGCCACGCAGCAATTGTGCGAGATCTTTGTCACGCGTCACGATGGCCACTGCCGATTCTGCTTCTTGGTCGGCCAACTCTTGTCGGCAATGACGATAACGCGCGGCCAAGGTGCCGATGATATCGTCAGCCTCATAAACACGGCTGGCATAGCCCGACACCCCCATCGCCTTGGTCAATTGCACGCAAGCGGTCAGTTGCCTTTCTAAGTCAGGCTCTGGCAATACGCGATTAGATTTATAGGCGGGGTAAAGTGTGTGGCGAAAACCACAGAACAGACTTTCATCGAATGCAATGGCGACTTGTTCAGGCTGGGTTTGACGAAGAAAGCGTTGCAGAAACTGTGCGTAACCTAAAAAGGCACTCAGGTCACGGCCATCCTCCCCCCATACTTGCATATGGGGAGAAAAATACGCCTGAAATATATAGATGGACGCATCCACCAAATAGAACGGCTTAGGCTTAGTCACTGACATCAGACTTTGCGGATCAAGTAACGAAACTGTTGCTCGTCTTGGCTTTTCTCTAACAGCTCATGCCCAAGGAAGAGACAAAACTTGGGGATATCGCGCGTTGTAGATGGGTCCGTCGCGATGACTTCTAACACATCTCCTGCCTGCATATCACGAATCTTATTGTGCAGCATCATCACCGGCTCGGGACAAAACAAGCCGCTGGCATCGAGTTGCGCATCGACTTGTACCGCGCCGTTTTCGTCTGTCTTACTCATAATTATCTCTTAAACGTTTTAACGTGACGGTTGCAGTGTGCAAGTTTCTGTCTGGGTATCGAAACTTACGACGATATCTCCGCTGGCAAGTTGTTCGCGTAACATGGCGACTTTTTCTGCCAAAGAGTAATCGACATCACCGTATTCAGTGCCTTCGCGGCTAGCATACTCTTCAAGTATCGCCGTCAAAGTCTCGGCACTTAACTGCTCATGAGGAATCAACATCGTGGCTTAACCCACATTCACGTAGTCAATCTTCGGTGCTTCGTCTTTGTTCACTCGCAACTGCGAAAAGGGGAATAACTTAGTGTCTGCTAATTGTGAGGCCGACACATTGGTGATACTGCGAAAAATGCTCTCAACACGCCCTGGGTAGTCTTTGTCCCACTGCGCTAACATCTCTTTGATGTTCTGCCGCTGCATATTCTCTTGCGTACCACACAAATTGCATGGAATGATCGGGAATTCACGGAACTTTGCATAACGGCTTATTTCTTGCTCACTGCAATAGGCCATCGGGCGAATCAACACGTTTTGCTTATCATCGCTTAGCAATTTTGGAGGCATCGCTTTTAATGTGCCACCAAAGAACATATTCAAGAATAAGGTTTCGACGATGTCTTCGCGGTGATGCCCCAGTGCAACCTTAGTCGCGCCGATTTTTTTCGCATAGGTGTATAAGCTACCACGGCGCAATCGTGAGCAAAGCCCACAAAATGTTTTTCCTTCTGGGACTTTTTCTTTCACAACCGAATAAGTGTCTTGCTCTAAGATGTGATAGTCGACCCCTAATTCATCGAGATATTTAGGCAACACATGCTCAGGAAAACCCGGTTGTTTCTGGTCTAGGTTGACAGCGATAAGCTTGAAGTCGATGGGCGCATGTTTTTGCAAACTCATCAAAATATCGAGCATGGTGTAGGAATCTTTGCCACCGGACAAACACACCATGATCAAGTCCCCTTCCTCGATCATATTGTAATCGGCCACGGCCTTACCAACATCGCGTCGCAGATTTTTATGGCTGCGATTCAATAAGCGTGCACGGCGCTGCTCTGGGGTTTCGTTTCTAACTGTCACGCTGCGTTCTCCAAACTACGAATAAAATTTCGAACCATTAGCCGCCATAGCACGTAGCCCTGGCGTCACTTCATATAAAGGGCCTAATGCGGCAAAGCGATCGGCCAGTGCGCAGAACTTTTCTGCTCCCATCGTATCGATATAGCGCAAGGCGCCGCCGCGAAACTTAGGAAAGCCCAAGCCAAGAATCAAGCCCATGTCGGCCTCTATCGGACTTTCGACGATGCCATCTTCTAAGCAACGCACAGTCTCTAAACACATGGCGACCATCAAACGGCCAACGATGTCTTCATCACTGAAGTCCTGTGCTGTTTGTTGTAATGCCTGTACGCGTTGCACAGTGTTCTCGTCGACTAATTTTTGCGGGCGCCCATTCGCCTCGCGTTTATAGCGATAGAAACCAGAGCCGGTTTTTTGCCCTAACTCACCTGCTTCGAAAAACATGTCCATGGCACTTTTAAAACCATAGCGCATGCGCTCAGGAAAGCCCTGAGCCATCACCTCTTGCGCATGCACGGCGGTATCCATGCCCACAACATCTAACAAATAGGCTGGCCCCATTGGCCAACCAAAAGCTTCCATCACCGCATCGACTTTGCGGAAATCGGCACCGTCGCGAATAAGCGCAGAGAACGCGCCAAAATACGGAAACAAAATGCGATTGACTAAAAAGCCAGGGCAATCGTTGACGACGATTGGCGTCTTGCCGAGCTTCTGTGCGAACGCCACAGTTGTGGCGATGGCAAGCTCGCTACTTTTTTGCCCGCGTATGACCTCTACTAGTGGCATCAATGGCACTGGATTAAAAAAGTGCATGCCACAAAAACGCTCAGGATGTTGCAGTGCGCTGGCAAGATCGCTAATCGAAATCGTCGAGGTATTTGAAGTCAATATGGCCTGTTCACCCAATAAGGCTTCGACTTCGGCTAAGACCACTTTTTTGACCTTGGGGTTTTCGACTACGGCCTCTACCACGATGTCTACTGGCGCAATATCAGCATTGCTAAGCGTAGGCTTGATCAAAGCCAATTGTTCATTAGCGGCCTCTTGGCTCAAGCGCCCTTTGGCCACAAGTTTGTTAAACAATTGCTGCGCTTCACCACTGCCCGCATCCAGCCCCGCTTGGGCAATATCTTTCATGACTACCGGCACTTTTTTAAGTGCACACTGGTAAGCGATTCCGCCCCCCATGATGCCTGCGCCTAAAATTCCCGCGGTAGAAATATTCTGTGCTTGTTTGCCAAGTTTACGGCTTTTCGCGCGCAGCCATTGATCGTTCGTAAACAAGCCGATGAGGTTTTTCGCCACATCGCTTTGCGCAAGTTCTACAAACAACTCCGCTTCGGTTTGCAAAGCCTCGTTGCGACTTTGCAGAAGGCTAGTCTGCAGAGCTTGTAGCACCCTAGCTGGGGCTGGATTGTGCGGATCTTTGGACTTTTTCAAGCCTTCAAACAAGGGCTCGGTCAATACGGTGCAATTGGCAGTTAGTTCGAACACTGGAGACGATTTAGCCATACGTAAATCCGCAAGGCTCTGCGGTGCGTCTAGTGCCATCTCGATTTGCTCAATGGCAGCCTCGATTAAAAACTCAGGATCGGCAATTGTATCGATAGCACCTAACAAAAGTGCTTGGCTTGCATCATATTGCTGCGCGCCGCTTATCCACTGCAGTGCAGCCTCTGGCTCCATGACTCTAGGGGCGCGTACTGTGCCGCCAAACCCAGGGCAAATGCCTAAACCAACCTCGGGAAATCCGAATATGGCGTCGCCACTGGCGATGCGGTAATCCGTGGCAAGACAGAACTCAAAACCACCCCCTAATGCGTGGCCGTTAATGACACTAACAGTCGGAATGTTCAAAGATTCGATGCGCGTAAACAAGGCATTGGTCTCACGAACCCATTGCAGCAATTGCTCCTTGGGTAGCGCAAAAAGCTCAGAGAACTCAGAGATATCTGCCCCAACGATAAAGGCTGATTTAGCGCTACTGCAGATCAAGCCCCGTGCGCCCTGCTCGCCCAAAACAGTAATCGCCTGCCCAAGCTCTGTGAGTGTTGTTCTATCGAACTTATTCACCGGTGCACCCTGCGCATCGAAAATCAGATGCGCAATGCCCGACTCAAGCCTGTTCAGCGTGATGGCTTTGCCTGCAAACAATTGCTTTGCCTCAACCTTCTGATCTGTCATGCCCCGCCCCCTTGCGGTATCCTTAAGCGCTTCATTATAGTCAATGTCCCCCATAAACGCACAGGTAGGCTATGAACTTTATCTCTCGCATGTCCACTGCAATCACTTTGGCTACAATGAGCATGGCCAGTGTTGCCGGTGAGCATGCCACAATCACTCTATACCACCATGTATCGGAGAGCACACCGGCCTCTACTAGCATCTCTCCCAGTGATTTTCGTGAGCATCTAGATCATCTACGCGATGAAGGCTTTACCGTCATGGCGTTGCCAGAGTTGCTGTCGGCATTGCAATCTCGTCAACAGATCCCCGACAAAACCACAGCCATTACTTTCGATGATGGCTACATCTCGATTTTCGACACGGCATTTCCAATCCTGCAAGAATACGGCTTTCCCTTCACTGTGTTCATCAATACCCAGCCTCTGAACGATGAGATGCGCGGTTATATGACTTGGGAGCAAGTGAAGACCCTATCCGATGCTGGTGTGACCATTGCCAATCACATGGAAAACCACCCCCATATGGTCGATGCGCTGCAAGGCGAAGACCAAGCCGCTAGAGACACTCGCCTGCGCGAAGAGCTGCTACGCGCCCAAGCACGCATCGAGCGCGAAACGGGGCAAAATCACAAGTTTATCGCCTACCCCTATGGGGAGTATGATCTTGCCAATAAGGCAATGCTCGAGTCCTTGGGCTTCATGGGGCTGGGCCAACAATCAGGAGCAGTAGGCTTCGATTCTGACTTCCTAGCACTGCCCCGCTTCCCTTTCGGCGGCACTTTTACCGACCTGAACGACTTCAAGCAAAAAGTACAAACCCTCGCGTTCAAGCTTTTAGAGGTGGACCCAGAAGAGCAAATGACCGATGAACGAAATCCTTCGGTAACGCTGCATTTTGCCCCAGGCGACTTCAATTTCAGACAAATTGGATGCTATGCCGGTGGGCAGCCTATGACAATGGAGTGGTTAGATCAGGAACAAGGCTTACTGCATATCAGCACCGAGCAAACCTTCAACTCGCGGCGCTATCGCTACCTATGCACGGCGCCAATGCGCGGCACAAATCGTTATTACTGGTATTCGAAAGATTGGACGCGCTCAACCCCGACGAATCAAGATTGAGCGATCAAAGATTAGCTATTTTGATCTAGCGAGAGCAGATCGTTGATGCGGATAATATCGTGTAATTCCGCAATATAGACATGGCCGCGCTCTGAGTAGCGCAATAGGCCCTGTGCCAAAGCACGTGAATCCAGAGGCTTGCCCTTCATACGCATCTGGGCGCGGATCTCACGCATATACTCATAATTCGGGTTTGTGTTGAGGTTGCGATAATAGGCACGAATTGAAGCGTCCACAGTCGCAAAGGCTTTAACCTCATGGCTCTTATCGTCAGCGCGGCGCCCAGGAACCAGGCCACAACCTTCATCGAAACACCATTGTCCGAAGATATTATTGCCTTCGCGGGCAAATCGGGAGGTGCCCCAAGCAGATTCAGTCGCTGCTTGCGCCAAGGCCAATGACGCAGGAATGATATCCACGCGCACCAATAATTCGTCTAACAGGTCAGGCGTGGCGAGCTCACTGTCTTGCAAGCGGTATTGGGAGCTGATTGACGCAAGGGTTTCTCGCTCAATAGCACTTAAATCCCCCCCATGATCGATAATCGCGCGGAAACCAATGAGTTTTTCGCGCATCTGCATGATGCGTTGATTTTCGGCTTCGATGAAATGGTGAAAATACGTAAAGAAGGCTTCTTTCTTCAGATCAATATTCGTGATGGCTTCGAAATCAGGCAGAGTACTAACACTAGTCTCCTCCACCGTTTCGCTTGGAGCTTCAACGATTTCAGGCACTTCTTGGCGCGACTTAATAATCAACGCAAGAGGCAATGACGCCAGAACTACAATCAGGCAAACGCGTACAAGAGCCGAGGTTCTTGGATAAGCAAATAGTCTGAACATTAAGTAAAGGTTCCGTATAAGAAAACAGCGGCACTTTACAAGAAAATGCTTAAAAAAGCAATAGTTACGCCCTACTGGCTGCCGCCCATACAGTCCGGTGACTGCGGGGCTTGGGCATGTTTTTTCTGCCATTCTTCTGGCGTATAGATATGCAAGGCTAAGGCATGCACCCCGTTGGCCAAGGCATCACTGAGCAAACCATACACCTGCTGATGCCGTTTGACCGCCCCTACTCCAGCAAAGGCTTCAGAGACCGCCGTCACCTTGTAATGGGTCTCTGTCCCTGAGCCGCCGTGATTGTGGCTTTCATTCTCTACAATCAAGGTAGTAAGGGGCAGTGACTCTTGAAGACGGGTTTCAATACTCTTTTGCATACTCATAAAGCGGCTCACAAATCTGTAGTGGGTGATCTTAAGCTTAATATTAGACCAACACTTGCCCAATGCAAGAGCGCAGCAGGTGTAATGATCCCCTATTCGAGATAGAATTCGCGCTCTTTTTACGTGAGACAAGAACCACAATGGCAATCTCTTGGTACCCCGGCCACATGCACAAGGCCAACAAAGAAATGGCCGCCCTCATCAAAAACATCGATGTGGTCATTGAAGTGCTCGATGCGCGCATGCCCCGCGCTAGTTCCAACCCGTTGTTGCAAAAGATGCGACAAGGCAAGCCCTGCCTGCATGTGCTCAATAAAGCCGATCTTGCAAACCCGCACATCACCCGCGAGTGGTTGGATTATTTTAATGCCCAGCCATTGTCATTGGCGGTCACCAGTGGCAAAGAGAAACGCTTAGAAACCGCCGATGTCCTGTTCCTGTGTCAAAAGCTTATTAAAAAGGTTAAGCGTGACCAGCCCCCTGCACCGAAGGAAGAGGCGACAACTCCTGAATTAGCAGCCCTGCGCGCATGGAAAAAGGAACATAAAAAACAGCAAATTCTGATTGTTGGCATCCCCAATGTCGGTAAGTCCACTATCATGAATACGCTATTACGCAAAAAAATCGCCCGCACGGGCAATGAGCCAGCAATTACCAAGGGGCAGCAACGGGTTCGCCTCAATGACAACTGGTATCTCGTCGACACCCCGGGGGTGCTGTGGCCAAAACTAGAAGATCAAGCGGCCGCCTACCGGCTAGCCATGTCAGGCGCTATTCGCAATACCGCGATGGAGTTTCTCGATGTTGCCGTGTTTGCAGCGCAAGTGCTCATTGATCAGTTTCCAGAACGGCTCAAAGAGCGTTATAAATTAGAAGAGTTACCGGCAGATGCCGACACCTTTTTGCACGACCTAGCCATTGCCAGAGGCTGTGTTCGAAAAGACAAGAATATCGACTGGAACCGCATCGCCGAGTTCCTGATTAACGATTACCGCGCGGGCCGCTTCGGCGCCTTGAGCCTTGAGCGCCCTAGCGACCCAGTACCAAGCACTATTGAACCGACACAAGATTAACCCTGAGGATAAGCTCCCGTTCTATGCAAAACCCCAACACATTCGCCCACGGGCAACGTTGGCTCAGTGAAACCGAGCCGGAATTAGGACTCGGAATCGTTGAAGATCACGACCACCGAACCGTCACACTCGTCTTTCGTTCTTGTGACCAATTACGCCGCTATGCCCGCAACAATGCGCCTTTGAACCGCATTGCCTTTGCCGCTGGCGACACCATCACTACTATCCACGGTGACGAGTTAGTGGTGATCGAGGTCTTAGAGCTAGACAACACGCTCATCTACCACGCGCATCTGGCCGACGATGTGAGCGAGACCATTAAGCTGCCCGAGTCTTTGTTGAGCGACACCTTGGCGCTGAACAAGCCGATCGAGCGGCTCTTCTCTGGCCAGACCGATGCTGCCCAGTGGTTTTATTTGCGTCAGCACACACTAGAGAGCCTAGGAGAGATCGAAAAGTCTTCGGTGCTTGGGCTATGCAGTGGCCGCACCGACTTAATCCCCCACCAGTTGTACATTGCTTCAGAGGTAGCTGCACGCCATGCACCGCGCGTCATGCTCGCTGACGAAGTCGGTTTGGGTAAAACCATTGAAGCTGGGCTTGTCTTACAGCAACAGCTGGTAACCGGCCTTGCTAGCCGTGTGCTGATTATCGTTCCCGATGCCTTGCTAAACCAATGGCTAGTCGAGATGCTGCGCCGTTTCAGCTTGCAGTTTAGCCTCTATGACGAGGAGCGCTGCAGCGAAATTCTAGAGGCAATGGATGGCAGCGAAGGCGGGCCACGCAATCCCTTCATGGAAGATCAACTGGTGTTGACCAGCGTCGACCTCTTCCACAAACAAGCCAAATGGTATGAGTTTGCACTCGCTGGCGAATGGGATTTGTGTATTGTCGATGAAGCCCACCACTTGCGCGATGATGCCGTGGTGAGCGCACCGAGCGCTGACCCACGCCGACGTGGCCATAGCGACTACTCCATGGTTAAGAGCATCGCAGAGTCCAGCAAAGGCATTTTGTTGCTGACCGCCACGCCCGAGCAGATGGGGCAAGAAAACCACTTTGCGCTATTGCAACTGTCTCTTATACACATCTCCGAGCCCACGAGACCTCTCTACATCTC
>CAJXSF010000071.1 GCA_913061515.1 uncultured Gammaproteobacteria bacterium | reverse complement strand
ACGAGATGTAGAGAGGTCTCGTGGGCTCGGAGATGTGTATAAGAGACAGACTGTAGGCCGTGAGCCCAGAACAAGCATAGGTGGATGCCAAGGCATCATCGACATTGCCCTTGTCGAACAAATAACGGCTATCTGGGACTAAGACATGATCGGCAAAGCCACCCCTAGCCATAGTTCCAAGACCACGACCGGGGGTGCACAGGTGCTCCTCACCACGGCGGCAAGAGGCACAATCGCCGCAGCCAATCCATGGGTATACGACCCGTCGATCTCCAACACTCACATCAGTGACTTGCTCGCCAACGGCAACGACCTCACCGAATATCTCATGGCCAAGGACTTGCCCGGTGCGCCCAACCTCAAGCTGTTTATCATTGCCTAGATCGAACACACCATCGTGCAAATGAATATCAGAGTGACAGACACCACAGGCCACCATCTTTAATAAGACTTGCGCCCCCTTTGGCACCGGAGTCTCTGAGCTCACTTCGAGCAGTGGTGCGCCTGGTGCTGCAGTTTCATAGCTGATCATGTGCCATCCACCTTAGTTGACGTTCAGCTTTGGGTTTTCGCCCATGCGGCAAAACTGCTGCCTTCCTTAGCCAGTTTTTCTAACAAAGGGGCTGGCTGCCAGTACTTAGGACCTAGCTCTTTCTGGAACTGCAAAATGGACTCGTATACGCTTTTCAAACCCACTTGATCAGCAAAGAACATTGGCCCACCTTTGGCCGCAGGGAAGGCATAGCCGTACACATAAACGATATCGATATCGCTTGGTCGCTGTGCGATGCCTTCTTCTAAGATTAGCGCCCCTTCGTTAATTAACGGATAGAACAAGCGCGCCACAATTTCTTCGTCGCTAATCTCACGACGCTTGATGCCAAGCTTCGCCGCATGCTCCTCAATCAGAGCGGTCACTTCTGGGTCTTCAAGTCGAGCACGCGTTTGTGGATCATATTTGTAGTAACCCGCGGCGCTCTTCTGCCCAAGGCGGCCCGCTTCGACCAACGCTGATGCGACGCAGTGCGTTGCAGGGTCCATCACTTCACCTTCGGCCTCACGTGCTTGACGGGCCTTATACCCCACATCGAGACCTGCAAGATCGCTCATCGCTAACGGGCCCATCGCCATGCCAAAGCCTTCGGCAGCCGCATCAATCTGCGCAGGTGTCGCGCCATCGAGCAACAACATATGCGCCTGACGCCCATAACCCGTCAACATGCGGTTACCAATAAAGCCATAGCACACGCGCGACAAGGCGCAGACTTTGCCTATTTTCTTGCCAACCTTCATGACGGTGGCAAGCACATCGTCCGCAGTATGCTCTGCGCGCACCACTTCCAATAATTTCATGACATTGGCAGGGCTGAAGAAATGCATGCCCACAACATCTTGTGGACGCTTCGTGGCGTTAGCGATGTCATCGACGTTCTGGTAAGACGTATTAGTAGCGAGGATAGCGCCTTGTTTACACACGGCATCTAGCTTCGTGAATACTTCTTTCTTGATATCGGGGTTTTCGAATACGGCTTCGATCACCAAGTCGACAGAAGCTAGATCGTTATAATCTGTCGTGCCACTGATCAGCGCCAGACGCTCACCCATCTCTTTCTCATCCATCTTGCCTTTTTTGACAGTGATGCTGTAGTTCTTACGGATGATGCCTAAGCCACGCTCTAGTGCTTCATCGCTAATCTCCAGCATGGTGACGGGAATCCCCACATTGGCGAAACACATCGCGATACCACCGCCCATCGTGCCACCACCGACAATGGCAACGCGCTTGATGTCGCGCACTGGCGTATCTGCTGGCAAACCTTTGATCTTCGTAGCCTCACGCTCTGCGAAAAAGACATGGCGCATCGCTTGTGATTGGGGTGACTGCACACACTCCATGAACATTTTGCGCTCGACCTCTAGGCCTTCGTCCATTGGCAGTTTCACAGCGGCTTCGACACAACTGACAATGCGATCGGA
Source organism: uncultured Gammaproteobacteria bacterium (assembly GCA_913061515.1). Lineage (GTDB taxonomy): Bacteria > Pseudomonadota > Gammaproteobacteria > Pseudomonadales > Pseudohongiellaceae > UBA5078. The sequence goes on along the minus strand of CAJXSF010000071.1, from coordinate 13,314 downwards.
TGCGATCTGCCCGCGCGCTCTAGCTGCGAGCTTCTTGCGATAGCCTGCAAAGAAACCTGGTTCAATGCTACCGGCATCGATCTTGATATCGCGCACTCGCTTAAGAGGGGCACCCGACTCCACAAGACTTTTTGCGTATTCGATCGCCGCAGCTTTTAGATCCTGAGTATCGACCACTTCATCAATGATATTCATCTCACTGGCCTGTGGTGCGGAGATTGGATTGCCTGAGGTCATCATATCCAACGCTGCCTTCACACCGGCCAATCGAGGAACTCGCTGCGTGCCACCGGCACCAGGCAGGATCCCAAGTTTCACTTCCGGCAACCCCACTTTGGCAGTCGGTAGTGCACAGCGATAATGACACGCAAGAGCGGTTTCTAGTCCGCCACCAAGCGCTGTCCCATGGATTGCAGCCACAAGTAATTTACGAGAATTTTCTAATGTCACCAGCATATCGGGCAAAGAAGGGGCTTGTGGCGGCTTGCCAAACTCCGTGATGTCGGCCCCTGCAATGAACGTGCGGCCCGCACAGACAAGAACAAGCGCTTCGCTAGCATCGTCTTGAGCGGCGTTGACAGCACTTTGCAGCCCTTCGCGCAAGGCATGAGACAGCGCGTTGACTGGAGGATTATCAACAGTGATTACACCAATGTTTCCGACAAGTTCGTAACTAACTACTTTGGACATGCGTGTTCCCCTACTTATTAAATTTGAAATAACAGATCGTTCCAGAGCTTCGACCGCATAGCGCTAATCGAGGCGTTCAATCACTGCAGCCACTCCCTGCCCAATACCAATACAAAGGCTAATCAAGGCATAGCGCCCACCGCTGCGTTCTAATTGGCGTGTGGCCGTGATGGCGATTCGTGCGCCAGAGGCACCCAGCGGGTGCCCTACTGCAATCGCACCACCATTGGGATTCACACGTGAATCATCGAAGGCCACTCCCAACATTTTCAAGCAACCAAGCACTTGCGTCGCAAAGGCCTCATTAATCTCTATAATGTCCATATCATCTAAACTCAAGCCCGCCCGAGCGAGTGCCTTACGTGCGGCGAACACTGGGCCAAGCCCCATAACTCGTGGTTCAACTCCTGCAATAGCACCTGCAACAATTCTAGCTCTAGGGCGCACACCATATTTTTCCCCGATAGCACGATCGCCAATAATCAACGCGGCTGCCCCATCGTTAATGCCCGATGCATTGCCCGCAGTGACGACGCCATCGAACAAAGGGCGCAGACCGGCAAGCGCCTGCACATCTGAACTAGGGCGAGGGTGCTCATCGCTTGCAACTGCGACTGGTGGCTTTTTACGCCCCTGCGGCACATCAATAGCAATGATCTCATCTGTAAAGAAATTGGCCACCCGTGCCGCTTCATACTTCGCTTGAGAGGCCGCGGCAAAAATGTCGCTCTGTTCGCGCGAGATACCTAAGTCGCTGGCAATATTGTCCGCAGTTTGCGGCATCGTGTCGTTGCCAAAGGCATCAGCAAATTTCGGGTTGGTGAAACGTGCACCTAAGGTGCTATCTGCGATTTGCTGTCCGCGGTCAAAGGCCGAGGTCGCCTTCGAAAGAATTAATGGCGCGCGGCTCATAGATTCGACACCACCAGCGACAAAGAGTTCGCCTTCTGAGCTCTTAATGCCTCTTGCTGCGTCGAGTATTGCTGCTAGGCCAGAACCGCAAAGTCGATTGACCGTTAAGCCACCGACAGTGGTAGGCATGCCCGCCAATAGCGAGGCGAAGCGCCCAACGTTGCGGCAGTCTTCCCCAGCTTGATTGGTATTACCCATGATGACGTCTTCATAGGCATCTAATGGAAATTCGTTACGGGTGACCACCGACTTAATAATATGCGCGAGTAAATCATCTGGACGCAGTGAGGCCAGCATGCCACCTTGCCTTCCAAAGGCACTGCGGCCACCATCGTAGATAAACGCTTGTGGAGAATCCTTCATAAATATCGCTCTCTATATAGTACTTTTGCAAGCAAACAACGTAGGTACAAGAAGGGAATGCGAAACTATGCGGCAAGTGATTGCTCTGCATCTTTAAAGATTCGATAGAGTTGCCTAAGTAGCCATCCCCTCAGAGCCTACTTAGCAGTAGTAGAGCCCGGCCAGAACACGACTTCCTATCGTGTTGCTGTAGCGAGAAAACCACTACCTCGTCAACGCCAGAAACTGAAGCCTGACGCAAAACGGGCTCTCATGTTAGCACAGGGTATAAAGAGGTGGAATTCGCTTAGCGCAGTCTTTAAGCTGAGGCCTGCACGCAAGTGTCCGGGGGAATAATTTTAGAGGAAACCGCATGATTCGTGATCAAGAAATTTTAGACCAACTCATTGGAATGGTTGATAAATTCGTTAAAGAACGCTTGGTGCCAGCCGAGCAAGAAGTAGCAGAAAATTATCAAATCCCAGATGAGATTGTCCGTGAAATGAAGGATTTAGGCCTGTTTGGGATGACCATTCCCGAAGAGTACGGAGGTCTTGGCCTGACCATGGAGGAGGAAATTTACGTCGCCATGGCGCTTGGTCGGACATCACCCGCTTTTCGTTCCATCTTAGGCACAAATAACGGCATAGGCTCTGCCGCTGTCGTGTTCGATGGCACAGAGGAACAAAAGCAACGCTTTTTACCCAAATACGCCAGCGGGGAGTGGGTGGGATGTTTTTGCCTCACCGAGCCCGATGTCGGCTCTGATGCCGGCGCGGTGAAAACGACGGCCCGTCGCGATGGTGATCACTATGTGATCAATGGCACCAAACGCTATATTACCAATGGCCCAGTCGCCGATACCTTTAATGTAATGGCTCGCACTAATCCCGATATCAAAGGGGCACGTGGCATCTCGGCATTCATTGTGGAAAAAGGCACACCTGGCATTACCTTAGGGGCCATCGATCGCAAGATGGGGCAAGCGGGGTCTCTGACTTGTGATGTAATTTTCGAAGATGTGCGTGTCCCTGCTCAGAACCTCATTGGCGAAGAAGGGCAAGGCTTCATTACCGCCATGAAGGTTCTAGATCGCGGCCGCCTGCACATCTCTGGAGTTAGCGTAGGCGTTGCCGAGCGCCTGATAGAGGACGCCTTAGAGTTCGCCATCAATCGCAAGCAGTTTGGGGTTGCCATCGCCGAACATCAATTGATTCAGGCCATGTTGGCAGACTCTAAGACCGAAACCTATGCCGCACGTTGCATGGTATTAGAGACTGCTAGAGCCCGCGATGCAGGTAAAAACGTTAGCACTGAATCTGCGGCTTGCAAGTTGTTCGCTACCGAAATGGTCGGGCGAGTGGCCGATAGAGCCGTGCAGATCCACGGTGGTGCCGGCTATATTTCCGAGTATGCGGTCGAGCGTTTCTATCGCGATGTACGACTCTTTAGGCTGTACGAAGGCACTAGCCAAATCCAGCAACTTATCATCGCTCGCAATATGATCAAAGCCGCTAGTTAATTAGCCTGGCATGTAACCTGAAAATGTGCAGATTTGACTTGAAATCTGGGGGAAAAACCATAAACTCCCCGTCCTTAAATTATTTTGAGTCCACTGCGGGTTGCATGCCCGTTTAATTCAACTAGGCGTTCTGGTCGTAAACTTCGCGATCGCTTTCGCCAAAATTTTAGGGCTAGGAATATGACTAAAATTTTACCGCTTAAGAAACCGGTTGCGACCGACATCAACAGCGCTAATGAGAACGAATGGCCTACATTCGAGAATACCGATGAGCAGTCTCCTGCGGACCATTTTATCCATCGTAATGGCTTGGAGTTCGCTGGCACACATCTGCTGATCGACTTCTGGGATGCTCGCAACCTCGATGACATCGAGCTAATGGAATCCCGCTTTCGAGAATGCGTAGAGGTTTGCGGTGCCACTTTGCTGCATATCCATTTGCATCACTTTACCCCGAACGGCGGAATTTCGGGTGTCGCGGTGTTAGCGGAATCGCATATTAGCGTGCACACATGGCCGGAGCGCGGCTACGCGGCATTCGACATCTTTATGTGCGGCGACGCACAGCCTGAGAAAGCCATCCCCATCCTTAAACAGGCGTTCAAACCTGCCAAGGTGACAGTGGGCGAACAATTGCGCGGTCTGACTCAAGACGAATACTCACCTGAAGATGGCCGGGCAAAATGATGTCTAATCCTGAGCGCTTTACCGAAACGCTTTATAGCGCCTATGGCCAAACGCTCAGGGTCGACGAGCTGCTATACGAAAAGCGCTCAGAGCATCAGCATCTGTTGATCTTTCGCAACGAGCTGTTTGGCACGGTACTTGTGCTCGATGGAGTCGTGCAAACCACTGAAAAAGATGAGTTTTTTTATCATGAGATGATGACTCACGTACCTTTAATCGCGCATGGTGCTGCCAAAAAAGTGCTGATTATTGGCGGTGGAGATGGGGGCATTCTACGCGAGGTGTGCAAGCATCGAAGCGTTGAGCATATTACCCAAGTCGAGATCGACCCCGCGGTAGTGCAATTATCTAAGCAGTATCTGCCAAAGCATAGTGACGGGGCATTTGACGACCCGCGAGTGAATTTAATCATCGGTGATGGCTATCGCTTTGTGCAAGAGACCGACGAACGCTTCGATGTCATCATCTCTGATTCCACAGACCCTGAAGGCCCCGCGCAAGTGCTCTTTAGCAGCCCCTTCTATCGTGGGTGTCAGCGCAGCCTAAACCCAGGTGGCATATTCGTTGCGCAAAATGGCGTCGCGTTTATGCAAACCGAAGAACTCCTACTGAGCGCTCAACGCCTGAACCCACTGTTTGCAGATTGCAGCTTTTACCTGGCCGCCGTCCCTACCTATGCGGGCGGTCAGATGGCCTTCGCTTGGGCCAGCGACAATGCCAAACTGCGCTCGGTAGACATCGAAATACTTGCGCAACGCTGGCGCGAAACTGGCATCAAGAGCTGTTACTATACTCCAGAGATTCATCGCGCCTCCTTCGCCTTGCCGCAGTATTTGCAGGACTTATTACCCTAAATCTCGGCAGTCAGTACGGCGCTCTAGCAATCGTAAGGGAGTACAGCCTGCAATATGTCAGACGCCGCATTCACGCTTCTAAGCCTCAATATCCACAAAGGATTTGCCCTCGGGCCTAAGCGACTCGTACTCAATAAAATACGCGATTGTCTACGCGAAAGCGGGGCTAGCATCGTGTTTCTGCAAGAAGTGGTTGGCGATAACCAACGCCACCAGCGGGACCTAGCTGCCTGGCCTTCGGAGTCACAGCTCGAATTCCTTGCCGACAGCGTCTGGCAGCATCATGCTTATGGAAAAAATGCCATCTACCAACATGGCCACCATGGCAATGCCATTCTTAGCGCCATGCCCTTTGAGCAATGGGACAATATCAATGCCTCAATCCATAGTTTCTCCCAGCGGGGCTTTCTGCACGGCACCATCACCGGCAACATCCACCTGATTTGTGTGCATCTAGGTTTACTAGAGAGTGAGCGCAAACTGCAGGTGACCCATTTAATTGAACACATCCAACGTGCGATTCCATTAGATGAGCCCTTCATCCTGGCTGGCGACTTCAATGATTGGCGCGGCACGGCCCATAAACGACTTTTGGCACAATTGGATGTGCAAGAAGTACATGAATGCGCGAACGGCCGGCTTGCTCGCACTTACCCAGCGTTCTTGCCCCTATTGTCAATGGATAGAATCTATGTGCGTGGCTTTCACATTGAACAATGCAGCAGTATTGCAGGGAGCCACTGGCGCGACTTTTCCGACCACAAGGCACTGATCGCGAAAGTGCGATTGCAGCAAAAAGCTAGCAAGGGAGCGGCATGAGCTTAGAGCAAACCATCTATTGGTTAATCCCACCACTGCACATCATGCTAGCGATTGCGGCCTCAGGGCATGCCTTGCTCAATAAAGCTGATTCTCGCGGTGCTTTTGGATGGATAGCCTTGTGCATCATACTGCCGTTAGCCGGCTCTATTCTTTACCTTATCTTCGGCATCAATCGCGTCAACTCTGCAGCGCAGAAACATTATGTCACCAAACTTCATAAAGACTCCTCAGACACTATTACCGAGCCAGAGGGCAGCAATTTTCGCCCGCTTTCGATGGTGGGCGAACGCGTCGTAGGCAAGGGCTTAAGCTCCTGCGACGAGGTCCGTATCTTAGTCAACGGCGAGCAGCTTTACCCTGAGATGCTCAAAGCCATAGAGCAAGCTAGCGACTGCATACTTCTTGGGACTTATATTTTCGACCGCGATGAAACCGGCCTCAAGTTCGTTAAAGCACTAGCCGCTGCGCAGAGCCGAGGCGTCGAGGTCAAGGTGATCGTCGATGCCATGGGCGAATGGATGGGGCTGCACAGAATCGGTGACGTCTTACACAATCACAAAATTGCGTTCGTGCGCTTTAACCCCATCACTATCATCCCCCCTGCCCTGAACCTCAATCTGCGCAGTCACCGCAAGGTATTAGTGGTTGACCACCGTTACGCCTTCACCGGAGGCGCCAATATCGGCGACCGTCATCTCGCAGAACGTGAGGACAATGCCCATCGAGTGCAGGATATTCATTTCCGCCTACAAGGGCGCATCGTAGATGAGCTTGAATGGGCATTTCGTAGAGACTGGTATTATTGCAATAGCGCAGTGGAGCCGACACCCTTTAAACACCACAACCCCAACAAGCCTGACTCCCGCATCTGGAGCCGAATGATCTTGGATGGCCCTAATAAATCGCTCGATAGGCTTAGCGATTTAATGCTTGGGGTGATTAGCGCGGCCAAAGAACGGGTGTGGATAATGACCCCCTACTTCATCCCGACCGCAGATTTACTTGGCGCACTAGTCGGCGCCCATTTACGCGGGGTCGATGTGCAAATCTTACTGCCAGGCGAGAACAATATTAAACCGGCGCACTGGGCCTCACGCAATATTCTGCGCTTCGTGCTAGAGAATGACATCTACATCGCCTACCAAGAGCCGCCTTTTATTCATTCGAAAATTTTATTGGTTGATGAGCAATACTCACTCATTGGCTCTGCAAACATGGATCCACGGAGTTTGCGCCTAAACTATGAAATTGGCGTGGAGCTTTTTGATCAAACGCTCAACCAACAACTGAGTGAGTATTTCATCGAACGTCGCGCTCACGCCGTACGAGTAAGCAAAGAAGAGATCGCCAATCGTAGCCTTCCTGTGCGCTTAAGAGATGCGCTCGCTTGGCTATTCTCCCCCTACCTATAAGCCTCCTGCGCCTCGCTTCTATTGGGCGCTGTTCTCGTTTACACTGAAGTAGAACAAGGATGCCAATTAGGAGCTAATCATGAGTACTTATAAGAATCTGTTAGTCGCAATTGATTTGTCAGACGAGTCATCCAAAGTCATAAAACGGGCACGAAAACTTGCCGGAGGAGACTGTGGCAAACTCAGCCTCATCCATGTCGTTGAACCTATCGCAGCTGCTTATCCAATTGACGCCTACGCGATCAACATCAGCAAGATGCAAGAAGAAGCGATGCAAATCGCCGCTGATCGCCTTGCAGAGATCGGCAAGGAATACGACATCCCTAGCGAACACCATTACACCATGGTGGGCTCTGCAGCAACGGAGATTCGTGCCAAAGCCGAGGAAGTCGCTGCTGACTTAATTGTCATCGGCAGCCATGGTCGCTCCGGTTGGAAACTGCTGTTAGGCTCAACAGCCAACAAAGTGTTACATGGTTCAAAATGCGATGTATTAACCGTCCACGTAGGTGAATGAGGCCAGTCAATGTCTTACCCCCATATGCTACAGCCGCTCGATTTAGGTTTTACCCAACTTCGTAATCGAGTATTGATGGGGTCCATGCATACAGGCCTGGAAGATATCCCAGAGAGCCATGCGCGTATGGCTGCGTTCTATGCCGAGCGCGCGGCAGGCGGAGTCGCCTTAATCGTCACAGGCGGCTTCATGCCTAATGAGCATTGCCTACCCGCCGGAGAAATACCCGTTTATCGACAAGAAGGCGCCGTCGACAAACATCGGCTCATAACCGATGCCGTGCATAAAGAAGGCGGCAAGATTTGTTTACAAATTCTGCATACTGGGCGTTACTCGCGCACCGAAAACCTCATTGCCCCTTCCGCCATACAAGCCCCTATCAATCGTTTTGTGCCCGCCGCTGCCACCGAAGAACAAATCCTGCAACAAATCGAAGACTTCGCCGAGTTTGCACAGTTCTGCCAAGAGGCAGGTTACGATGGCGTAGAGATTATGGGTTCGGAAGGTTATTTTATTAATGAGTTCATTGCCGAGCGCACCAATCAGCGCAAGGACCGCTGGGGGGGAAGTTTTGACAACCGCATTCGCCTAGCATTAGAGATTGTGAGACGCACGCGTGAACGGGTTGGAAAAGAATTTATTATTATTTTCCGTCTTTCGATGCTCGACCTAGTCGAAGGCGGCAGTAGTTTTGACGAGACCGTGCAATTAGGCAAGGCTCTTGAAGAAGCAGGTGTCACAATTATCAACACCGGCATCGGTTGGCACGAATCGCAAATCCCCACCATCGCTACAAAGGTGCCTCGCGCTGCGTTTACCTGGGTGAGCGCAAGATTTCGTGAGCATTTGAAGGTTCCCATTATTACGTCGAATCGCATTAACACCCCAGAGGTCGCCGAAGAGGTGCTCAGTCGCGGTGATGCAGACATGGTATCGATGGCGCGCCCGTTCTTGGCGGATCCGCACTTCGTCAACAAAGCAGCCGCTAATCAAAGCGCACAGATCAACACCTGTATCGCTTGCAACCAGGCCTGTCTCGATCACATTTTCCAAGGGCAATTGACCAGCTGCCTTGTAAACCCACGCGCCTGCCATGAGCTCGAACTCACACTCACCCCGACGCAAGAACCTAAAAAGATCGCCGTAGTGGGGGCAGGCCCTGCTGGCCTAGCGTTTGCCACAACGGCAGCAGAGCGCGGACATACCGTCACCCTATTCGACAGTGCCGCACAAATTGGCGGTCAGTTTAATCTGGCCAAACGCATTCCCGGCAAAGAAGAGTTCAATGAAACCTTGCGCTATTTTGGCAACCGCTTAGAAGTCTTGAACGTTGACGTTAAACTCAACACTCGAGTTGACACCGCGATGCTAAATTCCGGCGCATTCGATGCTGTCGCAATCGCCACGGGCATTACTCCCCGTACCCCAAAAATTCCTGGCATCGACCATCCAAGTGTTGTCAGCTACATCGACACCATCACCGGTAAAACCAAGATTGGGCAACGTGTCGCACTAATAGGCGCCGGTGGCATAGGGTTTGATGTCGCCGAGTTCCTCAGCCACGGCCAAGAAAGTCCTAGCCAAAACATTCCTGTGTTCATGCGTGAATGGGGAGTAGACATGACTCTTGCTGCGCGCGGCGGCATCGAAGGCGTGAACGCATCACTTGAAGCGCCTGCTCGCGAGATCACTTTATTGCAACGCAAAGAGACGAAAGTCGGCAGCAACCTCGGCAAAACAACAGGCTGGATTCATCGACTGGGGTTGATGAAACGGCATGTCAAAATGCTCGCCGCATGCGAATACATCAAAATCGATGATGAGGGCTTGCACCTTCTAGTGAAAGGCGAACCGCGCGTGTTGAAGGTCGACAATATTGTCATCTGCGCGGGCCAGGTATCTTTGCGCGAACTAGCAGACGGGCTAAACATCCCTAGCCATTTAATAGGGGGTGCCAATGTTGCCGCAGAACTTGACGCAAAACGCGCCATCGACGAAGCCACACGTGTAGCGCTGACTATTTAAGACTAGACAAAATATCTAAGGCTGGATCATAGATTTCAGTCTCTACGTCTAACATGCCGAGCACGGTATGAAAATAATTATCGTGAGAGAGAGGCTCTTGCGCACGTGCGCTAATCATACTTTTTCGAGTGTCATCTAGATCGCCTAGCCATAAAAAGGATGACACATGTGTTTGTGCCTTCGGTGCCAAGGCATAAGGCAGACCATGTAGGTATAAACCCATTTCACCTAAAGACTCCCCGTGGTCGGCCATATAGAACATGCCGGTCGAAAAATCCTTATTGTAAGGCCGTAAAAATTCAATAACACTCGCAAGAAAATGATCGCTGTAACGCAAGGCATTGTCATAAGCGTTGACGATTTCCTCACGGGTACAACTTTCCATTTGATTAGACTGACAAGCAGGCGTGAATTTTTCAAACTCCCTCGGATAACGTTTATAGTACGCGGGCCCATGGTTGCCCATCTGGTGTAGCACTATGGTGATGTCGCCCTCATGGCCCGCGATATAGTCATCAAGCCCGCTCAGCATGCCAATATCACGGCATTCAGTATCGCACTGTGGGTTAACGCCTGGGCTGCGAAAATCCTCGAACGGAATTGCTAGCGCTACACCTTTAGAGTCAGAGTTATTATCCCTCCACAGCAGATTAACGCCTGCTTTATTCAACACATCGAGCAGGTTTTCCTGCGCATTGGCTTCGTGAAGATTAAAATCATCGAATTGACTCAAAGAAAACATACACGGTAGGGAAAATGCAGTTGAGGTTGCACAGGAACTAACGTGTGGAAGGTTCACGATATCTTGTTGCGATAGTTCTGGATTGGTATTGCGCGTATAACCATTGAGTGACCAATGATCGGCTCGCGTCGCTTCCCCCACCACTAAAATAGTGAGTTTTCGCTCAGCATCTGGCCTACTTATCTTCGCATCGTCACCAATTGGAGTACGTGGCCCCGTATCGCGCACTGCAATCATTTCTTCGAAATATTTTACAGAAGAGTAGATAAACGTTAGCGGATTCATATAGTAGCGTAGGTCTTTTTGCTCGCGTATAAAGCTAGTGTAATGCTCAGACATGAGCAACATATTGGTCACTATTGCGAACAGCACAAGCGCCAAAAATTTAAACCGGTCTGCGACCTCTTTTGCCGCACCACCACATTGCACATTTGCTTTATAAACAAAATAGGCTGGCAACAATCCCAATAACAAGACATACAGTAGTAAGCGCATACTAAGAAGATCGAGCACTTCGCGAGAATCGGTCATAATCGAGTTCTGAATCATGGCCGTATCAATAATGACGTTATAGCTATTCATGAAATAGCTGGCCAACGCAGCAAGGGGAAACAATACAATCAGAACCGGTTTGAAGGTAAACCTATTCAATACTAGCCCTAAAAATAAGCTAATAAGACAGAAAAGTAGAATCACCAAAGAGATATAGAACGAAAGATTTTCTGGCGCCGGATAACGAGCGACGACATTGTCGAAAAATGCATAATTGTAAGCCACGCTAAAGAGCAATGCCGCAAGCAGTATTGCCTTATTACTTCCCTTGCTAAGAAACGCAAACATAACCCGTTACCCCTACACAAATGAAATACTGCAATGGCAATCGAGATCGCTATTGCTTAGTTTCATAGTAGTGTGAGCAGTCAGCCTTAAGGCAGTCTTAATTTTCCTCCCTGTATACTCCAAACATTATTTTCTAGTAGCATCGCGAGTCCCAATGCGCCCTATGATCCTTCGCAATATTTTTTTCCCAACGGCGCTATTTTTACTGGCAATCACCATTAATGCGATAAGCGAACTGGATTTGCGTCTGGCAGACTACCTATTTGCACTAGAGGGAGGTCAATGGTCGCTTAAAAATGCATGGATTACGAAGGTGCTCATTCACGAACAAGGCCGTGCGCTAGTGGGAGTAATCTTAATAAGCTTACTAAGCTGTATCGTGCTTAGCTACCGGTTAGAGCAGTTGCGAATTATGCGCCCGGGACTTATCTACATACTAGTCTCAGCGCTCGTCAGCGTCGCCACAGTCAATATTCTAAAAGAAATAACCGGTGTGGACTGCCCTTGGGACTTAAGCCGTTATGGCGGTACGCAGAGCTACGTATCGCTATTAGCAGCACCGCCAGAAGGGCAAGAAGCTGGCGCCTGTTTCCCTTCTGGTCATGCTAGCGGAGCCTATTGTTGGTTAGGGGTATTCTTTTTTGCGGGGCTTTATTTGCCTAAATGGCGTTATAGAGCATTGGCGGTTGTGCTTGGTCTAGGACTTATATTCGGCGCCGCTCAGCAACTACGCGGCGCACACTTTCTCTCACATGACATCTGGACTCTCTATATTTGCTGGATGTCGGCAACTCTCTGCTTTTTTTATTTGTTCCGCTTGCCCAAAAGATCAGCGCCCTAATAAATTAGCAGGCGAGAACTGATCGGTAAGCACGCGGCGGGTTTGATCCCAATCGGGCCGCGTGCCCATGCGTGCAGGAAACTCTAGAATTTCTACGCCATAGGGTTTTAACGGCTCATAGAGCGGCTGCGCATTCACTTTCAACTGACCTTGGTCGGGCAGTGGTTTTTGTTGCGCGATAATGACCCGGTTTCCAGAACCACTCATTTTCAGGTTGAAGAACTCGCCAAACACCGCACGGTATGTTTCAGACTCATGAGCATAGAGGTTGCTCGTAGAGAAGGTGTTTGACACTAACACGCCATCTGGCGTTAGCACTTGCTTCACTTCTTCTAAAAATTCTTGCGTCAACATGTGCTCAGGAATGTACTCACCTGTAAACGCATCTAAGACGATGAAGTCAAATTTGCGTCCTTGCAAACCAGCGCGCTTGATAAAGACTCGTGCATCAACCACGTGGGTCTGTACTTTCTCATTCTCTTCGTAGGCAAAGAATTCTTTCGCTACATTCACAACGGCCTGATCGATCTCAAGCACTTCGATAGTCGCCTCTGGATACAGTTCGTGCAGCGCCGCAGGAAGTGTTCCCCCGCCTAAACCTGCGATCAAAATCGATTTTGGATCAGGGTTTACTAGCAATCCCGCCATCGTCATCTTGGCATAGTGAAAGACAAACTCTTTTGGGTTGCGCATATTCATGCAGGTTTGATTACGCTCACCGCGTACAGCGTTAAACAATAAGCAGCGACGACCATCTACCTCTGTAACAAAAATATTGCGATACACCGAACGCTCCTCATGTAGCGTCTCGGCACTCACGACACCGCTCACTAAAGAAGCCAAGCTAAGCAGGGCAAACAATACACATTGACGCCATTGGCCGAAGGCTCGGTATAAAGTGTTATTAGTTTTCATAGCGTTGAACTCCCGCTGCCTCTTGCGAAGGTAGCTTATGAACAATGGTGATAGCCGCAGCACACATTAGCAGAACTGCTATCGACCCCCACATAATGGTATCGATTTCAAACCACAAGACGAAATAGAAAGAGGTCATCAGAGTACCAAGTGCGCTGCCAAGGGTCGAGACGAAGTACAACAAACCCGCCAT
>CAJXSF010000070.1 GCA_913061515.1 uncultured Gammaproteobacteria bacterium | reverse complement strand
GGGATCGAACCGCTGACCTCAACACTGCCAGTGTTGCGCTCTCCCAGCTGAGCTAAGGCCCCGAAAAGGTGCTGAAAATTAAAGTTCGCGCATTCTAAGCAGCACTTACCCCTCTGTCAATGACTTGCTCGTGATTAAACCAAGTCTCTGTATTGCTTCTCTAGCGCCTTTGTCTCTTTTTTCGAGACTCCACCCAAAACTGTGACCGCATGACGTAAGCGCGCACGGGTCACATCGAGCCCGATAATGCTGATCGCATCAATCACAGAGACCGATACAGCCTTGCCTGTCATCGCCACAAATAACGGAAATAAGAAATCTCGAATCTTCATCTCAGTAAACTGGGCAAGTCGCACACATAGCGCCTCAACGCCGTCACGGCTTAGATCATCACTACGCTCCAACTCCCATATAGTGAATTGAAGGATTTTGCGCATCTGTGCCGCTTCCAACTGTTTATGCGTGAAGCTCTGCTCGTCGATCTCTGGTAAGCCCGCTAAGAAAAACCCTGCCAATGGCACTACATCGCTGAAACGCTCAACACGATCGCGCAGCAAGGGCACAATCGCCTTCATCTTCTCTGCATCGAATGCCCATTGCGCAAACAAGCTGATGAAGTCCTCAGTCGAGACTTGCTCACGAATATATTTACCATTGAGCCAATTAAGTTTCTCAACGTCGAATACCGGCCCGCCTAGAGACACACGTAAAAGATCGAAAGCCTTTGTCATCTCTTCTACAGAGAATACTTCACGCCCGTCCGGCATCGTCCAACCCATCATACCGAGGTAGTTCACCAAGGCTTCGGGTAAATAACCCATATCTCGGTAATAATTAATACTCGTTGGGTTTTTACGCTTACTGAGCTTGCTCTTATCGGGGTTGCGCAACAACGGGAGATGACAAAATGTCGGCGCTTCCCAGCCAAAGTATTGATACAACAGCAAGTGTTTTGGTGTGGAGTTAATCCACTCTTCACCACGAATCACATGGGTGATTTGCATTAAATGATCATCAACTACGTTGGCGAAATGATAGGTTGGCAGGCCGTCGGACTTCATCAATACCTGCATATCGATTTGCTGCCAGCTAATCTCGATGTCGCCACGCAACATATCTGTAAATTTACACTCGCCTTCGCGAGGCACGCGCATCCGAATAACGTGTTCGACGCCGCTAGCAAGTTTTTCCGCGATCTCTTCCTGGCTCAACCGTAAACAATGGCCGTCATAGCCTAAGGGGGCTTTATCAGCCATTTGCTGTGCACGGACTTCGTTGAGCCGCTCGGGCGAGCAGAAACAATGAAATGAATGCCCAGTCTCGAGTAATAGTTTGCAGTGTTCGGCATAAATATCGCTGCGCTCACTCTGTCTATACGGACCGAAAGCCCCCCCAACGTCAGGGCCTTCATTCCAGTCCAGGCCTAACCAACGCAAAGCCGCAAAGATGTCCTTCTCAGAACGATCGGTACTGCGTTGTTGATCAGTATCTTCTATGCGCAGGATGAATTCACCATCGTGTTGTTTAGCGAAACAACGATTAAAAAGCGCAATATAGGCGGTGCCCACATGGGGATCGCCGGTGGGAGATGGCGCAATACGGGTGCGTACTTTCTGCATATAAATCCTGTCACGATGGTCAATAAATCAAAGAAGCGGCGATTATACGCTATAGCCCTAGGGTCTCGAAACACAGGAATCTGTGTTTAGGCCCTTCTCTTTTACGTTATACTTAGCCCTTTGCATTTTTGATTATGAGTTCTATGGCTTTATCACATCGTTTTTGCGTCGCCCCCATGCTGGATTGGACCGATCGGCATGAGCGCTATTTCCTGCGTCTGCTTAGCAGCAAGGCGATGCTGTACACGGAAATGGTCACCACCGGAGCGCTGATTCACGGGGATGCTCCGCGCCATCTTGCATACCACCAACAAGAACATCCGGTGGCTTTGCAATTGGGAGGCAGCCAGCCTGAGGCGCTTGCACAATGCGCAGCGATGGCTTTAGAGGTAGGGTATGACGAGGTCAATCTCAACATAGGTTGTCCCAGTGACCGAGTGCAATCTGGCAGCTTTGGCGCCTGTTTGATGGCCGATGCGGATCTGGTCAGCAAAGGCTATGCGGCCATTCGTGCTCAGGTTGATATCCCCACGACCATTAAGTGCCGGATTGGCATCGATGACTTCGACTCCGATGACTTCTTATTTCAGTTTGTCGAGAAGATCGCCAGTGCCGGATGCACTACATTTATTATTCACGCTCGCATCGCAATCTTAAAAGGGCTCAGCCCGAAAGAAAATCGTGATATTCCCCCACTGAACTATGAGCGCGTGTTTCGTTTGAAGCAGCGCTTCCCCCAACTTGAAATCGTTATCAACGGTGGGATTCGCAGTCTTGACGATGCGCTGTCTCTGCTCGATGTTGTCGACGGTGTGATGATTGGCCGTGAGGTCTACCACAACCCTTGGATTATGAACCGGGTCGACGAATTGTTTTATGGAGCTTCGGCAAACCAGCGCACACGCTTTGATATTGTCGAGGCATTTTTGCCTTATGTTGCAGAACAGCTGCGCAGTGGGGCCACTTTGCAACACATGACGCGGCACATACTCGGGATTTTCCACGGCGTGCCAGGCGGCAAAGCCTTTCGACGGCATCTTAGTGAGAATGCGTACAAGAAAGAAGCGGGGCTTAGTGTCTTAGAGGATGCGCTAGCGCTCGTTGCAGGGATCTCAACGCGTTTCGACGAAACGGCTGCCACAACCAATGCCTTAATTTAGGAAACCAACATGTTACTTGCGATCAAACAATTCTTTGAGGACAAACTGGCAACTAATGCGGATACAGACAGCCAACAGAGCGATCAAAAGATTGAGTTGGCTACAGCGGCGCTGATGTTCGAGCTTATGAAAACCGATGAGACGATCGATGCAAGGGAAAAACAAGCGCTTGCTGATGTGCTGCGCGACACTTTCCATTTAGACAATGCGACCGTCGCCAACCTAGTATCACTAGCCGAGTCGGCCGCACATGAGGCGACCTCTTTGTATGAGTTCACTAGCTTAGTCAATGAGCACTATAGTTATGAGCAGCGGGTAAAACTTATTGAGAATCTATGGCGGGTCGCGTTCGCGGACACCAAGCTAGACCGATATGAAGAGCATTTAATCCGTAAGGTGAGTGATTTAATCTACGTACGGCATAGCGATTTTATTCGCACGAAACTTGCCGTCAAAGAACGTTTAGACGCTCAATAATCGTCGAAATCGTCGTAGTAAGCGCCATCGTTAACGAGGTATTCGCGTTGTTGCAAATAGGCTTCGCGAACGAACAAATACTCGTCGCCAGAGATCAATCCTTCTAGCGACAACACTGATGCACGGTCATCAACAAAGCCCAACACCGTGAGGGTCGTTCTGGCCCCATCTTCTTGATAGTACTGAATGGGATTGAACATTGTGTCTAACACTAGACCGAATGAATCACGCACGGAGCTAGAGCCAAAAAATGGCAGCACTACATAAGGGCCTGCCCCGACGCCCCAACGGCCGAAAGTTTGGCCGAAGTCCTCTTCATTCTTAGTCAAGCCTACTGATGAGGCGACGTCGATAATGCCACCCACGCCCACAGTTGTATTAATCAACAGACGGCCCGAGTCAGAAGCCGCGTCGCGAAATTTCAGTTGCAATAGGTCGTTGGCAAGCACATTCACATCATCGATATTGCTGAAAAAGTTACCAATGCCTTGGCGAACAATATTAGGGGTGATTTTGACATAGGCCACAGCAATAGGACGCAGAACCCAGCCATCGAGCTTTTTGTTGAACGCATAGATCTTGGCGTTGGTTTCTTCCCATGGGTCTGCCGCGAAGGCGAGCGGGTTTCCGGCGAACAACGTCACCAGCAAGCCCCAAGAGGCAAATTTCAATACCCTACTCACTATAATAAAACCCCTGAAAAGCAATAGTGTTCATATATTACCCACGCGGCGTAGCATCCTCTACTTTGCGCTTGCTGTTAGTGACTAGACGCACATAAAGGGTAAAAAGTTACAGTTACCACGAAAACGCGGGCATTATCCCAAACCCTGTATATGAAAGACATCCCCCTTTGTGGGGATTCTTGGTAAATTCAGAATTTGTCCTCTGGCGCCCATTATTGCGCCCTGATTTAGACAGCTTTAGAGATTGCCCAAGCCTTGGCGGCTTAATTCGTCTATTTTTTTCTCTAGACGTTTTATCGACATAGGCAAACGCGTCCCCAGTGTTTGCGCAAATAAGGAAACCCGTAATTCTTCAACATACCAGCGCAGTTCTATGAGTGCGCTATGGTCTGGATTGTGACTAAGCCCCTTCTCAACTCTATTTTCTAAGTGATTGATAGCCCTAGTATATTCAGAGTCTTTTGCCCCTTGCCGTGGTAGTTTTTCAAGGCGCATAATGATTGCCTTGAGGTAGCGTGGATACTCGGTTAGCCACATAGCGGGAGTGCTCTGCAAATACGCTGGTGCTAATAGCTTATCAAGCTGCCCCTGGATATCTTGTATCGCTTCTTTAAATTCAACGCTTTTATAGCCGTTTAATTGGCGGCGTAAATCAAACACCTGCTCGGTGATCTCACTCATTAGCCTACAGAAACGCTCGGCGCAGGGGATTAGATCAGATTTGCCTGCATTGAGTAATTTTTCAAAGGCATCCTTATCGTGGGGAATTGTCATGCTGCCCGTTTCGAATGCCAGCTGATAAACAGCTCTAAGACCTTGCTCTTCAAAGCGCTCGCTCAGACTTGAGGCTTTCAAAGACAGCGATTTACGCAGTTGTTTCAACAGATCCATAATCGCGCGTTTTTGCTGAGTCGTGCGCAAAATAAACAGGGTTATCAAACCTTCTTTAGTCAATGCTTGGGCGAGTGCGGGTGTTTCTTGCAGGACGATGGCGACACTATCGCCGTGATCGACAAGCGCCGGGTACCTAACGACACGTATTTGGGCGTCTATTACAATTTCTTGCGGCAACTCTGCGAAATCCCAAGCGGTCACTCCCGAGCGTTCTATTGGATGCTTCGATTGCTCAGCAAGTGCTGTGACAGCGCCCTTACAATAGCGTTCTTGTAACTTCTGCAGATTCTGCCCCCGAGCTAACTCCTTACCCTTTTCATCTAGCACGCGAAGCCAGGGGCGCAAGTATGGCGGTAGCTCCACGCTTTCTAGATCGGCCAACGGAAGATCAATATTCTTTCGACGTTTGGCAAACTCGCGTAATAATTGCAACAACGCTAAGGACGGCAGTTCTTTATTCGGCCCAAGATCGAGAGTGGCCATAAACTGAGCGACAAAATCGGGCACCGGAATAAATTGTTTACGCAAATTCTTGGGCAGCCCCTTAAGAGTGACGATACAACGCTCTTCGATCGTGCCAGGAATCATCCAATCTAAGTCTTGCTCGCGCATCTGCGCCAAGATTCCCACAGGCAGATCAACGAAAGCGCCATCCTCTTCAGTGCCAGGTTTAAAGGCATAAGCAATATCCAGAGGATTGTTCTGCACTAGGGTTGAGTCAGGAAAGTAATGTTCGCTTTGTCCATCTAGGTCGCGATGCAATAAATCTTCTTTACGCATAAACAGCATTTGTTTATGGCCTTGCTGATCCTGCTTTTTAAGCCAGGACTCTAACGAGCATGCATCACAAATATCCAACGGAATTTGCCGTGCGAAAAAATCAAAAATATGTTCTTCACCCACAATAATATCGGGGCGTCTTTGTTTCTCTTCTTCCTTTCGCAGGCTTTCTAATAGTCGTTCGTTATGCGCATAGAATGGCGCTTTGGTTTTAAGGTTTAAGCCAACGAGAGCCTCGCGAATAAATATCTCACGACTTAAGGCGGGATCGATATGGGCGTAGGCAACCTTTTGCTTTTCGATCAACACTAAACCGAACAATGACACTTTTTCGAAGGCCATCACCTGGCCACGATTCTTCTCCCAATGCGCTTCGGAGTAATCGCGTTTGACTAAGTCACCTGCAGCACTTACCGCCCATTGCGGCTGGATGCGGGCGGCGAGAGTCGCGAACAATTTTGAGGTCTCTATTAGTTCAGCGGTAACCACCCACTTTGGTCCTTTCTTGAAAAGTGTCGAACTAGGAAAAATTGAAAACTTACGCGCACGACTGCCAAGATATTGGCCGTCTTCACTCTTCATTCCTAATTGATTGAGGGAGCCACTTAGAATCGCGCGGTGAACGGCCTCGTAATCGATCTCTTCAATATCTTGCGTTGCATCAGCGCGGCGATTTTCTTTGAACCCTAGCTGTTGGCATGTCAGGTGAAGTTGCCGGTGGGTTTCACGCCATTCGCGCATGCGCATAAAAGAGAGAAAATGTTTCTTGCAGTACTGCCGCAGAGCACTCTGCTTTAGATCTTGACGCTGTTTCTCGTAGCGACTCCACAACATTACCCACGATAGAAAATCCGATTCGGGGTGGGCAAATTCTGCGTGCATCTCGCGAGAGGCTTGACGTTTTTCTGCTGGGGTTTCTCGCGGGTCTTGCACACTCATCGCACTAACAATGATCAAGAGTTCTTGTAAGCATCCACGAGTGGCGGCCTCAATCAACATGCGTCCAAGACGAGGGTCAGTTGGCAGTGCTGCCATTTTACGACCAATCTTAGTTAGACTGCGGGATTTATTGATCGCCCCTAATTCATAAAGCAGTTTAAAACCGTCGTTAATCGCCTTCTGTTCAGGCATATCGAGAAACGGAAAGGCATCGATCTCACCCAATCTAAGCATTAACATCTGTAAAATCACGGCGCTTAGATTGGTTCGTTGTATCTCTGGGTCTGTAAATTCAGGCCGACTAAGAAAATCATCCTCGGAATAGAGTCGAATACAAGTGCCATGGCTCACACGCCCGCAACGCCCCGCGCGTTGATTGGCACTGGCCTGTGAGATGCGTTCGATCGGCAGCCGCTGCACTTTGCTTTGCACGCTATAGCGGGAGATTCTTGCATAGCCTGTGTCGATAACATAAACGATGCCAGGCACGGTGAGCGATGTTTCCGCGACATTGGTCGACAATATAATGCGTCGCCCTGTGTGCGGGGCAAATATTTTATTCTGCTCCGCTGGTGTTAATCGCGCATAAAGAGGCAACACTTCACTGTTGCGCAATTGGCGCTTACGCAGTATCTGAGCAAGATCGCGAATCTCGCGCTCGCCACTGAGGAATACCAGCACATCACCTGGCCCCTTCTTCTGTTGGCGGTCAATCTGTTCAATTTCTTCTAACGCGGCGATGACAGCATCGTTGAGTGGATCATCGTCGTCTTGCTCTGGCGGACGGTAAAAAATATCGACAGGAAAGGTACGCCCAGAAACAGATACTATGGGCGCATCAGAGAAATGTTTAGAGAATTTCTCAACATCGATAGTGGCCGAGGTAATGATAACTTTAAGGTCTTTGCGCTTGGCGACGAGTTGCTTTAAAAAGCCCAGTAGAAAATCAATATTGAGGCTGCGCTCATGCGCCTCATCGATGATTAGCACTTCGTACTTATTGAGAAATCGGTCTTGTTGAATCTCAGCCAATAAGATGCCATCGGTCATCAATTTGACCAAGGTCATATCATCGGTATTGTCTTGAAAGCGCACTTGGTAACCGACGCTTTTGCCTAGAGGAACCTTGAGTTCATCGGCAATTCGAGTGGCCACAGAAAGTGCCGCGATGCGCCTAGGTTGTGTATGACCAATTAGCCCTTTTGCGCCAAAACCAAGATCCAAACACAGTTTTGGCAACTGTGTTGTTTTCCCCGACCCAGTATCCCCTGCAAGCACCACTACCTGATGGTCGCGCAATGCGTTGGCAATCTCCTCACGCTTTTGTGAGACAGGCAACTCTTCTGGATAATCCACATTAGGAATAGAGGCGCGGCGCGTTTCTGCCTTGTCGATCGATTTTTGAATTCGCACTCGCAGGTTTTTCTCATCACTGTTTGCCGGTTGCGATGACTTTGTTTTCTTATTTAGCCGCGAGATTGCCATTCGCAATGGGTGTTGATCGACCATCATACAATCGGCAATCAATGACTCTAATGAAACCTGCACTTCGTTCAATCCTTTTTACAGCAGCACGGGTAATGCCGTTATTTTGTATCACTACCCAGTTTAGCGAGTTCTTGTTCGCGCAGTTCACGGCGCAAGACTTTGCCTATGTTTGATTTAGGAAGTTCATCGACAAACTCGATCTCTTTAGGCACTTTATAAGCCGTCAGTCCTGCCCTGCAATGCTTGATGACCTCATCAACACTGAGTTTGTCACCGCGACGCACAACGAATAATTTAACTTTTTCGCCAGTTTTTTCGCAGGGAAGCCCAATGGCAGCACTTTCAAAAATATCGTTATGAGTATTTGCCACTTCTTCGACTTCGCTTGGGTACACGTTGAACCCAGAGACGATGATTAGTTCTTTTTTCCGGTCAACGATGCGGATATAGCCATGCTCATCAATCTGTGCAAAGTCGCCAGTCTTGAACCAACCATCCTCGGTCAGCGACTCAGCACTCGCCTCTTCCTGCCCCCAATACCCTTTCATCACTTGTGGGCCACGAATCCATAGCTCGCCTTTTTCGCCTTGGGGCAATTCTTGCCCAGCATCATCAACAACTCTAAGTTCGGTAAGTGGCACGGCAAACCCAACAGTGCCTAGCTTCACCTGTCCTGGTAAGTTCACAGAAACCACCGGTGAACATTCTGTTAAACCGTAACCTTCGAATACTTCACACTTGGTTATCCGCGTCCATTCTTGCGCAACGCTAACAGTTAATGCCATTCCACCCGCAGCGCAGAATCGTAAATGGCTAAAATCGATTTGTTCAATTTTGGGGTGTCGACACAAGGCAAGGTAGAGCGTATTAATCCCTAAAAAACCGTTTGGCTTAGTCTCGGCGATCACTTTTACCAGGCCGTCAATATCGCGAGGATTTGGGATCAAAATACTATGGTTGCCGGCATACACCATCGCTAGGCAATGCATCATAAAGGCATAGGTATGATAAAGCGGAAGTGGTCCAATAATGCTGTCTTGCCCATCGTGAATCACGTTCTTACTGACTGCGCGCAATTGCACCATATTGGCCAATAAATTCTTGTGGGTCAGCATAGCCCCTTTTGAAACCCCGGTAGTGCCCCCTGTGTAGAGGATTATGGCCACATCAGTGCCAGAATCGATTGCGCCTTCTTTTGCATTCGTAGACTGCTTGCCAATAATAGAGGTCCACTTCACAGCCGTAGGGAGCTTATAGGCAGGGATCATTTTCTTTAGGTATCGTGCACCGGCGTTAACGACAAAACGCTTCAGTCCTGGTAACGCATCGCCGACATCAGTCACGATCACTGTTTCAATATCGGTGCGCGGCAGCACCTGCTCTAATTTGTCGGCAAATGAGCTCAAAATAACGATGCCTTTAACACCGGAATCGGTGAATTGATGCTCCATCTCCCGAGCGGTATACAGCGGGTTGGTATTGACTAACACTAAGCCAGCTTTCACTGCGGCGATCGCCACTATCGGAAATTGCAGGACATTGGGCAATTGGATGGCGATTCGGTCACCGGGCTGCAAAGAGGTCTTATGCACAAGATAGTGACAAAACTCATTACTAAGCTGCTCAAGCTCGGCAAAGGTGATCGTATGCCCTAGCGCGGTAAATGCAGGTTTATTCGGGTATTTCTTGAAGGTGTCAGCGTACATCTCATACAGATGTGAGAATTTTCGTGGATCTAAGTCGTCAACCATTTCTATTGTAGGCGCTGCTGTCATAGATTTTTTCTCTTTCTTATAGGCATTTAATGCTAATTATCACTCAATACTGCTGGAGATTTCCGGTTTTTACCACTTAGTAATGCCATGGCCTCTTCTAAACCACTGGCGCTCAACGTAAACATACGATCTTCTACAAGCTCGCGGACTAGCTCAATAGAATAATTATGATCCCAATATTGCTTGCTCACTGGGTTTAGCCACACAAGGTTCTCAAAACGCTCGGTGAGCCGTGACATCCAGGTAGCGCCAGGCTCTTCATTGTAGTGTTCTATACTGCCTCCGACGTGACTAATCTCATAGGGCGCCATGGTCGCATCACCAACAAATATCACTTTATAGTCTTTAGGGTAACGATACAGAATGTCATAGATCGATGTGGATTCGGCCATGCGGCGTTGGCTTTTCTTCCACACCGATTCATAGACGAAGTTATGAAAATAGAAATACTCCAGATGCTTGAACTCCGATCGAGCAGCAGAGAATAGCTCTTCGCAGATACGCACATAAGGGTCCATTGATCCTCCAACATCGAAAAACAGGAGGACTTTCACAGCATTGTGCCGCTCAGGGACCATTTTTATATCCAGCAGCCCCGCATTCTTGGCTGTGGCGCTGATCGTATCGCTAATATCGAGTTCATCTTGGGCGCCGGTGCGGGCAAATTTGCGCAGACGTCGCAAAGCCATCTTTAGATTACGCGTGCCGATTTCGACATCATCATCTAAGTCCCGGTACATACGTTTGTCCCACACTTTAACAGCGCGTTGATTGCGTGACTCACCCTGCCCTATGCGAATGCCTTCTGGGTTATAGCCGAATGCGCCATAGGGCGAGGTACCACCCGTGCCGATCCATTTATTGCCACCTTGGTGTTTGTCTTTCTGCTCTTCTAAGCGTTTACGGAACTCTTCGAACAGTTTTTCTAGGCCACCCATAGCTTCGATCTCGGATTTCTCAAGATCACTCAAGCTAGACTCGAATTCCTTGCGCAACCAATCCTCGGGGATCAACGCCTCTAATACATCGTCAAACTGTGCAAGTGCATTGAAATACTTAGCGAAGGCACGGTCAAAACGATCAAAATGCTTCTCATCTTTGACCATGCAAAGGCGTGCGAGAAAATAGAACTCGTCCATATCTGCAAACACGATTTGCCGGTCAAGACACTCAAGAAGAGCGAATAACTCTGCCAGAGTTACAGGAATCTTTTCTGCGCGCAGTGCTTGAAAAAATTGAATCAACATAGGCTTAACGCTTAGCCCTATGCATGAAGGCTAGACGTTCTAGTAGATGCACGTCCTGCTCGTTTTTAAGCAAAGCGCCGTATAACGGTGGAATGGCATTTTTATTTTCACGATCCTTCAATATTTCTTCGGGGATGTCATCGGCCAGTAAAAGTTTGAGCCAATCGATCAGCTCAGAGGTAGAAGGTTTTTTCTTCAACCCAGGGACCTTGCGAACATCGAAGAATATCTCCATGGCTTGGCGCACTAAATCTTGCTTAATATCGGGATAATGCACATTGACGATTTTTTCCATCGTAACCGGGTCAGGAAAATTGATGAAGTGAAAAAGCAGCGACGTAAAAATGCATCCGGCAATTCTTTTTCATTATTACTTGTGATGATAATAATTGGGCGGTGCCGCGCCTTGATTCTCTGGCGCGTCTCATACACAAAGAACTCCATTTTATCGAGCTCTAGCAAAAGGTCATTGGGAAATTCGATGTCGGCTTTGTCTATCTCGTCGATAAGTAACACCACAGGTTCTTCTGATTCAAACGCTTCCCACACCTTGCCCTTAAGAATGTAATTGGCAATATCATGCACTTTTTCATCGCCTAGTTGCGAATCGCGTAGGCGTGATACCGCATCGTACTCATACAGGCCTTGTTGGGCTTTAGTCGTAGATTTGATGTGCCATTGAATCAGAGGGCAGCCAAGCGCTTGCGCAACTTGTTCGGCTAACATGGTTTTACCCGTACCGGGCTCGCCTTTGATAAGGAGTGGGCGTTGAAGACTTACTGCGGCATTGACCGCCATCTGTAAATCGGGGGTGGCGACGTATTGCTCTGTGCCTTCGAATTTCATCATTGTCTGCGCATAACCTTTCGTAAAGTGATAGAAGAAAACTTTAACTTGAGGAGGCAGGTTCTTTTTTAGCGCGGCCGAATAAACGCTTGATCAGCGGCACACTAAGTGCCACTAAAATAGCAAAGACAATAGCAAGAGTAAGCGGCACAAGTGCCCGCACGAAGGTTGTGCCACCAACAGTGACCATATCCAGCATCATCACCATCAACGCAGGCGCTAATAGATCAGCCTCTGGACTGACATACCATGGAGTAAACATCACAGCGATGAGAATAGCCCGTAAGGTATTGGCAATCGCTTTGATTTTTATAACGCCAGTAAAGCGATAGAAAATCATATAGCACACAGTGCCAGCCAATAAATAGACGGCCCAACCGACGATATAATCGTAAAGATCTAACATGCGGCTTCTACCCAACGGATAATATGTTCCTCCAACCCCTTTTCGTGCACAAACTCCTCCGAGATTACCTTCCCTGTAACCGAAATTTGCTGTGCGTTGATGGCAGCGCGCGAACCCGCTATTAGCGGATGCCAATCTGGCAATGGCTTACCCTCATAACGCAGTCTATAGGCACAAGTATCTGGAATCCAGTGCAGTTCTCCTAACATTTCTAAGTCGAGCACTAAGCAGTCAGGCACTAGCGTTTGCCGCCGCCCATAGGCTGTACACGCGCAGCGCTGGGTATCGAGGTACTGGCACACAACACGGGTGTAATGCACCGATTCATCTTTTTTATTAATAAGCTTCTTTAGGCAGCATCGACCGCAGCCATCACATAGTGCTTCCCACTCGTCGCGATTAAGTTGCTCAAGCGGAAGTTCCCAAAATCGTTCCGATAGTTGTGGCGAGTTATTTATCATCCTGCACTCTGACTTAGCACCTTGCGTATGGGTGCTTCTAAGTATTCACGACGCCAGCCCCCAAGCTCTTCAGGCCAGGGAAAATCGGCATTGCGCTCGGCAAGGCTAATCAATGGCATCAATTGTTTTTTACGCGCCAATAACTCAGAGGCAATATCGAGCTTTTCAGCCGCATTGCGCACCACCGCCTGGCATTGTTTGAGTGTCTTGCGCATTTGCGCGCTAAGAGGTTGTTCGACCAAATCGCTTTGTACAGCAGGGCCGGTATGGGGCGCTGAGACTAACTCTAGCACTTTTGCGCCATCGCGATTAACGAGTTGACGCGGCAAGTCTGCAATGGCACTCAATTGCGCTTGATTACTAGGCAACGCACCCGCTATCGCTAACAATTCGGCATCTTTCGCGATCCAATTACGTGGCTTATTACGTCTTCGCGCCTCACCTTCACGCCATTCACACAGTCGCTGCAAAGCCTCTAGCTCAGGCGTATCCAAACGCCAAGCGCCCCCTAGGGTAAGGTAATAGTCGCGCCATGCAATCTGTGCTGCCTCTGGCGAGGAAAGCGCCAGCATCTGTTCGCATTCTTGGGCGAGCCAATCTGAGCGCCCTACTTTCTCTAACTTTGCTTGTAGAAAACGTGTAATCTCGGGCAAATAGGCGACATCAAGTGCCGCATAATTGCACTGCTCTTCGGTCAATGGCCGTTTAGTCCAATCCGAGCGGGTTTGATCCTTGCTAACTTCTACTGACAACACTTCTTTGACCAAGTTTTGGTAGCTAATGCTATAGCCATAACCTAGGAAAGCGGCCGCTTTTTGGCTATCAAACATCGGCGTTGGCAGTTGCTGAAAAAACTCTTTGAATACTACAAGATCTTCAGAGCATGAATGCAAGACTTTCAGTACGCTAGGCTTGGCCAATAGCGCTAGAAAACCGTCCCATTGATCGATTTTCAGAGGGTCTAGTAGATAATTATTCTTGCCATCACCAACTTGAATTAGGCCAATGCGTGGATAGAAAGTATCGACTCGTACAAATTCAGTATCTAGAGCGATGACGTCTAGTTGTAGCCACTGTTGGCATAATTGCGCGAGTACATCGTTGTCTGTGACATACACAGGAGGGGTAATCGATATCGTGTCGACGGTCATAATTGTCGCAATATTTGTCGGCCGTTGAACGCATGACTTAGCGTCCCACCATCGACAAACTCTAGCTCTCCTCCCACAGGCACGCCGTGGGCTATTCGTGAAATAAGGACGTCGAAACGTTTGAGTTGTTCTGCAATATAATAGGCCGTGGCTTCACCTTCGACTGTTGGGTTGCTAGCCAATATGACCTCTTCGACAGGATTTTCTTCCATATTCGTAATGAGCTCGGGAATACCTATCTCATCAGGACCAATGCCATCAATGGGAGACAAGTGACCCCTAAGCACAAAATAATAGCCCTTATAACTGCCTGTTTGCTCAATCGCATGAACGTCAGCTGGCGAACCAACAACGCAAAGCAAGTGCGGATTGCGCGAGCTATTCATGCAAATTCGGCAGAAATCATCTTCAGTGAGCGTTCTGCAACGCTGGCAATGACCAACCTGTGCCAGTGCCTCTTCTAACACTGCTGCTAGGTGCCGCCCGCCATCGCGGTTGCGCTCTAATAAGTACAAGGCCATACGCTGGGCAGACTTAGGCCCAACCCCAGGAAGGCAGCGTAGTGATTCGACTAATTTTTCAATTAAAGGGCTGGCGAACATAGCCGGATATTCCAGTCATTAAATTAGAAAGGCAGTTTAAACCCTGCAGGTAAGTTCATGCCTGCGGCCATGCCCGAAAGATTGTCACGGTTGTTCTCTTCAACCTTTTTCACAGCGTCGTTTACGGCTGCGGCAATAAGGTCTTCAATCACGTCTTTGTCTTCACCAAGCAACCCATCATCGAGTTCAACTTGTTTAACATCGTGGCGCCCTGTCATGTGGATCTTCACAAGGCCTGCTCCGGATTCACCTATGTGAACGGTATTTGCAGCTTCTTGTTGGGCTTTTTGCATTTGCTCTTGCATCTGTTTGGCTTGCTGCATCAATGCATTTAGGTCAGTCATTTCTTCACCTCATTAATTATGCTCACGCTATCGGGCACGATATGTGCGGAAAACGTCTCGATTAGCGCTTGTACATGTTCATCGTTTGCAAATTCCGTGCGGGCATTTTCCAAGGCCTCTGCACGAAGCCGCGCTTGATACTGCGCAGGCGACTCACTGCTAATATCCCCAATACTGAGCGCAATTTTGAACTGCTCGCCATAGTAGCTAGTCAATGCTTGTTTGATGCGCTTATCGTGCTCATCGTTGTAAAGCGCGCTTTGATTGCGATCTAGTACTAGAGTAATCACATTATCGACATTCGAAACAAGCACGCAATTGGCCAATAGATTTCCAGT
The DNA here is from genome assembly GCA_913061515.1 of uncultured Gammaproteobacteria bacterium. Taxonomy (GTDB): domain Bacteria; phylum Pseudomonadota; class Gammaproteobacteria; order Pseudomonadales; family Pseudohongiellaceae; genus UBA5078. Next base: position 197 of record CAJXSF010000070.1, on the reverse strand, counting down.
GATGCCTGTTACCCCTAACTCGCCAACCACCTGATGCCATTGCGCATTAATCGCCAATACGGGCGCAGAAGGCTCTTGTACGGGTATTTGTTCAGGGGTGATTTCTTCTTCGACAACAGTGTTTATCTCAGGTTCATCTTTGGGGCTGATTTCTTGATAGGACCTGTCTCTTATACACATCTGACGCTGCCGACGAG
>CAJXSF010000069.1 GCA_913061515.1 uncultured Gammaproteobacteria bacterium | reverse complement strand
ACGAGATGTAGAGAGGTCTCGTGGGCTCGGAGATGTGTATAAGAGACAGTGCTAGAGCAAGTCAAAGAACAAGCCGATATCATCTCCCGCGACCATATTGAGTGTATTGACCCGCTAATTAAGCGGTGGTTAGGCACAAAATCCCTTTATGGGAACGTTTAACCCGCGTTTGGGTGATAGGCGCACAGGGTTGCAAACGCTATAATGTCGCCATAAAAACTGCTTCGGTAATACCGGCACCTAACTCAAGAATGCACCAAATAGGTGCGCGTCATTGCAGGCCCCTAATGCAAACAGTAGAAAATGAAAAAAACAGCTCATCCAGCGCAGATCTGGTCCGTGTCGTTTTACTGCAAGATGGCAAAGGTAAAGGGCAGATCATATTGCCTAGCCATTCTCTATTGGACCTCAAAGCTCTCAATAGTCTAGTTGAGCGTAATCTTATTCCTATTCCACAATCTGAGATCACCGCGCTTACCAGCGCCAATAAACTGATCCAGATCGACTTTGCGCCTGCTGTGTTTTTGCTTCCCACCATTATCGATGAAAGCATCGCCTCGGCCGCCAGTTGTGATTTTGAGATTTTCGATGTCGAAGGCTCAGAAGTACAACATATTGAGTTGGCCGAATTACGTGCAGCATTGCGCGAATCTAATTATCGGGTGCGCGCTATTAACTGCACAATTGCGCCAGATAAGCTTTATCGAGGCGCACCCAATGACAGCAGCGATTTGGACTTAATTTTTAATTCCATTCGCAATTTCACCACCCTACGTATCAAACAGCGATTGGAAGAAACATTAGAGATTCCACCCCTGCCACAAACCGCACAAAGAATTTTGGCCTTGCGTTCAGACCCAAACGCCAATGTTGCTGACCTAGCCGAAATCGTTGAAATGGATGCAAGCCTTGCGGCCCAAGTGGTAAGTTGGGCGTCTTCTCCTTATTATGCAGCGCCAAGTAAAATTCGTTCGGTGAACGATGCCATTTCACGAGTATTAGGGTTTGATCTTGTGAGCAACCTGGCGGTGGGTATGGCACTAGGCAATACGCTTTCAATGCCAAAAGACTTTCCAGATGGCTTTACTCCCTACTGGCTGCAGTCGGTATACTGCTCAACTGTGATTGAAACCTTAGTGAAGTTGATTCCTGCCGACAAACGTCCAAGCCAAGGCTTCGCCTGTCTCGCAGGTTTACTACATAATTTCGGTTATTTGGTGCTGGCCCATATATTTCCGCCACATTTCTCGGCGATCTGTCGCCACGTTGAAGCCAACCCCGCGATCAGCCACGTGGCAATCGACCACCATTTGCTCGGCGTAACCCGTGAGCAAATTAGTGCGTGGTTGTTGCAATTATGGGGAATGCCTAAAGAGGTCTATGTCGCCATTCGCTTCCAGCATGAGGCCGACTACAAAGGTGAAGATCATGAGTACGCCAATCTTATCTTTATAGCCATGCGTGTGCTGCGCCTGCATGGCATTGGCGATGCGCCGCCTGAAGAGGCGCCCTTGTCAATGTATCAACAATTTGATCTTGAGCCTGAAGCGGTTCACGCTGCCGTAGCAAGAGTCGTAGCTTCGGATGAACAACTAAAACAAATTGCCGCTAATTTTAAAGATTGAGCATACTTTGAACGCTTTCAATGGGATTTTTGACAAAAGTCGCGCATGGTTAAGTGCACGTTTTCCAAAATTCGCTCAACGCCTACCTGGGTTTGTACAGCTAACGCGGCTAGACAAACCTATTGGCACTTTTTTGCTACTGTGGCCCACGCTCACTGCGCTTTGGATTGCCGCGCAAGGGTTCCCTAGTTTCAAACTTCTGTTTATTTTCTGCTTAGGCACTTGGCTGATGCGCTCAGCGGGTTGTGCCATTAACGATTTCGCCGATGCTAATATCGATGGCGATGTGCTGCGTACTGAATCCCGGCCTATTGTTACTGGAAAAGTGACTCGCAAAGAGGCATTGCTAACCTTTATTGTATTGAGCCTATTGGGCTTTGTATTGCTCCTGTTTACCAACACACTGACTATTCAGCTGTCGTTTTTTGCGGTGGCAGTTGCCGCACTTTACCCGTTCATGAAGCGCTACACGAATCTTCCCCAAGTCGTGCTAGGTATTGCGTTCTCGTTTGGAATTTTAATGGCGTTTACCGCGGTTCAGAACGAGCTACCGTCCTATGCCTGGTTGTTGTTTGTTGCCAATTGTCTGTGGACCGTTGCCTACGACACGCAGTACGCGATGGTGGATCGAGAGTACGATCTTAAAATAGGGGTCAAATCTACCGCAATACTCTTTGGCGACGCCGACCGGGTCATTATTGCGATGCTTCAGGGAATGTTTATCCTTGCCCTGCTTTTAGCGGCAGGACAATTAGGTCTGGGAATGTTTTTCTATTTAGGCGTGCTTGCCGCGATCGCCTTATTCTATAAGCAATGGCAGCTCACAAAGTCGCGCGGCCCCGAAGGTTGTTTCAAAGCGTTCTTAAACAACCATCGGGTCGGCGCAGCCATATTTGCAGGCGTATTTCTTCACTATCTATTTAGCTAAATGCTTGGATTCCCGTTTGGGCACGCCCAAGAATCAAGGCATGAATGTCTTGCGTCCCCTCATAGGTATTCACCACCTCTAGATTTTGTAAGTGGCGCATCACTGGGAACTCATCCGATATTCCATTCCCCCCAAGCATGTCACGTGCTTCGCGCGCCGTATCCAACGCTTTTAAACACGAGTTACGCTTCAAAAGCGATATCAAAGGTGGTGATAATTTATTGTCATCGCGCAGGCGTGAGCCTTGCAAACACGCAAGTAGTCCAACGGAGATGTCGGTCTGCATGATGGCCAATTTTTTTTGAATAATCTGGTTAGCGGCCAGTGGACGATTAAATTGCTTACGATCCAATGTGTACTGCAACGCTGTTTTCCAGCATGTTTCAGCAGCGCCCAATGCCCCCCAAGCAATACCAAGACGAGCCGAGTTAAGACAGCTAAACGGCCCCTTCAACCCTTGCACATGTGGCAAGAGGTTCTCTTCGGGCACAAACACATTGTCCATGACTATCTCGCCAGTGATAGAGGCGCGCAGTGCTAGCTTGCCTTCGATCTTTGGCGCTGAAAGTCCCTTCATGCCTTTATCTAGGATAAAGCCACGAATGATGCCTTGATCGTCTTTAGCCCACACCACGAAGACGTCGGCAATTGGTGAGTTGCTGATCCAGTTCTTCGCACCGCTTAAGCTATATCCGCCATCCACTGTGCGCGCACGGGTCACCATCCCACCTGGGTCAGAGCCATGATCGGGCTCTGTAAGGCCGAAACAGCCAATATATTCGCCGCTGGCTAATTTCGGGAGGTACTTCTGCTTCTGCTCTTCAGTACCAAAACTGTAGATAGGATGCATCACGAGACTAGACTGCACGCTCATCATCGAACGGTAACCCGAATCGACGGCTTCCACTTCCCGAGCCGCCAAGCCGTAACAGACGTAGTTCACCCCCGCGCAGCCATAACCTTGAATAGTAGAGCCTAAGAGGCCAAGGGACCCCATTTCTCGGAAGATCTCGGGGTCGGTATATTCGCGGCGATAAGCGTCGCGCACCCTTGGTAGGAGCTTCTCTTGGGCATACTGACGCGCGGTATCACGCACCAGACGCTCTTCTTCTGTCAACATCTCGTTCATTAGGAACGGGTCCTGCCAATCAAATTTGGCAGCGTCTGAACTTGCAGACATAGGGAACTCCTCAGTTGTTCGAAAACTCGATATAGAGCGATCGCTCAGTTTGTCTTGGCATATTATCAATATGCGTCGTTTTTAAAAAGCAGCGATTGACTACACTTGTAAGTACTCGGACTTAATATTTGTGGGTGTACTGGTTATTTATTCAGGCTAGAATAGCGCGTCATGGACGTATCACATCTTCTCGACTCTCTAAACGAACCGCAACGACAAGCAGTGGCAGCACCGGCGAACAGCCTATTAGTGTTGGCAGGTGCTGGAAGTGGCAAAACTCGCGTACTCGTGCACCGCATTGCTTGGCTAATGCAGATTGAATCTGTTTCGCCGTTCAGCATTCTCGCCGTAACCTTTACCAATAAGGCTGCTAGAGAGATGCGGCACCGCATCGAACACCTGCTAGAACAGCCTGTTGGCGGCATGTGGGTGGGCACCTTTCATGGTTTGGCCCATAGGCTCTTACGTACGCATTGGAAAGAGGCCAATCTGCCAGAGAACTTCCACATACTTGATAGTGACGATCAACTGCGTCTTATCAAGCGCCTGTGCAAAACCCTCGGTTTAGACGAAGAGCGCTGGCCCCCTAGGCAGTGCCAGTGGTACATCAACTCCCAGAAAGACGAAGGTTTACGCGCTAGTAATATTGAGCATTTTGGCGATGAATACACACGCAATATGCTTAGCCTCTATAGCGCCTATGAAGAAGCCTGTAATCGCGGCGGCATGGTCGACTTTGGCGAGATCCTGCTACGCGCCCACGAACTTTGGCTCAATAATCCACAGATTCTTGCGCATTATCAGCGCCGCTTCGCACACATCCTTGTTGACGAGTTTCAAGACACAAACGCTGTTCAATATGCGTGGTTACGTGTGCTTGCCGGCCCCAACAACCATCTTATGGTGGTAGGTGATGACGACCAATCTATCTATGGATGGCGTGGGGCAAAAATAGAAAACATTCAACGTTTTAATGAAGACTTCCCTGGCGCACAAATGGTTAAGTTAGAGCAGAACTACCGCTCAACTTCGACAATCCTGAAAGCTGCCAACAAGTTGATCTCTAATAACCAGGGGCGTCTTGGCAAAGAGCTCTGGACCGATGATGGTGAAGGTGAAGCCATCTCTTTGTATGAAGCCTTTAATGAGCAGGACGAAGCACGCTTTATTGTCGAACGGCTTGAAACTTGGCTCAATACTGGCAATCGACTCCAAGACGCAGCGATTCTTTATCGCTCTAATGCTCAGTCCCGCGAGCTTGAAGATGCCTTACTGCGGGTTGGCATGGCTTACCGAATATACGGTGGCCATCGTTTCTATGAACGCTTAGAAATTAAAAATGCGCTTTCCTATCTGCGTTTACTCGTCAATCGCAACGACGACACTGCCATCGAACGCGTCATCAATGTTCCGACTCGTGGCATCGGCGATCAGACAGTCGAAATATTACGCACTGTGGCACGCACCGAAGACTTATCTTTATGGGCCGCTGCGCAAAAATGTCTCTCCCATGGCTTGATGTCTTCACGTGCGGCGACGGCCGTCGGCCGCTTTGTAGCCTTAATTGACAGCCTCGACGAAGAGTCAGAGGGTTTAGAGCTCGCCAAGAAAGTAGAGCATATTGTCGCCAATAGCGGATTGATTCCCCATCATGAAAAAGAAGGTGGTGAAAAAGCAGCGGCGCGAATCGAAAACTTGCAAGAACTGGTCAATGCCGCGGGTAGCTTTGACGAGCTTGATCCTGATGCCGAAGCCATGGATATCGAGTCACGAGAGTTCTTAGCCGCCTTCTTGGACAAAGCCTCATTGGACGCCGGAGATGCCCAAGCCAGTGAGTCAGAAGACGCCGTGCAATTAATGACCTTGCATTCCGCAAAAGGCTTGGAGTTTAAACTCGTATTTCTAGCGGGCATGGAAGAAGGCCTGTTCCCTCACAAGATGTCTATGGATGGCATTGCCGGGCTAGAAGAAGAGAGACGGCTTTGCTATGTCGGCATCACACGCGCCATGAGCAAACTTTATCTCACCCATGCGGAATCTCGACGTTTGCATGGCGAAGTCAATATCACGCGGCCATCGCGATTCATTCGAGAAATACCGGCAGAATTGATCGAACATGTGCGAATCAAATCATCGATTTCACGCCCAAGCGCCTACTATGGCCGTGCCGCTAGCCCGCTTGTGCAGGAAGACATTCCGGAGACAGGCATAGCGCTAGGGTCAAGAGTGATGCACGGGAAATTTGGCGAAGGTGTCGTACTAAACTGCGAAGGAGCCGGCGCTAACGCACGAGTACAAGTAAATTTCGACAATAGTGGCACCAAGTGGCTGGTGTTATCTTACGCAAAACTGGAAGTGTTATAACCCCATTCTAAGGAGCTTAAAACAATGTTGGAGATCTCCTTGAATGTGGCCATCCCAGATAATGAGATCGAGTTGACCGCCATCCGCGCACAGGGCGCGGGTGGGCAAAACGTTAATAAGGTCTCATCTGCTATTCATCTTCGTTTTGACATCAACGCGTCTTCTTTGCCGTATTTTTACAAACATCGTTTGCTCAACACCAAAGATTCGCGCATTACCAAAGACGGTGTGCTCGTCATAAAAGCACAGCAACACCGCACTCAGGAACTCAACAGAGCTGATGCGTTGCAACGTTTGCAAGAAATGATTCGGGCAGCAGCCGTGGTGCGTAAATCGAGAAGGCCAACGAAACCCACTAAGTCTTCACAGCGCAAAAGGATCGATAGCAAGGTAAAACGCGGACGCGTAAAAGCCTTACGTAATTCAATAGACGATTAGTCTCTTATTGCTCTTCTTTTTTGGGCAACTCTATGCGACGGGTTCGACCATTCTCATCGATCGCCACAAACACAAACTGCCCTTCTGCGACTTTACGCTGCCCTTGCCCAGTGATGGAGTTTGAGATCCACACTTCAATATTAATGAGCATAGAGCTGCGACCAATATCCGCGATATCCGCATAACAGCTTACGATAGAGCCAACACTGACTGGGTATAGAAACGAGACATTTTTAATAGCCACAGTAGCGCTTCGGCCATGGGTCACTTGTTTTGTTGCAATGCCCGCTGCCAAATCCATTTGCGAGACTAACCAACCACCAAAAATATCGCCATTGGCATTGGTGTCTTTCGGCATTGCGAGGGTTTGCAAGGCTAACTCACCGATCGGATTAGGATCTACATCTACATCATCATGCCTTAATGCCATCGAGAACTCCTGCTTATTGAAGTGTTTGCCTGTCAACTTACGCTAGGTTAGCACAGCTAGAGAGAATCAATACATCATTCGCCATACACTACTAAGCTGCCAACTGCTTAGCAGTAGAAAAATCGTCGCTACGGCAAACAGCGCCATAAACCCGTAATACACAGCCCGTTGTGCACCTAATTTGAAGCGCTTCCAAAAACCAGCATCCTTGTCTGCCTTCACTGGCACATGAGCAAAAATAGTGACGAATGATCGGGCCATCGTCGCCCAGGTAAAAAGCATAAACGCCGGTATCAGCGCCACATCATCACCCTGATCACTTGATGTGAGCAGCACATACAGCCCGAGCGATAGTCCACACACCGCCAGCACAAGCAAGAAAGGGCGCAGTCTGTTGAAGCGAACGGCAATGGCTTGGAGCCTTTCTAACATAGAGACCTCTTGCGAACTTAGCCTTGTCACACCAAAGCAGGTTAAAATGTCTGGCTTTAGATGCAGACTTGGAAACAAAGATGACTTCAATACCTCCAGAGTCAGAGACTAACAACGATTCTGACAACAACGCCAGAACGCAGATTTCATTGATTGCGGGGTATAAACCCGATGGTGAAGCAATTATAGAGAGTGTGGCAGTTGTGCGACTGCCGAGTCCAGCTCAGAACACTGAAATGCAAGCCAATGGCGAGCTTTATCGTCTCGTTGGCTCTCCAGCATTTGTACGAGGGCTTGCTGGCGGTGACCGAATTCGCTTTCCCAGTGAGTCTGCAAACGGATATGAGCTAATAAAGCGCAGCGGTAATCTTTCTATACGCGTGTTGCGTAAAGACAATATAGGCGAAGTTCTGCAGGCTCTCACTCCAGAGATCGAATTGCTAGATGGAGCGTTAGATCTAGAAACGCCACGTCTATTGGTATACAGCATTCATGTGTCTATTGGTTTTCAGGCGATTGAAGTCTTGCTCGATCGCATCAGCGGGCAGTTTCCCGGGACTCTTTGGTACTACGGGAATGTCTATGACCCTAAAGACGGTGTGACTCCTTTGGATTGGTGGCAAGAGTTTCTTGCGCCAGCATAAACCTACAACGAAACGCTTTGAGGCAAAACATGTTAGTAGTGATCTCCCCAGCAAAGTCACTCGATTACGAAACACCATTTAAAACCCGAAAATTCACGCAAGCCGATTTCCTCGACGACTCTTCGGTCTTGGTTGAGCAGTTGCGTCAGTTCTCTCCGGCGCAAGTGTCTTCTTTAATGTCGATCAGCCCCACACTGGGTGCCTTGAACCAAGAGCGTTTTAATAGCTGGCAACGCCCCTTTGATACCAACAATGCTCGCCAGGCTTTATTTGCATTCAAGGGTGATGTTTACATTGGCCTAGATGCCTATTCCTTGACGAGCGAGGATATTCGTTTCGCGCAAGATCATCTGCGCATTCTCTCTGGGCTCTATGGCCTGCTGCGACCGTTAGATTTGATACAACCATACCGGCTTGAAATGGGCACGAGTCTAAAAAATGCGCAAGGCAATTCCCTTTACGATTTTTGGGGAGACAAGATTACTCAGGCTCTTAATGCTCAGCTCTCAGGAAAGAAAAACGCCGTGCTCGTCAATCTTGCGTCCAATGAATATTTCCGTGCTGTGAAACCCAAAAAACTTGACGCACAGATTATCAGCCCAGTATTCAAAGACTATAAAAACGGCCAGTATAAAATTATTAGCTTTTTTGCCAAAAAGGCTCGCGGGCTGATGAGTGCCTATATTATCAAGAACCGCCTAAAGAGCGCCGAGGAACTTTTAGATTTCGATTCAGATGGTTACCGCTACAGCGAAAAAGACTCCAAGCCAGACGCCCCCGTTTTTCTTCGCAAGGTAGACTAGACGATGACTCTTCCGTTCAGCCAGTCTTGTGAAAATAATAAGCAGTTTATTCTTGAAATCCTTAGTCGGCACCTGAAGGCGCCAGGTAAACTTATTGAAATTGCCGGAGGCACCGGGCAACACGCTGAATTCTTCTCTGCAGCCCTTCCTCATGTGTATTGGCAAAGTACGGACATCCCCAGCAATACACAATTTTTGAATCAACGCTTGCTTGCTGCAAAGCTGCCCCCTGCGTTAGAGTTCGATGTCACTCAAGACACGTTTGAGTACCCGCAAGTCGATTATGTTTTCTCAGCCAACAGCTTGCACATCATGCCTGCCACGGCAGTAGTCGAGTTTTTTAGGCATATGAAGTCACTTCTCAAAATTGATGGCTTACTCTGCGTATATGGCCCTTTCAAATACGCAGGCGACTTCACAAGCCCAAGCAATGCTAATTTCGATATTTGGCTAAAGGGTAACAACCCACTCAGCGGCATTAGAGATTTTGAGAAAGTCTGTGAGCTTGCAAGCGGTGCAGGACTAGAGCTGATTGAAGACAATGCGATGCCTGCAAACAATCAACTACTCGTATGGAAAAAGGCTCGTTGAAGCAAAACTGAAGGAACTGGGAATATTTTGCACGGTCAAAAGGAGACTAACCTTCTGACTTAGGCGCACCCCATGTGGCAAACAGGGGATCATGGTGATGAGAATCAGTATGATCGCATAGAACCAATACTACTCGAGTCGCTAGATTCACTGGATATCGGTGACCATGATACTCCAAAGCCTTCGAGGTACGGCCGTGCCTTAGTGCTTAGTATTGGATTCCATCTCATCTTGTTTGTAATCATATTATCTGTAGGGTTTGCTCCACGCCCGATAGCAGTGACTGAAAGTAAAACAGCAGTTCACTTGCGACTCGTTCAACCAGCCCCTCCACCCACAACGTCGCCATCAACCTCGCCATCACAGAGCGGTCCTGACATACCCAGGAGTTCAGAGGCACAACCACAAGTGCCGCAGCCAAGACTTGTTGATGTGCCTGAAGTCACTCGGCCCTTCGATTTCAATGAGCTACCGTCAATTGAAATCGACACAACAAGCAGTAGCCTATCGACAATGCAATTACGACAAACTGTGGATAGCTACTTAGATAGTAATTCCCAGCAATCGCAATGCACAGCGCAGCAAGAGAACAGCGAACTTTTCGACTGCCCCCAAGGCACTCCACTGTTCAACGATTTTTCTCAAGCAGATGCCACTTACGATTTTTTTACACGATCCGATCGCATTGGCGTACAGCAGGGGCAGCGAGCACAAGAGTTACAACGTATAGCTAGTAGCCTAAACAATAGTGGCTTAACGGGGGACGCAATCGATACGTTCATTAGAAATATTGATGTACAGCAGCAAGAACAAAACACTTCAACAAACGCTAGGCTAAACAGTTTGCGCGATGGCATGTTTCAAAATGACAGCACTTACCAGCTTAAAAAACGTGTTCTTAACCCCTAACTGAGTGTTTTTTGTAGGACACTGATTGTGGCATCAATTGTTAAAGATAATTGCTGCAATTGTGCGGCTTTCTCACGGCCCTGTGCACTGGCACGGTATAGGTGCGGTGTCATCACTAATAGATCTGCAATTTGTTCTTGTGAATCTAAATCGATAGTAAACTTCACCGATTGCACGTCGCCATGCTCAAAGCCTGCCACCGCTTGGGGCGCATTCTTCTCTGCCACTTTAACTTCCGGATAAATAATCTCACGCAGTTCGCGTAGGTGATCAATCCCCGACTCCACTAACACAAGAATGCCCCCTGGTTTCAATACTCGGGAAAACTCAGCGTAAACTGGAAAACCGAACATACACAGCACAACATCGACACTGTCTGAGGTCATGGGAAGATTCGCATTGCTGCCCACTACCCAAGCGCTTTGTACAGTTTGTTTAGCAGCAGATAAAACCGCCCACTTGGATATGTCTAAACCGATACTTGCAATATCACATTGCCCGTTTGCGGCTGCTATCAGCTCACGCAAATAATAGCCTTCACCACAGCCAGCATCGAGGCAGCTCATCGCACTCTCAGCGCTCGTATGTTGTAACACCCGAGCGCTTAGTGCATTTGCAATCTTTTGATAATGCCCTGCATTTAGGAAACGCCGGCGCGCGAGAATCATCTCTTTACTATCACCTGGGTCCCGCGAGCGTTTATTCTGTACCGGCAGCAAATTGACATAGCCTTCTTTGGCGATATCAAAGCAGTGCCCTTTCTCACAGCGCCAATGAGAGTCTTGTCGTAGTAATGTTCCGCCGTCCAGGGGACATATTAATGCAGCGAATGGCGTCGCCCTTGTCGTCTTACAGCCCATAGAGTTCGCCAAATTTTCCCCGCACATATTGCAGGAATGGCTCGGCACTTAGAGACTTTCCTGTAGCGCGTTTGCAAAGCTCTGCAGCATCATATTTATTGCCATGCTGATGGATATTTTCTCTTAACCAAGCCAACAAAAAAGTATTTTTACCTTGCGCAAGCTCTTGTTCAATTCGAGGGTCCTGACTCTTAGCGCTTTCCATAAACTGCGCCGAATATAAATTTCCTAGTGTGTAAGTCGGAAAATAGCCGAATGCCGCCTGCGACCAATGCACATCCTGCAGCACGCCTTGTTTGTCTGAGGGTGGGGTCACGCCCAACAAAGACTGCATTTTGTCGTTCCACGCAGTCGGCAAATCAGCCACTTGTAAGTCGCCATTGATCAAGGCCTGCTCCAACTCGAAGCGCAAAATAATATGTAAATTATAGGTAAGCTCATCTGCCTCCACTCTAATAAGAGATGGCTGCACTTTGTTAATGGCCTTGTAGAAGTCAGCAACCTCAACATTAGCAAGCTGCTGGGGAAAGAGGCTTTGGAGTTTGGGGAAATGGGCTTGCCAATACCCCAAGCTTCTACCTACCTGGTTCTCAAAAAGTCGCGATTGGCTTTCGTGAATGCCTAAAGAGGCTCCCTCACCTAATGGACTGCGGTCTAAGTCCTCAGCGATGCCTTGTTCATACATGGCGTGCCCTGCTTCATGCATCGTGCCAAACAGCGAAGACATTGCATAGTCGGGGGCATAACGAGTGGTAATACGCACATCATCGCGCCCGAAACTGGTACTGAACGGGTGATGGACCTCGCCTAAATGCCCTCTGTTAAAATCATAGCCTATCGATTCGGCGCCATAGCGGCACATCGCCTCTTGTTCAGCAACTGGAAACGCTTGTTGCAAAATCGTGTCATCAACACGATCACTGCGCTGTGCAATCGCTTGTAACATGGGCACGGTTGCGCGCTTAACTTCATCAAAAATACGCCGCAGTTCCGCGCTGGTCATGCCGCGCTCAAATTGCGATAGCAAGGCATCATAGGGTTCGGTGTCATAGGTTCTGATTTCTGCGGTTTCCTGTGCAATAGCAACCGCTGCCTCTAAGTGCTTTTTGAAATCAGCAAAATTATTATCTGCGCGCATTTGCGCCCAAGCGGCGCCCGCCGTACCCGTAATCGCGCTTTTTCGACTGACGAACTCAGCACTAAACAATCGCTGCTCATTGTATTCACGTTGCGTCACTCGTAACATGCTCGCGTGCGTACTGTCGAAGTCAGCCTCTGCTTGCTCCTCCAATGCCCCCGCAAGCAGCTCACCGGTTTGAGCACTTGTGAACATCGTATGGGCAATCTCACTCAGGGTTGTCAATTGCTGAACCCGTCGCTGCGCCCCCATAGCAGGCATATTGGTTTCTTGGTCCCACTGCAATACAGCCATGGCTTTTTCGATGTCATTAATTTTATGTAATTGATTCAGCAGTGCTTCGTAATGTTTGCTCATAGGGAGTCGCGATCTGTGTTAAATGTGTTTGCTCATCGATGTTGGTCGAATAAAATAGGATTACCGTCTGGATCAAACAGCATGAAGCTCGCAGGGCCAGTACTACTTTCATCGGCCTCCGAGCTCAATGCAATGTCTTTGTTTTTCAGTTGCTTTTGCAGTTCTCTAATATCTGTAAACTCTTCAAGGTTCTCACCATTCTCATCCCAACCTGGATTGAAGGTCAGCATATTACGGTCAAATACGCCTTCAAAAAGGCCGATCACTGTGCTGCCATTTTTGAGAATCAACCAGTTGTCAGCAACGTTACCACCAATGCTGATAAAACCAAGTGCTTCATAAAACTTCAATGAAGCATGAATATCTTTGACCGTTAAGCTGATGGAAAAGGCGCCTAGTTTCATTCGCGGATCCTCGTCGTTTTAATTATATGAGATTTGCGCTCTTAGCTTTTTTTGCCTGAATGAATATTTCTTTTTGCTCTGTTGCTTCTGACTGATCATAAAGATTGTAGTCAAGCTTTAGAATCTTAAAACCGTTAAGTTCTAGTAGGTTTTTTAAAAATTCTTCTGAATAGTAGTAAACGTACACTTTATCTGCACTTTTATTTTCCTGATAAGCAGAGTCTGCATAGTCACCAAGTTGGGCACTAATATAGAGATAGCCGCCAGAGTTTAGAAGATTGTTAACATCGGATAAAAACGTCTTAACTTCATCGCTAGAAAGATAGGGAACCGCAAAACCACTAACAACCGCGTCGAAGCGTTTATCGATACTAGCAAGCAAACGAATATCTCTTTGTTCAAATGTGCCACCAGGAATTTTCTCTCGCGCTATCTCAAGCATCTTTCGCGATAGGTCAATGCCATGAATCGTTAGGCGTGGGTGTTGTTGCAACAACACCTGGCTGATATTTGCAGGACCACAGGCGATATCCAATACCCGGTCTTCAGGGCTTAGAAGCGTGGCAAAGTTCGCATAGCTTTTTAGATAGGGTTCAAACTTACTGTACTTGTCTTGATACTCGCGAGCATATTTGTCGAAAGTAGCAATTGTCGTTGTAAGTCCGTTCATTTTTTTACTACCTATTTTCGGACATCTGCAAACGCTGTATAGATACCTAGCAAAACAAGTATTCCACCAGAACCATATGACAAGCGATGGGAAAAGTTAGACTCTCCATCTAGTAATGCACTCAGCCTTGTTGCAAAAAATACTACCGTTAGATCTGCCACGGCATTAAAAAATACGCACACAATACCAAGCGCAATAAACTGAGGGGCAGCGGCTGTTGTGGGGTCGACAAACTGCGGGATGAAAGCCAAGAAGAATAGCGCTGTTTTAACATTGAGAACTTCCGTTAAGGCTCCCTCATATAGCAGCTGCCCTTTTTTGGAAACCTGCACTGGCGAATTGATAGACGCCTTTGTACCGAAAATGGTTCTTATCCCTAGGTAGACTAAATAGAGGGCGCCGATAAACTTTATAACGGAGAATATCTCTATTGAGTTTGCTAAAACCGCTGATAGGCCCAGTGCGGCGATAAGAACGTGAACCATGCCGCCAATGGCAGTGCCAGCTGTTGACTCAACGCCTGCTTCTCTGCCGCCATTGAGTGTTCGCGCTAACACATACATCAAGCTGGGCCCAGGTAGAAACGCGAGAACAATTGCGGCGAACACAAAAGGGATTAGGTAGTCGAATGCTTCAAACTGCATAGCGTTTCCTTAGTGTCTATAAATTGCTGCTGACAAGTGTAAGCGCCAATATCGTCAGTACAAGCCCTGCACCACGATTGATGTAAAGCTGGGCTTTGGGCTTGGTTCTAAACATATTGCGTAGTAACCCTGACATAAATGCGAAACTGCTGAATACTGCTAAAGTGACGAGTATGAAGACTCCTCCCAGGAAAACCAACTGCGGGGCTATCGCGCCATAGTCTGCCGAGGTAAATTGGGGCAGAAATGCCAAGAAAAATATACTGACCTTAGGATTGCTGATGTTCATAATGATGCCGCGTCGCAGCATTGCCGTATTACTCACCGTGTTAGCGGTCGCAGTGCTTTCATCGACTGCTTCAGCCCTGAATGCCTGCCAAGCCAAGTAAAGCAAATACCCAGCACCTGCAAACTTAATCAATAACAGCGCTATAGGCGAGCTTTGAATCACCACTGCCAAGCCCATGGCGACGATAAATGTGTGCACAAGCAGGCCGGTGCATAAACCTAGTGTGACAAAGAGGCCGGACGTCTTCCCGTAGATCGCTGATTGCGACAAGACAAATAGATTGTCCGGCCCAGGCATGATGCAAAGCACGGCAGAGGCCAATATAAACGCACTGAGTACGTCAATCGGTAGCAACATTAGTCCATCTCTCGATTCACAGTAAGAGCACTCCATGCCTGACAGGTCGGCATAAGCTCTAGAGTATTGACGTTGACATGTGAGGGCATCGCATTGACCCAGTAAATAGTCTCAGCAATGTCTTCTGCTGTTAGCGGTTTGGTGCCTGCATACACGCTATCGGCTTTCTCATTATCGCCCTTGAAGCGGACATTTGAGAAATTTGTTTCAGCCATCCCCGGTTCGATATTGGTCACCCGCACATGCTTGCCCAGCAAGTCTGCACGTAGAGCACGGGAAAAATTTTGCACAAACGCCTTTGTAGCACCGTAAGTATTGCCACCTGGATATGGCCAGTTTCCAGCAGTAGAACCGATGTTGATCACATGACCGGTATCCCTTTCGACCATGGAGGGTAGGACTGCTCTTGTAACCCTAAGAACGCCCTTGATACTGTCTCTTATACACATCTGACGCTGCCGACGAGCGATCTAGTG
>CAJXSF010000068.1 GCA_913061515.1 uncultured Gammaproteobacteria bacterium | reverse complement strand
AGATCGCTCGTCGGCAGCGTCAGATGTGTATAAGAGACAGACGTTAACGTGCGTCTTATTTCTTTCGAACTTACTCTTAGCCATTTTGATCGCCTCTAATATTATTTCATTCGCCCTGCGACCATTTGGCCACTGCAGCAGCGTCAATTGCACACACAGTCAGAACTTTCATTTTCTTGCTACAACCCACCCGCCCAACAACGCAAGTGAATCGCAAATCTGGTGCTCACATCCGGAGTTGAACCGGAGACCTCTTCATTACCAATGAAGTGCTCTACCTCTGAGCTATGCGAGCCAGACACTAGTAATAAAACAGTCCGAGCCTAATCTAATGTCCGGATAAGCTACCAGACTTTCACCACCCTAAAATAAGGAGGCTTTCCTCAAGATCTGTTTTTTAAATACGATGCTGCCAACCCCGTGCGCCAACTAACTACGCCAGAGATCGACACAAACACCATTCAAACTGGAGCGGGTAGCGGGAATCGAACCCGCGTAACCAGCTTGGAAGGCTGGTGTTCTACCTCTGAACTATACCCGCCGCGCTCAAAAGCCGAATAAAATCAAACAAATATATGGTGGAGGGGGGTGGATTCGAACCACCGAAGCTCGCGCGTCAGATTTACAGTCTGATCCCTTTAGCCACTCGGGAACCCCTCCTGCAAGAGCCCCAAAACCTCTTAAAGGAACCTGGGTGTCTTATTCAGAGGCGGCATTTTATGGGAATTACTGGGCATGTGCAATCGTTTCGCAGAGTTTTTCTCTAGTATCTACATAGGAGCGCGAAAGTCGCATTTGCGCCCAGTGCTCAGAGAACGCTTGCGCAGAAGATAAACCTGTCGCCAAGACCCAGACTTGCAGTTCTTGCTTAGGCTCAGTTCGCACGACAACCTTATACCCCAACACTTCCATTTGACGCTGCACGTTAAGAGCATTGCTGTGCTCGGAAAACAAACCTAAGGCTATGCCGTTGGCTAACTCGCCACGAGGCATTAAATAGGTATCAATTGCCAAATCATTGGCAGCAAATTGCGCCTGCAGTGTTGCGAGGGTGCTTTGGGCAAGCTCTCTTGAGCTAAACGGCGGGAGATAGACGCGATGATCAGGCGCGGCCGGCACTTCTCGCTCATCAACCACTAATGTCATACGCTCTGTGTTGGTCAGTACAAACCCTTGCGCATCCTCAACACTTCGAAACGGACCTATCTCGGCACAGTATTGCGCTTCACTTTCTTGCATTAGCTCTGCAGAATTAATAGGCTCAGCGCCAGCCAACAACTCCTCTCGACTTGGGTACGGTATAAGCCTCGCTTCATCGATCTCCGATAAAAGCGGCAAAGTAGTCGAGTCGATCACCTGATCAGCACGCTCAGGCAACACAGGCACCAAGCCGGGCGTGAATACATTCCACGCCATAAACACAATATTGCTCAAAAGCAGGCCTAGCAAAACGCCACGCATATAACCTCACTCCCTTATGGCAGGGCTAGCCGCAATCCGTCCATCACCAATTCGGGCACCAGACTGCAAGAGATTGCTTTGTTTTGCAAATGGGCCGCAATCACCGGCGCATCCCCACCGGTCAGGTACAACTGACCACCCTCAAGACGCTCTCGGCACTCTTCAACAATCCAAGCCACCGTCATACCCAAGATCCCGTTATGGATAGCCGACTCTGTTGAGCTCCCGGGGCACAACTGTGCCTGCATAGAAAACTCAGGAATTCGAATTGCTGTATTCTCAAGAAGACTTTTCTTTTGCAATGCCAAGCCCGGGACTATATACCCCCCCAAGTGCCGACCAGTGCTGGCGACAAAATCCACCGTAAGAGCGCTACCCGCATCCACAACACAGAACCGACCACTCGCCAACTCTTGCGCCGCAAGCATGGCCAACCAACGATCAACACCTAAGCGTTTCGGCTCAGCATACGCAACGACAAGCCCAGCATGATTGACTTTTGTTTCTGCAAATTCAGGCACCACACTCCAACGCGATTCAACCGCAGCAGACAACTGCACTTGGTATTCATGGTCACGCACGCAAGAGATTCGCACGCGCTGCGGCGTTAATTGCTCCGGCAAGAAATCCAGCGACAACGACCGCCCCAGCACAACTCCTGCTAAGTCATCCTGCCCCTGAGCCCCGATGAATCGCCATTTCATACGCGTGTTGCCAACATCCAACTCAAGCATCCCGCCCCCTTGAATCCATAACCGGGCGCAGGCTTGGGGTAATTTCACCGCCTGAGATTGGCACGACGTCAGTTTCAGTTTGCAGCAGCAAAGCGCCTGTCTCACTCACGCCCAAAGACCGCCCTCTCTGCCGATTACTGCCGCTAATTATTTCGACTTCTCTACCTTTGTACACATCTACCTCATTCCAGCGCTTCGCAAACCCCGCAAAACCTGTCAGAGCGAACTGCGTCAACCCATCCTGCAAGCTCAGCATCAGCGCGGCAATCACTCGGTTTCGATCTGGAGCCACCTCTAAATTAGAAGCTAAATCGGTATAAGATTGGTCGATACTACCAGCGCTAGAGGCTGGCATATTGACGTTGATCCCCACCCCTATAACTACTTTGCACGGTCCCTCAGTATCCCCGCTTATCTCTATCAGAATCCCTGCAAGCTTACTCGCCGACATCAAAATGTCATTTGGCCACTTAACGCCTAGTTCTTTGTAGCCACAGCCCTTCAATGCGTCTACCACCAGTATCGCCACAACTAAGCTCAACCCCTCTAACGCCGCTATTCCCGACTTAAAACTCCATAGCATCGATAGAGCAATATTAGCGCCAAGCGGGCTGAGCCAGGCCTTCCCTCTTCGACCACGGCCTGCCGCTTGGTGCTCCGCTATACATAGGTAACGATTAGACCCAGCCCGCCCCTTGGCCATAGCATCCGCATTGGTAGACCCCGTGGTGAACACCACATCGAAATCATCGCGCCACTGCGAGCCGCTGCTTCCCAGCAGAGCTAAAATGCGCTCCTTGTTAATCATCTCCAAGATATAAGGCAGGCGGTAGCCTTTGCCTGTAACCGAATGAATATCCACACCCATGGTCCGCAACTGGTCTATCTGCCGAACTATGACTGTGCGTGTAACTCCGAGCTCAGCACTCAACGAGCGACCGGAATGAAAGCCGCCATCGGAAAGTATTCTAACGAGTGGACGCAAGTCCATAACATGAATCCAGTGTGATAATAGAAGTAGCGTTCGACATAAATAGATCGAAAGCGCTTGGCTCAAGAAGGCTTGAGAAGATCGCCTAAAAACTAGGCTAGAATTCTACAGAGAAAGGCTAGAAAGTAAAAACGCCGCAACATCTGCGCAGCAAGCTCAGCGCTCGCTAACTCTCATCCAGGCAATAAACATCTCGTCCCACACCTGATCACCCCAACGCACTTCCTGGGTCGGGTCTGGGTTCAGCTTATTATTGGCAGAGTTATCAAAAGCGCCCTCTGCCACTATGACAGTACCCGCAGGCAATAACTTTGGCTCTTTCAATCGATACACCATTTGCCAGTTATGCTGAAAGTTAGGAATGGACAGCAATTCTTCACCCGTCCCATCTGGGTATTCCGCTCGGTATTTCACACGTTTGCCGCGCAGATGCATATGGGGCGCAATGTTATAAAGGTAGGAGTCGTTATTTATTAGCGCACGCGCTTGCACCTCAAAATCTGCAGCGCCGGGAGGAATGACGAACTCCCCATCCATCACCGCAGTTCTGCTCAATGGGTGCTCTGGCTCTTTATCATGAAAGTACAAGCCAATCCGAGTGGCATCCACTACCGGACGCCCTATTGTGGTGTAATGGAATTGCACCATAAAACGCATGTCTGTTTTAAGCAGAACACCAGTGTTTTCGTCAAACTCAACATGAGCTCGCCCCGGCGCATAGCCACCAAAATTAGTTCGACTACCACCGCCACTGGAGTTCTGCTTTTGCTGTTTTTCATCTTGGGTATAAGCAACGACATGATGCAGAACAGCACTATCACCAATATCGAATTCGTAGCCACGTATCCATTGATCCTCTTCAAGACCAATTTCCACTGGGACAAACTTATAATCCAGCACCCCAGAGGCCGGAATCTCTTGACGCGGAAACTCTACAATCAGATCTGGCTCACCCATCGACCACCCCGATGCTTCCGGCAACAATTGCGCAAGCGGGTCATCACCGCCCTCTAAAGGTGCCCCATCATCAATCCATTTTACGAGGGTTTTCTTTTCATCGTTTGTAATCGTATGCACATCGACAAATTGGTCGACATACTCGTCATCAATCTGCCCAGGCGGCATGCGCAACGTCAACAGAGTTTCTCGAATCATAGGCGCCCAGCCGCTAACCATTTGATGACTGCTCATAGACCAAGGCGCTACACCACCATCTTGATGGCAAGACTGGCATCGCTCCTGCAGTATAGGCGCCACATCTTCAGCATATGAAACCTTGCTTGCCTGCGCCCCGATATCTTCGTAATCGATCTTTTTCCCACCAGCCCAAGACACACTCCGAACCTCTGGACCATCTAGCACGACAGCGGACAGCACCTCATCAAGATAGTTACGCGAGATTTCGTCATAGACCTTAGACGCAGCTGCAACTGCACGGCTATCGATCGCGCCGCGATAAAGAAGCTGCATATTCTTAGGATTGATTACCAACACTTCACCAGTGCGGGAGATGGACAGGGAATAGGACACTAACTGCGAAGTATCCATTAAAACTGGAATAGCGTTTTGCTCTCCTAGTGACTGCTTAACAGCCGCGCGACCCTCGCCGAGAACGGGGTCAATCATAAAGAAGTTGATGCCACGGTCTTTATATCTGTCGTTTAAAACATTGAGTTTTTCGACCGCCGCGCGCGAAACATCACAGTCTTTGCTGTAGGAATAAAGAACAATCGCATTGGAGTCGGAGTACCGGCTAAGCTGATGAAACGCCCCATCGTGATCGATCAGGGCAAAATCACCCACTTCACGGGCGCTAGCAGCGCCTGCAAACGAGATCATCGCGACCATCACTAAAATTGACGACAAAGACTTCATGACAACACAAACCAATACAAGCATATTCGAGTTTAAGCTCTAGATTATAGAGCACAAGAACAACTAGCTTAGTTCAAGTCTCTGAAAACATTGTGACTCTTTGTAACGACCTGTGCAAAATTCGTCAGACTTCCAACGAAAAAAGGCGCCCTGTTGGGGGCGCCTCTTCAAAATCAGTCACTGATTGACTATGAAATAGCCAGGATTAATTCCCTGTCTCATAGTATGTCCAGTACCCGATAAACATCTCTTCCCAGCTCTGCAAGCCAAATGTCACCTGCTCATCTGGATCAGGGTTCGCTGTATTCAGAGCCGAGTTGTCGAACGCACCCGTCACGTGAACTTTAGTGCCCGCTGGCAACAGCTTGGCTTCGCTCAACTGATAAGTAGGCTGCCACGCGTAGCTGTAATTAGGCACGCTAAGCAAATCTTCCATCGTGCCATCGGGCAACTCAACGGAGAACTTCATATCTTTGCCACGGAAGTGCATGTGCGCACGCAATCCGTTCACAACCACTTCGTTGTTGAACACATAAGTCCCATGGACTTCGTGGTTAGAAGCATGCGGAGGAATGACGAACATGCTAGATACCGAGCGCGTGAAGTTTTCGTGCGCTGGTGGCTCGTCATAGAAATACATCCCTAGAGTTGTCTCATCAGTTGTTGCACGGCCATTAGTCGTGAAGTGGAACTGCATAGAGAGCTTGTGCCCTGCAGGGATCAAAACACCAGTATCCTCAGGGAACACCATCGCTTCAACTTTGCCTGGGGCATAACCTTCCAAGAATCGACGGGCAACAGAGCTTTGATCAGCCTCACCGCCATCGAAATCTTCAGCAGGCGCTGTCACGTAAGTCAAAAGGTGGTGAAGAACCGTTTCGTCACCTGGGATGAATTGAACCGCTTTCACCCACTTATCTTCTTCGAAAGGAAGCTCTACATCGACATTGATGTAATCCATTACACCTGTGGCTGGGATTTCTTGCACCGGAGTCTTAACAATGAAGTCTGGCTCGCCAAGCTGCCAAGATTTCACGTCTGCATACTCTAGGTTGCTCAATGGATCTGCTGCGAAAACGCCTTTAGGCGCCCCAGCATCAATCCAACGCACAAGAGTTTGCAACTCAGCGTCGTCAATATAGGCGGCGTTATCGAAGTGACCAATTGATGGGTCTACTTGCATAGGAGGCATACGCTTAGTCATCAAGACTTCGCGAATCATTGGTGACCAGCCTTGTAGCATCAGGTGGCTGTTCATAGCGAATGGGCCGATACCGCCTTCACGGTGACACTCTGCACAATTCTCTACAATGATTG
This sequence comes from uncultured Gammaproteobacteria bacterium, assembly GCA_913061515.1. Classification (GTDB taxonomy): domain Bacteria; phylum Pseudomonadota; class Gammaproteobacteria; order Pseudomonadales; family Pseudohongiellaceae; genus UBA5078. The sequence goes on along the minus strand of CAJXSF010000068.1, from coordinate 9,538 downwards.
GCGCAACTTCAGTTGCGTAATCAGGAGCAACCGATGCCAACGTTGTGTCTGCCACGACTTCAAGGTCGCAACCTACAACATCCATTACCATTGTGTCTTGGACCGTTCCTGCCAAGTCATTCGTCAACGTATCGTTGATGTGCTCATGAACAGGGCCACGATAAAGAACAGAGAGACTCTGCGGATCAAGCACGATCACTTCGCCTGCCTTACTGACATTCAATGTTTCGGCAACTAGCTGCGAGCTATCTAAAAGAATAGGTAGATCGATGTTGTTAGCCTTAGCTGCCTGACGAATCGCAGCCAAGTCCTCTTTAGACGAGTTCATCAACAAAAAGGCGACGTTCTTAGATTCCCACTGCGAACGCAACTCTTGAAATTGCGTTAGCGCGCTTTGGCTTGCAGCACAGCTGTTTGATTGAGAAAGAACAACGACAGCGTCTTTATTGGCATATTTGCTGAATTGGTGGAAATCGCCGTTTTGGTCGAGAAGAGCGAAATCTCCTGCGCGCTCTGGCGCCGCGAATGCAGAAACGCTTAGTGCGCCTGTGATCGCTAGGGTGGAAAGTATTCTTAATGGCTTCATATCGGGCACTCCAGTGGAAAGGTAACGAGCCTAAATCTAATACGTACTACTTGGCTAAGTCTTATTAAAACTGCCGCGCAGTGTAACTTTTAGAAACGCTTTGCAGCAATAACTCTTTTCGAACGATCGTTATACCGAACATGCGAAAAACTCGCAGCAATCTCTCAAAAGCCGTAATTTTACATAAAATACAACACGTTAAAGAAATACATTCAAAGAGTGGGGCACGAGCAAACTATGAAAAAATTCGATGAAACGAACAAAGAAGCTAAGTTAGGTTGCTCGAATTGCTCTAACTCTCCGACAACAACTCTAGCCAGCGCCCTTTTGAGCGCGGGCTAGAGACTCATTAGGCGCCAGTTGATTCCCCTGACGCTTCTACCGGATGGGTAGCGAAAAACCGTCCGAATAGATTCTGCATAACCCAAAGCGTCGAGATCGCCACCATCAGCAATATTCCCCACTGAGTCAACGACGCGTAAAAAGCCGTATTAATGACAGGGAAGGCAATATCATATGCCGTAAGCACTTCCCAACGCTCGGCCATCCAATGCCATGCGCTATGCGCTACGAGGGCTGACAGGATAATTACACCCATCCGTTCTGCCACCAAATAGCGGAACATAACAACCAATAGCGGCACTACGAGACAAAGCACTAATAATTGTCCCAATTCGACGCCTATATTGAATGCCAAGAGCGATGTTAACAGGTGCGCCCCGGCAAACTGCATGCTCTCGGTTAAAAGGAACGAAAAGCCAAAGCCGTGTACTAAACCAAAGCCAAATGTCACAAGCCAACGGTTCTCTTGCTTAAACCCAATGATATTTTCGAACGCCATGTAGACGATCGACAGAGCAATGAGTGTCTCAATGAGCGGCGGGAACCATAGCGCTGACGGCACTACGCCGAATAACGATGATATCAGGGTGATAGAGTGAGCCACCGTAAATGAGGTGATTACGGGCACCAACGCCCTAATATTCCTAAACGGAATTACTAGGCATAGCAAAAACAGGATGTGATCCGTTCCTTCTAAGATATGAAAGAACCCCATGACAATGAATCGCCAAGCAGCTTGAAACCAGCTCGGGTCAAGGCTTACAAGCCCTGGATTGCCTATAAAACTGAACGGACGCTCTGCACCATTGGGTAAAATGTAGCGCAGGACTGTATTAGTCTCTACTCCCAATATGGCAAGGCGAGAGTCCACTGAAAAGCGCGACGCTTCAGACTCAATTGGGTAGCTAATCAGAGCATCGAAATGCCCTTGTCGCCAATAAAGGTTTACGGAATCATCGATTTTAGGGCTTCGGATATTGGCTAGCGCAAGGTCGTAGGACTCAAAGGAGCGATCTACAGGTAATGAAACTCGCACATTTCGAACTTCTGGGTTCTCTAATAATCGCCCCTCTTCATAAAAACGGATATTGCCCAAGATATAGGCTTGTAACGCTAACTGGAGCTCATCATCGGCCTCGGAAAAGATAATGAAGCCAGGAACCCCTCTTTTTGGAAAGTCGATCTCACCCAACGCATCCATCGGCACGCGCAGCAGAACCGATAATTGATTGCCCTCAGGCTTTACAAACGCTTGCACCGATACGCTCAGAGGCACATCGTCTGCTAACGCTGAATTTATTGGAGCCGCCGTCAACAACATCAACACCAATACGGCCAATCGACGCCAAAGCCCCGAAAAATATGCTCTTCCAGCTCCCCTCAGTACTGGATGGCTAAAATTTTTCATAGGAATACTACCTGTTATATTCAACTCGAAACCCTCTATTTTATTGTTTTATCGCAGGTCGAAACACCAGCGAACACGCGCCTCTTGGCCAAATGTAAGTTTTTGTAATCAGACCAAGGAAATCACTGAAACCGAGTATACTGTCTGTATAGAAGTGAGTATACTGCGTGTCGGTCTAAAAAAAACAAAGCCTCAGTAGAGACTTACCCCGGAGGGAAATAAGAATGACAAAACATTTGAAATATGCGGCAGGAGCCACATTTGCACTAGGCTTGGTAGCGCTTGGTGTAAGCCAATCCCAGTTCCAAGAACCTGCTGAAGCAGCTAGTGATATGGTTATGGCCCCTACATTTTTAGTAGATCCATACTGGCCAAAACCACTCCCTAATAACTGGATTCTCGGCCGTACTATCGGTGTAGACGTCGATGCACGTGATCACGTATTCATCGTTCACCGTGACCAAGACTCCATGTTCGGTGGCGCTACTGAGATCGGTCTAAAGCTAGGCGTCAGCGGTTGCTGTACTCCAGCACCACCCATCATCGAATTTGATCCTGCAGGTAATGTTGTTAACGCTTGGGGCGGTCCTGGTGACGGCTTCACGTGGCCAGCTTCTAACCACGGTATCGATGTTGCCCCTAATGGCAATGTTTGGATCGGTGGTAACGGTGGCGGCGACTCACACGTACTAGTATTCACAGGCGACGGCCAGTTCGTTGCAGAATACGGTGAGCCAGGCAACGCGCCTGACAGCTCTGCGACTAACCACTTCTCAATGGTTGCTGAAATCGAAGTTGACGCAATGACTAACGAAGTTTACCTAGCTGACGGCTATGGTAATAAGCGTATTGCGGTAATCGACGCCAACACTGGTGCATTCAAGCGTTTCTGGGGTGCATACGGTAACGCACCTGAAGACGGTCGCGTACCTTATACTCCAGGTGAGCCACTTCCAACTCAGTTCCGTGGCCCAGTTCACTGTGCAACACCTTCTAACGACGGCCTACTGTACGTTTGTGACCGCGGTTCAGACCGTATCCAAGTGTTCCGTAAAGACGGCACGTACGTAAAAGAAGTACAAGTTGCCCCTGAAACATTGAACCAAGGTTCTACTTGGGATATCGACTTCTCTAAAGATGCAGACCAGAAGTACTTGTACCTCGCTGATGGACAAAACTTCCGCGTTTACATCCTTGATCGCGAATCTCTAGAAGTTCTTACTAGCTTCGGTCACGGTGGTCGTGGTCCTGGTCAGTGGTATGCGCCTCACAGCCTTGCGACTAACTCAGCTGGTGACATCTTCACTACTGAAACTTACGAAGGTAAGCGTGTTCAGAAGTTTGCCTACCAAGGCATTAGCGAAGTACCACGCGTACAAGGCGCTGCATGGCCTGCAGACAAGCTATAATCTTGTACGTTTAAGCCCCACAGGGACTTAATAAAAGCCACCGCTTCGTCTGACGATCGGTGGCTTTTTTCATTGTCAGTTGAATGCATGCCCTATTTAAATTAAGTTTGCATTCAGCTGTGTTACTGCACAATTACAATACTGATAAATACTATTTTGGAGTTGCTATGAGCGTTCGCCGTTTCCTTACTCACCTGTCGCTATTGAGCGCATTATCCTTAACTGCGTTAGCAAACGCCGACGACATTTCGATTCAATATGAATACAAGCTAGACCCGCAAGTAGATTTCAGCAAAGCACCGAAAGGCCCACTAAAAGTCGCTGCGTTTACAGACGCACGCGGTGCGGCAGCCCCGACATCAGTTGGCGACTATTCTGTTGAGATGCCTGTGGCCGAAATGATTAACAGTGCTTTGACACAAGCTTTTATTGCCGGCGGGGCGGGGCTTGTTGAAGAGGGGCAAAGCCTGACTCTTAATGGCGAAGTCACAGAGTTTACTGTCGAAGACAAAGGCGGCGAGTTTGACGTGATTATTCGCACGCACGTCACTTTACGAGCCGGCACTCGCTCAGCGTTTGACACAGTGATCTTCGGGCGCTCTAGCGCTGCAGATGTTGAAACTGCAATTAGTGGCGCATTAGACAAACTAGTCCACTCATTGATTTGGGATGATTACTTCTTGATGGAAGTGATTTAACGTTATGTAAGCTCAATAATAAAAAGGTGAAAAGCCATGACTCTCGATATTCGTAAGATCGTTTTATGTTGTTTCGCAGTCTTGATGAGCTCGGGTGTATTTAGTACTTCCGCGCTCGCTCAAAACAACGAAAAGGTGTTTGAATTACGCACCTACACTGCAACTGCTGGTAACCTCGACAAGCTGCTAACTCGCTTTAGAGATCACACGATGCGCATCTTCGAAAAGCATGGCATGACCAACATCGCTTATTGGGTCCCTACTGATGAGTCTGAATCAGGAAATACCTTGGTGTATATTCTGTCGCACGAAAGTCGGGAACAAGCTGACAGATCTTGGCAAGCATTCTCGCAAGACCCAGAGTGGCAAAAGGTGAATGAAGAATCTAACGCTAACGGGGCAATATTGGAGAGTGTGGTGCGAAAATATATGACTACAACGGACTTTTCTCCAATGAAATAAAGCACGAAAGCATCGAGCTGATTTGATTATCGGCTCGATCGCCTGCTAACCATAAGCCATTTCTAACAATTCTCTTACCCCCTGTATTTGAATCCCCCAATACACTAAGGCAACTACAAAGACAGCCGACGATGTTGCCAACGCCAACATTTCTAAACGATCCATTTTCATGTGTTTTTTCTCTTCAATTACGAAAAACCAATCCATCTGCCTGTTGCCGCTACTGAAAACCAAATCACTAATGAGGCCATCGCCACCGATTTTAGAACCAAAGGATTGATTTCTTTATGGGGCCTTTTCAACAATGGGCGTTTGATCGCAAAGACAAACACAATGCCCGCAAGCAATGCCGTCATCTTCGCCCAATAAAACGAGTTGTAATACATTCTAGTGGCCACTGCAGCAGCCATGAATATCCCAGTAGCCATAATGATAATGAGCGCTACCTTGAACCATTTATGCGCATTCTCAATGACCTGATCTGAAGGCACATCTCGAAGAACCACATTTAATAACCGCAGGTCAGTTAGTAAAACCGTACCACCCAATAGCGCAAGCGCCATTAGGTGTAATGATTGCCCTATCGCGTAGACGCCTCCATAAGTCTTACCAATAGACCCAAGCAGAGACGTTTCAGCCCATTCAAAAAAAGGAAGTAATTCCACACGCTTCTCCTCAACTGGCGTTATACAACACGGAAGTTATTCCGCCATGCACCCAGCAGCCCAGGTAATGAATTGTGATTGCGCTCTATAACAATCGTACCAGTCATAGGCGATGAGCCGCCCTGTCGTGACAATTCCCGCCCACAGCCCTAAAGACAAGCCGGCAGCGTAACGTAATCGTTTCGGCGCTTTCGGCTCATTGTCCCAAGTAGAGACAGACTCATTGAGTTTTTTGTGAAACAACCACGCATTAATCGCCGCCGCTATAAGAAGCACGAATTTAATTCGAAACCAGATGCTTTGAGTCGTTCTTACCGGGACAGCAAAAAACAGCAATAAGCCCGTAATAATCATGATTGAGAAACCAATCATCATGGGCAAATTTAGCTTAGAAGCAATTTTAGAGGCGGGCACATTCGTTAACGTTAACCCCAACATACGCATATCGATAATAAATAGCATACCGAGAGAAAGCATTAACGAAACAACATGGGTTGATTCAACCCAGTTATACATATAATAGGATTCGTGGAGGCGGGTACTTAATTCAAATGAATCAAGCCATTGCGCAAAATTGAACAAACCTTGGTTGAGCACTTACATCCCCCACATGTGTCGTCTATTTTTATTATTCTTTTACAACCCACTCATACCAAGCGAGAAGCTATATACCAAGAAAATAACATACAAAACGCGGAACTAGTGCAATTTCATTCTCCACCTGTCTCAAATTCTATACAGGTCAATCCACAATTGTGCACTAGCCCTTATCCATAAAGACAATCTGCGTACCAAAGCGAGTTTTCATATAGTCGAAAATACTGGCAAGAAACAATATTACCCCGCCTATCTCCATTCCCTCTTCTACTGGGGTCCACAGGTTATAGGCCATGGTATCGAGTGCATCGTTGTACAAATACGGCTCAGTTGCCAACTCAACCCCCACGGCCCCTCCTACGAAAATTGCGCCCGACATCATAAATCGCACTGCGGTCGCACTTGGCAATGACGAAAGAAACTTCAAATACATCCCACCAATGATGAGCGCTACGACCAATCCAGGCACCGCCCATGAGATTTGAATAACGGTATTGAGTGTTTCATGAAAGCCAGCGATCTCATCTGCGGACATAAAGGCAAACCCAGCGCCCAGACCTACCCAGTACTTAGCGTTGCGATCTTTGCTTTGCTTGCATAGAGCAGCAACCAAGAACAGAGTTAGCGAGGTCACTAGCAATAACATTGAAGAGAACCAAGTCGGGATACTCTCTTCTTCATCAACATCAAACAGTTCTCTTAGTAGCCAAGGCAGATCGACAAATCCGTAATGCATAACGGTTAAAACGATATGGGCGATTAACAGAATCACAGCACATAGGGTTAAGCGTTTAATGAGCGCCTGCGATGAAAACGGGATACTTAGTTGGGTAGGTTTCGCCATACGTTAAAACTGCCTTATTTTAGGGGGAAACCCCTTACGTTTACGAGATCGCATGATTATAGTCCGTCACACTCTGTATAACAAAAATACGCTTTAGAGATAGCTAGATACACCCATTACCTCAAGGTAGTGAACATGATAACTCAAGGCCTTTTAAATATTGTGTCTGGCATCCCGACCTTGGTATGATGCGTCCTCTTTTTGACAATAAAAAACACTGGAGAACGCCCTATGTCCTCGGTATTGATAGTACTTTTAGGTCTTGCCGGATTCACATTTGGCTGGTTTGTCTACTCCCGCTTCATCGCGGAGAAGATTTACAAGCTAGACCCGAATTTCGTCACACCATCTCATCAAGTCAACGATGGTGTTGATTATGTTCCAACAAATAAATTTGTACTTTGGGGGGCGCACTTTACCTCTGTTGCCGGTGCAGCGCCCATTGTTGGCCCTGCCATTGCCGTATTTTGGGGTTGGGTGCCAGCAGTATTGTGGGTAACCTTTGGTTCTGTCTTCTTTGCCGGTGTTCACGACATGGGTGCTTTGTGGGCCAGTAGCCGTCACGGTGCAAAATCAATCGGTGCTCTATCTGAGTCAGTAATTGGTAAGCGAACTCGCTCATTGTTCATGATCGTAATCTTCTTGCTACTTCTGATGGTAAACGCGGTATTCGGCAGTATCATTGCTGGCGAAATGGTGCACATCCCAACATCAGTATTCCCTGCTTGGGCTGCGATCCCTGTTGCCGTCGCTATCGGCTTCCTGATTCGTCGTAAAGCCAACCTTCTGCTGATCTCTGTGATCGGCGTCAGTATTCTTTACTTCACAATCTATGTTGGTAGCGAAATGCCATTAGCATTGCCGGAAGGCTTGCTCGAAACTACTGGCCTGAGCTCAAACGCCGCATGGATTCTTATCCTTTTCGCATACGCGGCTATCGCTTCCATGTTACCTGTATGGGCGCTGCTTCAGCCACGTGACTATATCAACGGTGCGCAGCTAGTAGTTGGACTTTTCTTACTCTATGGTGCGGTCTTCTTGTCATTGCCCGACATTACAGCACCGGCTTTCAATACTGACGTTCCAGAAGGAACCCCAAGTATATTCCCGCTTCTGTTTATCACAATCGCATGTGGTGCACTATCGGGCTTCCACGGGATTGTTTCATCCGGTACGAGCTCTAAGCAACTCGACAAAGAGCCAGACGCGCGTTTCGTTGGTTACTTAGGTGCTTTGGGTGAAGGCTCATTAGCATTGATCACTATTGTCGCAGTATGTGGCGCGTTCTACGCTGCTACTCCTGAAGTTTGGCACCAACTCTATGCAGCATTCGGCTCTGGTGGCGCAGCTGCATTCATCGAAGGCGGTGGTAATCTGCTTACAGCGGGTTGGGGTCTTCCTAATCTGTTCGCGACAACCTTGCTCGCAACGATGGTAGTGCTGTTCGCCGGTACGACTATGGACGCTGGCGTACGTCTACAGCGGTATATCATCCAAGAATGGGGTTCAATCTATAACATTAGCTTCCTCAAGGGTAACGTTGCGGCAACATTCGTAGCTGTAGGCAGCTGTCTACTATTAGCGTTCGGTGCGGGTGGCTCAGAAGGTAACGGTGGAAACGTAATCTGGCCACTATTCGGTGCGACTAACCAAATCCTAGCCAGCTTAACGCTTCTGGTAATCTCTATCTTCCTGATGAAGCTAGGGCGTCCAGCAAAGTTCACATTGATGCCTATGATCTTTGTATTGCTAATGTCTGTTTGGGGCAGCCTTATTCAATTAGGCAGCTACTATGCCAACGAGCAATGGCTACTCGCGGTACTTAGTATTGCAGCGCTGATTGCTAGTATCTTGGTAATCCTTGAAGCTATCTCCGTGATCTCCGATCTTAAGAAGAACGGTGTTCCAGCGACTGAAGCGGAAGACGCTAAATAATCTTAGCAGATACAAAAAAAGCCCTGGCGCGTAAGCACCGGGGCTTTTTTTTGCTCCCTATTTACTGCTAGCTGACTCGACCACTTATACAAAGCCTTTTCCTGCAGACTCCTACAAACAGCACCAGCCCCAACATCTAAAACTTGCTAGCGAACTCCAAGCAACGCCATAGCAACACAGTAAGAAGGGACAATCTACTGTAGGAGCGCCTGCCCGCACACCTCCTACAGCAATTAACAAAAACCTTCGTTAACCCAACCACCCCAAGATCGAAAACTCTGTACCCTCTAATGCCAAAATAGATACTCTGTTTCTAATAGTGAGCAGCGATGTTCAACAAGGAAGCCTTCAAGCCAACGGATAGTCGCAAACAAGGTAAAAGCATCAGACTATATCACTCCACCTCGTCTTAAGTAGGCTTGCCCAGAGGCTATATGCACTGCCTCTTAGGAAGAGAGAGACACACAATTGGGACACCTACACGCCTCTTAAAAGTAGCAAACTAAGTCGTTTAACGAATAGTGGATTCAACTAAAATTCAGGCATAAAAAAAGCCCCTAGTACGCTAGTACTAGGGGCTTTTCGGGTTTAA
>CAJXSF010000067.1 GCA_913061515.1 uncultured Gammaproteobacteria bacterium | reverse complement strand
TTTCAACATCGGCCCCAATTTCGATCGCAGGCTTGAGTGCCGCAGTTTCGGCCTGCCCCCGAAGCGCCTCATCGCGGAAATCAAAAACCCGCAACTGCGGATTCTGCGTGAGAGTGAGCTCCATGGCCGTTTCGAGTGATAGGGTACCTTCTGCCGAACTGGCCAGCGCGCCATGGTTGAAGAGAATTATGCTGACAAACAATGGCTGCAAACGCTTCCATAGCCCTAGCCGCTGCGGTGAATTATTGAACATTGGATGCAGAAGGCAGCCGCGAAGCAGCCTTGCATCTGAAATTTTTTTCATGAGCATGAACTCCAGTCATCGGCTCTCTGAGAGAACCGAATTGAAAATAGGGAAATTTTCGGAAGTTCAGCGGGTGGGCGGTGGAATTGGAGGTGAGTAGGTCAAATTGGAGTAAGAGAGTTTGTGATTTTTTATGAGCGCTGCAACGACAAGCTCCGCACTGATGTCAATGCTGACAGGGAGTGCAAAGCCTAGATGCACATGGGCACCGTGCTTGTGATGTTGGTCGTGAAACTCGTGACCGTCGTCTGGCGAGTGTTCCGGAAGTTTGTCTGCGTGGTCGTAATCCACTGTATGGCCGTAGGGATGTTCGCTGTCGGGCATATGTGCAGCCTCCGTCACTCCGAACATCAGGGAGTAATTGAGAATAAGCAGAAGTGCTATGACGAATTTCTTGTGCACGTAATTGATCCTAACTATTAGTGCGAAGACTCTACCACTGTAGTTGAAGAAGGGTCAAGTAGATTAGCTCCATCTTGATCACACACAAAGCGCTGATGTAGTGCGCTGGCCTCCCGAATGATCTGGATCACAGAGTGCATCACGATGGCGGTGATCAGTGTACCGCGACTAGCAAACTCGGCTAGGCCTGCCCCGTACGGCTGACCAAGAGGGCTGCGATCATGACGCCAACGTTCGCCCTCATGCCATTGCGTGAACATTTCCAGCTCGCATTCAGATTGATGTCGCTGCTGTGAAAGCGCTACAACATGGCATCCTATCGTATGGGGATTCCTTACGTGGCCAGAGCCGCACTGGGTGACTTACTCTTGCGATATAGCACAGCTTCCTGCTTCAACGAGTCGTCCAACGACGTCTCTCCACAGGCTAAGTCCTGCCGTCCTCGGGCTAAAATATTAATCGCCGCAATCACATCGGCATTGCCATGATGCCCGCTAGAGCGCCAAAATCTTTACTTGTGAGCCTAATAAATACCCACTAACCATTTGAATTAAATAGATATTTAATACACTTTCTGGGCGCGGGCTGCTAACTATCGTCAACCCAACCCCAGATATTCAGATGTCAACTTATGGGTTATCGGTGCAACTTATGGGTTTCCCCACATTGATTAGAGCACGCAACGCTGAACAAGCCGCCACCTATTTGGAAAGCTGTCGACTGCGCCTATCTAACATGGAGGCGGAAAATAACCCTCGATTTGAAGGCGCATCCTCAGAGCTACTAGCTGTGGCGCAGTCGAGTTCAATCGAGTCGTTTTTCGCTGACGTGAAATCTAACCCCAACATCTAAATATTCACCGACGAGTCTCGATTATTAGAAGCTGAGTTGCGTCAAGCTCAGGAAAAACAGCAAAGTGATATTGAGTGGACGGCAGGGATTAGACACCTACGTGAGTTCAATGAGACAGGATTTGTGATCGGCGTATCGATCCCACTTATGAGTAAGTCCAGAGCCTCTGGAAGCATCAGGACCGCGCAGGCTAATCTTCAAGTAGTCGAAATCAGACGAACTACGAGCGTAAACAGACTTGTTGGTGAAATCTCCTCAGTACACAAAGAGCTTCAGCAAGCTATCTCCGAAGTCGACAGCCTTCGATCAGAAGTGATCCCCCTACTTAATAGCGCTATGCAAGATACCAGACAAGCTTACCTTGCAGGTAGCTACAGTTATCTGGAGCTCATCAGTGCACAGCAAGAATACCTAGATGCACAGTTTGCGTTGATAAACAGCGCAACCAACACCCACAAATTCAGAACGGAAATTGAGCGGCTGAGTGGTGTAAGCACGTAGCCAAGCAAATTTAACAAGTATTTTTACTACTTTTATCCGCCATAACAAGTAAAGGCGCAAAACCACCACCCGGTGTGCGAAAATTCGTTGCTTGCCCTTCATACAACCTTGCAGCGCCAATCAGTACGTTACCTTTATAGGTGTAGAGGCGCACATCAATCTTAAGAAATTGTTTCTCTCCATTCACTACAACCAAACGTTTGGACGGCGGAATATAGGCCTGAGCAATGTAATCACTTGTGAGAATTTGTTCATAGGTTCCCTTTGTGAGCTTGCTACCACGATAGACACCTTTACTCCCATGACCTGCAACAGGTTTAAAGAACCATTCTCGCCGTTCTTTCCAAAGAGACGCGGCATTGCTTGATGTCACTAGTACCGAGCGAGGAACACCTAGACGAAGTAATTCAATATTTCCAGCTGATAACCCCCATCTGTCGAGAAGAACTGCGTCAGTCAATAAGGACAAATTACGCTTGTCTGCGAAAAGAGCGTGGACCAATGGGTTAGGTGTGATAACGACACTTCCTGTTAGCCATGCTTGTCGTAAAGCTTTATGACTCGGGTCATCTAGACTAAAATCCACTAACCGGTTATAGACCATGTCGATAGGTTTACCGTTCCCATAGAGCACCTCGTTTTCATAATGCAAATCGCTCGGTGAAAGTATTACAGCCTCTATCCCGTTTCTCTGTATAAGCTGTCTTGCCAATTTGAACTCAGGATAAAGATATTGTTCGGTTGGTTGATCATCAACTATTGCAATAGTCGAAGGTCTGCCTTTACCATTTTTTTTCAGCCACTCACTTTCAAATTGATCGATGACTCCCTCATCAAAATCGTCGGCCCATTCAGTGCTTACTGTTTCACCGCAACATTGATGTTGCCCGCGAGACAATACTGCATTTAGGAAGGCCCCTCCCGCATTGGTGTTAATTTCAATGAGCTGTGGTCCATGTTCACTTAGATGGAAGTCATAGCCCATAAACACACCGGCAGCCTTGGAGTCGGATTGAGCTGTGCTTGGGGCCCAGGACATCACTTGCTCGCGATATCCGCTGAGCATCGAAGCCTCTTCGATCGCTCGTACAATGGCTTGCATTTTATCCAGATCGCGTTTTGGAACGAATACCGACGTGGAAGAAAAATATTGTTGCCAAGCTGGACTTTCCAGCATTTCCTCTGCGTCATCGCCTAACTGATTCGCAAGGAAGCCGATGAGCAATTCACGATCTAGCGTAACGCAGCTACAATGTTCGTTTAACTGCTCTAAAATAGTAGGCTCTATGTTTGTCACTTCGTAATTTTCCTTTTAGGATTTTCAGCGTTTGTTGAACCATTTCTGTATCAAGTATTACATTGTGTATAAGTCAGAAAACAAAAAATGCGAAAAAAATCGCCTCTTGACAGCAACTTCAGTGTGTAGCTGTGCCGTCAATCAGTAATTAGCGAAATTGACGTTGTAGAATTCCTAAGCTGAACTATCTTCAACCCACTGTACTCAGCTCATCTTTCAACTGCCAGAGCTGCCAAACAAAATAGACTGCTGGCAACACTAGCAAGGTTAGAATTAGTGTACTGATCATACCGCCAATCATCGGGGCCGCGATGCGCTGCATGACCTCTGAGCCAGTGCCGTCACCAAGCATGATCGGCAACAAACCGGCCACGATGGCCGTCATGGTCATCACGATCGGACGCAGCCGCCGCAGCGCCCCGTCGCTGATCGCATGCCGCAATCCCGTCGCGGTGAGGCCTCCCTCCTGCCCCGCTCGCGCAAGGTAGTCATCCCGATGCTGTTTGAGATACACCAACATAATCACCCCGATCTCAACGGCAATTCCCGCCAGAGCTATTAGGCCTACGGCAACCGCAACGGACAAATTGAAATCCAAGTACCAGAGTAGCCAGCTACTGCCGGCGATAGACATCGGCAGCGTCGCGAGAACAATCAACACCTCGCCCACTCGATTAAATGCCAGATAAAGTAAAAACGCTATGATCGCAACGGTTAGTGGCACCACGATCTTCAGACGCTCTATCGCACGTTCCATGTATTCGTACTGACCGGACCATGTCAAAGTATAACCAGCAGGTAACGTGACATTCTCTCGAAGGAAATCACGCGCGCTGGCTACGTAAGTGCCAACGTCGATATCCTCAATATCCACATATACCCAACCCGTGGGTCGCGCATTCTCACTCTTGATCATCGGTGGCCCGTCCTCGACTGAGATGCTGGCGACGTCGCTTAGTGCAATTCGAGCACCAGCCGATGTAAGAACGGGAAGACTTCGAATACTCTCTAATGAGTCGCGTGTTGATCGAGGGTAGCGCAGGTTAATCGGAAACCTTTGCAGACCTTCGATGGTCTCTGCCACATTGAGTCCGCCAATGGCGCCAGCAACGACTGCGTGCACATCATCGATATTGAGGCCAAAACGTGCGGCGCTAAGGCGGTCAATATCAACAACAACATACCGTCCTCCAACCACTCGCTCAGCGTAAACACTTGCTGTGTTGGGAAAATCAGTAAGAAGAGTCTCAATTTCGCGACCGAGTGACTGCACCCTTTCGAGGTCTGGGCCGCCTATCTTGATACCTACAGGAGTCTTAATGCCAGTGGCAAGCATATCGATACGAGTTTTTATCGGCATGACCCACACATTCGTAACACCAGGCAGTTGCACCTTCTGTTGTATCTCTTCACGAATCGATTGCGTTGTCATGCCATCACGCCACTCAGACTCGGGTTTCATATGAATTAAGGTTTCAATCATCGTGAGTGGGGCCGGGTCTGTAGCGGTCTCTGCTCGTCCAATTTTTCCGAATACAGTGGCCACTTCAGGAACTGATTTAATCAATCTATCGGTTTGCTGGAGCAGTTGACTTGCCTCCCCTATAGGCAGGCCAGGGCGCATTGTTGGCATATACATCCAGTCGCCCTCGTCGAGTGGGGGCATAAACTCAGACCCTAGTCTGGACAAGGGCCAAGCAGCCGAAAGCATCACCAGCAAACTCAAGCAAATCACCAACCAAGGCTGTCGCGTTACAAAGTGAATTGCTGGCCTATAACACCAACTCAGGAAACGATTGAGGGGGTTACGCTGCTCCGCGACAATCCTGCCACGAATTAGATAGCCCATTAGCACAGGTACAAGCGTTATTGACAGAAAAGCCGCCACCGCCATCGACCAGGTTTTTGTGAACGCTAGAGGTGCGAACAGTCGGCCTTCCTGTGCTTCCAGACTGAACACAGGAAGAAAACTAAGCGTGATAATCAGCAACGAGAAAAATAAGGGTGAGCCCACTTGTATAGATGCTTTCGTAATAAGCACCCAGCGCGCGGCATCATCCTTTGGAGGATTCTCCTCCAATTTCTTATGCACATTCTCGATCATCACGATAGCCCCGTCAACCATCGCGCCAATAGCGATAGCGATTCCACCAAGTGACATAATATTCGCGTTAATACCTTGGAAGCGCATTATTATCAAGGCTCCAATGATGCCGATAGGTAGCATGAAAACGACAACCAATGCCGAACGTATGTGGAATAGGAATAGCAAACAGACCAACGCTACAATTAAGAACTCCTCAAATAGAGTGCCATAGAGATTGTCTATCGCACTATAAATTAAATACGAGCGATCATAGGTTGTGACGACCTCCACTCCTGCAGGCAAACCACTGCGTAGTTGTTCTAGCTTTTCTTCAACTGCGGCGATAGTAGCTAGGGGGTTTTCCCCGCTACGCATTATGACAACTCCGCCCACCACTTCCCCTTCCCCATTGAGCTCCGCGATGCCGCGTCGCAATTGTGGCCCGAGCACGATATTTGCGACGTCACCCAAGAGCACAGGAGTGCCGCGTGCATTTACTTTGATGGGTATTTGCTTGAGATCGTCAATACTCTGGATGTAACCCGTGGCACGCACCATGAACTCGGTCTCGGCCATCTCGAGCACAGAACCGCCCACCTCTCGATTCCCACGACGAATTGCCTCTCCGACCTGTGTCAACGTCAAGCCAAGCACGTGAAGCTGATCCGGGTCCACGACTACCTGATATTGCTTCACCATGCCGCCAATGCTCGCGACTTCCGAAACACCGCTTACAGTTTGTAGTTCAAACTTCAAGAACCAATCTTGAATTGAGCGCAGCTGTGCGATGTCATGCTGTCCACTGCGATCAACGAGTGCATATTCGTAGACCCAACCCACACCTGTCGCATCTGGACCGAGCGCGGGTGTGACGCTAGCAGGAAGCGACGCGCTGACCTGATTTAAATACTCAAGCACACGGCTGCGCGCCCAATATTGATCTGTGCCATCGGCAAAAATAATATACACATAGGAGTCACCGAAAAATGAATATCCACGCACTGTCTCGGCACCTGGTACCGACAACATGGCAGTAGTAAGTGGGTAGGTAATTTGATCCTCCACCACTTGTGGCGCCTGTCCAGGAAATGGCGTGCGAATGATCACTTGCACATCGGAAAGATCGGGAATTGCATCGACGGGCATATCACGAAAACTCTGTACCCCAATTACGGCAAGTATTAACGCTAACGATATGACCAGCCCGCGTTGGGCGATGGATAGCCTGATAATGAAAGCGATCATAGTTTAGCTTCCTGTTTAACAATGTTCACTATTTCATAACTGCCTTGCTCGGTACGTCGAAACGAGAAATCGACCAAGTCCCCCACAGTCAATTGCCCACTAGTCGTCTGCGACGGGAGTTGAAAACTCATAGTCATGGCCGGCCAAGAGAGCGCCTCTACAGCTTGATGAGAAAGTGTGACTGAAACACCTGCTGTAATTTGAGTGATCTCTCCAGAGGTTTCGAAAAGTGCTGCGTTTGCTGTTGGCAACGCCATCGTGCTCGCCATGGGCATACTGGAAGACATCGCTGAGGAGTCCGAATCTGTTGAGTTAAGACGCGCAAATGCCTGCTCCCCATTTGCCTCTGAGTCCAGGAGAAATTGACCAGAAGTCACGACAACGTCCCCTTCCTCGAGGCCACTGACGATCTCCAGTCGAGTACCGTTGGATATACCAGTACGCACCACAACTGGCTTGAAACGGCCTTCACCTAAGGCTCGCATAACGCGATCGCCGTTGCCGGACCGAATCACTGCCTCGCGCGGCACTGTAAGGACATCGAGCTTAGGCACACCCTCGATGCTGACTTTCACGAACATCCCGGGTAAAAGCCGTCCATTGCTGTTCTCGACTATCAGCCTTACCCGCAAACTACGAGAAGTGGCGTCCAGACTTGGATAAATATATTCGACTGTAGAATTCCAGCGCTCACCTGGAAAGGCTGCGAAAGTTATCTGGGCCGTTTGGCCCGGTGCGATCCAGCCGGCAAGTGATTCGAATACCTCGGCTTCAACCCACACAGAATCCAGCGATGCGAAAGTCGCTAAGACTGTGCCAGGGCTAACATAGCTGCCCTCGCGTACGCTAATCCCTGTAACAACAGCGTCTTTCACGGCGCGTACAGAAAGACGATTACTCATTTGCCTCGTTGCATCCAATGCCGATATTTGCTCGCTTGTAAATCCGAGCGACAGTAAACGGTCTTTGGCCACTGCCCCCAAAGATGCATTATTCGAGGCTATAGCGGACAAATATTCACGTTGTGCACTCACCAGCGCTGGCGAGAACAATTCGTAAAGCACATCACCGTTGAAGACAGAGTCACCCTCGCTAGCTAGATTAAAGACCTCTAACCAGCCTTCTGCGCGCGTGTGTAGTACTTGGATAGTGGACTGATCCCAATTGGTATATCCCACCGCTTGAATATCTGGCGCAAAATTCTCGCGCACTACCGTGTCCGTACGTAAACCTAAGTTTTGCTGAATGGAGGGCGACACCGTAATCGTGTCAGAAGACTCATAAACAGGAATTAGGGGCATTCCCATTGGCGAAAGACCAGGCGCATCACGCTTGTAGTTCGCATCCATCGGGGCGACCCAGTAAAGGGGCTTGCGAGCGCTCGCGTCCGTTACAGCTGGTGCCACCATGTCCATGCTATTCCTAGATGAAAACCAGAGACCGAGTAAAACAACTAGAACGGCGAGAATCACTAATGCCCACAATATTTTAGTTTTCACTGCTACTCTCCAATTGGCCAGAGATGACCACCTGTTAATTTGTCGATTTGTGCCAGGACCATAAATTTCTCGGCATAAGTGCTGCGTAGAAGCAATTGCGTATTGAGTAATTCTTCTTGGGCATCCACTAGTTCAGTGAAATCCCCCCCTCCGCCTTCGTAGTCAGCAAGGCTTGCCGCTATTAATCGGGTAGCGCTTGGCAAAAGTTCGGTTTCAATGAGATGAATTTTGTGCGCCGTTTGCTCATAGCTCGAAAGCTGAGACCAAAGTTGGGATAGAAGCTCGTTACGTTTGTTTTGAACGTCCAACTTAACGCTATGAAGTGTGTAATCTGCAGCGGATTTGCGCGCTGTTCGCTTTCCGAAGTCCAATGGAATATTGACACTAACGCCCACCTGAAGTCTTTGCGCAGATTCATTCCATAATTCATTGTAACCAAGGCTAAACTGCATATCGGGGTAGTCGTCTTTCTCAGTCAATCGCTTCTCTATTTGAGCCGATTTAACGTTTGCTTGCAGCTCGAGCAAGGACGGCTGGGTCTCCAACAACCACGCTTCCAGCTGCGAACGTGACACTAGCTCCGGCCCCGCCAACTCTGCAACCGGTCTTGGCATTGGCGTTGAAGAGGATTGATCCAGCAGGTAATTAAGCTGAGACTGTAGCTGCACACGTTCTTGCTCCAACACGAGGTGTTGGTGTTGCAACTTAAGGTCGAAGGTTTGTATTTTTAGAAGATCTTGCTGCAGGCCGAGTCCGTTAGCATAGCGTGTTTCGACGACAACAGATTGCCCAGAAATAAGTTGCCGAAGCGAATCATTACTATCTAACGCTGAGTGGACATACCACCACTGAGCCCAAACTGCGCGCACTTGCATAATGAGTGCATTGCGCGAACCATCATAACGTCTATCCAGAGCTGAGGTGTCTGCTAGCATTTTCTCAACACGTAGCTGACGTTTCCCAGGCCAAGGAATCGATTGACTGAGTTGCAAATTCTGCCGAACCCCCAAAGCATTGCCGAAACTACTGGGAATCGTGCCGCCAAATGATGAGGGTGCGATAGAGTAAGTCACTCGAGGGTCCTCGAGTGAACCTGCGCTCTTGATAAGCGCCTCACTAGCACTCGCTCGCATGCGTTGGGATAATAAATTCGGGTTCCGAGCCAATAGTCTATTGACTATTACTTCGAGATTGGACGACTGGACTGGATTCTCTTCTGCCATTAGCTGCGTAGTGGCAAGGCTGATGCCGATCAAGATCAGCAAACATACCCAACGCGAGCGGTCTTTAAAACTATTGAACATAGCAATACTCCCATTAGTAAACAGGCGCCATTACCCAACGAGGCAAAGCGCACTAAGTGGAACTAATTTGCGGGAGGTTTAAATCCGAAAACGTGCCGTTTTCAGATACAACGGAGAATTCGCGACAAGGACTGCCGGATCGGAAGGAATATCGATGTAATAGAATTTGTTGCGAACAACAATATCGTTACTGAGGGCGAGATCCCAGAACAGCGTAGGATCGTCAAAGATTTTAACTATGGAAAGCTGGAGCTTTATTATCGTGCTATTGCTAACGATAGGCTCATTGCCTGCCCCATCATCCAGATCTAGGGAGACCTCGACCTTGCAGCAATTTCTTAGGGTGTCACCACAATCAGGATCTTCGTTAACACCGTTACTTTTACTATCTTCTTGATTCGAAACTTTTCCGTCTTGCATACGATGAACCGAACCGCAGCAGCATTCATTCTGCTTGCTATCCATGTCCGTCATCATCACGCACGCATAGCTGGCCTGGACGTTAAACAACACGCCAAAAAAGGATAGTAAAACGATCCATTTTTGTAGTCCGCTAAGGATTCTTTTATTCGTCATTTACTTTTGCAAACTTTGGGGTTTTCACAATTAAAACTGTTAGTTCAGCCGTTAATTAGATTACACCATATCAACGCGTTTGAACAGATTAGTAACATCCCCTCGCTAGCTCTCCTAAAAAGATGCGGAAACTCAGGGCTAGCCCCCCTATATCGTCGCTGGCTGCGTATTTGTACCTAACTCTTACAAGAAGTTGACGTTATGTGAACGAGGCAGGTTGAGCTTGTAAGAGAGCTGTTGGGTAACTTATGTTCTTTCTAAGGACTTGCATTAGCGTCCAAATGGCAAGGGAAGAACTTAGTTTGTAGGCAACATGCAGGACTCCTAATTTTGAATTATGTTTAAAGCTTAGTCGAGAAAAGGCTATCGATTATTGGGCACTCCGGGATATTTCCGAGGCCGCATTGATCGGCCATATTCAATAGAACGAGCTCCATTTGTTTGAGGCTCACGATTTTCCGATTCACCTCCTTGGCGTGCTCTAGCGTTAAGTCATGAACCTGCCTACAGGTGTACTCTTTCGTGTCAACGAGGCTGAGTAGACTCATGATTTCCGCCAGTGAAAACCCGAATCCACGACATTTATTCACGAAATTGAGTCGTTTCACGTCGGATTCATCATATATCCGCCTACCACCCCTATTTCGAACAGCATTTGGCAGTATTTCTTTCTTTTCGTAGAACCGGATGGTCTCAATGTGGACGCCTGTCCGTTCGGAAAGCCCGCCAATGGTCATTGTTTTCATTCTTTCTCCCTTACATTAGCAGTTGCTATTGCACCTGTAGTAACTACAGGTAGCATAATGCTAGCACAGGGTCGAATAACTCTGCATGGAACACTAAAACATTGTTGAGTGAGGAGCTGTGAATTGAAGCTAACATTTGTAGACAAAATAGGCTCCATGGGGATGTTGCTTACCGCGTTGGCGTGTCCCGTATGCTGGCCCTTATTCGCTGGGTTGGGGAGTGCATTAGGCTTAGGGGTGCTGGCTCCTTGGGAGGGGATAATGATGGACTACGTTTTCCCCCCATTTGTAGTCGTAGCGTTAGTGGGTACGTTGCTCAGCTATAGAAATCATAGGAAATTAATGCCGACGATTCTAGGGGTCGGGTCGGCGCTGCTTGTTCTGTACGGTTTTTATGTGGGGTGGCAATTGATGCTCATGTATATCGGTATATTCGGACTACTGATCTCGACTGTTCTTAGCTTTCTCGCGAACAAGCGGCAAGCAAAGATATGCCAATCCTAGCCTGTCCAGTCAGCAAGCCTGCATCGAGAGATCGAATAGACTAAGTACACGATCTGCAGTTTGGCTAATCATGAATGATCTACTCGGACTAACGTGAGTGCGCTTTATGAGTCTTCCATCTACGATTGGTCGTGTGGCAAAAACTCTCTCCTTGAATATCGAAACGATTCGCTATTACGAAAGGCTTGGCCTAATAGCGCAGCCTGAGAAGCCAAAGCAAGGCTATAGAGTGTATCCAACTAAAACTGTTCAACGGCTACAGTTTATCAAGAGAGCAAAGGAGTTAGGCTTCAGCTTAAGTGAAATAGAGAATCTTTTGCAACTTGGGGATTCGCACTGCGAAGGCATTCAGGAAATTGCCGAGAGTAAGCTCAATACTATTCGTTTGAAAATTGCGGATCTAGAGAATTTAAAAAGTACTTTAGAGGATTTGACTATTCAATGCCAAAGTAATCCCGAGCGCGCTTGTTGCCCGATCGTGGAAGCATTGCTACCAAACTCTTAAAGTATTTTTCATTTCGCGCTTGACTCTGTACCTCGGTACGGAGTCTAGAGTCTTCTCTTAAGATGAAAACGGAGTTGTTTAAAGCCATGAACGAGAAAACATCACAAAGCACTAAACTACCGCTGACTGCCAGCATTCTTGCAGCCGTCGGCGGTAGTATCTGTTGCATAGGGCCTTTCGTACTTCTGCTTATGGGGGTCAGCGGATCTTGGATTAGCAACCTAATGGCTTTTCAGCGCTACCAACCGTTGTTCATTGTGTTTGTACTCGGCATGCTCGTCTGGGCTGGATTTAAAGTGTATAAGCCCATCGAATCATGTGAACCGGGATCTGTATGTGCAGTCCCTCAAACTCGAATCCGTCGTCAAGTTTTGTTCTGGTTTGTTTCGGCGATAGCGCTCTGTCTGGTGACGAGCGCGTATTGGTTACCCTTATTTTTACTTTAAATTTTACAACGAGGAGATTTCGATGAAGAAATTTATATTTGCTACTTTGCTGACAATTATGAGCCCGATTGTTTGGGCTAGTCCACAGACCATTACCCTAGATTTGCCTACTATGGACTGCGCGATGTGCCCAGTTACTGTGAAGATGGCATTGAATAAAGTAGACGGAGTCATAGAGGCTGACGTGAGCTTGGAGAGTAAGAGTGCGGTAGTGACCTTCGATGACGCCAAGACCGATGCGCTAGCGCTCGTGCACGCAACAACAAATGCTGGATTCAAATCCACAATTAAAATTGTGGAGTAATCGACAATGGATAGTAAGAAGAAGCTATTGCGACTGGGTGTCGTCGGCACTGTAATAATCGCATTGTGCTGCTTTACACCGGTACTGGTCATCCTGCTGTCAGTGTTAGGGCTTTCAGCTTTAACTGGATATTTAGACTTTGTCCTATTGCCATCTTTGTTTTTCTTTGTCGGGCTATGCGTGTATGCATTATACCGGAAAAGGCCAGCGGATTAACTGCGAGAGTACGCATATACATTGAGGAGGGAAAATGGCTATTTTCCAGTACAGTATTAAGGGCATGACTTGTGATAAGTGGGCTAAGGAACTCGAACTCGCGTTTCATAAAATTGCGGGCATTAGTTCTAGTGTGAGCTGGCCGGACAGAACGGCGACGATAGAGACGACCAGTACCATTGATGAGAAGACGATATTGAATGTTATCAATGCGGCGGGATTCTCTGCGGAGGCAGGCAGGAAGGAATCCACCCACTCTGGTGAAGATGAACTCGGCTCCAGAATCGAGCCCGCGCTTGAAGTAGCGATAGTCGGTAGCGGCTCTGGCGCATTCGCTTGCGCCATTAAGGCTGCAGAGAATGGTGCGCAGGTTACATTGATCGAGGCAGCGGATGTAATAGGGGGTTGCTGTGTCAACGTCGGCTGTGTCCCTTCTAAGATATTGATACACGCAGCAGAGATAGCGCAGCAACAACGTAGCAACCCTTTCAAGGGTATTGCGAACAAAGAGCCTGCGTTGGATAGAGGGCTGCTAGTTGCTCAACAGATAGCCCGCGTCGAGGAACTGCGTGAAGCTAAGTATCAGAATATTCTTGATAGTAATCCTGCAATTTCCCTAGTTCGTGGTCATGCTCAGTTCAAGGACGGGAAAACTTTACTGATAAGCAAAGCGGACGGTACACAACAAGAGTTTAAAGCGGACCGCATTTTGTTGGCGACAGGTTCGACACCGGCACTTCCCCCGATCGATGGCCTGGAAAAGACGCCATACTGGACCTCTACCGAGGCGCTATTTTACGACAAGGATGTTGAGCACTTGATCGTCGTTGGCTCATCCGTTGTCGCATTGGAGCTGGCACAGGCCTATCGACGCTTAGGGTCAAGAGTCAGTGTTTTAGCCCGTCACAATTTGCTCCATAGAGAAGAGCCTAAACTAGGCGAAGAGTTGGCAAAGGTCTTTGAGAGCGAAGGTATAGAGGTGCTTAAGCACACAGAGGCGAGTGCTGTCAGTTACGATGGGTCGCAATTCACTCTGCAGACCAATACAGGCACCGTTCAAGGAGACAGACTACTGATCGCCACTGGGCGCCGGCCTAATACAAGAAAATTGAACCTAGAAGCAGTAGGGATAGAAACAAGCGAAAACGGTGCAATCTTAGTAAACAACCAGATGCAGACTAATATTCCCAATATCTATGCTGCAGGTGACTGTAGCGATATGCCGCAGTTCGTCTATGTGGCGGCCGCCGCAGGTAGTAGGGCTGGAACTAATATGACTGGAGGCCATGCGCAGTTAGATTTGGCGACTATGCCTGCGGTTATTTTTACAGAGCCTCAAGTTGCAACGGTAGGATTGACAGAGCGTGATGCGCAGGCGCAGAACATAGAGACAGACAGTAGAGTGTTGGACTTAGAGAATGTACCCAGGGCATTAGCAAATTTCGAAACCCGAGGCTTTATTAAGCTTGTGGTCGAAGCTAAAACCGGTCGAGTCTTAGGCGCGCAGGTGCTCGCTCGAAACGCGGGGGAAGTGATTCAGACAGCAGCGCTAGCTATCCATAATAGAATGACAGTGGACGACATCGCTAACCAACTTTTCCCCTATCTGACTATGGTTGAGGGGTTGAAGTTATGCGCGCAAACCTTCAGAAAGGACGTTTCACAACTATCCTGCTGTGCAGGATAAACCAAAGTCAGTCATTTCGAGTGAACCTGTTGAGTGGTAAGGCCCCAGTTTTTTAGACACCTGGTAGTTCCCTAAAATTCTGCTTTTCCATCTCTTCAGGAGACAGTCCGTTGTTTGCACCATGATTGCGTCGAGGATTGTAGAACCCCTGGCCTTTCCCCCGCCTTAGTACCACTTCCTCGATGAGAGTGAACTTCCACTTGTATAACCTACAGTGCAGCCTCATACGTCGGCGCGTTCAAAAAGTTACAAAGTTCAGGGGAGTGAGATTAAAGGATTGTTGATTAAATCTAAAATTTCCGATGGACTGTTAACTATATGTTCATTTTAAATCTTTATTTTCCAGCTATTTGCTTGCCGTGATACTCCATGTGCCAGTCTATTTCAGAACTATATTGTCCAATAGGTATTTTTCATGTCAATTTTTACAGCTTGTAGAGAGTCTCAGTTTAAAGCTCTATTGTCCGCCAACAGGCGCTGGGCGCAGCCCTGACTATTCATGGCACAGTGGTGGGTCTAGCGTCGGCCTAAGGCCTTAGGAGTTTAGCGGCAAGCGTGCGACGAATTTAGTGCTTATGGCACTGGAGCGTGCTTCGACCTCGCCTTCGTGGGCTTCGATAACTGACTTGACGATTGCGAGCCCTAGCCCGGCCCCCTCACTATTGCGCGCTCGTGACGGATCGATCCGGTAGAAACGATCAAAAATTCTGGTTAGATGAATCGAAGCGATCTCGGGCCCATTGTTCTCAATGGTTACCAAAGCGTTTGCGCCATCCTGCGCCAACGTGACATTCACGACACCTTGATTCGGGGAATGGTAGATTGCATTAGAAAGCATATTCGTGAAAGCGCGGCGCAACAAATCGCGATCGCCCTGCACTAACACTCTCTTAGAATTGACAGCTAGTGAGACGCCACGCTCATCCGCAAACGCATCGAAAAACTCAAAAAGTGCCTGGAACTCGTCCTGTAGATCGATTGGCGTACTGCTGAGTTTTAGCAAGCCATTCTCGCTCTTGGCGAGCCAAAGCATGTCGTTCACCATTTTGTTCAAGCGCTCCTGCTCTTCCAAAACTGAATAGAGCAGCTCACGGTAATCGGCATCGCTTCGGGCTTTGGACAAACTCACTTGAGTCTGGGTAATCATATTCGTCAAGGGCGTGCGCAGTTCGTGGGCAATATCGTCGGAGAAATGCGCGAGTTTGCTGAAACCCACCTCTAGTTGTTCAATCATCTGATTAAAGGACAGCACAAGGTTCTGTAACTCTATGGGCACGGTGAGAGGGTCAAGGCGCGTATCTAGTTTATTGGTCTGAATTGTCCGCACACTGTGACTCATGCCGCGCAGGGGACGCAGACCTTGATAGACGCCAATCCATGCGGCCAATAAGATAATCACACCGGCGCCTAGTAGAATTAACCAAAGACTGCGTTGAAATGAGTTTAGAAAATTTCTGTGAAACTCCATGTCGATGAGGCTGGTAATTTGGTAGAGGTTCGCATCGATTGACCTGAGCACAACAACGCCTCGATAGGTCCTATTGTCGATAGTCCAGAGCTCGGTTGTTGTCGCATCGACATCTACAACCGGCGAGACGCTGGGGACAGCAGCGGAAAAATCCAAACCCGCAGAACTAAACAACACCGCCCCGGACTCATCCTTGATTTCATAGAACACACCATGGTGCCCAGAGATAGCCGATGACAGGCTCGAGGGGGCCTCGACCAAATCGCTGCTCTCTTGAGTCAAGGCATGCTCTATGGCACCCACCATCACGCGCAGTTCATCCGCGTCCTGCTCTATAAAATGATGCTCTACCGTGCTGAGTACCAATCGACTAGTCAACAGAAGGCTCATCCCTATGGCGAGCATCACAAACAGCATTACGCGCAGAGATAAAGAGATTGGACGCATGTGTTTAGGATTCATGGTCTTGCTCCCACTCCAACGTGTAACCCATGCCGCGCACGGTATGAATGAGCTTCGGTTCGAACTCATCGTCGACCTTGGAGCGCAAGCGGCGGATGGCGACATCGATGACATTGGTGTCGCTGTCGAAAATCATGTCCCACACTTGCGAGGCGATTATCGAGCGCGGCAGCACCTCACCCTGGTGCCGCATTAACAATTCCAGCAGACAAAATTCCTTGTGACTAAGGTTGATGCGCTTGCCTGCTCTGCTGACGCGGCGCTTGAGCTGTCTCTTATACACATCTGACGCT
>CAJXSF010000066.1 GCA_913061515.1 uncultured Gammaproteobacteria bacterium | reverse complement strand
TTAATATGAACCCCGGACTCTAAAGGCAGGTGCTACTGATTAAGGGGTGACGTCGCACTCATTAACGTGCCAACCTCATCCTCGTATCGTGAAGGTAAGTTTGGGAGCTGTTGCTCCTTTAGGTAGATTCTCAGTGCAGAGGAAGCGAGTGATACCGGTTTGATTAGTCCCATTAAGACATAAATAGTGGCAACTGTTCCTAGCAAAGTGGCTAATAAGGAAATTATGAATATACCCCAGCTACTACTCGTTTCCATTTGAGGTTGAATCATCAAATAGACTATCAAACATAGTAAAGGGGTATGAATGCCAAGAAACGCAATTGACATAATTTTCCCGATGTATGATTTTTTCAATACAGGTATTGATGATAGGGCTGAATATAGTGTTAATTCCTTGGGCATTCATAGTTCTCCATTAAAGTAGAGTTACTATACTTAAAAAAATCAATAAAGTTGGGGCTAGACTGCTAACTTGTGATGGTTTTCCCATTTTGAACCCGCGGTGTCATTGTTATTCTTGAATTCTGACTCATAGCTAATTCATTTGGACGAATGTCGATGCCTGGGAGATTGTGGTTGAGCAACCCTGTCGGTATGTTCTACGGGTTTGGAAGGACAATAACCTTTCATACTTACCTTAAGAACGACACCAACTGACTGCGGAGAAACCAATGAAACATCGTAATTTACCGTTCCTAGGCACTATGATTACGACATTCGTCGTGATGCTTTTTACTATTTCCCCCGTTAGCGCACAGACTAATATGTCTGGTTCTTGGGCTATGGAAGTATCAACGGATCAAGGCACAACGATGCCTGAGCTCACGCTTGTCCAGGACGGCATGAATCTTACCGGGCAGTACGCCTCTGCCACTCTTGGCAGCAATAATGTCACTGGAACAGTGAATGGCAATAATGTCACTATCTCTTTTCAGGCATCCCTCCAAGGCCAGTCGGCTCCTGTTGTGTATAGAGGCACAGTCGATGAGCAGGGCGTATGGACAGGCACGATCGACATTGCTGGCGGAATGTTGTCAGGGACGTTCAAGGGCGAGAAAAAATAGAATATCAAGAATATCAAGGGGTCAGAACACTTGAATTTGATGTTCTGACTTCCTGAAACAAGTTAGTGAAAAATAACTATGACGTTTAAGATACCGCCATTAGTCTTGGTGATAATTTTTGCCTTTTTGATGTGGCTCACAGAAGCATTTCTATTGGTGGGAAAGTTTTCAAACTCATGGGGTGTAGTATTAGCCATCAGTTTTGGCGCACTAGGGCTCATCGTCGCTTTGCAAGGGGTTAGTGAGTTTCGGAAAACTAATACAACTCTTGATCCTAGATTCCCTGAGAGAACCTCAAGTTTAGTAACTACTGGCGTCTATCAGATTAGCAGAAACCCAATGTATCTTGGGTTTTTACTGATTTTAATCGGTTGGGCTTTTTATTTGTCTCATGGTTTTACGTTTGTATTCTTGCCCGCGTTCGTTTGCTATATCAATCGCTTTCAGATTCGGCCGGAAGAGAACTACATGCAGAGTAAATTCGGTGATGATTACAAACGTTATACGATGAGCGTTCGCCGGTGGCTGTAAAAGCAAAGCAAAGGAACCAAAGGGGTCAGAGTAACTTGGTCAATTCGCCACCAAGTTACTCTGACCCCTTTGGTTTTTAGAAGCGGAGCTTGATACCACCGTTGGTTACGAATCCATCGAGCGGGGCATAGATGTCCAAAAACTGTGGGTTGCTGATCGAGCCTTTGTAAATCGGCCCATCGCGGGTTTGTCTTGTATCGCTGAAGTTCTCGAAATTTAAAAACATCGAGAAGTCATCCCCGAAGTATTTCTCCATCATCAAACCAAAGATCCAATAATCAGAACTTCTTGTACCGTTGTTGAGTTTTTGCTGACTGAAATAGTAAGACTCTAAACCGATACGAAAATCGTCTTCTTTTTCGTAAACGAATACCATATTAACGCGCTCCTTAGGCATCAGCGCTGTATCCATCGTATTCTGTCGACCATGTTCCTTTACATCAGCGTTGGTGTAACCAAGGAAAAGTTTGAGATAGTTCCAACGCCACACAGCATTGATCTCCGTGCCACGTGTATCCTGATAAGGTGCTGGCTGGCGACAGGCATATATATCCTCCGACTCTTGTACTAGCGTCAGTGTGTCGCCTAATTCAAAGGTATGATGCAAGTCTGCATTGATCCCAGAAGAAAGTTCCGCTTCTAAGAGATTGGGGGTTAGCGGCTGCACCCCTTGAAACTGTAATTGCTCTGCTTCGTCACTAGGTTTTTTGCTGACAAGATTCACTAGCCCGGCAATGGCTCCACCACCATAAAGCGTAGAGCTGGCGCCTTTTATTACTTCCACTTGTTGTAAATCCAAGGGTGCTATCTGCAGTAAACTGAGTCCGCCAGAAAAACCGCTGTACATTGGCATTCCGTCGCGTAGCAATTGTGTGTACTTGCCATCTAGCTCTTGTATGCGAATCGAAGAATTGAAACTAGTGGCTGAAGTTTGCTGAACGTAAATACCGGTGCTCTCATTCAGCAACATCCGGATGTCACCAGGCTTCATATTGGCTTTTTCGGTAATCTCTTCTCCGCCGAGTATTTCAACTCGTGTTGGCAGTTGTTCAAAGCTGCGCCTGCTGCGCGTAGCGCTTACCACGATCTCTTCTACCTCTTCATGCTGAGAATAGGCTGGCTCGGGTATAGCACTGAAAGTTGCAGTGCAAATTAGAGATGCTACTTGCTCGGCAGAATGAACCTATGTAAAAGTGTGTGATAAAGATGTCACCAATTGATACGGGCTCGAGCAATTTAGGAGATTCGATTGAAAATCTACGGCGATATACAGTCAGGCAATTGTTATAAAATTAAGCTTTTGGCATCAATCCTCGATCTGGAGCACGAATGGATTGAAGTTGATATTTTGGCCAAAGAAACTCAAACGGCTGAGTTTTTGAAGAAAAATCCTAACGGGAAAATACCATTGCTAGAGTTAGACGACGGGCGATGTCTTTCCGAGTCAAACGCCATTTTGAATTATTTAGCCGAAGGGAGTGGGCTTAGTTCGGAAGACTCTTTTGAAAGGGCGAAAATACTTCAATGGCAATTTTTTGAACAATACAGCCACGAGCCTTATATCGCGGTTGCCCGGTTTATTGCGAAGTACCTTGGGCTTCCTAATGACAGAAAAGAAGAGTATAAATCCAAGCAAGTGGGTGGCCACAAAGCCTTGAAAGTGATGGAGGAGCAGTTGGCGAGGAGTGCATACCTAGCTGGGGATACTTTAACAATTGCGGACATCTCTCTCTATGGCTACACCCATGTCGCCTATGAAGGGGGCTTCGATTTGGCGCAATACCCCAATATTCAAAAATGGCTGCAAAAAGTCCAAGCACACCCAAAATACATCGGCATGTGAGAATCAAGTAATCTGACCCCTTGATTTCAAACTACATCGGCATGTGAGAATCAAGTAATCTGACCCCTTGATTTCAAGTAATCTGACCCCTTGATTTACTTGATTTACGATACACAAAAACTATTAATTAAATAAAAATAATACGTTTTACTCATCAGGAGAAGTGATCAATAGTGCCATATGAGCGCATTATAACAATGTGGAGCTAACGAACTTTTTGCGGGATACAGGAGATCAACCGATGTCGAATAATAAGTGCCCAGTAATGCACGGTGGAGCCACCGAGAGCAGCATGTCTAATATGGAGTGGTGGCCTAAGGCCCTAAACTTGGACATCCTACATCAACACGATGTTAAGTCTAACCCATTGGGCGCGGACTTTGATTATCGAGAGACTGTTAAACAACTTGATGTGGAAGCGCTGAAGAAGGATATGCATGCTCTAATGACTGACAGCCAAGAGTGGTGGCCCGCGGACTGGGGGCATTATGGCGGCTTGATGATTCGCATGTCTTGGCACGCTGCTGGTAGTTATCGTATTGCTGATGGGCGTGGCGGCGCTGGTACTGGTAATCAGCGCTTCGCACCGCTTAATTCCTGGCCTGACAACGTCAATCTTGACAAAGCCCGGCGTCTGCTTTGGCCAATCAAGAAGAAATATGGCAACAAACTCAGTTGGTCTGATCTTATCGCTTATGCCGGCACGATCGCCTATGAATCCATGGGCCTGAAGACCTACGGTTTTGCCTTTGGTCGTGAGGACATCTGGAACCCTGAAAAAGACACTTACTGGGGCTCTGAAAAAGAATGGTTAGCACCAAGCGGCAGCGAAGGCAGCCGATATTCCGGTGAGCGCGATCTCGAAAACCCATTGGCGGCGGTCATGATGGGACTGATCTATGTGAACCCAGAGGGAGTCGATGGTAACCCAGATCCTTTGAAAACCGCTCATGATGTGCGCGTAACGTTCGAGCGCATGGCGATGAATGACGAAGAGACTGTCGCGTTGACGGCCGGTGGTCACACGGTAGGCAAGTGCCATGGCAATGGCAGTGCTGAGCTTCTGGGCGCCGATCCAGAGGGCGGTGAGATTGAAGACCAAGGCTTTGGTTGGTTGAACAAGACCAAGCGCGGCATTGGCAACAACACAGTCTCTAGCGGCATAGAGGGCGCTTGGACGACACATCCAACGCAGTGGGACAACGGTTATTTCCAACTGCTGCTTAACTATGAATGGGAGCTAAAGAAGAGCCCCGCCGGTGCATGGCAGTGGGAACCCATCAATATCAAGGAAGAAGACAAGCCGGTGGACGCTGAAGACCCAAGCGTGCGCCACAATCCAATCATGACCGATGCAGACATGGCCATGAAGATGGACCCAGAGTATCGGAAAATCTCGGAGAAATTCTACAAAGATCCTGCGTATTTTTCTGAAGTGTTTGCTCGGGCTTGGTTTAAATTGACTCACCGAGATATGGGGCCAAAAGCCTGTTATATCGGTCCAGATGTCCCCAAAGAAGATCTGATCTGGCAAGACCCAGTGCCAGCGGGCAGCACGAACTACGATGTGCAGGCAGTCAAAGCAAAGATCGCTGCTAGCGGCTTAAGTGTGAGCGAGATGGTAGCCACAGCTTGGGACAGCGCCAGAACTTTCCGCGGTTCGGACAAGCGTGGCGGTGCCAACGGTGCGCGCATTCGACTTGCTCCGCAAAAAGATTGGGAAGGCAATGAGCCAGCACGTTTAGGCAAGGTATTGGGCGTACTTGAAGATATCGCCAAGCAAAGCGGCGCGAGCATTGCCGATGTCATCGTTCTTGCTGGCAATGTGGGGGTCGAACAGGCGGCTAAGGCGGCTGGGTTTAACATTACCGTGCCTTTCTCCCCAGGGCGTGGTGATGCCACTGCGGATATGACCGATGTGGAAGCTTTCGAAGTGCTAGAGCCGCTCCACGATGCGTATCGCAACTGGCTCAAGAAGGACTACGTTGTCAGTGCCGAGGAACTTATGCTCGACCGTACGCAATTGATGGGGCTGACAGCGCCAGAGATGACTGTGCTGCTCGGCGGTATGCGAGTGATTGGCACCAACCACGGTGGGACTAAACACGGTGTGTTTACCGACAATGAAGGCGCACTAAGTAACGATTTCTTCGTTAATCTGACTGACATGAACTACACATGGAAGCCAGTAGCTGAGAATCTTTATGAGGTTCAAGACCGCAAAACAGGCAAGTGTAAATGGACAGCGAGCAGAGTCGATCTTGTGTTTGGCTCTAATTCTATCTTGCGAGCTTACGCCGAAGTGTACGCACAAGATGACAGCAAAGAAAAATTCGTAAAGGACTTTGTTGCCGCTTGGGTGAAGGTGATGAATGCCGACCGCTTCGATCTAGCCTAGCGCTAGCCCGTTAGCCCTCTTTCTCGCAAAGTGTTACTGTTGTGGCACTTTGCGAGAGAATTTGGTCATGAAAACAGTCGGTTTATTAGGTGGCATGAGCTGGGAGAGCACTGTGGGCTACTACAGGGCGATCAATGAGGGGATCAAACACTCGCTGGGCGGATTGCATTCGGCCAAAATAGCCATGTTTAGTGTGGATTTTTCGCCGATTGAAACGCTTCAACATCAAGGCGACTGGGAAGGCACCGCGCAGATCCTGTCAAATGCCGCCCTGAAGATTGAAGCGGCCGGGGCAGACTTCTTGTTGATCTGCACTAATACCATGCACAAGGTCGCTCCCCAGATCGAACAGTCGATCTCTATCCCCATCCTCCATATCGCTGATGCAACCGCCCAGGCCTTGCTAGACGCGGGTGTTGAAACCGTTGGCTTATTGGGCACAGCGTTTACGATGGAAGAGGACTTTTACAAGGGCAGGTTACAAGATAAACATGGTCTTAAGGTGGTGGTACCCAATGCCTCTGATCGCCAAATTGTCCATGATGTCATTTACAATGAGCTATGTTTCGGCAAAACTCAGTCTAGCTCGAAGTTAGAGTACCTGCGCATCATCGATGAACTCGCAAAAAGCGGGGCGCAGGCTGTAATCTTGGGTTGTACCGAGATCGGCATGTTGGTGAAGCAGTCAGATACGAGTGTCGCTTTGTATGACACAACCAAGATCCACGCGGCCAAAGCCGTAGAGAGAATGCTCTCCAAATAAAAGGAGAATAAGAATTGTTCTGAAATAGAACAGCTTTAATCCCTGTCTTCTAAACTCATACCCATTAAACGTAATAAGGAAGTGTATACATGACAACAAAACTAACTAAAAGTCTGCTAGTAGCGTTTATGTTCGTGTTCTCTGCTGCCGCATCGGCGCAGAATGAAAGCAAAATGACCTATGAGATGGCAAACACTGCAATGGAAGCTGCTGAGGCTTACGCGCGGGACAAGGGCTGGAATGTCACCATCCTTGTGGCTGACCAGAATGGCACGCCAGTGATGTTACGACGTCTGGACGGTGCCGGCGCACGCACCTTCGATATCGTGATGGCCAAAGCCTTAGTTGTACTAGAGACCGGCGGCACTTCGGGTGAGTACGGCAGAATGCTTGAAGCCGGTGAAATTGAAGAGATCGAAGGCGGCGTCACCTACCAAGGCGGCGTCCCAGTGTATATCGACGGTGAGCTCGTCGGCGCTGTGACAGCAAGTGGCGTACGTGGCTATGAAGATGAAGAGATCTCCATTGCCGGTGCGCAAACAATCGGAAGCATCTCGAAAGACTAAGCACGAAGTATTGCTCAATGACAGTCTGGCTTTGCTTCAACACTCAAGTTACTCTGACCCCTTTGAAGGGTGCTTGTTACTAATAATGTGTGTTGCTGCAGAGCCTAGCTGTTATGAGTACTGATAAAGTGGATCACAGCAAGTTTGATAAAATTCATGCGGATCAGCTTGAATATAATGCTAAAAGAGCCTCTGGCTACCGCGAACAAGCACTGAAGCTTTACCCGTGGATTTGCGGTCGTTGTGCTCGCGAATTCAATCGTAAAAACCTCTCCGAACTGACCGTTCACCACATCGACCATAATCATGGTAATAATCCTAGTGATGGCAGCAACTGGGAGCTACTGTGCCTGTATTGTCACGATGAAGAGCATACCAAGTTCGTCAACCAAGTGCGGTATGGCAATAATGGCAGTACAGTTGTTAAAGCGGCGACTCACAATCCCTTTGCCGATTTAAAAGCAAAGATGGAAGCCAAAAAATGAGAGGCTATGAATGCTATAAGTTAGCTTGGGTGCTTAGTTCTTAACACAAGCGAAAATAGCGTTGCCCGAAGTGCTATTGCGCGGCGTAATTTTTTCATAGTCATGCTCAAAGATATGCACGTCAAAATAGGGCAGTAATAACTGCGTTAGTTCATCAAAACTAACCGCTACCATCGAGTGTTCATCGTTCCAATGGAGAGTTTCATCAGCGTGAGTTTTTTCAATGCGCAATTTGAGCGTCTTTTTTTCACCTTGCCCACAATAGCTCCAAGCAGATCGAAAACTGAATAGATTCTCGCCTTGTTTTGCCGTGTGTTTTACAAATATGTCGTTATCGATTTTGTGTTTATCGACCACGTTAAAATAAAAAACGCCACCTGGTTTTAGTGCGCGGTGGGCGTTAGCGGTCATATAAGCCTAGAAATTTTAACGGTAGTATTAGGGGGGGCGCATAGTAAGCTAATGACTAAATTTTGCAAGGAACAATCTAGTGGCGCTCTTGGTAATCATCTACGGAGTTTTTCTGGCAGTATCTTTAACAGTGACCATATAACGAAGGGGAATACATGAGTAGCTTGCAGCGGCTGAAACTATTGCTTTTGACATTAACCTTGTTTCTTACGGGGTGCCTTGGCATGCCTGAAGGCGTGCAGCCGGTAAACAATTTCTCACTAGAGCGTTACCTTGGGCAATGGTATGAGATAGCAAGACTAGATCATTCTTTTGAGCGTGGCTTGTCCGAAGTGACCGCGCAATACAGTATGCGTGATGACGGCGGTGTACGGGTACTCAATCGCGGGTACTCAGCAGAGAATGGAGAGTGGGAAGAGGCCGAAGGCAAAGCCTATTTTGTGCAAGAGCCAGATTTAGGGTATTTGAAGGTGTCCTTCTTTGGGCCATTCTATGGTTCCTATATTGTCTTTGAGCTTGACCATGAGGGTTATCAATACTCATTGGTCTCAGGGCCCGATACGAGCTATTTGTGGCTGTTATCCAGAACGCCGAATATCAGTGCTCAGACTCAATCGATGTTATTGGAAAAAGCGCGCGAACTCGGCTTTGATACCAGTCAGTTAATATTTGTCGAGCACTCATGAGCCAAGATGCGTTTATTGCGCCAGCTTGTAGTGAGTCTGTTGAGATACTCTATGAAGATGACGATATTTTATTGATTAACAAACCCAGTGGATTGCTGAGCTTGTCTGGCAGAAATCCACGCAATAGGGATTCGCTGCATTATCGATTGGTAAATGGTCAGAAGGGCGTGAGTCCAGCCTTTCGCGAGGCCAAATTACCGCATCGATTAGATTTTGGTACCTCTGGAGTCATGGTAGTGGCGTTGCATGCGCAGGCGGCGAGCCACCTTAATAAGCAGTTCCAAAAGCGCGCAGTTGCGAAAACCTATGTCGCTATTCTAGAAGGTTGGGTGGCTGATGATCGAGGTGTGATCGAGGCCGCTATCGCTAAGAGCGAGAAGCGATTTGAACCAGTGCGAATTTGCACGATTAATGGCAAGCAAGCCATAAGCGAATACAGGGTTCTGGAGCGCTTAGATAATCCGCGCCGGACCTTGGTCGAGTTCAAACCTAGGACGGGGCGTACGCACCAACTGCGCATTCATAGTTGGTTTTTAGGGCACCCTATATTGGGTTGTGATCTGTATAAGAACGCTAGAAGCGAGCGTATGGCTAAGCGCTTGCAATTACATGCAAGGGATCTCTTTTTTGAGCATCCAAGCACGGGTCAGACGATGCACGGGCATAGTGCTTTTCAGGAGTAACAAGGTGAACATTGCAATCTATCTATACGAACAAGCCGAAGTGCTCGACTTCTCTGGTCCTTTCGAGGTCTTTACAACCGCTTCACGCGTTGCGCAATCAGGCGAGCCTTTTAACGTGTTTTTGGTTAGCCAAAAAGGGGGAGTTGTCACTGCTAGGGGCGGCTACCAAGTGCTCGCGGATTACGGTTTTCATAATCATCCTGATATCGACGTTTTGATTGTGGTGGGTGGCATGCACTACGACGAGTTGAATAAATCAGAGGTGTTGAGCTGGATAGCTGGTCAGTCAAAGAAATCCAAAGTGACGGCCTCGGTGTGTACCGGTGCATTCTTATTGGCAAAAGCAGGTGTTTTGCAAAACCATCGTGTTACCACCCATTGGGAAGACATCCCAGAGTTAAAAAGGATGTTTCCGAAATTGCAGGTAGTAGAGGGAGTGCGTTGGGTCGACGAAGGGGATGTAATTAGCTCTGGTGGAATATCAGCAGGTATCGACATGAGCTTACACTTGGTGAGCAAGCTCTATGATCTAGCGTTAGCTGAGAAAACCGCTAAGCAAATGGAATTTTCTTGGACAAAATCGACATAAACTAAGACCTAAAATTGCCAGAGCGGAAATGCTTGTCATGATTTCATTGTTGATATATAGTTGCGCAATCAAGTATATATCAAGGTGTATTATGTCTTCAGAATCTATAAGTTCACAGTTTGTGATCAAAAACGCATTGCTTGCGTCAAAGCTTTCGCGTCGGGTCGGGAATCATCTTAGCATTCATGGCATTAGTCTCTCTGAATTTTTGGTGATGCATTATTTGCACAACTCTCCTCACAAAGCCGTTTTGAGAATCGAATTGGCGGAACATATTGGGATGAGTGCTTCTGGTGTGACGCGCCTTATCGCGCCTATGGAAAAAAACCATATTGTAGAAAAGGTGTCGAACCCACGCGATGCACGCCAGAGTTTGGTGAAATTATCAAAAGTAGGTCAGACGCTTTTCGATGATGCAAACATCAGCTTTGAACAGATCACTCAGGATTTAATCGGCAAGATTAGCCCTGCCCAACAAGAAAAACTAGTCGACCTATACACAAAGCTGCTTTAACCTCAAAGGGTTGTGCTGGGGGCAGTAGTTTATAAAGGTGGTTTGAGTTATTCTTTGAGCCAGCCTAGATAAAGGAGCGCAAGAAGATGGGTGAAGAATCGATAGTTTATGACAGATTTTCATGTCATAGATGTGCTGACAAGGATCGTCTTGATTTCGATTTCACTATGGCTTTTCAGCCAATAGTAAACTGCAGCACCAAGCAAATATTCGGTTATGAAGCGCTTGTTCGTGGGCTGAATTATGAGTCTGCATACTCTGTAATTTCACAGGTCAATGACGACAATCGCTATCTTTTCGATCAGCTTTGTCGAGTGAAAGCGATAGCACTTGCGGCAAAACTAAAACTTGATTCCATTCTAAGTATTAACTTTCTTCCTAAGGCCATTTATAAGCCTGAGCGTTGTATTCGTACCACGTTAGAAGCCGCACAAAAATACGGCTTTTCGACAAAACAGATCATGTTTGAATTTACAGAGGTAGAAAAAATAGAAGAAAGTGATGTCGTCAAAAAAATTGTCGAATACTATAATAAGTCTGGGTTCACTACTGC
Organism: uncultured Gammaproteobacteria bacterium; assembly: GCA_913061515.1. Taxonomy (GTDB): domain Bacteria; phylum Pseudomonadota; class Gammaproteobacteria; order Pseudomonadales; family Pseudohongiellaceae; genus UBA5078. The sequence continues at coordinate 5,729 of CAJXSF010000066.1, read as the reverse complement.
CATTGATGATTTTGGCTCGGGTTATTCTGGCCTAGGTTTGTTAGCCGATTTTCAAACTAACATCATTAAAATAGATATGGGGATTCTGCGTAATATTGATCAAGATAAATCTCGGCAAATTATTGTTAAAAACTGTATTAACCTATTTAGAGATTTTAATATTACGCCGCTGGCTGAGGGTATCGAAACTAAAGAGGAAATGCTTTGGTTGCACAATGCAGGCATTGAGCTAATGCAAGGTTATTTTTTCGCAAAGCCAGGGTTTGAATGTCTTCCAAAGGTCGATTTTGAAGCGCTCGGTTCGGCTGAGTGATACCTTGCAGGTCGAATGAATTTTCACCAAAAAAAAGCTGACCAGAGTTTGGCCAGCTTTTCTTATGTCATGCTGTTAGTTATGGCAGGGCGTACATCACCAACTCAGCTGGGAAGCCACTACCGCCAACAAACATGCCCATGTATTGCTTGCCTTCGTGTTCGTATGTAAAGGGAAGCCCTACTTGGTTAGCCGGCAAATCGATTTCGGTAATGATTTCGCCGTTGTCTTTGTTGAACGCTCGCATTGTTGGGCCCGCATCTGCCGTGCCATTGCCCTCGGCAACAAACAACAAAGATTTGGTCAACAGAATGCCCGCGCGTGTCGGTACGCCAGTGGCTGGCAGATCAACACCTTCTAACAATGGGTGGTTGGCAATACGATCAGGAGTGTCTGCATTCGCCACTGACCATAAATGCTCGCCACTGTTCATATCGATTGCTGTGATGCGCCCGTACGGAGGCTTAATGATATCTAAGCCTTGAATACGCGGTACCCGCACCCCAAAACCTTGGCTTAGATCGATGTCAGAGTCAGGGTTTTTTCCCAAGGCTAGAGCTTGCAACACCGTACGCGAGGGGATGTACAAAATGCCCGTTTCAGGGTCAATGGCTGAACCCTCCCAATTAGCACCGCCTGTGGAAGAGGGCAGGGATAATAAGCCTTTAGTGCCATCGGGCGCCTCTGCTAATGAGGGAGGTGAGAATAGGCTCGGGCTTAGTCGGAAACCTTCAATCGCTTCGAGTGCCAAGGCGCGAAGCTCTGGTGTAAAGTCGATGAGGTCATCTTCAGAGAAGCCTTGGCGGTCAAATGGTGCCGGTACTGTCGGGTAAGGCTGTGTTGATGAATACCACTCACCAGGCACATCGCCGGCAGGCACAGGCGTTTCAACAATTGGCCAAATCGGAACGCCCGTCTCACGGTCGTAGGTGTAAACAAAGGCTTGTTTAGTCACTGACATCAATACCTTGCGACCATTTGGTAGGTCGGCAAGCACTGGTGCAGCGGGAACATCCCAATCCCAAATATCGTGATGAATCTGCTGAAAGTGCCAACGGCGTTCACCGGTTTTGATATCCAAGGCCACGATGCCGCTAGAGAATAAATTATCACCGGGGCGATCGCCGCCGTAGTAGTCACCTGTAGGGTCTTCAACTGGCAAATAAACCATGCCTAATTCAGGGTCACCGGACATTGGTGCCCAAACGCCTGAGTTACCGGTAAATTCAACGCCATCATCTAGCCAAGACTCGAAACCGACTTCGCCGCGCTCTGGGATCGTGTGGAAAGTCCATAGGTGCTCGCCTGTTCTTACGTCATAGCCGCGGATATCGCCTTTTACATTGGACTTGGATCGGGGGCGGCCACCGGTTCTGTGGGCGGCACCGACAACGATGACATCGTTCATCACAAAGGGTGGCGCTGAAAGACCAATATCAGGGAAGGGGAAGCGCGGATCGTCGGCATTTCGTAAACCTACAAATAAATCCACGATGCCATTTTCACCAAAATCGGGGTCAGGGATGCCGGTTTTTGAGTCTAATGAAACGAGTTGATAGCCAGGGGTGACGTCGATTACGCGGGTGTTATCGCCATCGGTCCAATAAGACACGCCACGGCCAGAGCCTTTACGGGGCGCTTCGTCATAGCGTTCGCCCTCTTGCGGACGCCACAGCCATAGGATTTGCCCATTGGTGGCGTCTAAAGCTGCGACATTCCGTGTACTGCCGATATTGACGTATAAGATGCCATTAATCTCAAGAGGAGTAGAGGGGTTGTTGTAGTCGGTCGAAGGGCCAAAGTGTTCGGTAGAGAAACGCCAAGCGATCTCAAGGTCGCCGACGTTATCGGCATTGATTTGATCCAATGGTGAGTAGCGTTGGGCCGATGGGCCACCGTGGTAATCTGTCCAATCACCCTCGTAGACACTAGATCCCGTTTGGCTCATTCCCGGTGCGGCAAACGCCATGGCTGTAGCACTAAGTACGAGTGATGAAATTAGTCGTTTTCTTATTATCATTAAAGACTCTCCTGGCCCCATATTTTTGTATTATTTTTATTTGTGTCGCTAATACCTTAAATACAGAGAAATCGCGCTTTGGTCAATTTCTCATTGGCAAATAGATGTGTGGCAGTTATCGAATCTTCCCCCCTTTTGCCTGCAAGACCTGTTAAAATCAGCCCCTTTACACAACACGCAACGAGATCAACATCATGCCCGTTTATCGCTCAAAAACCTCCACCGCAGGACGTAATATGGCCGGAGCCCGTGCTCTTTGGCGCGCTACCGGCATGAAAGACGAAGATTTTCATAAACCTATCATCGCGATCGCCAACTCCTTCACGCAGTTTGTGCCAGGGCACGTGCACCTGAAAGACCTAGGGCAGCTCGTTGCACGCGAGATCGAGAAGGCCGGCGGCGTCGCCAAAGAATTTAATACCATTGCCGTAGATGACGGTATTGCGATGGGCCATGACGGCATGCTCTACAGCTTGCCATCGCGCGATATTATTGCTGACTCAGTCGAGTACATGGTCAATGCCCACTGCGCAGATGCTTTGGTGTGTATCTCCAACTGCGACAAAATCACTCCCGGAATGCTCATGGCGGCTATGCGCTTGAATGTGCCGGTGATCTTCGTCTCGGGTGGGCCAATGGAAGCGGGCAAGACGAAATTGTCTGAGCATAAACTAGACCTAGTCGATGCGATGGTGATTGCCGCTGATGACAACGCCACAGATGAAGAAGTAGCAGAGATTGAACGCAGCGCCTGCCCAACATGTGGATCGTGCTCGGGCATGTTTACTGCCAACTCAATGAACTGCCTTACAGAGGCCCTTGGCCTATCTTTGCCAGGCAACGGCACTGTTCTAGCTACTCACTCAGACCGCGAAGAACTGTTCTTGCAGGCTGGGCGCACGATTGTCGATATCGCTAAGCGTTACTATGAGCAAGACGATGCGAGTGTCTTGCCACGCTCCATCGGCTCGTTCGAAGCTTTCGAGAACTGTGTGGCGCTGGATATCGCCATGGGCGGCTCAACGAATACAATTCTGCATTTGCTCGCTATCGCCCAAGAGGCAGAAGTGGACTTCACTTTAGAGGATATCGATCGTCTTTCTAAGACTATTCCTCAGCTATGCAAGGTAGCGCCAAATACCCCTAAATATCATATTGAAGATGTGCATCGCGCTGGCGGCATTATGGGTATTCTAGGTGAGCTCGATCGTGCGGGTTTATTGCATACGCATTTACCGACTGTGCATAGCGCCACGATGGCCGATGCCTTGGATCGTTGGGATATCATGCGTAACCCAACCCCCGACGTTTTGAAGCTATATAAAGCCGGCCCTGCGGGTATTCCAACCCAAACTGCGTTCAGCCAATCTACACGTTGGCCGAACTTGGATGGCAACCGCGCCGAAGGCTGCATCCGCTCCTTGGAGCATGCCTATAGCCTTGAAGGTGGCCTTGCCGTCCTGCGTGGCAATATTGCTTTGGATGGCTGCGTGGTGAAAACAGCGGGTGTTGATGAGTCTATACACGTGTTCGAGGGCTCTGCCTATGTCACAGAATCCCAAGACGAAGCGGTTGCCGATGTCTTGGCAGACAAAGTGAAAGCAGGGGATGTCGTGATCGTTCGTTATGAAGGTCCACGCGGCGGACCAGGCATGCAAGAGATGCTCTACCCAACCTCTTATATTAAGTCCAAGGGGCTGGGCAAAGACTGCGCACTGCTTACCGATGGGCGTTTCTCGGGCGGGACCTCTGGCCTTTCTATAGGGCATGTGTCTCCTGAAGCCGCCGCTGGTGGTGCTATCGGTTTGGTCCGCAATGGTGACCGCATCCGTATCGATATTCCCGCGCGCAAAATCGATGTGCTGCTCAGCGATGAAGAACTCGCTAAGCGCCGTGCGGAGCAAGACAAGATCGGTTGGAAGCCTGCAAAACCGCGCCCACGTAAAGTGTCAGCTGCGCTGAAAGCCTATGCAATGTTGGCAACGAGTGCCGACAAAGGTGCTGTTAGAGATTTAAGTAAATTAGAAGACATCTAAACCAAAGGGGCGGCGTTTATCATTCGATACGTCGCCCCATTGGTTGACTGTTCCCCTCGCAAAACTCTTTACTGACTGGTCAAATTAGTTTGGTTACACTAATGCCTTGAATTTCCTATCGCATTGCAAAAGGAAACAAGGCTCATGACAATAAAAATAACGAGCTCGGCCGCAGTATGTTTGTTTATAAGCACATCTGTTCTTTGTCTCAGTGGCACTGCCACCGCACAACTCGGCGCTGCTGACGGGCAGTGGCCTAGCTACGCCGCTGATTCTGGTTCTACCAAATACACCTCTCTTGATCAAATCGATGCGAGTAACTTCAGCCAATTGCAGATGGCTTGGCGATGGGATTCCCCCGATGCTGATCTAAATTTCGATGATGTTGATCGCGATGTCTCCTTTGGACGATTACAGGGCACGCCGCTGATGATTGACGGGGTGCTCTACATGATCACCTCCTTGAATCAAATCGCTGCCATTGATGCGACCAATGGGCAGACGCTGTGGCGTTTCGATCCGGAAGTTTACAAGCATGGCGCGCCGGTTGGCGTCTTGGGTTTCCATCAACGTGGCGTGGCCTATTGGAACGATGGTTCGGATCAGCGCATCCTTGCCAGTACGCAAGACGGCTTCGTGTACTCCTTGCGCTTGGAAGATGGCTCTGTCGATGAAGATTTTGCCAATGGGCGCATTGATCTGACCGACGGAATTCCCCGCGCCACGCGTGACGAGTTGGATTGGCAAGGTGCCCAACCTCTAGGGGCCGTTTCGCCGCCTATCGTGGTTGGTGATATTCTCGTGGTATCACAAATCACCTCTAATCGGCCTCGTTTTCAAGAGCGCCCACCGCTGTGGATTCGCGGCTATCATATTCCTAGCGGTGAACTAGCGTGGACCTTTCACACCATCCCTTTAGAAGATGAATACGGCAACGAGACGTGGGAGCAAGGCTCCTGGCGCATTGCCGGTAATACTGGCGTATGGTCCATGATGAGTGCGGACTTGGAATTGGGCTATGTGTACTTACCTATGGAAGCGGCTACCAATGATTTCTATGGCGGGCACCGGCCAGGCGATAATTTATTTAGTGAGAGTATCGTCGCCTTAGATGCACACACCGGCGAACGGGTGTGGCATTTCCAGATGGTGCATCACGGGGTATGGGATTTCGATAATCCGGCCGCGCCTAATCTCATCGACATCAATGTTAATGGCAGGACGATTAAGGCTGTTGCACAAGTGACCAAGCAAGGTTTTACCTATGTGTTTGATCGTGCCACCGGCGAGCCTGTGTGGCCCATCAATGAACTGTCTCTTATACACATCTGACGCTGCCGACGAGCGATCTAGTGTAGAT
>CAJXSF010000065.1 GCA_913061515.1 uncultured Gammaproteobacteria bacterium | reverse complement strand
GACAGGCATCGCGCGATCACGCTCTGCTGAGTCCAACGCGGCTTTTACTTCTACCGACATATAGTTTTCATCGTGTTTAGCCAATACGCGACTCGCTTCGAAGACACCATTGCTCACCATGCCTTCGGCCACAACGCCCTGCCCCTCTCGAAATAGATCGGGCAATATGCCGTCATAGCGCACTTGCAGGTCGTGGCTGTAATCGGTGGCAATAAACTCAACATGCAAAGAGTCTTGGCTTTTCACGACAGAGCCTTCCTTCACCATGCCGCCAATACGTATACGTTGACCGTTGTTTACCTCGCCTGCGGCAATTTGTGTGGGCGTAAAGAAGAGGTCGATAGTGTTGCTTAGGGCGTATAGAGACAAGCCAATCGCGACCGCTAGCCCAGTGGCAATAAAGCCAATAATGGTTAATTTTTTACGACGATGCGGTTTCATTGACCCTCTCCTAGCGCTTCAACGCGCTCCTGTTCTGCAGATTGTTGGGCTATCTGTTTGTCCCGCAGGGCTTTTTGTCTCTGTTCTCGAATGAACTGACGGCGCTGCATTCGTGGCTTATAGAGATTCACGAATAGGAAAACGGCAAATAGTCCATATACAGACCAGACATGGAAGGTATATTTTCCCATTTGGAAAAATTCTCCCACGCTTGCAAACTGAATATTGTCGAACATGCTCTCTCCCTACTTAGTGCTTTCGTCAGCAATGAGGTCTACAACCCACTGAGAACGGCGTTCGCGCTCTAAAATCTCGTTGCGGGTGCTTAGGATCAAACTGATCACAAAAAAGCAGTACACCGCAAAGATCATAATCACTAGAGGCACCCAAATCTCAGGTCCAAATGGACTGTCTTCTGCCATGGAAAAATTGCTAGCCGGTTGATGCAGTGTATTCCACCACTCAACGGAATACTTAATAATCGGGACGTTGATAGCCCCTACAATCGAAAGCAATGCGCAGGCTTTCGCGGCCGCATCGGTGCTCTCGATCGCAGAGCGCAAGGCGATGACCCCGATTAGAAGGAAAAATTGAATTAACATTGACGTCAAGCGCGCATCCCAGGCCCACCAAGTTCCCCAGATGGGCTGCCCCCAGATAGCCCCAGTCGCGAGCGCCACGGCCGTAAACCACGCACCGATCGGGGCCGCACATTTAGCCACCATATCGGCCAGTTTCATCTTCCACACTAGGGTAATAACGCCGGCAACCGCCATTAACGGGAAGCAGGCTAAAGAGATACTTGCCACAGGCACATGGACGTACATGATGCGAATAGTATCGCCCTGCTGATAGTCTTGTGGCACGTATAATAAGGCCCAAACGATACCAACGCTCAACAGCGCGGTCATCAACACGAATAGCCACGGCAACCATTTGCCCGACATCTCGTAGAACCACTTGGGGGATCCAAGTCTAAAAAACCATTGCCACATGTCTACTCTCTCTTATGCGTAGGCGATACGTTGTCGCTCTACACTTATACGGTTAGCGCGCCCGAATATATCACGCCAACTTCTCTGCTTCGTGTTACTTTTTGTAACTCTTAAGCGGCTGTATTTTCAATTAACACTAATTTTAAGAGCCGCGGCTGAGGCCAGTGGCGCTAAGCTCAGTGAGAGCGCTAATAGAGCCCCCAATAAGGAAAAATGCATGCCCAAGGGTAAGCCCAAACTCGCATCCGTCACTGCCTTCGCGCCAATTATAAGCACCGGAACAGTAAGGGGTAAAACGATTACGGCCAATATCAAGCCACGGCTACCCAACCCTACAGTGAGGGCGACACCAATCGCGCCGAAAAGGCTTAATACTGGGGTTCCTAGCAACAGGGTCAACACCAATGCCCAGTAAGCATCGGCAGGCAAATACAACATATAAGCTAACAATGGCGCTAATAACACTACTGGCAAACCACTAATCAACCAGTGGCTTATATTTTTAGCCAAGACCATGAAATACAGGGGTTGCGAAGACAAGAGCAGCTGTTCTAAGGAGCCGTCTTCGTAATCGGCACGAAATAGGTTATCCAACGACAACATCGAGGCCAGCAATGCCGATACCCACACGGCCCCTGCGGCAATACGGGTAAGCTCCTGCGGATCCGATGAGACGCCCAAGGGGAACAACGACACGACGATCAAGAAAAACATTAGTGGGTTAAGCAGGTCATTGCGTCTTTTTAGCGCAATGAGTAAGTCACGACGCAAGGTGGCACGAAACGCCGCAAAGGTGCTGACTTGCTCATGGTCTGCCCCTACAGCGCGAAGTTCCTTCTTAAATAAAGAGCCGTGCGATGTCTTGCTTGCGTCAGTCATTGTTCCCTCGCACTGTCTAACGATCCAAATTCAGTCGACGAAGCGCACAGGGCACTTCTAATGTGTGATGAGTCGTCACTAGCACGGCTCCGCCTCGCGCCACATGGGCTGCTAATAGATTTTCGAGCACCTTCACCCCACGCACGTCTAAGGTCGTAAACGGCTCATCTAGCACCCATAAACGCGCAGGGCTGAGCAGGAGTCGCGCCAACGAGACTCGCTGTTGCTGCCCGGCAGACATATTGCGGCAGCTGATATCGGCATAGCCGGCTAATCCAACGTTGTACAAGGCGTCGTCTATATCGCTATCGCTCACTGGTCCGTGTAGCGCACAACTCCAACGCAAATTTTCCCGTGCCGTCAGGATTTTATTGACCCCAACGCGGTGCCCCAAGTACAGCAGAGAAGATAGGAAGCTTTCGCGGTCCTCGTCGATAGGAACCCCTTCCCAGAACAGCTCGCCCTCATAGCTACTATTGAGCCCGCACAAGATGCGCAATAACGTGGTCTTGCCACTACCATTACTGCCCTGCACCTGCATCAAATCACCCGCTTGCAAGGTAAAGCTCAAATCGGTGAATAGCACTCGGTCATCGCGCTCGCAAAACAGCTTCTGCGCGCGCAGCAAAGGCGCTGGCTGTGTTGGCGTGCTTAAGTCGGAACTGGTGTGGGTGCTGACAGACATAAGTAATAGTAGCAGTTGCCGCATAGCGGCTTTATACAAGTGAACAACGGGCTAAAAGCAGGCAGGAGTATAACTGAGTATTCGATGGAATGCTTTAAACCCGGACGGGTTTAGCAGGGGGCGGCAAGCCCCCGAACCGTAGAGAGGGAGGTGTAGAATTAGGCGGCGTCGCGATTTGCCGGTTTTGCGCGAGAATGCATCAAACTCAATAGGGTTGCCTCGGCCTTGGAGAGCCCGCATGTTGCTACCAACTCTTCTGTTGCAGCCCCCATTTGTGCCAATTTGCTCGCATGATTAATTGCCACATCTCCAACATCTTTATATTCAAGGTCTTCTTGTCGACGCTGGGTATCTTGCAAGCTCTCTTGTACCAGCTTCACGCGTTTCGCTAGCCCTACGGCGCCACGACCTACGGCGGTAATTTCACCACGCAAGGCTTTCATGTCAGCATCGAGTCGATCTTGCAAGCGCGCCACTTTGCGCATGACGTGCAGACTGATAAACAACATGCTGCCACTGAGCATGAGTGCCAAAGTTACGCCGATAATCAATAATGGTGACATGTGAATCTCCTAATGCACGTATGCGTTTTTAATCCCACTGCGATAGGCGGGAACGAAGACGCAGGGCTGCCTGCGTATGAATTTGGCTGACACGGGATTCACTCACCCCTATCACTTGTCCGATCTCTTTTAAGTTCAACTCTTCGGTGTAGTACAAAGACAGCACTAGTTGCTCACGTTCTGGTAGCGTGGCGATCGCCTGGGCAAGATTTTCCTTAAACGCCTCGTTTTGAATGCCATCCAAGGGGTTAGGAACCTCCCCTGCCACCTTGTCGATCGCCGAATCCTCACCCTCAAGCATATCGTCGAAACTGAATAAACGGCTGCCGGAAGCATCTTGCAAAATGCTGTGATACTCATCCAAAGACATCCCTAATTCTTTCGCGACATCTTGATCTTTCGCGTCGGTCCCTGTGCGCATCTCGATCAGTTTGATCGCTTCAGCCACTCTACGTGATTTGCGATGCACTGAGCGCGGCGCCCAATCGCCCTTGCGAATCTCGTCGAGCATTGCGCCACGAATACGAATACCCGCGTAGGTTTCGAAACTGGCACCTTTAGTTAAATCATATTTCTTGGCGGCCTCAAGAAGACCGATCATGCCAGATTGCACAAGATCATCTAACTGCACACTCGAAGGCATTCGAGCCAGTAAATGATGAGCAATACGCTTCACAAGCGGCGCATATTGCAGCACAACATCGTTCATGCTGTCTGTTTGCACTTCGCTATACAGTAACGCACCGCTTGTGGAGTTCACCATGTGACTAATCCGCTGAGTCGCTCATCAATAATCGTTCAACAAAGAATTCGAGACGGCCGCTGGCTTGACGATTGATCGGCCAATCCAAGACCTCTTTTGCTAATTTCCTATAGGCAATTGCAGCCTTGCTCGAAGGATAAGTTTCCAATGTCGCTTTTTGTCGTTGCGCCGACTTTCGCACCGCTTCATCCCAAGGAATATCTCCAGCATACTGAAGCGTGACATCTAAGAAGCGCTCGGCTACACGCACAAACTTGTTGTATAAGTTGCGCCCCTCTTCTGGCGTTCGCGTCATATTCGCTAACACTCTAAAACGCTGAATACCGAAATCTCGGTTAAGCAGTTTTACCAAGGCATATGCATCAGTAATTGACGAAGGCTCATCACACACCACAACAATAATTTCTTGGGAAGCACGTACGAAACTGACGACACTCTCAGAAATTCCCGCCGCCGTATCGATCACTAGTACATCAAGCTGATCATCTAATTCGCTAAAGGCTCGAATCAAACCTGCATTCTCTGCAGGGCTCAATTGCGTCAAAGACTGCACACCCGAGGCCGCTGGAATGACCTTCAAACCCCCTACCGTGGTAATCAATACATCACGAAGAGAACATTCCCCCTTCATCACTTCTGCAAGGGTTTTCTCGGCTTTAATACCTAGTTGAATATCGACATTGGCCAGACCAAGGTCAGCATCCATCAATATCACGCGTTTATTTGCTTCTACTAAGGCCAAGCTCAAATTCACTGAGACGTTCGTCTTACCAACACCTCCTTTACCACCGGTGACGGCCACTACTTGCACTGGCTTCATCTAGCCGCTCCCTGTGCGGTCCCCAATAAAGGACCTTCTTGATTCAATGGGCTTAATTCATCACTGTAAACACTGCCAAATTCGTACATCAATCTCTCGCTCTCCTCTTCACTATGGACAGATAAGGCTACTGCCTTGCTGACCAAATTATGAGCCTGCGCGACCTTGATGTCATCGGGAATATTCTGGCCATGAGTCTCATAAGCCACTGGCAATGCACGCTCAATCACCAGAGACAATGCGTCTCCCATCGTGCCTGCTTCATCCAATTTACTAAGAATGCAACCGTGCAAGCCCGCAGGTGCATAGGTGCGACAGGCATTGGAAAGCACTGATGCCTGGCTCGTGCAGGCCATAACGAGAAGATTTTGGACTTCTGGACAATTGCGTAGCGTTTGCAGTTGAAACTGTAGGCTTGGATCTTTCGCATGCAAACCAGCAGTATCGATCAGCACCAATGATTTGTGTTTGAGTGAGGCGAGAATCTGCGGAAGACTATGAGTCTCATCCACTACGCGCACACTCACCCCTAAAATTCTACCGAAGGTGCGCAGCTGCTCATGCGCTGCAACACGGTAGCTATCGGTTGTCACCAGCGCTACCGAATCGGCGCCGTGCTCTAGAACATAGCGGGTGGCCAATTTGCCAATCGTTGTCGTTTTGCCAACACCGGTAGGGCCTAATAAGGCAAAAATTCCCCCTTTTGCGGCAATATCTGTCCCTGCCACAGGGACTTGCCGTGCCAAAGAGGCAATGGCAAACCGCCATGCTTCTGACGAAGTCATATCCTGTTTAAGATTATCCAGTAATGATTTGCTAAGAGGCGCAGGCACGCCCATCGCATTGAGTCGCTCCCAGATACTAGCTTGCACCGGCGTGCGACGCGCAAACTGTTCCCAAGCCATGCCGCTTAATCGTTGTTCGAGCAGACGACGAATTCCGTTTAGTTCAGATCGCATACGATTCATTTCACGGGATTCGGCTTTATTACGTTCTTGCTCAGCCTGTGCCTGTTGTGCCGCTCTCTGAGCTGCCTCTATCGCCTGCCGTTGAGCGTTAGCTTCACGCTCTACAGCCAGTGCCGCCTCAATCTTTATCTGTTGATCTTTCACCGCCGACAAATGTGGCGTACTCGCCTGATGATCAGATTCACGCTGCATGCGCTCTAGGTCGACAGTCGTTCTGGCTGCTGCGGGCTGCGCTGGGGTTCTGTCACTTGCCTTGCGTGGCGGTTGCGCTGCAGGACGCTCGCTGCCCGCTGGCGCAGTGTTGCGGGCCGGTGTAGCTGTTTTCGAGCCAAGGCTGCCAGTGGAAGAGAATGAGATATCACCGGGCATAGAAGCGGCAACCACCTCGACACCACCGTCGAGAGAGCGATTTGAAAGGATGACTGCATCCACACCCATTTCCTCTCGGATCTGAGCAATCGCGCGACGCATGTCTGGCGCTAGATATCGTTTCACTTTCATCTGCTTATCCTCTTGTCGAAGCGGCCCATGACTAAGATGCTACTAAGACTGTTTTGATCAATTACCAATACTTGCTACAACCGTAATCTGTTTGTTATCGGGGATTTCCTGATAGGAAAGCACCTTCAATCCGTTTATCGTAAAGCGCACAAAACGGCTGAGCACTGCACGAAGTGGCGCGGGGACTAACAACACCGCGGGCTTACCTGCCGCCTCTTGTGTGCGTGCTGAACTAAGCAATGAGCTTTGTAGCCGTTCTGCCATTGCCGGTTCTATTACCATGCCATCATCATTGCCGCTGCCCATCGCCCCTTGTTGCTGATTCTGTTGCGCGGACTGTTGTACAGACTTAAGCAATAATTGTTCCAGAGATGGATCTAATGTCATGACAGGCAGTTCTGCACTGTTTCCATAGATGTTTTGGACGATCACGCGCGATAAAGCGACGCGTGCCGCGGAGGTCAAAGCGCCAGGATCTTGACTCTTTGCTGCTGCCGCCGCCAAGGCCTCGGCGATTGTGCGCATATCACGAATCGGCACATCTTCGATCAATAGATTCTGCAGAACTTTGAGCAAAACATTGGTATTGACCATTGCCGGTAGCTCTTCTGCCAGTTTTTTCGATGTTTTGCCGAGCATCGCCAATAGCTCATGCACTTCGTCATGACCTAGAAGCTCATGGGCATGTTTATGCAAAATAGTATTGAGATGCGTCGCAATGACCGTACTACTATCGACGACGGTATAGCCCAATGTTTGCACTTGGTCCTTCTGCGTTGGTTCAATCCACAACGCATCCAAGCCGAATGCAGGATCTTTGGTCTCAATGCCGGCCGCCTTACCAAACACCTGCCCGGGATTGATTGCCATATCACGCTCAGGAATCACCTCTGAGCCACCGACATTGACGCCCATCAAGGTAATGCGATATTCATTCGGCGCGAGATCGAGATTGTCGCGAATATGCACAGAGGGAACTAAGAAACCGAGCTCTTGCGACAGTTTTTTTCGTATGCCTTTGATACGGCTAAGCAATTGCCCGCCTTGTGCTTTATCTACCATGGGAATAAGACGATAACCCACCTCAAGCCCAATGACGTCCACAGGCATTACATCGCTCCACCCCAAGTCTTGCGGTTCATCCTCTGCATCATCGCGTGCTTTTTGGTCGGCGGTTTCCTTCTCTACAACATCGCTGGCCGCTTTCTTTTGCCGCCAATAGATTAGAAACGAGCCAGCACCCGCTAGAGCGCTCAAAGCCAAGAACGCAAAATGTGGCATCCCTGGCACAATGCCCATTACAAACAAGACGCCAGAGGTAATGCCCAGCGCTCTAGGAGTGGCAAACATCTGGCCAGAGACCTGCGCTCCCATCATCTCCGAGCTATTGTTACGCGTCACCATAATGGCTGCCGCGGTAGAGAGCACTAGGGCTGGAATCTGAGCGACTAGCCCGTCACCGATAGTCAATAAAGCATAGCGCTCCATTGCCATAGTGAAATTGAGGTCATGCTGCATCATACCGACGCCAACACCGCCGACGATGTTGATGACGAGAATCAAAATACCAGCGATCGCATCGCCCTTAACAAACTTACTCGCCCCGTCCATTGAGCCGTAGAAATCGGCCTCTTGAGTGATTTCTCTGCGCCGTGTACGCGCCTGATCCTGATCGATCAAGCCGGCATTAAGATCTGCATCCACAGCCATCTGTTTGCCTGGCATTGCGTCCAAGGTAAAACGCGCACTCACTTCGGCGATACGGCCAGCACCTTTGGTGACCACGACGAAGTTGATAATGATTAGAATCATGAAGACGATAAGGCCGACCGCGTAATTACCGCCGATCACCACCTCACCAAAAGACTCGATGACCTTACCGGCCGCAGCGCCGCCATTATGCCCCTCAAGCAATACGACGCGCGTCGAGGCCACGTTCAAGGCAAGGCGCAATAATGTGGCAATCAGCAAAATCGTAGGAAAAACGGCGAAATCGAGTGGCCGCATGGCGTACACCGCCACACACAATACGACCAAGGCGATAGTGATATTAAACGTGAAAAACACGTCGAGCAGGAAAGGCGGCAACGGCAATGTCATCATTGCCAACATCACGAGCAATAGCACTGGAATACCGAGGTTTCCGTTGGCTAGTGTTCGGGCATTATCTAAAAACCCATTACGATTAAGGCTGGCGCTTTCGCTCATTTGTGGCTGTCTACCTATTTTGCTGCTCTAAAACGTCAGTTTCCTTGACGCTATTGAAGGAGTGTCAGAAATTGCATTCAAATTCTTGACGCCAATCGTCCACTTTATTGGCTCTTAGAGCCTTTGCGGGACGTTTGAACACTCACAATAAGAGACTGTGCAAAAATCTGGCCGACTTTTTAGGAAGGACAAAATATTTAATTTAGTCGTGACGTAATTCGTCTGGGATAGTTAATTCACTGGCAAGCACTGGACGTCTTTTTAGGCGACCGGCAGCGAACTGCTTGAGTTGATGCAAATAGGCAAGCACTTGGGCTACGGCCACATAGAGACCGTCGGGGATCTCAGCCCCTACCTTGGTGTTGAAGAAAATCGCCCGTGCCAAGGGTGGCGCAGACACGATAGGAATATCATGTTCCTGAGCGATTTCTCGAATTTTTTGCGCGACAAAATCAGCACCTTTTGCCAACATGACCGGCGCATCCTCTTTGCTCTGGTCATAACGCAGCGCAACGGCATAATGCTCGGGGTTGGTGATGATGACATCGGCTTCGGGCACATCGCCCATCATCCGATTTTGGGACATTTCATACTGCAGCTGACGAATACGCTGCTTCACTTCTGGACGCCCTTCCGAGTCCTTCATCTCATCCTTGACTTGCTGCATCGTCATCCGCAGTTTCTGCGTGTGCTGATGAATTTGAAAGGGAATATCAATCATCGAGATAATGATCATTGCGCAAGACATCCAAAGGACTGACCATGCGATCATTTCGACGGACTCTGACATCGCAGGCAACACCGATTGATGCTGAACGCCTAAGATACTATTGGTATTGATGTAGAGAATGAGCAGCGCCAATGAGGCGACAACTAGCACTTTGCCAATCGCCTTAAAAAGTTCGACCACTGCATTGCTGCCAAACATGCGGCCCAAACCAGACAACGGGTTCATCCGGTTTGCCTTCGGTGCCACTGACTTAATACTGAAATTCCAACCACCAAGCGCAATAGGGGCTAGAAATGCCAAGACAAGCAAGACGCCAAAGATTGGCAATAAGGAGGTAAACCCGCTCATGAATGATGAGCCCAAATGCGCAAGCATGGCGGAAGTATCAAAGACCATCGAGCGGTCGAGAACGAAATTGCTTTCCATGATGCGCGTGAGTGAGAGCGCAACGCCCCCACCAAAGGCAATCATCGCGCCAGTTCCACCCAATAAGATTGCGGTCGTATTGAGCTCTTTCGAGCGAGCAATATTACCTTCTTCACGTGCGTTGTCTAAACGCTTTTGGGTGGGTTCCTGACTCTTTTCCGCCGAGGAATCTTTATCTTCAGCCATTTCGCCTACTCATTAATCATTCTGCGAGATCCACTAAAGCAGCTCTCGCGCCATTGCAAAAAATTCGGCAAATATATTCTCAGCCGAATCTAAAAAAGTCCCAAGCGTTATCCAAATAATAAACAAACCAAACATTAGCGCGACGGGAAAACCGAGCGCAAAAATATTCAACTGCGGTGCCGCGCGAGTCATGATGCCAAAGGCAAAATTGGTAATTAGCAATGCGGTCAAAGCTGGCAGTGCCAATACCAAGCCACTAGAGAATACCCAGCTCAGTGTATTGACCACCCGAATCATTAGCCCCGCCTCTACTCCAAATGTAGAGATCGGCAAAATGGTGAAGCTTTCAATCAAAATCTCCAACATAACTAGATGCCCACCAAAGGTGACAAACAACAACATCACTATCATCATATAGACCGTACTCATGATCGCCACGTTAACGCCATTGGCTGGATCCATCATTGAGGCAAACCCTAGGCCCATCTGCATAGCAATCAACTGCCCCGCCATCACGAAAACTTGAAACAACAGCTGCATGAAGAAGCCCAAGGCAGCGCCAATCAAAAGCTGTTGCGTCACGACCAAAAAGGCACCAACAGAAACACCTTGCACCAGCGGAACTTCAGGCAATAATGGGGCAAGCAACACGGTGATCGCGACAGCCATGACAACACGAATGCGCATTGGCACGAGCTGTGAACCGAAAATAGGAGCCGCTAGAAAAAACCCCATGATTCGAAACATCGGCCAGAGGAAGGCGCCGATATAGGCACCTAACTCTTCTGAGCTCATCGCGATCAGCTCCACAATATGCCCTCAGCCCAACATGAAAGGAATGCTAGTGATTAGCTGTTCGGTAAAATCCAATACGCGACGCAGTAACCAAGGGCCGGCCAAAATAACCGACATTAGCGTCGTCAATAGACGCGGCAAGAAACTCAAGGTCTGCTCGTTGATTTGCGTGGCCGCTTGAAACGTACTAACCGCCAAACCTACCACAAGACTCGGCATTACGATCACCGAGACCATCACGACAATAAGAAACATTGCTTCGCGCCAAATATCTATTACGGTATCAGGTGTCATTTTAAGTACCAAAACTCGCTGCCAGGGTGCCGATCACCATGGCCCATCCATCGACAAGCACGAACAACATAATTTTAAACGGCAAAGAAATGATGATTGGCGATAACATCATCATGCCCATTGCCATCAATACACTGGCAACAACCAAATCGATTACCAGAAACGGAATAAATAGCATAAATCCAATTTGAAACGCGGTTTTCAATTCACTGGTTACGAAAGCGGGAACGAGTACTGTAAAGGGCACTTCTTCTTGGCTGGCCACTGGCGCTGATTGTGACAAGTCCATAAACAACGTTAAGTCAGACTCCCGTGTTTGAGCCATCATGAAATTACGCACTGGAATCTCTGCCTGCACGAGGGCATCCCCCGCACTCATTTCTTCAGCCAAATACGGTTGCAAGGCATTCGTATTAATCTCTTGCAATACCGGCGTCATCACGAAAAACGACAAGAACAATGCAAGGCCCAATAGTATTTGATTCGATGGAGTCTGTTGCAAACCAAGGGCTTGTCGCAAAATAGCAAACACCACCAGAATTCGCGTAAACGAGGTCATCATCATTAACAATGCTGGCAGCAATGTTAATAGCGTCATCAACAATAGGATTTGAATGCTGACAGAATAGTTCTGCATGCCATTTTCGTCAGTGCTGACTGTTAAGGCTGGCACGCCTAAACTGGTATTTGATGTCAGCAGATCGAAAGCGCTCTGTGGGGTAAGATCTTCTGTAGAAGTGGTGGTTGTGGTGCTCCCGTTAGGCGTTTGCGCAGAGGCAGGTAGCGAAATGAGCAAGACTGCCACTAAGGCTAATAAGATCGTAGCGAACTGTAGGGTACTCAATCTCACTTTTGTTGGTCCTTATTGAGTAGGCCTTGCAGCTTGGCTGCAAATTCACTATTAACAGGGTGCGTTTTATCTGTGGCGGCGCTTAGATCAATCGCCGGTTTATCGAACACATGCAGTGTATTGATTTGACTAGAGGTAACGCCTACTAACAACTGGGTTTCGCCCACTTCGACAAGTGCGATACGTTCACGGTTTCCCACAGAAATCACACTGCGAACTTTGATCACGCCCATAGGGGCTAGCATGCCTCCATTGAGCTTTTTATAAGCCCAGGCACAGGCAAGAATAAAGGCTACGACAACAACAAGCCAAAGAATCATCTCTAACATGGCCGACATGCTCATCGCTGATGCGCCCTGCTGGCCTGCAGTACTTGTAGCAACTGCGGTTAGTAAACTATTCACATTAACTCCTGCGCGAGCCCAACCTGCACGAGTATGACGTGCAAGGTAAGACGACTATCGCGATGACCTATTTAGCGCAGTTTCTTAATGCGCTCAGAGGGGCTTATAACATCCGTCATACGGATGCCAAATTTATCGTTAACGACTACAACTTCACCATGGGCGATCAGGGTGCCATTTACCATTACGTCCAATGGTTCACCGGCTAATCGATCTAGCTCAATCACCGATCCTTGATTGAGTTGCAGTAAGTTTCGAATGGTAATAGAGGCACTGCCCACTTCCATTGAAATTTGCACTGGAATATCGAGAATTACATCTAGGTCTGGGCTGCCACCGTCAGGGTTTTTAGTAGGCGGCACAGCACCACTGCCATCTTTCGCAATCCCTTCGACAAATTTGCCATCATCGGCAGGATTCTTTCTACCCTCGTTTTGTGGATCATCAGCCATCTTATTTCCCCTTGCTTGCCGAATTGCCTTTGTTGGCAATAAAGCTATCGATTTTTAGTGCTAGATTGCCGTTCGACACGCCAATCTTAGTATTAAACATTGGTACTCCGTTCGCCTTTAACACCACTGTTTCGGGCATATCCACCGGGACAATATCGCCGGCTTCTAAATCCACAACATCGCGCAATGTAATGGCTTGTTGGAACATTCTGCAGCCAAACTCTACCCGCGCATCCATGATGTCTTCCCGGATCGCTTCGCCCCAGCTTTCATCGACATCATCAACATCGACTCGTACCCCTTCTTCCAAAATTTCGCGAATAGGCTCGATCATTTTGAAGGGTAAGGCCAGTTGCATTTCACCACCGCCACCGCCCTCAAACGCCACTGCAAACACAGTGATCATGATGAGTTCACTTGGAGCTAAAATTGTGAGGTTATCCGGATCAACTTCTGAGCGTTGCGGCTCTAAATCGATTGGATAGACTTTTTTCCAAGCTTGCGCGATATCGGCGTAAGCTTGGTTGAGGACCATCTGCAGAACGCGCTGTTCAGTAGGAGTAAATTCTCGGCTTTCGATTTTAACTTCTCGGCCAGTCCCCCCGAAAAAATTATCGACTAGACGAAACACTAAGGAAGCATCCATAGACAGCACCGCTGTCCCGCGCAATGGGCGCATCTTAAATAGATTAAGACTGGTCGGCATATAAAGGGAGTTTTTGTACTCACTAAACTTGCCTATCTTCGTGCCTGTGACACTTACCTGGGCTTCGCGCCGTAGAAGATTAAACAGATTAGCACTCGTCGCATTGGCAAACTTTTCATTGATCGTTTCAAGCGTCGGCATCTTGTGGCGAACCACATGTTCCTGACTCGTAAGATCATAGGCGCGCACATTTTGCGCCCCATCACCGCTATCGACATCGACTTCACCTTCGTCGACGCCATGTAGCAGCGCATTGATCTCGTCTTGTGATAAGAGGTCTTGCATGGTTCTTACCTGTTTATTGAGTCACGAATGATGTAAAGAGCACTTCTTCAATACCGTCACGACCGATTTCATCATGCAAGATTGATTTCACTTCTTCTGTGGCAAGCAGACGCAACTCTTCAATCCCCGAGGACGGGGATTCAGCCACACCCAGCATTTGCGCAGTAAATAGATTTAGTAGGTTATGTCGAATGATCGGCATGTGCTCTACCACGGCGTCTAGTGCTGCGGCATCGCGAGACATAATGGTTAAGCTCGCCTGCAAATAACGCTGGCGCCCTTGAAATGGGTAGCTGACAATAAAAGCCGGCGTGAGATCCAAATATTCGATAGGTCCAGTAGGGATAACCTCAGGCGCTGCCTCTGCAGCCTCTTCTGTGCCTGTGCTACCGAGCAGAAAGAAATAGGCTCCACCTCCGCCGGCAAGCACTAATAGAACTGCCCCTACGATTAATAGAATGAGGCTTTTGCCTTTTCCCGAGGCGGCTTCGCCCGCTGCATCATCTTGTGGAGTATTCTCTGCCATATCGTCACCGTCAAAAACTGGAATGTCAGTGGATTGTAGCAAAGGCTGTGCCAGTGATCTGCACTATAAGAAGAGATTTTTAATTAAGCGCAAAGCCTCTAGAATAAAGGCTTTGCGCGATTCTACCGAAGTATGCCTACCATTATTTGACAATCTGCTGCAAGAAAACTCATTAGGATGAGATTAGTGGCGACAAAATACTGACACTTTTCTTAGGCATAATAGTCAATTAGGCCTGTTGCCGAATGTACTGTCTGAGAACTCAGAACTACACCCTCTTCCTCACTGCCAAGCACATCACCATGAGCCACTGAGTTAGCCGAGCCACGCGAATCTTGTTGTGCAGAGGATTGATCGGAGACTTGTGCATCTGCAAGTTCAATTCCCTGTTGACCAAGCATCTCTTGCAAACGCGGAAAGCTAGCTTCGAGCGCATCACGCACTACCGCATGAGCACTATGGAAGCTCACGCTAGCCTGATCGCCATTCACTGTCACTTTCACCGTCATAGCGCCTAATTCAGGTGGGTCTAGTTGGATCTGCGCTGAGCTCATTTTCTGCCCTGCCATGAGTGTCACTCTTTGTGCGATGCTCTCACCCCAAGCGTTTTGCCCAACTTTCTGACCTAAGGCTTGCCCAAAATTGGAGGCTTGCATGGTTTGCGCGAAACTCGAGGCATTAGAACCTTGGCGGTTCGCTCCTAGAAGCTGAGTTTGTGCAGTCTCAGTGCGCCAAGAGGTCAAAGCTTCAGCGCTAGTGCTGGCACTGCTCGCACTAGTGCTTGTAACACTGCGTTCGCTGCCAATGCTGCCTGCGCTGCTTTCGCCTTGCTTGACCGCCAAACGCAGCGATTGGGCAAATTGCTGGAACTGCCCAGACTGATCCGCCGTGTTTGCATTAACGGCGGTTTCTTGTCGAGGTGTTTGAGTGGCTGTACTTTGCAGCTCTTGCGCGTTCAAACCACGCCATGCACGAACACGCTCAGCCTGATCAGCAACCGCTCTTGTGTCATTCGTTGCCGCATTATTGTTGGATAAATTCCGCTGGGTTTGCTCGGCGAGCGCGCCGTCTAAATCGGATTTAGGTATGGTATTAGGCGCATCACCTTGGGATTGCGTATCGCTCGTTTGAACGCTGGCAGCGAGTTGTGCGTCCTCATCAGCAAAGAGTAATGAATCACTCGCTTCTACACTTTGTTCCGTCTCTGGAGTTTGCTCAAGCAATTGCTCTTGTACAGAAGACTCTTGCGTGACAATAGAAGGGACCGCTTGCTCGGCAGTCAGGTTTGTACCTTGATCAACGACGAGCGTGCCCCCTTGCTCAGTGGCCAGTGACTCTGCAGGCGTTGGACTCGCAGTTTCAGAGGATACCACTGCCAACACTGGTTCAGCACTGTCAAACGCTGCGTGATTGGCCGCCTTCTCAGAGGCCATTGTCGGCAATGTCTCTCCCGTTAACGGCAGGGCATTTCCGCTTGCGGCAAGCTCATTCAAAGGCTCCTTAACTTGGATTACTGATTCGCTTGGGCTCCCTGCTTCTTGCTCGAAGGCCAGTTCACGATCCTTCTTCTTCTCTTCTAGGGTCTCATCGAAACGCTTTTTTTCACTAATCTTTAAATCCTGCTTATCGCTCTCAGCGCCTTTGTTTTCAGGCTTTGCCGTCTCTTTTACAGGGGCAAGCTTGGGCTCATTAGAACCCGAGTGCGCGCCTTGCTTTTTAACGGCCTGAGACGAAGCGATTGGCAATAATCCATTGATTGCAGGCATAACTAATCCTCTGAGGTTTGAGCACTACCACAGGCTCAAATTGAATTCCTAACAGAGTAAGAGCAATAAGTTTGCCAATATTTAGAAAATGCGCTTTTTCAGATGCCAGCGACCTGCTAGCTCGTCGAGTTCTTTCTGTTGTTGCCGTTCATAGGCAGCCGCTTCTTCCAGTAAGGCTTTATCGCGAAGTTTTAGAAGACCTTTGTGGCGAGCATCGAGCATTTGCCAGTGTCGGCGAATCTGCTCAATTTGTTGTTCGACTGTGGCGACTTGCTGCGTCTGCTGCGCAATCGCTTTGGCCACATTGTCGCTAAAATCGTTGTAGCGTCGAAAGGCTTGGACACTGAGCCCTTTCGCCCCAGCGGTTTGAATGGTGCTGCGATACTCGACTAAGTATTCCTTCAACTGGGTAAGCTTGCCTTGTTCATCACCTAATTTCTGCTGAATAAAGGCTAAGGCCTGCCCTGCCTCATCTAGCTTTCGTTGCGCTAGGTCGACAACCGTGTCTAAACGTTTCGAGCGCTTCATTAATTGCCTCTAGCGGCTTGAGCAGGATTACCATGGCTTAGCGTTCTTGACTGCAGCGGTGTCACATTATTGCTAGCGACATTAGGGCGCGCAGCTGGGACAACAACGCGAGACAATTTTTGCAAGGCCTCTTCAAAGCTCACTTTCTCTTTCAAGCCTTGCTGCATGAACTGGCGAAGATGCGGCATGCGTTCAATTGCAAAGTCGATATCTTTGTCTGTGCCTGGCACATAGGCGCCAACACTAATACTGTCTCTTATACACATCTCCGAGCCCACGAGACCTCTCTAC
>CAJXSF010000064.1 GCA_913061515.1 uncultured Gammaproteobacteria bacterium | reverse complement strand
CTCGTCGGCAGCGTCAGATGTGTATAAGAGACAGCTGGCAATATAGTAGGCGTTACCGGTGCTATTACCGTGGGTGGGCCAGGTGCATTATTCTGGATGTGGGTTGCCGCACTCTTCGGCATGTCCAGCGCCTTTGTTGAGTCCGTCCTAGCGCAGCTGTTTAAAGAGAAAAACAATCACGACTTCGTGGGTGGCCTGCCATTTTACGGGCGGCGAATTCTTGGAAATTTTCGCAGCATCGGAATAGTGCTCTCGCTTGCGTTCATGGTGTACGCATTTTTCAATGTGCCGGTACAAACATTTAATGTCTTTAGCGCTATCGGAATGATTGTCGATACCGCAACCGGGCAAACGGCCGACAGACAATCTCCTTTATACTTCGCAATCGCGATCTTTTTGGTAGGCGGTTGTGCCTTTCTCATTCTTGGCGGTATTCGGCGCGTCACCGCCTTTACCAATAAACTGGTGCCGATCATGGCCATCGTGTTCTGCGGCATATCCCTAGCAATTATTCTCATCAACTTGCCGCTGATTCCTGCTTTCTTTAGTCAAGTCATCGGTGGCGCAATAAGCCCTGACGCTCTGTTCGGTGGCGGCATTGGCGTGGCATTGGCAGAAGGGGTTAGACGCGGATTGATGTCTAATGAGGCAGGGCAAGGCACTATTACAATGGCCGCAGCGGTCGCCGACAACGACCATCCTTGCGAGCAAGGTTTTGTGCAAAGCCTTGGAGTGTTTTTCGATACCATTGTAATTTGCACGATGACAGGCTTTATTGTTGTCATCGCTCATTTATGGATGGGATTCGATGACCCAGCGTTGTGGGCTGAAGTTAGCGCTTCGCGCATCGCGACCTATGTCAGCTCAGTACAAGCCTTAATCCCTGAGTCTATTAGCGCCATTATCACAATCATCGTGAGCATCTGCTATGCACTTTTCGCTTTCACGACGCTGCTGGGAATGATCTCGTTTGCCGAGATCTCTGCAACGTTTATTTCTCGCACCCCGCAATTCATCATTGGGGTCAGAGTACTTGGTTCACTGGTGTTTGTGCCTTTCGGCGCGCTTTCTGTACTAGCAGGTTTAGAACTAGGGAATCTTTGGGCAATGTCTGATCTTACCAATATCATGATGCTCTATATCAACATCCCCATCTTGCTGCTCGGCTCACCATTAGTATTCAAGGCGCTCGCCCATTACCGCGCGACTAATGGCGGTAAGTTTATCTCAAGCACAATTGGCCTAGAGACAGAACATTGGACAGAAGAACACCAACGACATCTACCAGACTAAGCAGATTCTCTTTTAGCAAAATAGGTTTTTGCTGCTTGATTGACTTTAGGAGCAAGTAAAAGCGTGGCGGTCATAGTCGGTATCGCCATCAAGGCATACATAGAATCAATCAGATTCACGACAATCTGCAAAGAGACCACTGCCCCGATCACCACCAAGCCCATATAAAACCAGATGTAGTGATGCTGATATTTTGCCCCAATCAGAAAACCTAGGCATTTACTGCCGTAGTACCAGAAAGTAAACACCGTACTCAAACCAAGAGCCGACACCAGTACTGCCAAAATAACAGAGCCGCCCATTGGGAATAGCTCACCAAAGGCGGTTGCCGTCAACGTGGCGCCATCGGCATCACCACTTTGCCAAACACCGCTGATAAGGATTACCAGCGCCGTGCACGTACACACAATCAAGGTATCCACGATTGGTCCTAACATCGCCACTAAACCTTCACGCACAGGCTCTTTTGTTCGCGCCGCGCCATGCGCCATCGCCTCGGTACCTATTCCAGCCTCATTAGAGAAGGCCGCGCGGCGAATACCCGTTATGATTACGGCCCCCACAACGCCACCTGCAACAGCATTGCCAGTAAAGGCATCACTAATAATTAAACCGAGCGCAGCCGGCACTTCGTTCGCATGGCTAATCAAAACAAACCCTGTTAAGAGGATATAAGCACCGACCATGCTCGGCACGATAATTCGGGCGATACGCCCCAAACGAGGGAGTTTACCCAAGCCTACAATCAAGACCACAATGGCCAAAACACAGCCAACAATGAGATCGAAGGTAAAGTGTTCCTCAGCGGCGGTGATGCCTGCAGGAATTGCGATAGTATCGCGCAGCACTTGCACTAACTGGTTGATCTGAAAGATCGGCAAGGTGCCTAACAGGCCAGCTAAGGCAAAGAAATAGGCCAGTGGCAACCAGCGGCGACCAAGCCCCTCACGGATGACATACATAGGGCCGCCTTGCCATTCGCCCTCACTGTCTTTGCCCTTGTACATCACTGCCAATGTACAAGTGTAGAACTTGGTGGCAATCCCTAGCAGAGCACTCACCCACATCCAGAAAATAGCACCAGGACCACCCATTGCGATGGCTAACGCGACACCGGAGACGTTCCCCATACCCAAGGTGCCGGACAGGGCGGTACACAAGGCTTGAAAATGCGACAGCTGCCCTGGTTCATCGTCATCGGGTGGACGTGTCAATAAGCGCAAGCTTTCTGAAAGGTGACGGTAGGGGATAAAACGAGAATAAAACAAGAAAAACAGCCCGCCCCCCACTAGAAGTATGACGAGTGGCAGGCCCCATAAAAAACCCGCAAGCTGCCCCAAAAAGGATTCGATTGACGTTGTTATATTCATGGAAACTTATCCTAGCAGGCTCGGCCTTCTATGTCTTTGGGCTTTTCAGTTTGCGCTTCCCCTTACAAGTGATAGGCTGCTAAGTAATCGTTTTTGCTTTGCTATTGTTTGAGTCTGCCTATGAATGACACTGTGCGCTTGCCATCCTTACTACAAGCAATGCTTTGCTTCGGCGGCAATTTTTTGATGATTTCAGTTGGACTATTTGTCTTTTCCATCAGCTTGCACATCTTGTTGTTCTTTTGCCTTATTTGGACGTGTTTACACGCTAAGGCTTTAGGCTATTCCTTTACGCAGCTGCGTGAAATGATGAACCAAGGCATCAGCAACGCGCTTCCCGCCATTTATATTTTCATTCTCATCGGTATGGTGATTGCCGCATTCATGCAAAGCGGAACGATTGCAGCCTTGATCTTCCACGGCTTAGACATTCTCAGCCCCACATTCTTTCTTAGCGCTGGCCTGTTGCTGTGTAGCCTCATGTCTGTCGCCACAGGCACGTCTTGGGGCACAGCCGGCACATTGGGCGTGGTCTTGATTGGGATTGGCGCGACGATGGGAGTTCCGCTACCGATTGTGGCTGGCATGGTGGTGGCTGGCGCGACCTTCGGCGATAAACTCTCCCCAATGTCCGACACCACCAATCTTGCGGCAATGAGTGCCAACACAAACTTATACCGACACATTGGCTCAATGCTATACACCACCGTACCAGCCTATGCGCTTAGTCTTATCCTCTTCACCGGAATTGGCATGCGCTACTCCGCCAATGCGCTACCAGCACAAGAGATTGCTCTGATTCAAACAGCTCTTTCTAGCCAATACTCCCTATCATTATTGATCACCCTGCTCCCCTTATTGCTTATGTTGCTATTAAGTATCAAAAGAGTGGCAGCAGAGATCAGCATGAGCGCCAGCGTTATTTGCGCTGTCGCGATCGCGGTGATCTACCAGCAACAGCCACTTGTCGACGTTCTTAATAGCCTTTGGAGCAATACAGCGGGGCAAACAGGCATTGCGAGCCTGGACTCACTGCTTGGCCGTGGCGGCATTAGCAGCATGAGCTGGACCTTGCTGCTGTCGCTGATGGCATTAGCTCTGGGTGGCGTCTTATTTACCGCAGGGTTTCTACAAGCATTGTTGCAAGGAATCATCGCCAGAGTCCGGCGTACCACCTCGCTCATTGCCACCACGATTGGCGCTGGCATTGTCGGCAATATGGGCATGGGAGAGGCCTACATCAGCATTATTCTCAACTGTCAGTTGTTCCGCAAAGCCTACGAAAAGAGAGGCTTAGACAACGCGGTGCTATCAAGAACAGTCGAAGAGGGCTCGACAATGAGCACTGGGTTAATTCCTTGGACCACGGCCGGCGCCTTCTATGCAAGTACATTGGGGGTCTCTGTCTTAGACTATGCGCCCTATGCGTTTTTAAATTATCTAAACCCTCTAATATCCATTGCCATGGCAGCACTTGGCGTTGGGCTTTTGCGTGGCAATACGCAGAAAGTCGAACACCCTTAAGGCATACTCAAAATAACAATTAATAACCGGACTATGACCATGAGCTCAACACGAAGACAATTCCTCAGTTGGCTGCCCGCATTGCCCTTATTGTCAAACCCTAACTTTGTTTTCAGCCAAGAACCTAGTGCGCAGGAACTGCGTATTGCCGATGCCATTCGACAGTATTCTGCACAGGGCTATCATCGCACCGGCACCGCCGTCGATACGGTCAGTGGGGCCTGGCTTTCGGATCGAATACAAGACCTAGGGATACCCGCGTTCATGGACCCTATAGAGCTCAATCGTGTGGATGTGCTCTATGCGAGCTTTGAGTTCAACGGTATGCAATTAGAAGGAGAACCACTGCATGACTGTCACTACACAGACGTCAACGGCATCACTGGAACTCTCGGCCCACTCGGCAGCGACGCTGAGATTGGTGTCGTCATGCTGCCTCCATCTACCGCGAGCGCAATACACAGCGAACTCGATGCAATACGCCGCACTAATCGCCATCGCGCAATCGTCATCGTCAGCGATGCCTCTTACCCCAGTGATGGCATTGCAATGTTAAACGCTGAAGATTTTTCGGCCCCTGTCGGACCTCCCACTTTGCAAATTGCCAATGCTCATTGGGAGGCTTTGCAAGAAGCGATGGCTAAACGGAGCCAAGCAACACTTGTGGCATTCTGTGAGCATAAAGAGGGAAAGGCTTACAATGTCAGTGCACGAATCGATGGGACAGACCCAGATCTTGCGCCAGTGGTCATAATGACGCCTCGTAGTGGCTGGTGGCGCTGCGCATCCGAGCGTGGCGGCGGTATCGCAGTGTTCATGGAAATCATACGAGCCTTGATCGAAGAACCCCCAGCCCGGGATGTGATTTTTACAGCGAACTCTGGGCACGAACTTGGACACTTGGGTTTAGATTTAATGCTGCATGCAAACCCCGCATTGGCCAATGATGCGGCCATATGGATTCACTTAGGGGCAAATTTCGCAGCTACAAGTTCACAAGTGCGACTGCAGTATTCTAGTGAGTCGGTTAGACAATTGAGTGCCGGTCATCTTCGTCGCTTGAATCTTAAAGCGGATATCGAAACACCGATCGCGAATCGACCGTTGGGGGAGGCTAGGAATATTTTTGACGCAAAGGGACAATTTCTTTCGCTTTTGGGCACCAACCCGCTGTTTCATCACCCTGATGATCGTTGGCCGGATGCGGTGGATATGGTCAAGACAGTGCAATGGGCTAATGCCATTAGCAATATTGTGAAGGATGTAAGCCGAGGATAACTCCCCGGCTTACACCGAACAACTAATAGGCTTAGTAGCCTACAGCTGCGCCGTCTCCTGCACGAGAATCAGAACCGCCCAAGAACAGCCCCGCATCGCGATCATTGTAGACACCCATTGCAGTGCCTTGCTCACCACGAGCGCGTACTTCGTGCCCCATGTCCTCATAGATAATTAAGGTATCTTCTGAGAAACCGCTGCCCTCAAAACTGGTCACGTCTGGCAACCATTGATGGTGAATACGAGGTGCCTCAACGGCTTCGGCAATATTCATATCATGATCAATCACATTCAAGATCGCTTGAATTGTGGTGTTGATAATCGTACGCCCGCCAGGACTGCCGATTGCGAACAAGGGCTTACCACCTTGAGCGACAATTGTAGGAGACATACTAGAGAGCATACGCTTCTCAGGTCGAATTAAGTTAGGAGGCGTACCGATTTGCCCAGATCTATTAGTAACACCTGGCACCGCGTTGAAATCCCCCATCTCATTATTTAAAAGATATCCGGCGCCTTCAGCCACAATACGAGACCCATAGCCGTTCTCAAGGGTATAGGTCAGCGACACCATATTGCCGTCTTTATCGACAACCGAGAAGTGAGTCGTATCTTCACTTTCGTAAATATTGGCGAATTCTGTTTCTGAGCTTACCGACGCTTTATCCATATCGATTGAAGCGCGCAAAGTCGCCGCATAGTCTTTATCTAGAAGCTTATCCAAAGGCATGCCCTCATTGAAATCTGGGTCACCTAAATGTTCAGCGCGATCGGCATAGGCGCGGCGCGCGGCCTCTGTCAACAAATGCAGATACTGGGCTGAGTTGTGCCCGTATGAAGCCATGTCGAAGCCTTCAAGAATATTCAACATCTCTATAATAACAACCCCACCGGAGCTGGGCGGCGGCATACTTACAATCTCAAATCCACGATAGGTACCACGAACAGGAGCACGCTCTACTGCTTCATATTTCTCTAAATCTTCTTCGGTAATTATGCCGCCGTTCTCCCGCATAAAATCTGCAAGCATTTTGGCATTCTTCCCTTTGTAGAATCCGTCGCGACCTTCGTTTTGAATCAGCTCGATAGTGTTCGCTAAATCTGGCTGCACCCATGTATCACCAAACTCATACGCAGACCCATCGGCCTTTAGAAACACTTTCGCAGATGATGGGTATTGATCCCAGAATGATTGGTTGCGTTGAAAACCAGAGTAAAGCTCCCAAGAAATTGGAATTCCTTCGCGAGCAAGTTTTACTGCAGGGGCGACAAGATCAGCCCAAGGCAAACTGCCAAGGGTCTCATGGGCTTTATATAGGCCGGCCACAGTGCCCGGAACGCCAACTGACAATAGCGAACGGTGGTTGGAGTTATCAACAACCAAACCATCTAAGCCCAAATACATACGCTCAGTGGCAGCCAACGGCGCCTTCTCGCGAAAATCGAACGTTGTCGCGTGACCATCTTCGCCATGATAAACCATGAAACCACCACCACCGATGTTTCCCGCAGTCGGCCATGTGACGGCCAAGGCAAATGCGGTTGCGATGGAAGCATCAACGGCATTGCCGCCCTGCTTCATGATATCAACGCCAACTTGGGACGCGATCTCCGACGCGCTAGCCACGATGCCGTTCTTCGCACGTAACGGGGTGCGCCCATCAGCGAATACAGCAACAGAAATTAAGACCGACAAGGTCACGACGAACGTCTTGGTTAAAAAACGCGTTCTCATTTGTAATATCTCCGGCCTTACAGTTAAGGTTCTTTTAATACTCTAACTATTCGCTTCTTCAAAAATTGTTTCAATATACAGTTGCCGCAATAACTGCGCCACAGGTCCAGGCTTGCCATCGCCAATAGCTTTACCATCAAGGCTGATAATAGGCATCACTAGCGTAGTCGCACTACTCAAAAAAGCTTCATCTGCGAGCGCTGCTTCTTCGAGACTGAATGGGCGTTGTTCAAGGGCAATCCCATGCTCTTTCGTCAACTCTAATATTACTTTACGCCTAATACCCGGCAATATCGAACGGCTTAACGGCCTAGTAATAATCTTGCCCTCTTTTACTATAAATGCTGACGACGACGCGCCTTCAGTGACATAGCCGTCTTCATGCATCCATCCTTCAAAGGCCCCTTTACTAGCAGCCTCTTGTTTGGCGATGCACTGCGCGAGCAAATTGATTGACTTGATGTCTCTGCGCTTCCAGCGCAGATCTGGCACCGACACTACGCTTACCCCAGTTTTTGCCAAGGGGTTGTCGATTAAGTTTCGCGCACTGGCAAAGGCAACGAACGTGGTAGGCGTCTGCTTAGGAAATGCGAAATCTCGACTCGCGACACCGCGGGTGACTTGCATATAGACCGACCCTTCGACGATCCTATTGCGCTTGCGCAGTTCCTCTAAAATGGCAAGATAGTCCTCTTTCCTACAAGGCCAAGCCATGCCTATCTCGCTCAAACTACGGTCAAGTCGAGCGACTGCATGTTGACCTTCAATTAAACGAGAGTTCAATACTGGCAGAACCTCATAGACGCCATCGCCAAAAAGATAACCACGATCAAACACCGACACCTTCGCGTTATCGGCGGGGACAAACTCCCCATTCACATAGACTATTCCTTCCACTTAATCTTCCTTGCCGCGACTGGCGGCCAACTCTTCAAGCGCTTTTCCCGACACTCGTTGCACTGTCCAGCCTTCCATAGGTTCTGCACCAATAGAGCGATAAAACGCGATGGAGGGGGCATTCCAGTCTAACACCGACCATTCAAATCGCGCACAGCCGCGCTCTAAGGCGATGTGCGCCAGAGTGCTCATTATCAGCTTGCCCATGCCTTTGCCACGCATTGCCGGTTGCACATAGACGTCTTCTAGGTAAATTCCGGGCCGCCCATGAAAAGTTGAGAAGCTGTGGAAATACAGCGCATAGGCAACAGGCTCGCCCTCATACTCACCAATCAGTACTTCAGCGTAGGCTTTATCACCAAACAATGTTTTGGCAAGTATTTGCGGTGTAGCCACAAGTTCATGCTCTAATTTTTCATAAACGGCGAGCTCGCGAATAAAACCAAGAATGAGCTCACAATCATCGATAGTGGCGGAACGAATGTGCATTTTTGTGGTGGCTTGAGAAGAAGACATGACGAGTAACCTGTAGCAAATACAAGCTCTGAGCATAACAATAAAGCCACCATCCTAGAAGGTTAAATTTAGCGGCTTTAGGTTTTTGTAGGCAAAAAAAATCCCGTCGCAAACCGTATTCGCGACGGGATCTTTTTAGAACAAAAGGCTTACTCTGCTGCTTGCTCAGCTTCGAATGCTGCCTTCTCTTCTTCCTCGATTTCTTTGATGCTGAGCTTGATACGACCGCGCGCATCTAAGTCAGTCACTTTCACGAGGACGTCTTGACCTTCTTTCAGGTACTCACCGATATTCTCAACGCGCTCGCTGGAAATCTGTGAAATATGCACAAGACCGTCTTTGCCTGGGAGAATCGTGACAAAAGCACCGAAATCAACAATTCGTGCCACTTTACCCATGTACAATTTGCCCACTTCAGCTTCTGCTGTAATGGCCATAACTCGTGCGATAGCCGCATCGCGTGAGCTTGCATCTTCGCCATAAATGCGAATATTGCCGTCATCATCGATATCGACAGACGCGCCAGTTTCTTCCGTGATACCACGAATCACTGCACCGCCTTTACCAATCACATCGCGAATCTTGTCTGGATCGATTTTCATCATCGCCATTGAAGGCGCATTTTCTGATACCGATTCACGCGACTTGTCGATCACTTTGTTCATTTCACCAAGAATGTGCAAACGCGCTTCATTGGCTTGGTTCAATGCGATTTCCATGATCTCTTCAGTGATGCCTTGGATTTTGATATCCATCTGCAATGCCGTGACACCATTCGCTGTACCGGCCACTTTAAAGTCCATGTCACCGAGGTGATCTTCATCGCCAAGGATGTCAGTCAATACTGAGAATCGATCGCCTTCTTTGATCAGGCCCATCGCGATACCCGCCACTGGTGCCGAAAGAGGAACACCGGCATCCATCATCGCTAGCGAGCTTCCACAGACAGAGGCCATCGAGCTTGAACCATTAGATTCAGTGATTTCAGACACAACACGAATGGCGTAAGGGAAATCTTCCTCAGAAGGCATTACCGCTTGTACGCCGCGACGCGCCAATTTGCCGTGACCAATTTCGCGACGCTTAGGGCCACTCATCATGCCAGTCTCACCCACACAGAATGGAGGGAAGTTGTAGTGCAACATGAAGGGGTCTTTGCGTGAACCTTCAAGGCCTTCGATCAACTGCGAGTCGCGCACCGCGCCTAGAGTTGTCACGACCAAAGCCTGCGTTTCACCACGAGTGAACAAGGCAGAACCGTGCGCCTTAGGAAGAACACCCGTTTCAATTTCGATTGGACGAACAGTGCGAGTGTCACGGCCATCAATTCGAGGCGCGCCTTCGATAATGCGGTTACGGACCACTTTCTTCTCTAGCGTGCCGAATAGCTTGCTCACTTCTTCAGCGCTTACGCCTGTCTCTTCGCTCACGAACTGCTCTTTCGCTTGCTCTTGCAAAGCACCAAGTGCGTCATAACGCTGCATCTTGTCAGAAATTTGGTAAGCATTACCAATGCTCTCTGCAAAACCTTGTTCTAGCCCTGCCAACAATGTTTCGTTTACCGCTACAGGAGTGATCTCCCACATTGGCTTGCCCGCTTCTGCTTTGAATTCAGCAATTGCGTCGACTACAACTTGCATCGCTTCGTGTGCAAACAGAACCGCACCCAGCATTTGGTCTTCGCTAAGCTGTTTCGCTTCAGACTCAACCATCAATACGGCTGACTTAGTGCCGGCCACAACCATGTCCAATGCTGAATCGGCAAGCTCAGAAATGCTAGGGTTCAAGACATAACCTTCGTTCAAATCGTAACCAACGCGTGCTGCGCCAACTGGCTCTAAGAACGGAATGCCTGAAATCGCAAGGGCCGCTGAGGCGCCAATTAGCGCTGCGATATCTGGATCTTTGTCTTTACCTGCAGAAATGACAGTACACACTACCTGTACTTCATTCATGAAACCTTTTGGGAAAAGCGGTCTGATAGGACGGTCGATTAGACGAGAAGTGAGTGTTTCTTTCTCTGTAGGACGGCCTTCACGCTTGAAGAAGCCACCGGGGATCTTGCCCGCGGAATAAGTCTTCTCTTGATAATTCACTGTGAGTGGGAAGAAGTCTTGGCCTGGCTTGACTTGCTTTTTGCCAACGGCTGTTGCCAATACTTGTGTATCCCCGATCGTGACGATTACTGCGCCCGATGCTTGTCGTGCAATCTTACCTGTTTCCAGAGTGACGGTATCTTTACCGAACTGGAAAGTCTTACGCACAATATTAAACATACTCTATTCCTGTATTTTTTATTTTGACCCCGGCACCATTGCAATTGACATCCATGTCAAACAAGGTCGAATTTTCATCTCTTCATCATTGAATTACTTTTACAACTTAGCGACGCAGACCAAGCTTCTTAATCAAGGCAACATAGCGCTCTGAGCTCTTACCTTTTAGGTAGTCGAGCAATTTACGACGGCTATTTACCATGCGAATCAAGCCACGACGTGAGTGGTGATCATGGATGTGTGCTTTGAAGTGAGATTGAAGCTGATTGATGTTTTCTGTCAAAAGCGCTACCTGCACTTCTGGAGAACCCGTGTCACCTTCACTCTGTGCGTGCTCTTTTACGATCTGCGCTTTGCGTTCTGCTGATAAAGCCATTTTCTATCTCCTAAAATATGCATTGATTAAAAATAGTTGGCCACGCCAATCGTGGAGCAACTTTTTGCCGACATCCTTGTCGAGCCAGAATAACCATGCATATTTATAGTCATCTGGTACCTTTCCTAAGAATACTGCCCTTAAAGATTAGGTTGCAAACAACCTCTTAGGGGCTACTCGGCCATCGTCCAAAATGGTGCCAATGCCGATAAAACGTTTTTCTTCGTATAGACGTACTAAGCCTGATACGGGCAAATGCCTGACGATTACCGCCTGGCCCTGCTTAACAAATGCGGCTGTCGCTGCTGGAAGATTAACTTCGGGCAGGCTCTGTACAGCGATATCTGCGGGGCTGATCAAGGCATCGATAGCCTCTAAACCGCCCTCTTCCTTCAAGGCTCTAAGGCGCTCAATACTAACACATTGCGCCTCAATGAAAGCCCCTGCCTGTAGGCGGCGCAAGGCAATCACATTCGCTCCGCAGCCTAGCATCTCACCCAGATCGTCACCGATAGTGCGAATATAGGTGCCTTTACTGCAAAATATCTCTAGCTCTAGCGTTGCCGCGGCCTTATCAAAGGCAATGAGCGTCAACTCGTAAACTGTCACAGGTCGCGCCTTGCGCTCTACCTCTTTGCCCGCTCGCGCTAATTTATAGAGAGGCTGACCTTTATGTTTTAAGGCCGAATACATCGGTGGCGTCTGTTCAATATCGCCTTTGAAGCTCTCTAATGCTGCAAGGATCATCTCCTCGCTAATGCCTTCGGGGCTGCGCTCGCTAATCACCGCGCCTTCTATATCGGCCGTGTCGGTGCGCACTCCAAGCTGCAAGACTGTGCGATAGCGCTTATCGGAGTCTAGCAAGAACTGCGACACCTTCGTCGCCTCGCCAAAGCACAATGGCAACACACCTGTTGCTAATGGGTCTAAAGCGCCTGTATGGCCGGCCTTCTCGGCTTCGAAAAGCCTTTTAACCTCTTGCAGACAACCGTTAGAGCTCGCGCCTGTCGCTTTGTCTAACACCACTATGCCGCTGATATCACGGCCACGTTTTCTTCGATATTGCGCCAAACTTATCTCCCCAGCCTAAGCATTACTTCAAGACTGGTGTTCATCGTCTTCGGCGATTGCACGATCGATAAGGGAAGATAGGTACTGCCCTTGCGCGACGCTTTCGTCAAAATGGAACTTCAATTTCGGGGTAATTCGAAGGCTAAGACGTTTGGAAAGCAATGTACGCAAAAAGCCAGCGGCACTGTTGAGTGCTTTTACGCTGGCTTGAATTTCGAGCTTATCAAGTTCATCGGCCTGATCGAGGGTGACCCCCGGCGCTAGTGCTGCGGCCCCATCAACAGACCCCATCACAGTGACATAGACATCTGCGTAGGCAAGGTCTCGACTCACTTTTACGCTAGTCACTGACACCATGCCCACCCGCGGATCGTTTACTTCCGTTTGGATGAGCATCGCTAATTCACGTTGCAACTGATCGGCGACGCGTTGAACTCTAGGTGATACTTTTGCCATGAATTATTCCGGCTTACAGTGTACGGGCAACGGCAGTGGTCTGATAGACCTCGATCTTATCGCCAACACGCACATCGTTGTAGTTCTTCACACCGATACCGCACTCCATGCCATTGCGCACTGAGTTGGCTTCGTCTTTGAAGCGACGCAAGGATTCTAGCTCACCTTCGTAGATCACCACATCATCACGCAATACACGAATAGGCTTATTGCGGTGAACAGTTCCCTCGATCACCATGCTACCTGCGATCTGGCCAAACTTAGGCGAGTTAAACACGTCGCGCACTTCGGCAACGCCCAGAATCTCTTCGCGCATCTCAGGAGTCAACATGCCACCCAGCACTGCTTTCACATCATCGATCACGTTATAGATAATATTGTAATAGCGAAGCTCTAGGCCTTCGTTCTCGATAATCTGACGTGCGCTCTTATCTGCACGAACGTTGAAACCAATAATCATGGCTTTGGATGTTGCAGCGAGATGCGCGTCAGTTTCTGAGATACCACCAACACCTGATGACACGATGTTCACTTGGACCTCTTCAGTGCCTAGCTTGTGCAATGATGAAACGATTGCCTCTAGCGAGCCTCGGACATCGGTCTTAAGAACGATGTTCATGATACCCATCTCGGCACGGCCGATTCCGGCAAACATCGATTCCATTTTATTGGTTTGCTGCAATGCCACTTTGTTATCTTTGTGACGCTCACGACGATGCGCAGCAACTTCTTTGGCTTTCTTCTCATCAGCAACAACGACGAATTCATCGCCGGCCTCTGGAACGCCATTGAGACCTAAAATCTCTACAGGAATCGATGGCCCAGCTGTTTTTACAGACTGGCTCATTTCATCCACTAGTGCTCGAATGCGACCATATTCATGACCGACCAGCACGATATCGCCCACTTTCAACGTACCGTTTTGAACGAGCACTGAGGCTACTGGCCCACGCCCTTTATCAAGACGAGACTCAATCACAACGCCTTTACCAGGCGCATCGACAAATGCTTTTAGCTCAAGTAGTTCAGCTTGTAACAAGATTGCTTCAAGCAGGTCTTCAATGCCTTGGCCAGTGTGTGCCGAGACCTCTACAAACTGGATATCCCCTCCCCAAGCATCAGAGATCACATCTAGTGCCGCCAGCTCATTGCGGACGCGGTCTACGTCAATGTCAGGTTTATCAATCTTGGTTACAGCGACAACAATCGGTACGCCAGAGGCGCGCGCATGGGCAATCGCCTCTTCTGTTTGCGGCTTAACGCCATCGTCTGCAGCAACTACGAGGATTACCACGTCTGTGGCTTTCGCCCCACGTGAACGCATCGCGCTAAACGCTGCGTGCCCTGGAGTATCAAGGAAACAGATCATGCCGTTGGGTGTTTCTACGTGATAGGCACCGATATGCTGAGTGATACCACCAGCCTCATGAGAGACTACTGTCGCCTTACGAATATAGTCGAGCAATGATGTTTTACCGTGGTCTACGTGGCCCATGACAGTCACCACTGGCGCACGCGTCACTGACTCTTCACCGCCATCATAGGCGATCGATTCAAATAGACTTTCTTCGAGATGGTCCTCGGAAACAAACTTAACCGTGTGCCCCATCTCCTCTACTAAGAGAGTCGTTGTATCTTGATCAAGCACTTGGTTAATGGTCGCCATAACGCCCATCTTAAAAAGCACCTTGACTACCTCAGCAGACTTCACAGACATTTTCTGTGCGAGCTCTGTAACTGAGTTAGCCTCACCGATTGTAATCTCGCGCGCGATAAATTCAGTTGGCTTCTCAAAGCCATGTTGCTTGCTAGTACGCGAGCGATTCTTACGACCACCACGACGTCCACGACCACCATCAGCATAATCGCCATCTTGAAGAACAAAGTCTTCTGTTGATGCACGACCCTTGCCTTGTTTTCTGGCAGGCGCTTTATCTTTTTTACGGAAAGCGCCTTTCTCGTCATCTTTGCTATCGCTGTCTTTCTTGCCGCCTTTGCCTGTATCACGAGCAGGGGCTGTATGACGACGCGGCTCTGGCGCTTCAGCGGCCTTAGGCTTGACTTCGTCCACTGCGGGCGCAGGCACAGGTGCTTCTTCAACAGGCGCAGCTTCTTTCGCCTCAGGCGCTGGTGTA
The DNA here is from genome assembly GCA_913061515.1 of uncultured Gammaproteobacteria bacterium. Taxonomy (GTDB): domain Bacteria; phylum Pseudomonadota; class Gammaproteobacteria; order Pseudomonadales; family Pseudohongiellaceae; genus UBA5078. The sequence continues at coordinate 2,918 of CAJXSF010000064.1, read as the reverse complement.
GCTGTTACTTCTGCAGCAACTTCAGTCTCAGGCGTTGCCGCATGTTCAACCATTGGTGCCGCTTCAATTGCTGCAGCCAACTCTTCTTTTGACTCAGGTGTTTCTTGAATCTCTTCTTTCTCAGGCTGTAATTCGCTGCGTTTTACATAGGTTCGCTTCTTACGAACCTCTACCGCCACAGTCTTACCACGACCATGATTGGAAGCAGACTTCAACGTCTCCACAGTCTTACGCTTTAAAGTAATCTTTTTTGGTGCCGCATCTTTCGATTCGTTATCACCATGACTACGGCGCAAGAATAACAATAAGGTATTCTTGTCCTCGTTTGATATCGAGTCATCCGCCTTTGTATGGGGCAGACCCGCTTCTTTCACTTGGGAAAGAAGTCTCTCCACTGAAACTCCAACCACTTTGGCGAGTTCACTGACTGTTACATCTGCCATTTAATTGCTCCTAATTTCTCTTGCGGTCAAACCCGATACTCACGTTTCGCGAACTGTGGTGTTCTAATTATTCGAACCAAGGGGCTCGCGCAGTCATAATGAGTTTGCCAGCACGCTCTTCATCCATGCCTTCAATATCCATCAATTCGTCTACAGCCTGTTCGGCCAAATCTTCCATGCTCAGCACTCCTTTCTTAGAGAGTGCTAAAGCCAAGGTCTCATCCATTCCTTCCATATTAAGAAGGTCTTCGCCGATATTGGCGTTGGATAAATCTTCTTCTGATGCAATTGCTTGTGTTAGCAATGCATCTTTTGCTCGATTACGTAGCTCTGTTGCGATCTCTTCATCGAATCCGTCGATACTTAGAATCTCATCTAGCGGGACATAGGCAATCTCTTCAAGAGACGTGAATCCTTCAGCCACCAGAATCTCTGCAACATCTTCATCGACGTCAAGCTTAACGACAAACATATCAACGAAACCGCTCGACTCTTGCTGCTGTTTTTCATTGGCTTCATCAACGCTCATCACATTGATGGTCCAGCCAGTCAGCTCACTTGAAAGGCGAACGTTTTGACCATTACGGCCAATAGCCTGGGCAAGATTTTCTTCTTCAACAGCAACGTCCATCGTGTGGCTATCTTCATCAACGATAATCGACGCCACTTCTGCAGGCGCCATAGAGTTAATGACGAGTTGCGCTGGGTTATCATCCCAAAGAATGATGTCAATACGCTCATTGGCTAACTCGTTTGAGACCACTTGTACACGCGAACCGCGCATACCAACACAAGCACCCACTGGATCAATGCGACCATCGTTTGTGCTTACTACAATCTTGGCTCGTGAACCTGGGTCACGAGCCGCTGCCTTAATCTCGATCACCTCTTCAGAGATTTCTGGTACTTCTATCTTAAACAATTCGATCAGCATGCCTGGCGCTGTGCGACTCAAGAATAATTGTGGGCCACGTGGCTCCGAACGAACATCTAACAATAAGGCACGGATACGATCGCCGGTGCGGAAGTTCTCGCGTGGAATCATGTGTTCACGAGTCAACAAACCTTCCGCATTACCACCTAAGTCTACCAACACGCTTTCACGTGTTACTTTCTTTACTGTTCCTGAGATGAGGCTACCAATCTGATCGATATACTCTGCAATAATGATATCGCGCTCAGCTTCTCGCACTTTCTGTACAATCACTTGCTTGGCAGTTTGTGCGGCGATACGCCCGAATTCGATGTTCTCAATACGCTCTTCCCAATCATCACCAATGTTGAGGTCGGCATTTTTCTCTTTCGCTTGCTCTAGGGTTAGCTGAGAACCTTTCCCAACAAATTCTTCGTCGTCAACAACGTTCCACACTCGATAAGTTTCATACTCACCAGATTTACGGTCGACACGAACACGGCAAGCCATGTCTTCGCTTTCGTAAAATTTCTTAGTCGCAGTCGCTAATGCTGACTCAATAGCTTCGAAAATGACTTCGCGTGACACGCCCTTCTCATTCGAGACTGCATCCGCAACCAACAGAATTTCTTTACTCATCATAATCGTGTCACCTTACTCTAGAGGTCATCAATCTATTATTCTGCAAAAACCTGGATACACCCATTGGGCACTTACCAGACAAGTCCTTGTACTCTTCTTAGTACACTACGTTCGCTTTATCTATTGCCACTGCGGCAAGTTTAAATTCTTGTCCATCCACCAATAACACTACGCTATCGTCATCCACGTTTTGCAGGACGCCTTTGAACTTACGGCGACCGTCAACAGGGGAGCGAAGACGAACAGCAATTTCACTGCCCACATAGTTCTTGTATTGCTCGATTTCAAATAGGGGACGGTCCATTCCAGGAGATGAAACTTCTAGCGTGTATTCCCCTGGGATTGGGTCTTCCACATCAAAAATACCGCTAATTTGGCGCGATACTTTCTCGCAATCCTCAATAGTGATGCCATCGCCGCCTTTGTCGATAAAGACGCGTAAGACACTGTATTTACCTTGAATATTATGTTCAATTCCCCACAGTTCAACCCCGAGCGCCTCAACAGTGGGCCGGATCAAATCGCTAATTAGGGTCACACTTGTACTCAAGTTTCACTCCACTATATTGGATGCTTGTTTCGTTTTAGCGAAAATCACATTCCACAAACAAAAAATGGGCCTACGGCCCACTCCTAAAATACTGACTTTGTAACACCGACAATCACTCTCTATCGATGTGGAGCATACCAGCCCGACCTTGCTAGGCGAAAATCGCGCCTAATAAAAAGCCCCATATGGGGCTCTTTAATTACTTCTTGGTACTTCTATTGGTAGCGGGGGCAGGATTTGAACCTTCGACCTTCAGCGGCTGCGCCGGATTGAAAGCTGAGCCCGAGTCGGGCGCCTACTATCACTACTGTTCTACTATTGGTAGCGGGGGCAGGATTTGAACCTTCGACCTTCAGCGGCTGCGCCGGAT
>CAJXSF010000063.1 GCA_913061515.1 uncultured Gammaproteobacteria bacterium | reverse complement strand
TAGATCGCTCGTCGGCAGCGTCAGATGTGTATAAGAGACAGCCATACGGCCACTGTTTTCCTCAGAACTCACCAAAAGGCGAATGGAGTAAGGCGACACCATACCCATAAGGCAGATAGGCGCAAAATAAAGCAGAATTGCCGCGAGTAAGGAGCCATAGCGCGGGTCTTCAATGCTCAGAAACACCTGCGTCATGGTCCATTCTGCAAAAAAGATAATGGGCAACGATAGCAATGCCGACAACAGGAAAAACGACGCGAACATCTTGTGGCTAGGATTTTTTGAAGAAAGCCTGCCCCCCCATAGATAGCCTAATGAGAGCGATAGCATGAAAATGGTGATAATGCTGCCCCAAACATAAACGCTAGTGCCAAAGTATGGCGACAACACTCGCCCACCAAGGAGCTCAATGGTCATGATGATAAAGCCATTGAAAAAGGCGGCGCAGACTATCACTTTTTGCATCAAACTGGTTTTACTGGATTCGGTCACTTTATGTTCTTCTTGTTGAGGTCAGAGAAATGGAGATGCCAGACGGGCTAAGGAACAGACATCGCCCCACAATGGGGCTTCGAGCTGCCTGAAAATACGTTATCTCCTGCAATGGGTCAAGATTTTGCCAAGATACAGTCAACGCTACCTGTTACGGCGTTGAAACCCACCTAGTTTTCTACAAAGTTGCCTCAGAACAATTGCAGGCGTATCCTTGCCGCGCTTTTACTGCACAAAGCGAACAAACCCTCGCTCGCAATCAAAAAGAACCCGATTGACCTAATTTTCGTTCAATCACCGATTGGGCTCAGGAACTTCACGATGTCCGAGAACACCGCAAGCGAAACGAATTCGACAACACCAGCCCCCCGCCTGAGCTTGATGAAATTGGCAGGCCCTACAATCGTTGGCAATCTATTGCTGTCGATGGTGCATCTTGCCGCAATTAAGATTGTTGGAAGCCTAGGAGACGGCGCTGTCGCTGCCGTCATCGCCGCCGATCGCATCTATATGGCCATTCAATTGATTGTGTTCTCCATTACTGTCGGCACCACTGCAATGGTGGCCTACGCATGGGGAGCAAAAAATCAAGAAGAGGCTGACAGGGTCATAAAGCTATCGATTCTCATCACCATGGGAGTTTCCCTTGGGCTTTGTGTGCTAATGCAATTTGTCGCAACACCGCTCGTGGGTATTTTTGGCTTAGAGGGTGAACATCTGAGCAATGCCGCGGAGTATTTGAAAATCCTGATCTATTTTAATGTGTTCTTCTCCTTTCTCGCCGTGATCGGTGCGGGGTTGCGCGCTGCCGGCGATGCGTTTACGCCAGTGTGGGTAATCGCACTTGGCAATATCATCAATGTGGCGCTTGCTTATGCCTTAGTCTATGGCGCGTTTGGATTTACTCAGGTCGGGATACTGGGGGCTGCCTATGCCTCTGGTATTTCCTACACCTTGGCCGCAGCACTGTTCTTGATCCTTTGGCAATCGCAACGCCTAATCATTAAACCTATAAAGCAAACATTCTATAGCGCAGAGCGAATGGCACAGCTTGTGCGCATCGCGGTGCCTGCGGGCATTGAACAGACTCTTTTTAACACCTCGATCATTACCTTTATGTGGGTAGTGTCGTTATTTGGCACAGAGGCGTTTACTGCCTATGGCATCGGCGTCAATATTCTCTCGCTCTCGATCGTGATCGGGCTAGGTTTCTCAATCGCCACCTCAACAATGGTTGGGCAACATCTAGGCGCGAAAGAACCAGAGGCGGCTGAGAAAGCCACTTGGCGAAATTTACGCATCGCCTTCGCCATCATGCTAGTTCTAGCGCTGATTCTTGGTGTCAATGCTCGGCTCATCGGCAGCTTCTTTGTTAGCAGTGAAGCCATTCTCGATAATCTTGTTGCCTTGACCATAATGGTCGCGATCGTGCAGCCAATGATGGCCATCGAGTTTACGCTTGGCGGCGCCCTGCGCGGAGCTGGGGATACACGCTCACCAGCGAAGATTATGTTTTCTGGGATCTTCTTGGGCCGGGTAGTGATGACCGCGATATTCTATTTTGCTGGCCTGGGCATTTATTGGATCTATGCCGCTTTGATTGCCGATTACATCATCAAGTCGAGCATGTATTTGCATATTTTCAAGAAAGGAAAGTGGAAGCGCGCATTCGAGAGAAGTGCACGTAAACAGATGAAAAAAAAAGCCGCAGTTAGCGGCTCAAAGGTCGGTCTTAGCAATTAACAGTTCACACATTTTTTGCAAACTGTGCACTTTGTGGATCATTGTGGCGAATCGCGCGTCTTGAGTGAGCCCTTCATGATACCGGTAATAGATTTGCTGCCCGATCACCGCTAAGCGGAACATGCCAAAACAGAAATAGAAATCGATGTTCTCGACTTGCAGGCCCGTGCGCTGCGCAAAACGCTCGACAATCTGTGCGCGTGTTGGGGCACCAGGAACATCACTTGGCATAGCCCGATAACGGCGAAAATGCTCAGGGTCTGCAGCCTCAGCCCAATAGCCAAGCGTGCAACCCAAGTCCATTAATGGGTCGCCAACGGTAGTCATCTCCCAATCGAGCACTCCAATCACTTGCAATGGGTCCTGCCCTGACCAGATGACATTGTCGAGTTTAAAATCGTTGTGAATGATACGAGCCATGCCACTCTCAGCTGGCATTTTGTCGCTCAACCATTGCATGGTTTTCTCAAAACTCGGAGCATCGGGTGTGACTGCGTTAAGATAGCGCTTACTCCACCCTTCTACCTGACGTCGAACATACCCTTCCGGTTTGCCGAAGTTTTCTAGCCCCGCCTTTTTTAAATCAACAGAGTGCAATTCACCCAACACATCGAATAAATTGAAAAACTGGGTGCGCACTTGCTCAGGAGTCAATTGCAACTGTGGGGGATAGTCTTTGCGAATCACCACCCCTTCTATACAGGACATCAAATAGAAGTCGCATCCTAGAATATCGTGGTCTTCACAGAAGTGGATTGGGGTTGGAGCATAGGGGAAGACGCCATTGCCTAGCGCCGTGAGAATCTTGAATTCGCGCCCCATATCATGGGCGGACTTAACCTTGCTGCCAAAAGGCGGGCGCCGCAACACCCATTTTTGATCACCAACACTGAGAAGATACGTAAGATTGGAAAAACCACCAGGGAATTGCTGAACTTGCAAAGCATCTAAATTCTGTGCAAGTACCGGCGCTAAATATTCACGCAGACGTGCAAGATCGAGTTCCTCGCCTTGCCGCACCTGTGTCGCTTTATCTAATAACTGCTCAGTACTCACGATATGTTTTATCCCATTCTTAGCGATAGGTAATTTTTTCACGCAGACTCGGCAGTTCTAAGTGCGAAAGCCCGTTGAACAATGTTAAGGATACACGCCCTCCCCCGTAGCGGATCCTGGTGACCGAACTATTATTCACCATCCAGTTAGCGGCAATCACTTGCGCATCAGGAAGCCCAAGAACGCGCTGCAATGCTAGGGCAATAACCCCGCCAGAGGTCGACAACACGACTCGTGCGCCATTGCTATGTTTAGCCATCAGTTCATCCATAGTGGCATGAACCCGCGCCTGAAAATCCGACCAAAATTCAAAACCTTCATCTTCACTGCCCGGCTTCAATTCACCACGTATCCACATTGATGTAGCCGCCTCAAAGATTTTTTGAAACTCTTTGCGGTCGAGTATAGGCAGGCTAACAGGCGAGTCAGCAGGGTGATGGTCACGCAGATAAATATTGATGATCGGTGTGCCATCGTATTCGTTTAACCCAGAATGAATAACTGGGTGCGCAGGCGACGTCTTTATTAACGGCAGTAATTGCTGCGCGGTTTCCTTTTGCCGCAACAGTTCCCCACAATAGAGATGATCGAACTGTTCCTCTAAGGATTGCCAATGCTGTGCAAGGATCTGCACTTGCTCTTCACCCAGTGGGCTTAATTTGTCATAGGATTCGGCACCAAAAGAGGCCTGTCCATGACGTACCAAAATCAATTCACTCACAAGTTTTGCAAACCCTATTTTTGCGCGAAACGCGCAGTATGATAATCGGTGTTGCCAAATAGCGTTTCAATACCCGTAACGCGCTTAAACAGATGCCCGACATCGAGCTCATTGGTAATACCAATACCGCCGTGTAATTGCACTGCCTCTTGCCCTACTTTTCGAATAGCTTTTCCTACTCGGCTTTTGGCCGCTGATACCGCTTTGGCTTTTTCGCCCGCGCTAATATTGCTGTCGAGCTTCATGGCCGCCATCATAACAATAGAACGGGCCAACTGGCACTCTATAAACATATCGGCCATGCGGTGCTGCAAAGCCTGAAAGGTTCCGATTGCCGTGCCAAATTGTTTACGTGTCTTGCTGTATTCGACTGTTTTGTGCAACAGGGCGTCTAATGCGCCAACCGCTTCGGCGCTGACACAAAGCGTTGCTCTATCTACAACTTGCTCTAATGCGTTGAGTGCAGCCCCCTCTTCTCCAATGAGATTGGCGGCAGGCACGCGCACACCGTCAAAACGAATCTGTGCCGCCTTGTGGCCATCCACCGTTGTGTATTCTTGGCGCTTAACACCTGCACTAGCACTATCGATGTGTAATATTGAAATACCAGTGGCATCTCGTTGCTCCCCGCTAGTGCGTACCGATACTAAAAGCCCGTCCGCATGCGCCCCATTAAGAACGAGGATTTTCTCACCCGATACGACATACTCGTCGCCCTCGCGCGTTGCGCTAGTCGCGACATTGGCAAGATTGTAACGTCCACTCGCTTCATAAAACGCACCTGCCAACTGCAACTGCCCTTCCATTAGCGCCGCAAGCATGGGCCCTTTACGCTCATCATCGCCTAACGCAGCAACGATACCCCCGCCGAGAACGGCAGTAGGTACAAAAGGCTCAACAACCATAGCCTTCCCAAACTCTTCCATCAGCACCATAAGGTCAGTGGCTAGACCACCAAAGCCACCGTCACCCTCGCTAAATGGAACCGTTAGCCAGCCAAGCTCGGCAAACAATGCCCAACACTCCTCGCTATAGCCTTTGGGGCTAGCAAGGATCGCATTGCGGTCATCGAATGAATAATGGCGTTGTACAAATTTTTGCACACTGTCTTGCAGCATTTGCTGCTCATCGCTATATGAAAAATCCACTTTAGTTCCCGATTAATCTCGCACTTGGCTTATAGCCCAAGCACGGCCTTGCAGATGATATTTTTCTGGATCTCGTTTGACCCACCGTAGATAGACGCTTTGCGATTGTTGAAATAATTCAATGCAGTTGCTGCGGCACCATTGTCGCCAATCTCTTCGCCATCGAAGCCCGTGCTAAATTGATCGGGCACATAGGGAAGACTTTGCAATGCGGCAAGCTCCATATAAAGCTCATCAATGAACTGGGCGACCTCAGTTCCTACAACTTTCAATATTGAGGATTCGGGGCCCGGTGCTTTACCAACACTGACCGCCGCAAGGGCTCGCAGCTCTGCATATTCCAAGGCCAACACTTGAATCTCAGCCTCAGCGATTTTCTTTTGAAATAGTGAGTCGTCCCCAAGCGTACTGCCATTGCCATCGGGCGTCTCCGCGGCAAGTGAGCGCAGTTTCTCAAGACGCACTTTTGAGCGCGGCACACCTGCGATATTGGTCCGCTCATGGGTTAGAAGTACTTTGGCGTAGGTCCAGCCTTTGTTCTCCTCTCCAATCAAGTTCTCTACCGGCACGCGCACGTCTTCAAAATAGACTTCATTGACCTCTGGTGTACCGTCGATAAGATAGATAGGGTTCACCTTAATGCCGGGTGTTTTCATGTCGATCAACAAAAAACTGATTCCCTCTTGCTTTTTCACAGAGTTATCGGTGCGCACCAAGCAGAAAATCCAATCGGCGTATTGGCCTAAGGTGTTCCACGTCTTTGTACCATTAACAACATAGTGGTCACCGTCACGCACCGCTGTTGTCTTTAACGAGGCCAGGTCAGACCCCGAATTGGGTTCTGAATACCCCTGACACCACCAAACATTGCTCGCTAAGATGTCGGGCAAGAAGCGTTTTTTCTGCTCTTCATTGCCATAGGTGTAGATTACTGGCGCGACCATTTTCATCCCAAAGGCGACAGGCTCTGGTGCCCCTATACGGGCCATTTCTTCAGCGAAGATATACTTTTGCACCGCGCTCCAGCCAGTCCCGCCGTGCTCTTGAGGCCAGTTCGGGGCAGCCCACCCTTTTTGGTAGAGCACTTTCTGCCAACGCACATAGTCGTCTTTCTCTAGACGAATACGATTATTCACCTTAGCGCGAATGTCTTTAGGAAATTCCGCCTCGAGAAAATGCCTAACATCTTGCTGGAATTGCAGCTCTTCGGCTGTAAATTCGGCGTTCACTTGGTCTCTCCTACATCGAAATTTAAGGCGCAGTACGCGCTAGAAATTTGACTCTATCACTTTTATTTGGGGAATAAAACGAAAAATCGAGCATTTGTTCGGTGCTCGAATAATGTGCAGATCCAAAGCGCTAGGTTTTCGACGAACCCCCTAGTGCTTAGTATTGAGAATTGGTTTGCCCCTGCGGATGCGTAAGGTTTGGATCATCGTAAAAACGCTCGATGCCTTCGATTTGAATTGCGGACAACCCCGCAATCATGGCCTCGATTGGGCTGTCGAAACATTGTATCCATTCGGATACCTGCCCATGGCTACCATAAATCCGCAGCAACCATTCACCCTGGCCGACCTGCTGTGTTTGCAAGTTAACGGTCATGCCTTGGTCTGAAAACAGACGACTGACGAAGGGGGTTGTCGGTGTTGGGGAGTTGTTCGATTGCATCCTTGTCATTGTAATTGCCTCTTATCCTTTGCTTTAAGGAATAGACAAAAAACTTGCAATCGTCTAGCCAGGACGGGAATTAGGAGAAGCGAATGCGCCGAACGGCGCTAAAACCTGCATTCCACACCAGCACTGAAAAGCCCATCAGAGTAGGGACTACAAAGATCAGCAAAGACACCACATCTTGCTCTATAAGCCCCAGCAGAGCGCCGAACACGTAGACAAGCGCTGCAAGCAGGTGCGCAAGGAAATACAGAATGATCAAATTATGGCTAGTTTTACTAAGCGAGATTCCCTTACCTGCTATTAGCCACTTCACTGCGAACAGGACGCCTAAAATATCGGTAGGCCAAAACAACAGCAAGTTCACATTGTGGTGTAAATCTAGATGCGCCGACTCTAGCCAAGCAAGGCTCATGATCAAACCATAAATGCCACTAGCGAAACTGACGATTAACGCGAGTGCCCCCATGATTCTGTAGGTTAAAGCACCACCGCGCAGGGTAAAGCCAGGCTGGCTAGAAAAGGAGGAAATCGGAATGCGCTTCAACGCTAAAAACAACATAATTGTTGGGATCAGTAAACCCGCGCCTAGGTAGTAGTAGACATTCGCCAGCGCTTGCGGTGCCTCAAACTCCATCACGACTACAGGCTCATCTAGCATGTCTGCACGCAAGCCATTGACAAGCACATCAGAAGGGAAATTAAGTAGCTCACGGCGCAGTTGCTTAGGTAAGAATAGCTCCTCCCACTGACTCATGCGGCGATCTATGCGATCGTTCATCAGTACGTCTAGAGAGAATGCTACTGGCGGCACACTCGCATAATGATCTAATACTTCATCGCGGAATGTGCGCTGGCTAAACGCTCTATTGCTATCTTGCAAACGCCCACCTAGGGCTTCGTTTAAATAATCACGCACACGAGTCGTGCAATTATCAAAAAAGTATTGGTAGGGATAAACGATATTTTCTTCACGCAAGTTCCACGCTAAGCGCTTGTAAAGCGTTTCTTTTTGCGCAGGGGTAAGATTAATTTTATCCTGCCATACGGTTCGCTGCTCACGCTCATAGCGCCCGAACTCCCACGAAGGCGGAGACACACCCAGTTGATAATTCAATATACCGCGAAGGAAGTTACTAGCGAAGGTAACATTGCCACCACTGGTGTCGAACAAGCCCCAGTTAAAGACGAGATCGGAATCGCTATTGCGATCGACGACCCGCAGCGCAGTATGCCCAAAATTGTCCCAAACTTGATTGCCCACATCGACAGTGATGAGGTAGAAATCGACACGGTCAAAATCCGCAGGAAGACGAATAGACTCTGGGTCAGTAATCTCGGGCAAAGAGCTTTGCTCCGCCGCTTGTGCGCTAGATGACAAAAAAAGCCACACGATCAAGGCCAATGCAGCTATGACGATGCCTTGGGCGCTGATGCGCGGGAGAATTCTAGCGGCGATAGGAGTCAATGATAGTCGGGCTGCCGTAAAGGTTCAGTTGAAGAAAACAAACACCTATGGCCAAACCGGCCAAGTGGCGGCAATCATATCAAAGAACCAGTTGTGATCAAGCAAGCATTAGCCTTGCTGTAATCGAAGGCGCCCGCAAAGACTCCTAGTGAATCTGTTCCCAAGGCATTGGCAAGCCACGAATCGCTCTGACCTTACACACCTTCAACCAGTAATTCATAACAAAGCGTTGATCCCTTGCAAGGTTCAACAACTTCTCTTTGATCTCATATACAGTAGTATGCGGAAGCATATTGGCGATCTGCCAGATCTCTTGCTCTTGCACCGACGCATCCAACACACCGTTGTAAACCTCTGTTATTTCTTCATTTTTTAAACTTTTTTGCATTGTCATATTGCCCACCACTTATGAAACTTTGTTTTTTTATGCTCGCCCAATCGCAAACACCTGTATATATATACACTATGTATTTATACAGTACAATTATTTGCGAATATTTTTTATCAAGATAAGCGAACAAACGCTCGCTGAGTTTCTTCTATGCTAGACTTCGCTAGGCCTCTTCACTACTAAGGAATCTGTCCCATGCAGCAACCGACAATGAATGGCGCGCAAGCGCTTATTGAAACTCTGGCGCAAGGTGGAGTTGAATTATGCCTAGCGAATCCAGGCACGTCGGAAATGCACTTGGTTCAGGCCTTAGATCAAACGCCAGCAATGCGCTCAGTGCTCACGCTTTTCGAAGGCGTATGCACAGGCGCAGCAGATGGCTATGGCAGAATGATGGGCAAACCAGCTGCCACATTGCTGCACCTTGGCCCTGGCCTTGCCAATGGTATTGCCAATTTGCATAACGCGCGCAAAGCTGCAACGCCTTTGATCAACATTGTTGGCAATCATCCTCAGTATCATATGGGATATGACGCGCCCCTGACTTCCGACATAGACATCTTGGCGCGCAATTTCTCTGCATGGACGAAGTCTTGCAGTACTGCACAAACACTCGCTCAAGATGGCGCCGAAGCGATTAGCGCCAGCTTACGCGCCAACCCGGGCTCGCTGGGGCAGATTGCCACACTAATCATGGGGGCGGACGCCGCATGGGAGCAATCATTGGGCCCCGTAGCCTCTAATCCAATTCCTGCACGCGCGCGCGTGAACCAAACCCAAGTCGACACAGTTGCGCAGCTTTTGGCAAAAGGCGAAAAGTCTGTGCTACTTCTCGAACGCCACGCCTTGCAACCTGCCGCACTCGAAGCGGCAGCACGGATTCGACAAAAGACTGGCTGCCGACTCATTACAGGCACTTTTCCTGCTCGCATCGACGGCGGCCCTGGCGCCGTGCAAGTCGAGCGCATGCCCTATTTCCCTGAACAAATTTTGTCCACGCTAGAAGGCACGCGTCACTTAGTATTAGTGGGAGCTCAGGCACCTGCGAGCTTCTTCGCTTATCAGAATTTATCCGGACGCCCAATCCCTGACGAATGCTCTACTATCACTCTGGCCCGCATCGAAGAAGATGCCATTGACGCTCTAGAGCAATTGGCCGATGCACTAGATGCGACGCATGTAGAAATCCTGCGCTTTGAAAAACAGACATTAGAATATAAAAGTGGCCCTTTGAATACACGCAGTATTTCCCAGGTAATTGCCGCTTGCCTACCTCAGGGAGCAATTGTTTCCACTGATTCCGGTGGTGGCAATGCAGCCTACCCTGCTTGCCAGTTCGCAGCCCCGCACTCTTGGCTGAGCCTCACAGGTGGGTCAATTGGGCAAGGGGGGCCGGCAGCAACCGGAGCCGCTTTAGCATGTCCCGACAGGCCGGTGCTAGCCTTGCTAGGTGACGGTGGCGCCGCGTATACCATTCAATGCCTATGGACCCAAGCAAGAGAGAACCTCAACGTCACCACCGTGATCTATGCCAACCGCAGCTATAATATTTTAAATGTTGAGTATGCGCGGCTAGGGGTGACAGATGTGGGCAGCACAGCAGCTAGTCTATTTGATATTGGCAACCCAGAGATCGACTGGGTAGCGATGGCAAAATCAATGGGCGTTCCCGGTGCAACAGCCACCACAACAGAGGAATTAGACCGATTATTGCGCGCCAGCTTTGCAGAAACGGGGCCGTTCTTGATTCAGGCTCAATGTTAAAGTTTGGCCATAGGCAAAATTGACCACATTATTGGCGAATATGCCTATTATTCAGCGCCACAGATTGGCCTTCTAACTCTAAGCCACTGAATTTCAAGATATTAAAAACTGGCACGAATCTCGCTATATTCTTAGAAACGCTGCACGAAGCAGCAATACTTAAAGGAGATTTTCGCCCGCAATGAAACTACTTTCTGCACTATTTACATTCGCCATCATTGCCGTAGTGATACTGATAGCCACCCCTGTGTTAACCGCAGGTCTTGGTTTACTTGTGCTCGCCGGCTGTTTCTTCATATGGTTTTTACCCATATTGCTTATTCTAGGCTCTGATGTGACTAGCGGCGGCGAGAAAGCGGCGTGGATCCTCGCGATCATTTTCTTATCGTGGTTCGCATGGGTCTTCTATTTACTGCTAGCTCCTGTGAAACCACGTCGCCGCCATTACCACTACTAATCGTTGATGAGTTACGCCGGTTCGGGACGCTCGCCCGTTTTCAGGGTTTTGTAGAAACTGCTAGCGTATTCACTATTCTCATGATCGTCCGGGTAGATAAGCGTTAGTATAGGGATCATGATTAAGGGAATAAGCGTCGCTGAAAAAGTCGGATCGCTCCACTCACCTAAGCCCGCCATCAGGTCATGCCATTGCTGGGCAAAACCGCCGGCATTGGCAGAACTTGGCCCCGCAAACAGTGTATTAAGCAACCAATGCCCTAAGCCACCACCGTAGCCTATCAAAATACCGTAGAACGCGGCCTTCTCACTCGTCTTGCGCCAATAGAACATATAAGTGATCGCGATTGCTGGCGGCACCACCATCGCAAAGCCAAGCAATAATAATTGCAACACTGAAGAGATATTTGCCTGCCAAGCAATAATCGTGGCCACCAAACCATAGATCACCGCAGTCAATTTATAGGCCTTCAAGCGCTTCTGGGTCGAAAAATTCTTAGCCCCTGGCACCCAATCATTGACAAACATCGTGGCACCACCAAGCAGCATTGGCGCTCCCGACGAGATCAACGCTGCGAGAACTGCGGCTAAAGCGATGCCGCCGATAATAGGGCCAGTGTCGACAGCAAGCTGGGTGATATTGCGGTAACTAGACAAGCCGCTCTCGGCCCCATAGCGGGCAAATGCTTCGATGCCGATGATGCCAGCAATAAACGGCATGACGGCCGCCAAGAGCCCAGCGAGCAAAAAGCCAGGAATGAGGTATTTCTCTTTTTTTGCCGAGCTTGCATAGTTAGCGTAAACAGACGCCGCAGGCGTATGCAAAGTGGCTGACAACGACAGTGCAATGATCGTTACCCAGCCGATTCCGGTGAAGCTCCACCAGCTCGCTTTGTCCATGCCTGCAAGTTCTAAAGCCGCGTCAGCGCGAGCGGCGGTTGCCTCCCAGCCACCCATATCTTGCATTGCGAAAATGGCGACAATCGAAAGCCCTACAATCACGATGCCGCAATGCACAAGATTAGTGATGGCCGTCCCTTTCAGCCCTCCAGTCGCGGTGAAGAACAGAATCACAAAGCCGCCAATAAAAACCGAAACACCAAAAGGCAAACCTGTAACGCCAGTGATAATGGAGCCAATCACGAAAGGCTCGATGATATTGACCACCAGATATTCGGTTTGCACACAAAGACTCGTCAAAGACTGACAACGTCTAGAGCCAAACCGAAGATCAAATACCTGCCCGACACTAGACAGCGAGAGTCGACGATAGGGAATTGCAAAGAAAAACCCGACAAGAGCTAAGGCCGTGAAGGAGTTAATGCCATACCACAAGTTGCCAAGCCCAGAGGTCATGACATCACCGGCGACACCGTAGGTCCCCGCGCCGCCAATCCGTGTTCCCGCCACCCCTGCGGCAAGCAGCCAGACCCCCATGGTCCCGCCGCCAGTTGCCCAATCTTTGTCGCTTTTATTGCTGCGGTTTAGATAAACTCCCGCCATTGTGAAGAACGCCAAATAGGCAACGATTACTACAACGGATACCAGCATGAAAGCCCCCATCTTATAATTTTATTGATAATGTTTGCTCAATCCTTGGCACACACTTGTTGGCAATACTACACCATTTCAAGCCTCTCACCACGTGCAATAAATAAGTAATTCGCTCGCAGACTCGTCCAAGACAAAACTCTGTAATGAGCAGTCGTTCACCCAAGAAAAACCCGTTAGTATTGTTGTTACAGTGTCTTATATATTTACTAAAAAAGGGTTTTACTATCATGACCATTAAACCTGGCAGCAATGAATGGCGATCATTGCACACGGAAGAGATCATCGACCCCACCCAGCCAATTATCGACCCACACCATCACCTGTGGCTGGACACTTTTGGCTTTGACTACACGGCCGATGATTTCTGGGCAGATATACACTCAGGTCATAATATTCAAAAAACTGTCTTTGTAGAGACGCGCGCGTTCTATCTGCAAGATGGGCCTGAGCACCTACGCTGCACAGGAGAGACGAGTACCGTTGCTAAGATCGCAACCGACGAGAAGATTGCGAACCGTGCCCAGATTGCAGGCATCGTCGCCCACGCCGATTTACGCTTGGGGGCACAAGCTGAACTATTACTAGAGACTCTGCAAGCCCATTCAGACTGCAGTGCCGGCCTATTGCGTGGCATTCGGCATTCCGGCGCGAGAGACCCGCGCCCAGAAGACCTAATGATTACCGGGCGAGCGCCAGCCTATCTTTATGGCCGCGAAGACTTTCGCGCGGGCCTGAGAATATTAGCGGAACAAAACTTAACCTACGACACTTGGCACTTTCATCACCAGAACGAAGACTTCATTGAATTAGCACAAGCCGTACCAGAGACCACAATGATCTTAGACCACCTAGGGACGCCGCTAGGGGTTGGTATCTATGCGGGGCGGCGCGACGAAATATTCCAGCAATGGAAACAAGACATCGTGCACTTGGCGAAATGTCCGAACGTGTATTTGAAGTTAGGAGGCTTGGCAATGCCGGACAACGGCTTTGGGTGGGACAACCGTGCTACCCCGCCAAGTTCAGATGAAATCGTGCAGGCCCACCAACGCTATTACGATCATGCCTTGACGCATTTCGGCGTAGAGCGTTGTTTCTTTGAAAGCAATTTCCCAGTAGACCGAATGTCAGTTTCTTACTCGGTATTATGGAATGCCTTCAAGAAAATTGTGGCGCACTGCAGCGCTAGCGAAAAACATGCGCTGTTCTATGCTAATGCAGAACGCCTATATCGGCTCTAACGGTGTTTGGGGCGTAGACGTTTAATGACCCCACTCGCGTCTAAAATAATCGTGTCATTTACACTGAGTTGAACGCGAGCAAATACTAATGAGCCGCCCCGACGACTGACCTCTGCACGTCCGCAAATCAAATCACCGACAATGGCAGGGCCCACAAATTCACTATTGCAGCTGACAGTTGCGACGCTTTCTTCCTCACCGCCATTAGCGGCGATGCATAGACTGTAATCAGCAAACATCATCAAAATGCCGCCATGGGCAGATTGATGACTATTGCAATGCTCGGCTTGCAGTCGAAAGGCAGAATAGACAATCCCTTCCTCTATTCGAAAGAAAAACGGCCCTACACGATCCTCCGCAGGGTCGCCAGACCAGTGCTTATACTGCAAGGGCACATTAAAGTCTTTCGGATCTATCATCGATCAATCCTTATCTTCGTCATCATCATCGGAAGCCGCCACATCTACCACCGCACCAGCCACTTTGAAGGGCACCTTTGCAACCTCAAGGGTGACATCGACCGCAGTCCCCACCACCGTGCCCAAGCACCCCGTCAAGGTCAAGCACATTGCACTCAATCCGACACCATAGAACAATTGCTTCATCTTTTACTTGCCTCGTGTAGGGGTTTAATTCGCGCCAGTCCATCACCGGTGCGCACTATCTCGGAAAACTCGTCGGCAAGATGCTCACTCTGTGCCAACACGCTCTGCCAGTACGCATTGCGCGTATCATAGTCCATTGTCTCAAAATCTTTGCGGTCCGGTATTTTGCCATAGGGTAGCTGGCTCACAAACTCTTGGCTCGGCGCCAAGACCAGTACATTGTGAAAATGTTGTCGGTCCGCATGCCGCCAGGGCAATATTTTATCGAACCACCCCGGAATAAAATGGGAATAAAAATGTGGGTACAACACTAGCCCCTCATTGTTTTGAAACGGCAAGTCGAAATGATAGTCAGTGAGCCCACCATCTCGATAAACCCCTTGCGCTGCTCCCGGTATATCACTCACCCCCTCCAACACTAGTGGAATTGAGCCACTGGCTAACAGTGCTTTATGCACGTTATTGCTGCGCAGCTTGACGAATTGAGTTGAAAATTCCTTTAGCTGTGCAAGGCTATTAGATAATGGGCCGGCATGAAATAAGGTGCGTTGAAACCATAAACCAAGCAAGCGTCGGTTCACGGTATTGCTCAAGGCGGTGAGCCCTAAACCGGCTGTTAAAGGAAAGCGCTTTTCGCTAGCAAGCAAACCACGGCTGCGGTCGGCAATGATATTGACGCGAACATAGGGGTTATTGGCTATCTGCTCTGCCCCATTTTCGCCTAAGACAATATCGAGCAGTATCTGCGCTTCCCGCGTGATCTCCTCCACCGTTGGTGTGGCAGAGTAGCGTTGCCCTGCATAATGGGTAGCGAGTCGATCAATCGCTGCCAGCGGATCTTGCAAGCCAAGGCAGCTTAAACGCCAAGCGCCTGCCGAAGACCCTAATGTATAGAGTGGCAATTGACGGTTGGCGAAGAACTCGCCAAAAAGATAGCGATCTAGGCCATACAGAACAAACCATTTTGGCCCGCCCGACGCCCCAACGATCATATTAAAACGATCGGGGTTAATTCCCTCACGTTGTATTTGTTTTAACGCGGTTGGGCCAGCATAAAGGTCTAAAGCGGGCATCGTGGTGAATTCCTTGCCTTGTTCACAAAATCGAAAGACTGACAGATCTCAATAAACTGCTGCGCACCGGTGGAGAGACTGCGGCGCTTACGATAATACAGACCAAAGGTCAGGTCGATATCCGAGAACCGCAAATCTTCCAAAGGAACAAAACCGGCACACAATGGCTCGGCTTGCAGCACTCGTTCATCCACATAGCACATGCCAATATTGCGAGCGACCATATTCAAGCGCAATGAAAGGTTACTGATCTCCCAGATTGTCCCGAATTCATTGCGCAGCTTTTCTATAGCCGGGCGCACATCTGGGTCTTCGAGATGCGAGACCATCAAGGGGATTTGTTGAATACCGCCTTCGGCATCTTCTAAAAGTTGTGCGAGTTTAGGATGAGAGTTATTGATGACCAACTTACGCGACTCGCTAAACAGTGGCACCGTCTCAAGTAAGGGCGACATCTGATGCTGAAATGGCCCAAAGCCAAGCTCAAGAGTATCAGCCAAAACCCCCTGAATAATCTTTCTGCTTGGCATCACATCGACTTTCAAGCGCGTCAAAGGATTGCTATCGCAATAGTCCTCAAGCAATTCATTTCCATAGAGTTGACTGACTGTGCCACTCATCGCTATCTCGAGCGTCGAGGCAACCCCCTGCTGAATATTGGCAATATCGGTGAGCACTTCTTGCTCTTCGCGCAAGACCACATTGGCATATGCCAACAGGCGTTGCCCGGTTTCGGTCAGCACTATCGGTTTACCGCGTTCGATCAAACGGGTTCCTAATTTTCGTTCGATATTGGCGATCGCTTGGCTCACGGCGGATTGCGTAACAAAAAGTTTATCCGCCGCACTCTTGAACCCGCCGGTCTGGGCTACCGTATTGAATGTTCGAATCTCTTGAATTTCTAGGTACGAAGGAGTCATAGGCAAACAGCCCTAATAGCGATGAAAAGCCACAATACATAAGCACTGCTAATCAATCAATTAGATTAGCTTATTTTACGGAAATTTTGGCGATTTCTATAATACGGCCGTCCTAATTACGCGCTAGCCGATGTTCGCGCTAACGCACTGTAGTAGTCCTCGCCTTAACAGGACTGAATCACGCTCCCACCTGTTTATCATTAGTAAAGGTATCAACATGTCAGAACAATATTCAAAAGGTCTAGAAGGTGTCATCGCTGACCAGACGAGCATCAGCAATGTTGAAGGCGGCATCGGCCGACTCAGCTACCGCGGCTACACCATCGAAGACCTTGTGACCCTGAGTTTTAATCGCGTCATGTGGCTAGTGCTTTTTGGTGAATTGCCAAACGAAGAAGAAGAAAGCAAGCTGCAAAACTTTTTGAATATCAACGGCGCTGTAGCGACTAATGAGCTAGACACGTTGACAAGCCTGCCGCGCGAGATGCACTCAATGAGCATGTTGCAGTCTATGATTCCCGTCTTAGATACCTGCCCTGTAGGCCCAAAAGAGCTTCCATTTGAGAGCGACGAAGGCTATCGCGGCCTTGCCGTCGTTGCCAAGATTCCCACTCTGCTTGCCGCGTTCTATCGACTGCAACAAAACGATATGATCCCCGCTTACAATGGCAGCAAATCTTATTTAGATAACTTCCTGTCGATGTTTCTTGCCAAAGACGCCAACCCAAAACATGTGCGGTTTTTGGAACAACTACAAATTTTGCAGTTAGAGCATAGCTTCAATGCCGGCACTTTTACTTGTCGAGTCACTGCCAGCACTCTTGCACCTGTTGAATCTGCACTATCCTCGGCAGTCGGGGCCTTGTACGGAAAATTGCATGGTGGCGCCGACGAAGCGGCACTGAACGAGGCTATAAAAGTAGGCAGCCCAAGCAACGCCAAGGCCTATGTGCAGGACTTATTGGCAAACAAAGGGCGCCTGATGGGCATGGGACATCGCGAATATAAAAAGCTCGACCCACGTGCCGCTTTGCTTAAACCCATGGCCGAAGAGCTTTGCCAAGGCACAGAGTATGAGAATGTCTTTCTAACACTCAAAGAAATCGAGAAAGAGTTCAACGCTGAGATGCAGAAGAAGGGCAAAGAAGTATGGGCGAACTTAGAGTTCTACAAAGGCCCAGTCAATCTAGCCATTGGAATTCCTGCGAGCTACTTTACCGCGGGTTTTGCAATGTCGCGCAGCGTCGGCTGGCTTGCGCACTTCCTCGAGTCGCGCCAAGACAACCGCATTATGCGCCCGAGCGCACTCTATGTAGGCAAAGACATCCGCCCCCTATAGTGCCAATGATGATCAAGAGATTCAGATGGCTGAGGCCGGTGCTATACTGGCTCCTCAGCCAACCCGCAGGGCAATCGAATCCACTATGCAGCACGCGCCAATTCCCGCCAGTAAACGCCTCGTTCTTTTAGGAGGTGGTCACAGCCATTTAGCCGTGCTGATGTTCTTGGCCAAAAATCCAATTCCCGGCCTAGACATTACTCTCGTCTCCAAAGATATCGACACCCCCTACTCTGGCGCACTTCCTGCC
>CAJXSF010000062.1 GCA_913061515.1 uncultured Gammaproteobacteria bacterium | reverse complement strand
TCTACACTAGATCGCTCGTCGGCAGCGTCAGATGTGTATAAGAGACAGGCGCTGATGCGCAGCGCAGCAAAGATGAATCTGGCGTATAACTTTGCACATCAATGTCGAGAGTATCCAAGCAAATTCCGTCTGGACGACTAATTGCAAAGCCTTCAGGCTTGTGCAATTGATAAAGATGCACAATGACGGGGCTAGCAGCTGTTTTTGTCAGGTCAGCCGCTATGGTGCTTTGCAATTGCTCTAGGTCGGCAAATGGCGTCTGATTCAAGGAATTCAAATACAGCTTTAAGGATTTCGACTCAATGATGAAAGGCGAGTTGGCCGGAACAATAAACTCAGCCGTCGCGACCATGGGCTTGCCTTTACTATCGAGGCACGAAATTTCATAAGCACGCCAAAGATCATAGCCACGAAATGGCAGCTGCCCTGCTTTCAGGCCAAGTGCATTGCGATTATCAGCACGCGCAATTGCAAAGAGTAAATCTGGGCTGTATTGCGAGGGGTACTCACTCGTTTTGCCTAGTGGAATTTCTTTCATAGAGTGTTAAAGGCCGCCCCTTAATGACGCAGCCCTGTTCCCTTGTTCAATAGGTAAATACAAATAGCATAAAGAATGGCAACGAACACGCAAAGCATGCCAATCGACCAATAAATATTAACATCAGAGGTACCCAATATCCCGTAACGAAAGGTGTTAACCATATAGAAGATTGGGTTAAACGAGGACACGATGCGACCAAAACTGGGCAACAAATCCACTGAATAAAAGACGCCGCCTAAATAGATAAGCGGCGTTAACACAAAAGTGGGAATAATCGAAATATCATCGAAGCTATTCGCATACAAAGCATTTAGAAAACCTGCGAGGGAAAACACAATAGCCGTCATTAGCACCACAAGAATAGTGATAGGTAGATTGTGAATCGATAAATCAGTAAAAACGAAAGACATCAATGTCACGATAAAACCAACGGCCAGCCCACGCGCAACGCCACCGGCAATAAAGCCCATGAGGATCACATAATTGGGCACAGGCGAGACAATCAGCTCTTCAATACTGCGTTGAAACTTCTGACTAAAAAATGAAGAAGTGACATTGGCATAGGAGTTCTGAATGACGGCCATCATAATCAAACCCGGCACAATGAACTGCATATAATCAAAGCCACCCATCTCACCTATTCGGCGCCCGATCAAATTACCAAAAATTAGAAAATACAAACCAATGGTAATCGCTGGCGGGACAAGTGTTTGCACCCAAATTCTGGCAAAGCGCCTAATCTCTTTTATTAAGATCGTTTCGAAGGCGATAAATTTGTAATTAGACAGCATAAAGTGCGGACCTAAAATTAGTGTTAGTAGCGCTAAGCGCCATTTAAGCGATTCAAAAATAATTGCTCGAGGCGATTGGACTTGTTGCGGATGGCTTTAACGGCAATTTTGCGAGTTTGCAAATGCTCAAACACAGCATTGATGTCTTCATCTTTCCCCAACTCCACTTCAAAGGTGTGTGGGTCAACAAGCTTGCTCCTGGGAATCGCCAGCTCTTCAAATTGAGCCTGCTCTAATTCATCACGCAGGTCGAATACCAAAGTTTGAAAATCCAGTTTATTGAGCAGCTTTTTCATGCTGGTGTTTTCAATAATACGGCCTTCGTCGATGATAGCGATATTACGGCAAAGGCTCTCGGCCTCTTCAAGATAATGCGTGGTTAAAATGATCGTTGTACCACTGCGATTGAGCTCTTGTAAGAATTCCCACATCGAGCGGCGCAGTTCAATATCAACACCCGCGGTTGGCTCATCAAGAATCAAAAGCCTTGGTTCGTGCACTAATGCTCTTGCAATCATCAAGCGACGCTTCATGCCGCCTGAGAGCATGCGCGCGCGATTGTCGCGCTTGTCCCATAAGCCAAGCTTCTTTAAATATTTTTCGCTACGCTCGCGGGCAAGTGCGCGTGGTAATCCATAATACCCAGCCTGGGTGGTGACGATGTCCCCTACTTTCTCAAATAGGCTGAAGTTCACTTCTTGGGGCACGATTCCTAAATCAAGTTTAGTTTCGTAAACGTTCGTCGCAACGTCTTTACCAAACACGGTGACCTTGCCCGAACTTTGTTTAACCAAGGTGGAAATAACGCCGATGGTTGTCGATTTTCCCGCACCATTAGGGCCGAGCAAGGCAAAGAAGTCACCCTTCTCTACCTCTAGGTTGACACCTTTTAGTGCTTGATAGCCATTGGCATAAGTCTTGTGTAGGTCCGAAATCGAAATAGCGCTCGTCATACTAATAACTTCTTGGCGTGGTGATGTGGCAGGATTTTGATCAGCGCAATCATAACAAAACTAAGCCGTACACGCTATTTGCTATAGGCACGCAAGAGTTTGATGGGTGGTTGGTTACAAGAATTTCAGGCAAAAAAAAGCCCGACATAAGTCGGGCTTTAAAATATGGCGTCCCCTAGGGGTTTCGAACCCCTGTTGCCGGGATGAAAACCCGGTGTCCTAGGCCTCTAGACGAAGGGGACTAGAGTCAAACAATGTTTCTACCTAGTGGTAGAAAGCGGCGCATTTTAGAAACCCTTACCGTTCTCGTCAAGCGTTAATTTATAAAAATCAAAATTAAGTGTTGAACCGTACTAAGCTTGAGCTTTTATCACCCGAGAGTGACAAGCGCGGCGGCATTGTAAGCGATAAGGCACCACTGCTGTCAACATTAACAAACATTAATCGACCAAAGACCCATAGATTGCTAAAATTATGCCGCTTTCCAATCGTATTTAAGGTCATCGGAGTATCGTTTTGCTATTTGTAGGGCTTAGCATCATCGCTGGACTTGGCTTACTCATCTCAATTGTGTGGGTATTGCATAAGCATCAGCAAAAAGAAAATGTCGAAACGGTGGACCGCACCCTGCCATTGCCACCTTTGGAGTTACGCGAAACTGATGACGATGAGCTAAGCGACCCTGAACAAATCTTGGGCCTTGCTCGCAGCGACATTGCCGAGCCTGCCCCATCAGCAAAGCCAAACGCCAGTGCTAACCCACAAGAGCGCACCCCTGACGCTATGGCTCCCCAAGACCAATGGCTCGAGATCAGCAAACGCCAGCAAGCCGATGGACAATACAGTGAGGCACTGAGCACCTGTTGGCCCGTTTTGCCGCAAATGGGCGCGTTTAAGCAGAGCAGTCTAATTCTTCGCGCACAGATAAGAGCATTGAAAAAAGCTAAACAAGACAGCGATACTGCACTCGAGCAACTCTATTCACTTGCCGCACTAGCCAATTTTTTTCATGCTAAAGACGCACAGTCAAAGCCGCTTAACCCCAAGGCCTGTAAACAAATTGACTACAATGCTTTTGCGGAGCTAGCAACACCCTATCAGCAATTGGGCTACGAGCACTTATCCCTTTTGAGCAAGACAGACATCAAGTGGATGACACAGGCATGGGGTGAGCCCGCTCAGCACGCGCAAATGCGCCAATTGCACACTAATGAGTGGGAAAATTTACAAACCTCGTTAAAACAGTCCTAAAACCGTGCATGATGCACAAAGCACCTCTTTTACTGTTTAGCGCCTTGACCCTCCGGTTAGGCCTGTGCGAAATTGATCGGCAACAGGCCTGTTCAATGCCTGCCCATCACCACACAACACGTGGGAACACGGCCGGAATTAGGTATGAAAGACAAACGTCATCCACCCATAGGGTCCGCGATTGATCCCGAGCTGAAGCGCGAAGCAGAAAAACAATTGCGTGATGAAATCGCATTAATTGAACACTGGATCGGCAATACCGAGCCGCACTCAAAGTTCGACATAAAGGCCGCCCAACTCAATGCCAAATACAAAGACATGCTGCGCAGCCGACAAGACATGCTCACTGCATTGCAAAAACAATCCCGCTAACCCCCACTCAAGGAAGTCATGAACTCTTTACACGCCACACAAGCCGAATTAATGCTCTCCCTGCAATCTCGCATGAACGCAAAAGTAGACCCTCTTTGGGTTTCTAAGCGCTTTCCCTACTTACGGGCGGTGGTGATAGAAGCTGCCGAGGCGATCGAACATCATGGCTGGAAGTGGTGGAAAAAACAGGATTGCGATTTGCCACAATTACAAATGGAGATTATCGACATCTGGCATTTCGTGTTATCGGAGATCCTGCTCAACACTGAGGATCAACAAGAGCAAGCGGCGCGCTTCTTACTAAATGCTGTAGCCACTATCGATCAAGACAGCGAAGTTGAATTCGATGGCGCTCATTACTCCCTCAACTCGCTCAATCTTGTCGAGAAACTAGAGCTTTTGATCGGCATATCTGCTGCCAAACGTATCGATATCGCCCTATTCCAGGCAATTATGGTGGAGTGCCAGTTAGATTGGGACTCACTATACCGACAATACGTAAGCAAGAACGTGTTGAACTTTTTTCGCCAAGACTTTGGCTACAAAGATGGAAGCTATCAAAAACTCTGGAATGGACGTGAAGACAATGAACACTTGGTAGAGTTGATGGATAGCTTGAATGCGACAGACCCAAGCTACCCAGAACTCTTATATCAAGGGCTCGTCGAGCGATACCCCGATTAACGCCGAGTTGAGCACCTATTTGAAATAGGCATTTTCAGTTTGACTGTGGTCGGTAATGTCCCGCACCGCAGTCAATTGTGGGACTTGTTCTAGCAATGTCTTCTCTACGCCTTCCTTCAGCGTAAGATCCACCATGCCACAACCTTGGCAACCACCCCCAAATTTCAGAATGGCCACGCTATCTTCAAAAATCTCTTCCAAAGTCACAACGCCACCATGAGCCGCTAAGCCCGGGTTTATCTCATTGTAGAGCACATAGTTGACCCGATCTTCGATAGGACTGTCGTCATTGACCTGGGGCAGCCGCGAATTAGGAGCTTTGATTGTCAACTGTCCGCCCATCGAATCTTTCGAATAATCCACAGTCGCGTCTTTCAAGAAAGGGATGCTACGGGCCTCAAGATAGGCATTGAATGCCGGGTAGGTACGCAGTTCGTCGCTCTCCTGTGACTCACCTGGTCGACAGAAGGAAATACAGGTTTCTGCTTTTGGCGTGCCCGCATCGAGGATAAAGATGCGCACAGCAATGCCTTCACAGTCCTGTTTGCTGAGAAGTTCGGCAAGGTATTCTTGCGCTGACTCAGTAATCGTGATCATAGGGATTCCTAACTCTTAAATTGGATGGGCGCAGTTTACGCTATGTTATCCCCAAGTTAAATACTAGACTAAATTACTAGGTTATTAAGCTCTACCCGCAAGCAACGAGATTTGCACATGCCGCAGAGGCGCAGTTCTGCTAGAATGCGCGGTTTTTGGCAAGGTCCCCTTTCTGGTGGTTGAAATCATGCAAATATTGAAGTCTCAAGAATCCCTTTCGCAAGCCCTAAAACAACGAATCCTCGTCCTGGATGGCGCAATGGGCACCATGATTCAGAATGCGAAGTTGAGCGAAGCTGATTTTCGAGGCGAGCGCTTCAAAGACAACCCCGATGACCTGAGCGGCAATAACGACCTATTGACACTTACCCGTCCCGACCTCATTGCCCACATCCATAAAGAATACCTGTTGGCAGGCGCTGACATAATCGAGACTAATACCTTTAACTCTACGGCTGTTTCGCAATCAGACTACAAACTTGAGGCTCTAGCCTATGAGCTCAATTTTGAAGCCGCCAAACTCGCCCGCAAGGTGTGTGATGAGCTAAGCACTGCCGACAAGCCTCGTTTTGTTGCAGGTGTGATTGGACCGACTAGCCGCACGGCTTCAATATCGCCAGATGTCAATGATCCAGCCTTTCGTAACATCTCCTTCGATGAGTTGGTAGAAAACTACCTTGTGTGCGCCGAAGGTTTGGTGGATGGCGGTGCTGATCTTTTATTGATTGAAACTGTATTCGATACTCTCAATGCAAAGGCCGCAATTTTTGCCATTCAAGAGCATGGCAAACGCATTGGCGCCAAAATTCCCGTGATGATTTCCGGCACCATTACCGATGCCAGTGGCCGTACCTTATCAGGCCAAACAGTAGAAGCTTTTTGGAACTCCGTTGCCCATGCCGACCCCATTTCCATTGGTTTTAACTGTGCACTAGGGGCAACGCAGCTGCGCCCGCATATCGAAGAGATCTCTGGAATTGCCAGCGCCCATGTCTCTGCCCACCCCAATGCCGGCTTGCCCAACGAATTTGGCGAATACGACCAGAGCGCACGGGAAATGGCTGATATTATTGAAGAATTCGCTCAGAGCGGATTCTTAAACATTGTTGGAGGTTGTTGCGGAACAACGCCACAACACATCAGTGCCATCGCAGCTGCTGTGGCACAGCACAAACCCAGAGCAATACCGGACATTGCTCCCGCCTGCCGACTTAGTGGTTTAGAAGCATTTAATATTACTCCTGACTCCCTGTTCGTAAACGTCGGTGAGAGAACCAATATTACAGGGTCGAAACGCTTCGCCCGTTTGATCCGTGAAGGCGATTTTGCGACAGCGCTAGATGTTGCGTTACAGCAGGTGGAGGCCGGTGCGCAGATCATCGATATCAACATGGATGAAGGCATGCTCGACTCCAATGCCGCCATGTCACACTTTCTACGACTGATCGCCTCAGAGCCAGACATCAGCCGTGTACCGATCATGATCGACTCTTCAAAATGGGAAATTCTCGAGACCGGTTTACGCTGTATTCAAGGTAAAGGCATCGTGAATTCCATCAGCCTGAAAGAAGGCGAAGAAGAGTTCATTGAAAAAGCGCGTCTATGTATGCAGTACGGTGCTGCAATTGTGGTGATGGCATTTGACGAAAACGGCCAAGCAGACACCCTCGAGAAAAAATGCGAGATTTGTAAGCGCAGCTACGATGTCTTGGTCGATAAAGTGGGCTTCCCTGCTCAGGACATTATCTTCGACCCGAATATCTTCGCGGTCGCTACAGGCATTGAAGAGCACAATAACTACGCCGTAGACTTTATCGGTAGCTGTGAGTACATCACCCGTGAGCTCCCCCACGCGTTAATCTCCGGCGGCGTGAGCAATGTATCTTTCTCCTTCCGTGGCAACGAAACCGTTCGCGAAGCAATCCACTCCGTGTTTCTCTATCACGCAATCAAAGCCGGCCTGAGCATGGGCATCGTCAACGCTGGACAATTGACCGTGTACGATCAAATTCCGGCAGAGCTAAAAGAGCGGGTTGAAGATATCGTGCTCAACCGACGCCCTGATGGTACTGACCGCCTGATGGAAGTCGCCGCAAAATACAATGGCGAATCCACAACCGAGAGTCACGAAGACCTCTCTTGGCGTGAAGCTGACGTGCGCGAGCGCATCACTCATGCGCTGGTCAAAGGCATCACGCGTTATATCGAACAAGACACAGAAGAGGCCCGCCTACTCTACCCAATGCCAATCGAGGTGATCGAAGGCCCACTAATGGACGGGATGAACGTGGTAGGCGATCTCTTCGGCAGCGGTAAAATGTTCTTGCCTCAAGTGGTGAAAAGCGCCCGTGTGATGAAACAAGCCGTTGCCTATCTGCTGCCTTACATTGAGGCAAGCAAGAAAGGGCAAGTCGTGAAGGCCAAGGGCAAGATCCTCTTAGCAACGGTTAAAGGGGATGTGCACGATATTGGCAAAAACATCGTTGCCGTCGTGCTTGCCTGCAATAACTACGACATTATCGACTTAGGCGTGATGGTGCCTTGCGAGAAGATCCTACAAACGGCCATTGCCGAAAAAGTCGACGTCATTGGTCTTAGCGGCCTCATCACCCCTTCACTCGATGAAATGGTGCACGTGGCAAAAGAGATGCAACGCCAAGGCTTTACGATCCCTCTATTGATTGGCGGTGCTACAACCTCTAAGGCTCACACTGCGGTTAAAATTGAAGAGAACTACAGCAATAATGCTACTGTCTATGTGCCTGATGCGTCTCGCAGCGTGACAGTGGTAAGTAACTTATTGAGCGAAGACGGTGGCCTAGAATTTAAAGCGAAGGTGCGCGATGAGTACGACGCCGTGCGCGCCAGAAACGCTAATCGCGATCATCGCAAAAACATCATAAGTTTCGAGTCAGCAAATGAAAACGCCTACCAAGCAGACTGGACAGCCAACACTCCGGTAAAACCTGAATTTTTGGGCACAAAAGTGTTCGAAGACTTCCCACTTGAAGACTTAGTGCCTTATATCGATTGGACACCATTCTTCATTACTTGGAGCTTGTCGGGAAAATACCCTGCCATCTTAAAAGATGAAGTTGTTGGTGAGGCGGCTCGCGATTTGTTTGCCGATGCGCAAGCGATGCTTAAAGACATCATCGATAATAAACGCCTGAAAGCCCAAGCAGTGATCGGCTTCTGGCCAGCAGGTCAAGAAAACTTAAACGATGTAGCGCTATTTACCGATGAGACGCGCCAGGGTGAGTTAGCACGCTTTAGCTTCTTGCGCCAACAATCGGCCAAGGCCAAAGGTGTCCCTAATTTATCTTTAGCAGATTATATCGCACCAAAAGACAGTGAATTTACCGACTATATGGGCGGCTTTGCAGTGACCACAGGCATCGGCGCTGACGAGTTGGCGCTTAAATACCAGTCTGAGAACAATGACTACAATGCCTTAATGGTCAAAGCATTAGCCGACCGCTTAGCTGAAGCCTTCGCCGAACTCATGCATCTGCGTGTGCGAACTCAGTACTGGCCATATGCCAAACAAGAAGATTTAAGCAACGATGACCTTTTAAACGAGAAGTATCAAGGTATCCGCCCTGCCCCAGGCTACCCGGCTTGCCCTGAACACTCAGATAAAGTGACATTGTTTAAGTTGCTAGGCATCGACGGCACAATCGGCATGGAGCTCACGGACAGCTTTGCCATGCATCCAGCGGCGAGTGTTAGCGGCTTCTATTTTGCACACCCTGAGTCTCGTTACTTTTCCGTGGGCAAGATCGATCAAGACCAAGTCGAATCATATGCTCAGCGCAAAGGCTTGAGCTTAGACGAAGTACAAGGCTTATTGAGACCCAATATTATTTAGTGAGACTAGTGTAATGAGCAACGAAGGACGCGAAGACAACTCTACTGAGAAGCAAAAGCTTCCTTTTTGGAAAACTATGCTAAGCGTTATGCAGGCCAGTTTTGGCGTTCAAAGTAAGAAAAACAAAGAAAGGGATTTTGCAAACGGCTCGGTAAAAGGGTTTATTGCTGCGGCAATTATCTTTACCTTCCTATTTGTGATGACACTCGTTGTTGTGGTCAGTACTGTGTTGCCATAACGAAAAAGAGCCAAAGGGTTTAGCACCACTTTGGCTCTTTTTGTAAAACCCTTGTATTAGCGGCTTACGTAAAATACCGCCATGACAACAACAATTGCCACAAGAGACACCAACGCCAGCATATCTGCACGGCTATTAGCTTCGGCGACTTCTTCGTTGTATTGAACTGCTTCTGGTACGTCGTGATGACTCATAGTGATATTCCATTAGTGGTGACTGAAAAACAAACGGCATTTTATAGCCTAGCTCCCCAGAATCAAGTGAAAGATGCATCTGCGCAACGCAAACCGACAACAAGGTGTCAGAAAATGCATGATACTAGCGCTGCGCGCAAAATTTAATATACAATACTGCCCCGATTTCCACGGCTCCTTAGAACTATTTGGAATAAGATTATACCCATGTATCGATACGATAACTACGACCACAAGATGCTTGAGGATCGCGTTGCGCAGTTTCGCGACCAGACCTCCCGTTTTTTAAAAGGCGAATTGGCTGACAATGAATTTTTGCCGCTGCGCCTGCAAAATGGTCTCTATATTCAGCGTATGGCGCCGATGCTAAGAATCGCCGTGCCCTATGGCATGCTCTCTAGCACCCAACTACGCAAACTCGCATTTATTGCGGACCACTACGATAAAGGGTATGGGCATTTTACGACACGCCAGAATATCCAATTCAACTGGCCTGCCTTGGCCGATGTTCCTGATATTTTGGCGCACTTAGCCGAAGTTGAAATGCATGCGATTCAGACCAGTGGTAATTGCATTCGCAACACCACAACTGACCAATTCGCAGGTAGCGCTAAAAACGAGATCGAAGACAGCCGACCTTACTGCGAGATTATTCGCCAGTGGTCGACCTTCCATCCTGAATTCGCTTACTTACCACGTAAATTCAAAATCGCCGTGTGTGGGACAGCTGACGACCAGGCTGCCACCCAAGTGCATGATATCGGCCTGTTCATCGTCCGTAATGATGCCGGAGAGCTAGGGTTTCGCGTGCTTGTCGGTGGCGGTTTAGGCCGCACACCGGTAATCGGCAAAGAAATACGGGCCTTTCTGCCTAAAGAAGAGCTATTGACCTACCTAGATGCCATCTTGCGTGTGTATAACCGTGAGGGGCGTCGTGATAACAAATACAAAGCGCGCATCAAGATCTTAGTCAAAGAGACTGGTGTTGAGGCTTTCCGCGATAAAGTAGAGAAAGAATGGCAAGCAATTAAAGGCGGCCCCTTGGTCGTTACCGAAGAAGAGTTTGCTCGCTGCAAGAGTTTCTTCCATGACCCAGATTACAAAACACTGCCTGAAACGAGTACAGCACTGCGGGAGGCTTTGTCCCGCGATGTAATGTTTACTAGCTGGTATCAGCAAAACGTCGACGCACACAAAAAACCAGGTTATGCCATTGTGACCTTGTGCATGAAAAAGACCGGCATGGCGCCGGGCGATGTTAGCTCAGAACAGTTGAACTTCATCGCAGCACTGGCCGACCAATACAGTTTTGGGGAAGTACGGGTCAGCCATGAACAAAATGTCATTCTTGCCGACGTTGAAGAAGATGCCCTGTATGAACTTTGGCAGGCCTTGAAAAGCAAAGAGCTAAGCACAGCCAATCTCGGCCTAATCTCTGACATTATTTGCTGCCCTGGCGGTGACTTTTGCGCACTGGCAAACGCAAAATCGATTCCTATAGCAGAGTCCATACAGCGCAAGTTTGATGACCCAGTGTTACAGCGCGAGATCGGCGAATTGAGTTTGAACATCTCTGGCTGCATGAACGCTTGTGGACACCATCACGTGGGTAATATCGGCATCCTAGGTGTCGACAAAAAGGGCTCTGAGTTCTATCAGGTCTCTTTGGGCGGCTCAGCGGATAACGACACGGCTCTAGGGCAAATCGTAGGGCCTTCTTTCTCTCAAGAAGAAATCCCTGCGGTGATTGAAAAAATTATTGCCGTCTATATGCGTCAACGCCACAAAGGCGAGCGCTTCATCGAAACGTTTAAACGCATTGGAATCGCGCCGTTTAAGGAAGAAGTCTATGCCAAACCTAATTAAGAACCGAGCACTAGCACAAGACTCTTGGACGCTATTGCAGGAGCTTACCAGCCTAGATGAGATCGCACAGTACAACGAACAAAGCATCATCGTGCCATTGAGCGCTTGGCAAGAACTTAAGCAAGCCTTAAAGCAACGCTCTGGCCGATGTGCTGTATGGCTCAAAAGTCATGAGTTGCCGAGTGAATTGGGCGAAGACTTACACAGTTTTGCGTTGATTGCCCTGCACTTTCCGACTTTTGCCGACGGAAGAGCCTATTCATCGGCTCGTGAGCTGCGCAATAACTTGGGCTATAAGGGTGAGCTACGAGCAATTGGCGATGTACTACGAGATCAACTCTTTTACATGTCCCGTTGTGGTTTCGATTCGTTCGCATTGCGCGATGATCAAAATATTGAAGTGGCTTTACAAGCCTTTGATGACTTTAAAGATGCTTATCAAGTCAGTGTTGATCAACCTCTGCCGCTATTTCGGCGCAGAGCCTCTTAAAGGAATTCAGGGCGCTTTAGCGCCCTAGGTCCAACACTAAACGCCCTTTGCCCTGACCTTTTAGCAGGCTATCGATCCCCGCTTGTAGCTCGTCCAGCGCGATAATCTTTGCTAGATCAGCCAATTGTTCGATATTCCACTGTGCGGCTAACTTAGACCATATCGCTGTTTTATGGGCCAGAGGCAACAAGACTGAATCCACCCCTAGCAGATTTACAGAGCGCAGAATAAACGGAAATACCGTTGCCTCGAGCTTCGGCGAGCCCACCAAACCGCAACAGGCAACACTGCCACCATAGCGCAGTGATTTCACAATATTCCAGAGCATTTCGCCACCGACAACATCCACGGCCCCTGCCCAACGTTCTTTGAGCATAGGACGGCTGCCTTGATCGAGCAATTCTTCCCGCGTGATGATGGCACCGGCCCCTAAACGCTTTAACATCGGATGACTGTCCGCTTTGCCAGAACAAGCTGTGACCGAAAAACCCAGCTTCGACAATAAGGCGATCGCGATAGACCCCACGCCGCCGGTAGCGCCTGTAACAAGCACATCACCTTGATCCGGTGTCAGGCCATTATTGAGTAGCTTTTCGACGCACAGCGCGGCGGTAAGTCCGGCAGTGCCCAAAACCATAGACTCAAACAAGCTTAAACCCTCAGGCAATGGCACCACCCACTGCGCCGGCACCGCTATGTACTCGGCAAAACCACCAGAGGTGTTCATGCCAAGATCATAGCCGGTGACGATTACTGATTGCCCGACCTTAAGACTGCTATCTTGCGAGCGCACGACAAGCCCAGCGGCATCGATGCCAGGGGTATGGGGGTATTGGCGCGTCACGCCCTTATTACCAGAAGCCGACAAAGCATCTTTATAGTTCACAGACGAATAATGCACTTTAATCAGCACATCGCTGTCGGGGAGCTCACTTAAATGTCGCTCGATTACTGAACTGCTGTAGCACAATTTGTCGCCATCTTGCGTTTCTTCAACGCGCAATGCCTTAAAGCTTTCGGGTAAATCAGACATACACAATCCTTAGGAATAAAACCCGTTCTCTCGGACTCGTTTCCACCATGTCATCACGGTGCTATCGATTGTCTTGTGGATAGCCGCGCCGAGTTTATCACCGATTGAGCGGCGGATTTCATAGCTCACTGAGTAGACATCGGCACTTTCACAGGCTGCGACGATGCATTCATCACTCGTCATGACCGCGTCAATCATATTGCGCTCTAAGGCTTGCACCCCTACCCAGGTTTCCCCAGTGGCAATCGAGTCAATCTCAACGGCTGGCCGATGGTCTTTTACCCATGATTTAAACAGAGTGTGCATCTCTTCCACGTCTTCTTTGACTTTCTCGCGACCTTTTTGGGTGATCTCGCCGAAAGTGCTAAGTGTGGTTTTAAACTCACCTGCGCTGATAGTCTCGTAATCCACTTCGTGTTTCTGCAATAGACGGTGAAAGTTAGGCAGCTGCACGAGCACCCCAATAGAGCCGATCATCGCAAAAGGTGCCGCAATCAATCGGCTAGCCAAACAGGCCATCATATAGCCGCCGCTGGCAGCGACTTTATCGACACAAATTGTCAGTGGGATGTTTTGACTGCGAATTCTCAGCAGTTGCGAGGATGCAAGGCCATAGGCATGGACCATGCCACCAGGGCTTTCTAGGCGGAGTAAGACTTCGTCTTTCGCAGTGGCCATGGACAGCACTGCGGTAATCTCCTCACGCAAAGATTCAACCGCGCTAGCCTCTATATCGCCATCAAAATCAAGCACATAAACGCGCTTTCTAGATTCCTCTTCAGTTTCTGCCGTGGCGGAAAGTCGAGCTTTGGCTTTCTTTTTACTTTCTTTATCTTCTTGTTTCTGGCGTTTTTTCTCTAATTTTTGCTCGATCTTATAATCAGCTTTGTCGAGAATCGTCTTCTTCATTGTCTCGCGCATATCATCGAGTTCGTCGTTCAATCGCACGATGCTTATTTCGCCTTTACCGGCACTGCCTCCGCGTTTGCCACGCGACCCCGCCGAAACCAATGCGCTAACCACCATAATGAATGCCACCACCAATGTGGCCACTTTCGCTAAAAACAAACCGTATTCTATAAGGTACTCCAAGCACGCTCTCCTTTGATTAACGCATAAACCTGTCTATTGTTTGCTTTGCAAGAATAACTCAATGAGCTGCCCCGCAACACTAATCCCTGCCGATGGTATTTGCGGTAGATCTTCCGCCTTATACCAGCGTGCTTTTTCGATTTCGACACCATCGACTTCTATTTCGCCACCTTGATAATCAGCAAAGAAACCTAGCATCAATTGCGAGGGAAATGGCCATGATTGGCTCTTAACATAGCGTATATTGCCGACATTAAGCCCAACTTCTTCTAACACTTCACGTTGGACCGTTTCCTCTGGGGTCTCCCCTACTTCCATAAACCCCGCGAGACATGAATAGTAGCTCCCACGCCCTTTCTTATGCAGGGCTAGAAGAAATTCATCGCCCTTAGTGACTAAGACAATCACACAAGGGTTGATCCGCGGGTAGAAATGCCCGTCGCAGGACGTGCACACCAATGCGCGGTCATTGCCATGGGGCGTAGTGGGCGCGCCACACTTTCCACAAAAACGGTGATGATCGTACCAATTGATTAGTTGATTAGCGCGGCCCACAGCTGTGAAGTCTTCTAAGTTGCGCTCGAAGAGCAGCTGCCTCGGGCTGGCCCTTGCCACTTCGAAATCATCTTGCGTCCAATCGGAGGGCAGATTCAATGCCACCACACGGCGCTGGGCAAACACGCCGACAAGCAATAACGGATACCAATCTTTATGTAATTCTTCTAAAACGCTGCTCGGCCAAAGAAAGGCATCATCGCGCAGCAGAACCTCGCCCTTGTGAAACAAGATTACCTGCTCATCGCCGCGCATCTCACCGGCATGATAGAAATAGGTATTGGGGGTATTCATGGCTTAGTTCGTCGCCTTTTCTCGCGTCCATACACACTGATCATTACTTTGTTTATTGATCTTCGCTAAAAATTGCTCGTGCGCTTGCAGCTCTTGCTCTGTTGGGGAGACCACTACGAGTGGCCCACGGGAAAGGTCGCGTTTGCGCGATTGGGCCTCGCGACCCTCTTGGCTACCCTCTTCGCTTGCCAGTTGCAATGTCGTTTGCCCACCTGTCATGAGCAGATAGACGTCGGCTAATATCTCCGCATCCAACAAAGCGCCGTGGAGCTCACGCTGGGAGTTATCGACCTCGTAGCGCTTACACAGTGCATCAAGGCTGTTGCGTTGCCCTGGGTGCTTCTTACGAGCCATGACGAGAGTGTCGATAATGCCGCAAACCTCGTCGACAGGCGCATGGCCATCGTCGAGAAGATTGAGTTCGTGGTTCAAAAAACCTACATCGAATGGGGCGTTGTGAATGACTAGTTCGGCCCCTTGTACAAACTCTAGAAAGTCATGCACCACTTGCTTAAAACGGGGTTTATCGGAAAGGAACTCCGAGGTAATGCCGTGCACTTGCACCGCGCCATCGTCGATCTCACGGTCGGGGTTTAGGTAGCAATGAAAGTGCCGTCCAGTCAGGCGTCGATTCTCGATCTCGACACAGCCTATTTCGATGACTCTATGCCCTTGTGACGGATCAAGGCCCGTCGTTTCTGTATCCAATACTATTTGTCGCATAACATCTCTGTCGGTTAAGAATTAAGGAAGTTCATCAATGCCTAAATTGGCCAAGGCATCAGCCATTTCGTTCTCGGGGTGCCCGCTATGCCCTTTGACCCACTCCCACTGCACATTGTGTTCTTGCACTAAGGCATCTAGAGCCTGCCACAAATCGACGTTCAGGACAGGTTTTTTAGCCGCCGTTTTCCAGCCGCGCTTTTTCCAATTGGGCATCCACTCGCTAATGCCATTGAGTACGTATTTAGAATCGCTATAAACAATGACATCACAGCCAGATTTGGTGAGCGCTTTAAAGCCTTGGATGACGGCCATTAATTCCATGCGGTTGTTGGTCGTGTGGGCTTCGCCACCGTGAAAGGTCTTCTCCGCGCCATTGTATCGCAATAACGCGCCCCAACCGCCCTTGCCTGGATTTCCACGGCAAGCGCCATCGGTGTACATCTTAACTGTGTTTGACAAACTGAATGATCCTTTGAGCAATGCTTTTAGCTTATGAGTTTAACTTTACTTTTGCCGCTTGCGGCCTTGTTCGGGCGCTCTCGCCTACTGGCCGCACCAAGACCGGGCGTGGCATTCTAGGCCAACGAGGCATTATAGGGGTCACTGGCATGACTTGCTTGCAGGCGACAATGACATACACAGCCCCCAAGGGGGCACTGAATTTTTGGCCTAATGATTCTAGGCGCGGCGCGGCCTCAACGAGCTTATTATGAGTCAAGGGCAGTAAATACGCGCCATGCTCTACCCTGTCGACAGTAAACTCCAGTAGTTTCAACCAATCTTGCACCCTAGGGCTCGGGGTATATCGGCCATTCCAAGGGGTGACATGTCGCCAGCGGCACAATTTGCGTAAGCCCCAGCTACTGATTGGATTAAAACCCACTATCACTAACTTGCCGCCAGGCATTAACACCCGCGCAGCTTCTCTTAGTAGTCGGTGATTATTGGGAGTGTAATCTAAGGCATGATGGATCAATACCGCATCTACGCTCTCGTTTTGCAATGGCAGCGCTTCGTTACTGGCCACGACATCGCTTTGACCGGCTGTGTACTGCGGCACAAACGCTAGTTTATGGCCAACGGGGCTAGCCGCAAGCATCGAATACTCGCTCACCCCTAACTGCAAAAAATGATAGCCGAAGATCCGCGCTAGGATAGGCTCTAAGATGGCGGCTTCGGACTCCAACAGTGCCTGCCCCAGGGGCGAGGCTAGCCATTGCGTCATTTCTTGATGCAGATCGGTGGGCGCTGGCACTTGCCCGCGTTTGCGCCAGAAACTTTTAAAGTCGTCGAGTAATCTCATTCGTTTTTGTGTGAGTACTCCATGAACCGCTGCGTGAAATGCTAAGTTTATCAAGACGATAACACTTACACACCCACAGCGGTTAAGAAAACTAGTTTATCGTAGGCAGATGCTGCACTATCATTGCTTTCTTTTGCTAATGAAATCAAATGCTATGACTGTAAAGATAAGGCCAATTCCTGCTTTTAATGACAATTATATTTGGTTGTTGCAGCAAGATCACAACCCCAAGGTGTGCGTTGTCGACCCGGGTGATGCCACCCCAGTACTGGCCCTACTAGCAGCAGAAGCACTTACGCTTGAAACTATCCTTATCACCCACCACCATGCCGATCATATTGGAGGGGTGCCCAGGCTTAGAGAAGCGTTTCCGGAGGTTCAGGTCTATGGCCCGCAATCGGCCAAGATCAACTGCCTGACTCACACAGTGAAGCAAGATCAAACGCTAAGGGTCTTAGGCATCGAGTTTACGGTACTTGAAGTGCCAGGACACACCCTAGACCATATCGCTTATTTTGCCCCGGCAAAGGATTCGCAAGCGCCCATTCTGTTTTGTGGCGATACACTATTCGCCGCTGGTTGCGGACGCATGTTCGAAGGCACCGCACCGATGATGCTAGCCTCTTTGCAAAAATTAAGCAGTTTGGACCCTGACACTCGTGTATATTGCGCCCACGAGTATACGTTGGCGAATTTGCACTTTGCCCTAGCGGCCGAACCTAGCAATCAAGACCTGCAAGCGCGCATGGACACGACAACACGCATTAGGCAGGCACAAAAACCATCGCTGCCCTCGACAATTGCTTGGGAAAACAGAACCAATCCTTTTTTGCGTTGTCATAAGGAAGTTGTCGCACAGACAGTTGCGGCCCATAACCACGTAGAAGTGCAGGATGTCACAGCAACTTTTGCACAATTGCGTGCTTGGAAAGACAATTTTTAGGTCTAAGCTTCTGAATTTGGAGCTTAATTTCCGCCCACTACTTTAAGAAACTAATTGATGCCATCGAATTACCAATCCAAATCTCTGTCTACAGCCTACCCAAAAACTCTGCAAGGTTTTCGTGTTAAACGTCTTAGCTTGGTCGTCGCAGGTCTCCTATTTCTCAATGCGTGTAGCAGCATAGACAATAACGACGACAGCGCTTTGAATGCCGATGAACATACCCTGCGTACCGTCTCCCAACGCGATGCCGCGGCGCGGGTTTCCATAGAGACTGGCGATGGCTATAGCTCACAGAGCGAAGTCTTTACAGATATTTGGGCACGCATTGGCGCCGGATTGCAGTTCGCCTATAAGTACGACAATGCTCGTATTGACGAACAGCTAGAGTTTTATAAAAACAATCCAAATTATCTTAAGATCGTCACCGAACGCGCCAGACCGTTCATCTTTGAAATTGTAGAGGAAGTGGAACGCCGCGGCCTGCCTACTGAATTAGCGTTACTGCCCATCGTTGAGAGCGCATTTAACGCCAATGCAGTCTCGCCAGGCAATTCCGTTGGGCTTTGGCAAATTGCCTCCAGTACCGCCCCAAGTCTCGGGCTCAAGCGCGATTGGTGGTATGACGCAAGCCGTGACCCTATTGCATCGACCTCAGCCGCTTTGGACTACCTGACCACGCTCAATCAAATGTTTGATGAAAGTTGGCTATTGTCCCTAGCGGCTTATAACACCGGTCCGGGTAATGTACGCAAAGCTATTAACCGAAATGAACAACGTGATCGCGATGTGGATTATTGGTCTTTGAATCTACCTTCTATCACCGAAGATTTCGCTCCCAAATTGATCGCTCTGAGCCGCCTGGTGGCCGAACCAGATCACTACGGCATGGAATTGGCGGACGTGCTAAATGCGCCAGCGGTGCGCCTGTCTCTTATACACATCTCCGAGCCCACGAGACCTCTCTACATCTCGT
>CAJXSF010000061.1 GCA_913061515.1 uncultured Gammaproteobacteria bacterium | reverse complement strand
CGCTCGTCGGCAGCGTCAGATGTGTATAAGAGACAGTCTTCAGGCGATGAATGGCATTAACTCGCCTCAATCTGATGATCCAGTGCAACAGGCAGCGCGCGATGCAGCTGAGCTAATGGAGCAAATGCAGAGCTTGCAACAAGAGGCGCTGGCAATGAGCCAAGGCGAAAACAGCGAGACCTCTATCGCGCAAATGCGTCAACAATTGGCGCGTTCGCAAGAACTCTCCGAGCAGTTAGCAACGGCCTTGCAGCAACAACAAATGCAAGAGCGCAGCGCTAGCGCGCGTGGACAGCTCGCCCAACGTGGTCAGCAGGGGCAGCAAGGTCAGCAGGGGCAGCAAGGTCAGCAAGGTCAGCAGGGTCAGCAAGGAGGCAGTCAACAAGCCTCGAATCAAGCTGGTCAAGGCCAAGGACAGGGGCAAGGACGTGGAGCCGAGGGGCAAGCTGGCACGGGTGGTGCCACAGCGCTTGGTAATGCGCGATCGATTCGTAGTGAAATTACGCGGCAAAGCATTGAAGACTTTTTGAGCCAACCCGAACTGTTTACCGCGCTGTTACAACCTATCATTGAGCTTGAAGCAGACCTTCGCGCGCAGGCGGAACTCGATCGTATTAATGAAAAACTCTACGCCTCGACAGATGAAGACGTACCCGATCAATATAAACGCCTTGTCGAGGAGTACTATCGTGTGCTGTCCGAAAACAATGGGGCAGGAAATGCGGCACCCTAATAATGAATTTTATTCTCGATCAACATGCAATTGACGCAATCCAAGACGGGCGCTTCTCCTTCGCTTACGGCATTAGCCCATGGCTTTTTGCATTATTAGCGTTTGCTTTGATTGGACTAGTGGTACTGCTTTATCGCAAGACCACTAGGGCTTTAAGCCCGGCATGGAAAGCTGGCCTCATTAGTCTTCGCAGCGCAGTGCTGATTATCCTCCTGTTTTGTTTGCTGCGCCCAATCGTTACAACTGAGCAAGTGATACCTCAAGAAAGCTATTTGGCTGTTCTGGTCGATGACTCTCAGAGTATGACAATTGAGGACGAACCTGGTAGTAGCTCGCGGGCACAGGCAGTATCACAGTTTTTATATGGTGACTCTGGCGTATTAAACGCACTATCTGATACTTTTCAAATACGCACATTTCGTTTCGATAAAGAGACCCAGCGGGTTGTCGATAGTGCCGATCTATCTAGCGCTGGAACGGCCTCGTCGATCGACCAAGCTTTAGAATATGTGGATCAACAGCTTAGCGGGCTAGCCCTTGGTGGCGTGTTATTGCTTAGTGATGGCGCCGATAACGAAGGGGTAGATCCAGTAGAGCGTGCACAGGGCTTTGGCGCTCGCGAGATACCAATATTTACTGTTGGTGCTGGGCAGGAAAATATTCCACGGGACGTGGGGATTGTGGATGTGGCTGCCGCGAAAACTGTGCTCGAAGGCTCGGTATTCAATGTTGATGTGGCCTTGAGTAACCAAGGGTATGCCAATAGAGAAGTGTCATTGTCGGTCTACGACGATGATGAATTAGTTACAAGTAAGAATGTGGTTCTCGGGCCAGATAGCTCCACTAGGCGGTTCGATTTAGAACTCACTCCAGAGAAACAAGAGGCGACAGTTTATCGGCTAGAAGTTGAAGAGTTAGAAGGCGAGATTGTTCTACAGAATAATCAATATAGTTTTTTGGTCGACAATAGCGCGCGGCCAGCGTTGGACATTTTGTATGTCGACGGTCACCCCCGTAATGAATACAAGTTTATTCGCCGAGCGGTGGAGGAAGATAGCTCGTTGCGCTTGGCGACTTATTTGCAAACCGGGCCAGGTAAATTCTATCGCCAAGGGATTAAAACGCCCCTAGAGTTGAGCACGGGCTTTCCTGAGCGTGCAGACGAGCTCTATCAATACGAAGCGATTATTTTAGGCGACATCGACAAGGAGTTTTTCTCCGACGGACAACTCACACTAATTCAAGACTTTGTTGCCGAACGAGGTGGTGGTCTATTGGTGGCCGGAATGTTGGACGATCAATTTGTCGACACTGTGCTTGCAGACATTCTTCCTGTCAGCCTCATTGAATCGAATTTACTCCCTCCGACCCTTCAAGGTGGTATTGCCCGCGGCCCGCACCCTACAGGGGAATTGTATACGCCACTACTTACCACAGCCGGTGAATTCTCAGAACTGCTTCGATTACATGGGGACGACAATGAGAATCAAAGACTGTGGTCAGAACTGCCACAGCTACAAGGTGTCTATGTGTCAGGTCGAGCAAAGCCTGGTGCGACGGTGTTGATGGAACATCCGCTCTTGCAGTTCCAAAATCAACGCTTGCCAATAATCGCCACACAACGTTATGGCAGTGGCCGTAGTATGTCGATCACCAGCGCTAGCACTTGGCGTTGGCAGATGATGATGCCCGCAGAGGATCAATCCCACGAACGTATTTGGCGACAGTTGTTGCGTTGGTTGTCTGTGTCCGCTCTAGAAAGAGTCACTGTTGAGTTCGATCGTGAGTTCTATCACGTAGGGGACCAGGTCAATGTCACTGCGACCGTTCGCGATCTTAATTATCAGCCAGACAACAATGCGTCTGTATGGATGCATATGAGCGACCCTGACGGGGGGGTGATCGATAACGCGATGGATTGGGATATCGATCAAGACGGTGTGTATCGCAGTAGTTTCGAAGTGCAGAGCGAAGGGGTATTTAATCTTATGGTCGATGTTGCCAGCGCAGCGGGTGAAGCCGATCGTAGCGATACGGAAAAAAGTGCTGCCTTCGTCGTGACACCGTCGCTACGAGAGTATTCTTCGGCCGGACGTGACACTGGTTTGCTTGAACGCATAGCCTCGGTGAGCGGCGGGCGTTACTACGATCTAGATGCCACTGGCACGCTCGCCACAGACATCAGCTATACCCCAAGTGCTTATTCTAAAGAGGTGCAGGAAGACCTCTGGGATAGGCCGTTGTTGCTAATACTTCTGATTGTGTTGCTATGTGCCGATTGGGTGGCGCGTCGCTTCAAGGGGCTTTCATGAAACGCAAATTGCAAACATGTCTTGGTCGCTGGGCCATGTTGGCTTTGTTCTCCCTGTCGAGTGTAAATGCCTTGGCACAAACAAATGGCGCGCGCGATAACGATGAAGATGTGTTCTTTCTCAATGATCCAGCCGCACAGAAGCATGTCTTAATCATTACCGGTGCAGCAGCATCGCAAGAGATCAAAGCACGATTCTGGCAATGGTCTGCTTCTTTGCATGACATTCTGTCTAGGGATTATGGGTATACCAAAGACACGATAACCCTATTGTTCGATGATGGCGGCGAAGGTGCGCAGGTCGATTTTAGAGTTGACGGCAGTTCGCGTCGCGATGATATCGAGCAGACAATCGCTCGTTTAAGTTCGCAACTGGAAACTGGCGACCAATTAACTATTGTTATGATTGGGCACGGCTCTAGTACTGATGAGTCGGCAAAATTCAATATTGTCGGGCCTGATATTACAGGGGGTGAGTTCGCCTCGCTCTTGCAGGGCTTTAACCAACAAGATTTAGTAGTCATCAATACCATTAGTGCAGGTTATGAGTTCTCCAGCGCTTTATCTGCCCGTGGCAGAGTGATCTTATCCGCGACGCGCTCGCGTGCGGAACGCTACGATCCTATGTTTGCCCAGTATTTGATTGAGGCGCTCGATTCCCATGCGGGTGATAGAGACAAAAACTCTCGTATTTCAGTCCTTGAAGCTTACATCTATGCCAGCCAGAGCGTCCTGGGTTGGTATTCCGACCAAGGCAGACTACCTACAGAGAGAGCGGTGTTAGATGACAACGGTGATGGCGTTTTCAGCTTAGAGCCGGCATCTGGCGCTGGTGACGGGTCATTAGCCGAGATCGCCTATTTTGATTTAAGTCGTGCAAACGAAACAAAACAATCTGCACAGGCCCAGCAACTACAT
Organism: uncultured Gammaproteobacteria bacterium; assembly: GCA_913061515.1. Classification (GTDB taxonomy): domain Bacteria; phylum Pseudomonadota; class Gammaproteobacteria; order Pseudomonadales; family Pseudohongiellaceae; genus UBA5078. The sequence goes on along the minus strand of CAJXSF010000061.1, from coordinate 15,763 downwards.
AGTCAAATGCAAGACTTAGAGCGTTCAATCTTTCTACTACGTGGCCAAAAGGCTAACTACCTGGAAGAAGACTATTGGCAACAGCTCGAAGCACTACTAATCGATTTGGCAAGAACAACAGGACGGTATAATGAGCTACCTTAACGAAGCACAAAACCATCTGCTTGCTCCCAAGCGTCGTCAACGATTGCAGCTGGCAATTTGTTTAGCCCTTGGAATTCTCAGCACACCAGTGTTGGCACAGAATGATTTTATTACGATGGACCCGCCGTTGGAGCGCGCGCAGCAGTTATTGAAAGCCGGTTCCTACGTTGCCGCTATAGACACTTTCGAGCGTCTTGATGGGTATGACAAAGAGATGGGGCTGTTAGGGCTTAGTCGCGCTTATGCGCTAACTGGCGCCTATGAAGAGGCCATTGATGTCATCGAAGCAGAAGTTGACGATTACGCTGATTCCCCAATGCTCAGCACGCAACTAGCGGAAGTGTTACGCATGACCGGACAATCGGCGCGCGCCTTGAGTATCCTTGAGGAGGTTGTCCAGGGCAATCCAACACCTCCTGTACGCACATTAGTACAGTATGGCAGTCTGCTTAAGTTTGTAGGACGACGCGATGAGGCCAATGCGCCGTTAAACGCTGCTATTGCGCGTTACGATTCTGGGATGGTGTTCGAGGTCGAAGAGATCGCCATGGTGGCATTAGCGAGTTGGTTGCTAGACCGCTTTCATGATGCCAATAGCCTGTTCAGCGAGGCGACACGTGTAGACCCTACTAACCTAGAGGCCCAGGTGCTGTGGGGAGACTTGTTTATGGAGAAACACAATGCCCCCGATGCTGAAAAATCTTATGAAGCAGCGCTAGAAATTAACCGTCGCTATGGGCCTGCACTGGTAGGGCAAGCCAAAATAAGTGGCGGGGAGCGATCTCTACGGTTTGCGCTTGATGTTAACCCGCGAGATGTCCGTGCACTGGAAACCATGGCGAGTCTCTTGGTTCTTAATAATCGTTTAGAAGAAGCTGATCAGTATCTAAATGGGGCGCTTGGCATTAATCCAGAATCGCTGAAGGCGTTAAGCTTGAAAGCTGCGCAAGCCGCCTTGAAAGAAGAGTTCGACACCTTTGCGCAATTAGAGGCGCAAGTGAATAGCTTTAGCCCTAATAACCCCTATTTCTATGGCGATCTCGCCGATGCCTTCGGCAATAATTATCGGTTTACTGAGGCGGTGGGCTATGCCAGACAAGCCATTGCGGCTGACCCTAATTACTGGCAGGGGCATACCTTGCTTGGGTCAAACCTTATTCGCTTAGGCGAGGAAGAGGCAGGGCGGGCAGCCCTTGAATTAGCCTTCGACAATGACCCGTTTGATGTCATGACATCGAATATGTTGAAAGTGTTTGACACTCTTGACGAGTACGTCACCTTGCGTACTGAGCATTTTGAAGTGCGCATGAGCGAAAGCGATTCGGTGGTGCTGTGGCCGTATATGGCCCCGATGATCGAAGAGAACTGGGAAACCCTGACAGCAAAATATGGCTTTGAACCAGAAGCGCCAGTGCTGATTGAAGTGTTCGAAAAGACAGAAGACTTTGCTGTGCGCTCGGTTGGGCTGCCTGATATCGGCCCGTTAGTCGGCATTTGTTTTGGCAAAGTTGTGACGCTGATATCCCCAGGAACGCTCGATGCTAACTGGCAAGAAATTCTTTGGCATGAACTAGTGCATGTCTTCACTTTGCAAATGACGAATAATCGGATGCCGCGTTGGCTATCAGAGGGGATCTCTGTATGGGAAGAGCGAGAAGCTCGACCTGAATGGGGGCGACGTCAGGGCATCGAGTTGGTGCGCGCCGTAGCCGATGAAAAGCTGCTCCCTGTTGGAAACCTCAACGAGGCATTCACAGGCGCGAACAGTAACGAAGACTTAGGCTTTGCTTACTTCCAATCTTACTTAGTGGTCGACTTTATCGACAAACGCTATGGCTTTGAGAAGATGGTAGAGCTCATCAATCAATATGCGTTTATTAAAGATGAGTCGGACATGTTCAGTGCTGTATTTGATAAGCCTATCGAAGAGTTCAATGAAGAATTCCACGCGTGGGTCGATGAGCGCGTTGAGCAAATTAATGTGTACGTGCACACAGAGGATGCCCCTGATGAAGGGGCTGCGCATGGTCATGGGCAGCGAGAAAATTCCAGCGCCGTTTTAGCTGAGCTGTATAACAATGCTTCATTAAAACAGCATATGCGCCAACGTGTGCAAGACCATCCGCGAGATTTTCAGGCGCATCTTCAGCTAGGCATCGTATTATTCAAGGAAGAAAGTTTTGAAGAGGCGAAGGTGCATCTGGAGATTGCGCAAGAAATACTGCCTGATTATTCGGGCTATCCAAGCCCACCCTTAGTGCTTTCACAGATTTATGAGCAACAGGGTAATGAGGCGGCGCGATTAGAGCAGCTGCGTATTATGATGGAGAATCAACAACACGATTACGACTCCGCAGTGTTGCTTGCCAAAGAAGCATTGTCACAAGGTAATACCGATGAAGCTGAGTATTACGTGCAAAGAGCTGTATCTGTGAACCCATATCGTTTAGATGTGCATCAAGTTGGCGCGGAGGTTGCCAAACGTACAGGTGATGCGGCGATGGCAGTGCGCGAATATGAAGTGCTGGTGACACTGGATCAAAATGATCCCGTTGAGGCGCGCACCAATCTTGCCGAAGCCTATATGAGTAATGGGCAAAAAGATCAGGCCAAACGCAATATTTTGACCGCGTTAGAAATAGCGCCAAGTTACCAACGAGCCCAAGAAGTGCTCTTGCAAACTATTGATGCGGAGTAAGTAAACTTAAACGCAATATTGAACTCCTAAGTGAGGCGTTTTACGTGCGCAATGCAATGCCATTAACTAAAGTTCGCCCAATATTATGCGCTGTTTTTAGCAGTGTAATATTGTGTGGCTTTGTATTGCCACTGGCGAATGCTCAGACATCGAACGGGGCCATACCTTTGGAGTTTGACGCAGAATCGTTTCTCAATAATCGCGTCGATACAGAGAATGAAAGGCCAACAGAATTCACCTGGATTCGCGGCCGTTACGCCAATTACGGGGGTGGGCGTTCACGGCGTGGTGGCTTTGGCGGAGGGTTTGGTGGTCGTGGCGGTTGGTGGGATACCGATTATCCAGATGCTGAATCCAATTTCTTACGAGGTGTGCAGCGTTATACGAATATCGACGCCAATAGTAAGAGCTATGATTTTTTGGACTTAACAGACCCGCGTTTGTTTGAGCATTCGTTTTTGTATATGAATATGAAACGCGTGCCAATAGGGTCATTGCGAAGCGGCCCAGACTTTCAACCGGCTGAGATTGAAGCGTTGCGAGAATTTATGTTTCGCGGTGGTTTTGTTTTGCTAGACGATTTTTGGGGAGATGCCCACTTACAAGATTTTCAAACAGAAATGGCAAAGTTGTTCCCAGAGCGAGAGTTAGTAAAACTCGATACTCGCCATGAACTGTTTCATACTTTCTTTGACATTAATGAGGTCGCGCAGATCCCCGGGCGTGCCGTGACTTGGAATTACAATGGCGGCTTTAGTATCGATGATCCCAACTATCCGCCTTCGGTATATGCGATATTGGATGACGATGGACGGGTAATGCTTGTGGCAAACCACAATGCAGATTTAGGCGATGGATGGGAGCATACATTCTATGAACCCTACCCAACCCGATACAGTAATGAGGCCTATAAGATAGCCATAAACTTTTTGATTTACGCGTTTACGCATTAAGCCATTACAACAGTTAAAACAGGAAACACTCATGTCAGAACTAGAAAACATTGCACCAGACACTGTGGAAGGTCTAGAGAGTCAAGACGATTTAGCCCTAGTCAAAAAGATGCAAGATGGACATGACCAGATCACTGCCGAAATTAAAAAGGTCATTGTTGGTCAAGAAGCGGTTATCGATGAATTGCTGATTGCCTTGTTTGCTGGCGGTCACTGTCTCATCACAGGTGTGCCAGGCTTGGCAAAAACCCTTTTGATCAAAACGGTTGCCGATATTCTGCAAGTCAATTTCAGCCGAATTCAATTTACGCCAGACTTGATGCCTGCTGACGTAGTCGGGTCTGAAATCGTGGAAGAAGTCGACGGTAATCGGCAGCTTAAATTTGTAAAAGGGCCAATCTTTACCAATATTCTATTGGCAGATGAGATTAACCGAACTCCGCCAAAAACCCAATCATCCCTGCTTGAGGCTATGGAAGAGCGTCAGGTAACGGCTGCGGGGGTTACCCATAAAATGGCACGTCCGTTCTTCGTGTTAGCGACCCAAAACCCAATTGAGCTGGAAGGGACTTACCCACTACCAGAGGCACAGTTGGACCGTTTCATGTTTAAAATTGAGCTTGGGTACTTGACTGAAGATGACGAAGTCATGGTGGTAGGCAATACGACACAGATCGTTGATAACACTGTCGCGCACCCGCTTAGCGGCGAAGATATTCTGGAGTTTCAGCGTATTGCACGACAAGTGCCCGCCGCTCAAGCCGTGATTCGCTATGCGGTGCAGTTAGTTCACGCGACGCGCCCTGGTAGCGCCAATGCGCCAGATTTCGTAAAGGAATGGGTGAGCTGGGGGGCAGGTATTCGGGCTTCACAAAACTTAGTGCTTGCCGGAAAAGTGCGTGCCCTGCTGCAGGGTCGTTACAATGTGTCCTATAGCGATATTAGAGCGCTAGCACCCGCGGTGCTGCGTCACAGGGTCTTGTTGAATTTCCATGCTGAGGCTGAACGCATCACCACGGACGATGTTGTGAAACGTCTGATAGACACTGTTCCAGAGCCTACCTCTGGCCTGTAAATTCGACTCGAGAAGCACACAACATGGCGGCAAATACCACATTCATCGATCCTTCGGTGCTCGCAAGTCTCAATAATTTGGAGATGCGTGCACGCGTGGTGGTAGAAGGGTTTATATCGGGTTTACACAAGAGTCCTCATCGAGGTTTTAGTGTCGAGTTCACGGATTATCGACACTATTATCAAGGGGACGATATGCGCCATGTCGATTGGAAACTCTATGCGCGAAGTGACAAGTTCTACATAAAACAGTATGAAGATGAAACGAATGTTCGTAGTTATGTTTTATTAGACTCAAGTGCCTCTATGGGCTTTGGCTCAGGTGGGATGACGAAGATCGAATATGCGAAAACGCTAGCTTCTGCACTGGCGTATTTTATTACTAGGCAACGCGATGCGGTTGGTTTGATAACCTTTGATGAAAAGGTCAATGAATATATTCCAGCGCTTTGCAGGCAACCACATCTAATTCGCATCCTTAGAACGCTGGCTGGTCTGCAAGCTAGCGCAAAGACCGACATCGTGAAACCGCTTTCAGATTTAGCCACAAACCTAAATCGCAAGAGCATGGTGATATTGATTAGCGATTTGCTCGATGATGAAGAGCAGACGATAAAAACGCTTCAGCGACTTCGGGCGATGGGCAATGACGTCATTGTTTTTCACGTGCTAGATGAAGCTGAGCTATTATTCAATTTTCAAGAAGCCACTGAATTCATCGATTCAGAAACTAGCGATACTTTCATTACAACGCCGCCAGCGGTGCGTGACTCCTATATTGAAAACCTGAATAAGTATCTAGACTACTGCAAGAAAAAATGCCAAAGCAGTGGGGTCGATTATTGTTTGCTCAATACATCCCAGCCGCTAGACACAGCTCTGTATTCCTATATTTCGCGTCGAGCAAAGGGGTTCTAAATGGCTTTTTTAACCCCGTTTTTTCTCTTCGGTTTGCTCGCAGCCGCTATTCCTATTGCAATACACCTTATTCGCAAAGAGAAACCGCCCAAGATGGTGTTCAGTTCGCTTAGGTTTCTTAAAAACACCTCTAAGAAGCTGATTCTATTTCAGAAAATTCAGCAATGGTTGCTTCTGTTATTGCGTGCAGGTTTGATTGCTTTGCTCGTATTTGCGTTTGCTCGTCCGCTTTTTGATAGCAGCATTGCAAGCCTTGTTGATGCGCAGCCGCACTCCTCAGTCATACTTGTCGACTCCTCCATGAGCATGCGTTATGCAGACCGATTTGAGCGTGCGAAAACTCAGGCACTGAATTTGCTCGACACCCTATCTGCGGGTGACGAAGTTGCTGTGATTGCATTCGATAACGCCACGGTGAGTGTGCGCGAACTTAGCACTGATCTGGAAGGGGCAAGAACATTTATCCAAGGCTTAAATGAGCCCACCTATGAAATTACTCGCTATATGCCTGCGCTGCGACTGGCGAATGACTTATTAGAGTCTGCGCGGCATGAAAGCCGTCGCATCCATTTGATTTCCGACTACCAAGCTAGCGGCATGGGCAATGATGATTCAGGGTGGATGATGTCGCCAGGCGTAGCCTTTGATCCAATTGATGTGGGTGAAGGCGCTACACGCAATCTATTGTTAACGGATGTGCGCTCTCCAGATCAATTGATTGAGAATCAAGAGGAATACGAGATACTGGCGCGCGTGCGCAGTACGGGAAGCCTACACTTGGATAATGCACAGGTGAGTTTAATTCTAGACGGGGTTGAAACTACGCAAGTGCAGGTAAGCTTGGAAGAAGCGTCAGAATCTGTTGTGCGCCTGCCGGCTGTTTTTGCCACAGCAGGAACCCACCAAGGAGAGATCCGTGTGGGCAGCGATGAGTTCAGCGTTGATAATAGCTACTACTTCACCGTAGATGTGACACCAAAGATCAGAGTGCTTGTGATCAATGGCGAGCCATCAGAGAACTGGTATGAAGATGAAGCGCACTGGATGAGCCTTGCTGTTGGCGGTACTACAGAATCTCCCTTTGTACTGACATCGGTCACGTCTCGTGAGTTCCTACCCGCAAGCTTAAGCGAGCAAGATGTCGTCGTACTGCTCAATGCAGGGAGCGATCTCAGTACTACCCAAGTGGGGGCGATTCGCGACTATGTGAGTGATGGTGGTAGCTTGTTTTTAGCTCCCGGAGATCGCGTCAATGGCGGGCAGTTCAACCAACTCTTTGCTGATTTTAGCCCTGCTAGTCTCTCTGAAAGTATTCGTTTGCGTGGTAGCGACTATCTATTAATTGCTGATATTGATCGACGTCACCCTATACTTCTTCCTCTTGGGGGCGAATGGGGCGTACGGTTCGAAGGCTATTGGGCTGTCGATGCAGCTGCTGATGCAGACGTTTTAATGCAGTTCGATAACAGTCGGCCAGCGTTTATAGAGCGCCCTTACGGGCAGGGCAATGTGTTGATGTTTGCCTCCGCTCTGGATACTGAGTGGAATAATTTACCCCTACAAGGGCTTTTTCTGCCTTTTGTTCATGAATCGATCCGTTACCTGGCGCAAGCAACAAGCAAAGAGCGTGCTTATAGAATTGGAAGCCTCATTGATCTGTCCTCGGTCGCTAACGGCCCTCTATCGGTGACAGGGCCTTCAGGAGAGCCCTTGCCCCTAAACCAAAGCGGAAATACGCTTATTCCACAAGTGATCGGATTTCTGACCGTAGAGGGGCCTCAGGAGCCGGTATTCTATGCCGTAAACGCCGACCCTGAGGAATCTAATCTAGCGAAAATAGCGCCAAGCGCCTTACAGGATCAAATCACCAACCCTGAGACCGCTCCTGTTCAGTCCCCAGATGTGCAGACACAGGCATTAATGACCGAAATTGAAGGGCCTCAGAGAGTGTGGTGGTGGATTTTGCTAGTAGTAATGCTGCTATTGTTGCTCGAAACGCGGATTGCCAACACAACACATCGCTAAACAAGCTGTGTCACCCTCGTTGCTAAGGTCATCGGATTGTCATATTTGAAAAAATACTAACTAATTGAATATAAACAATAAAAACTTGGTTCTTGTCACCAAATAGACGCATAACTGTCATATTTCACAAAAAATTCATATTAAAAACACCGCTTTTGGTTGAAATCCCCTAGACCTTGCGAGATATTGAGTCCATAAGAAAAAGGATGGCACTCACTATGAATAATAATAAATATGAGAGTATGCGCACTATCTTAGTTACTGGTTTGCTCGCTTGTAGCTGTGTTTTCACGCAGGTTCAGGCGCAACAGGCGAATCAGTTCACTACCTCTGTCACTAATGCGCAATATACAAGCTCTCGCAACGATACTGGAATCGTGGCAGATATGTTTGTTAGTGAAGATTCGGCAAATTACGTGGAATTACTTACACGCATAGAGTCGGATTTTGGCCCCTTTGATGCCCGGCTAGGGGAACCCTTGCTGTCCTATGGCGATATGCTTGCGCAGCGCGGGGATTATACTGATGCGAGAATGATTTTAGAGCGTGCTTTGCACGTGACTCGCATAAATGAGGGGCTATACAGCGAAGCTCAGATCGAGATCGTTGAGCGTCTTATCGACTGCAACGTTGCTGAAGAGCTCTGGGGCTCAGTTGATAAAAATTTCCGCTATCTGCAATTACTGTACACACGCCTCTATGAGCGTGGTTCAGAGCAATGGCACCGCGGAATTGCTCAGGTTTCCGATTGGCATATCGTCGCTATCAATAATAATCTAGCTGAAGATCTAACCGATCACCTGAAGCAAGCTAATAAATTATTCTCATTGCGTTTGAAGATGGCGAATGAGGAGGGTGTGAGCGACGAGAAAGTGCTGTCAGTTTTGCGGCATAACGTTGAGACAACCGCTTATCATTTGCGCCAGAAAAACGAAGGGGTGAAAACTAAAAATGTCTATAGCCGACTTGAGTCACGTTATTTAGATCGTGATCGAGTTGCATCATTAGATTAAAGCGGAAATAGCGTCACTACAGAAGTAATATGCTTTTAAGTAAGTAGGGCGCTAAGGCAAAAGACTAGAAAGCAACTCAGTGTTTAGAAAAGGGGGGGAACAAAGAATGTCTTAAAAGCCCTTCGCCTTAGCTCTTAGCAATCTGTTAGTCACTATCCTTAGTGACAGTTCGATTGAAAGTAGGGCGATGGTAGCACAGCAATTTCAGCTTTTACTTCTGTGGTTACAAATTGTCACAATAGCTCTTGTATTCACATCCTAGCATTCAAAAATTCTATTTTTCTAAAAAGTTGTGCTGCGCTTTTTTCTCAAGCTGGCGGCACTTGGCTGAACCTATTCATAATCTTTATAAAGCGGGCGCTCGATAATGCTCGGTATTTATAGCCTATTTCGTGCTGAGATGATTAAAGGGGGAGGGTTTTTAAAAAGAGAGATAAGGCCACTTCGTAAATAGCCTTATCTCGATATCGAACGCTCGTTCATTTTTCTTGGCTTGCCTGCTGATTGGCTTAGGTGCCAAAACCAGGCTCGCGGCGCGAATCGTTTGCTTTGTTCTTGCTGCTAAACAAGCCTTTGATGGTGCCGAAATGTGCTCGTAATTTTGCCGGTAGTGCCAGCATTGCCGGTGTGACCAGCAGCGTTAGAATTGTGCCGAAGGTCAGGCCGAACACAATCGCGCTAGCAAGGCTTACCCATTGTGAAGTAATAGGCCCGCCGACTTCAACTTCCGCCCCAATCAGGTCGATTGAGACGTGCATTGCCAACGGCAGCAAACCGCAACCAGTAGTGAAGGTTGTTAAGAACACGGGGCGTAAACGCTGAACCCCAGTCTGTACGATGATCTCTTGTAAGCTCCAGTCAGTCTTAGTGCTGCGCAAGAAGTTAAACGTGTCGATGAGAATAATATTGTTGTTCACAATAATACCCGCAAGCGCCACGATGCCAACGCCGGTCAAAATCACACTGAAGGTTTGCCCTGTCAACAATAGACCAAGAAAAACACCGGTAGTCGAAAGCAGTACGGAGGACAGAATCAACAGGGCTTGGTAGTAGCTATTGAACTGTGTGACCAACAAGATCGCCATGAGCATTAGCGACAGTGTAAAGGCCTGCAGAAGGAAGGAGAATGACTCTGCCTGTTCCTGGTTTGCACCACGGAACTGATAGCTAACGCCAGGCAGCAGTGGATTAGTGTTCAACCACTGTCGCAGTTCCTGCAGTTTGTTCTCAGTGACGACGCCAGGGGCAGGGTTGGCGCGAACGTAGATTACCTTAGTGCCATCGACTCGTTGTATCGAGCTGACTTTCGCCCCTGGCTCTCTAGTGATGAAGCTGCTGACCGGTGCCATGCCTGTAGCGGTGGTCACTTGAATCTGCTCGATCTGTTCTAGCCCTCGATACTCCACTGGGTAACGAACGCGTATGTCGACTTCTTCTTCGGTGTCATCGGGACGGTAATCCCCCATGAACACCCCGTTCGTGAGCAGTTGTACCGCTGTTCCCACCTCGCCAATATTAGCGCCGAACATTGCCGCACGGGCTCGATCGACGTGAATACGCCATTCGATCCCAGGGATTGGAGTGGTGTCATCGATATCGATGAGGCCTTCCATCTCTGTTTCGAGATAGTTGCGTATGCGAGTCGCCTCGCTGATTAGGTCTGCCATATTTTCGCCGAACAGCTCCAATTGCAGCTCTTTGCCAACAGGAGGGCCTTGCTCGATTGTTGAGATTTCCGCTTTTACACCTGGGATATCTTTAATGGCATCTCGGTACAGGTTCTCGATTTCGAAGCCGTTCACATCGCGAATTCGTCGATCGACGAACTCGACAAAGATGGTGCCGACGAGATCGGGTGCAGAGCCTTGACCGCCCCCGAGACTTTGCCCTGCGCCTGACTGGGTAACAACGTTCTTATAATAACCCACATTCATGATGCGCTTTTCTACATCAACTACGATGTCGCGAATCTCATCAGGTGAGAAATTACCGCGTGCGAATACTTGCACGCGCGTTTGGTTTGGCTCTACTGCAGTGAAAAACTCTACCCCTGCGCCAAAGTTAAAATAGGCTAAGGTAATTGAGATCATCGTGAAGATGCTGCCAAGGAAAATGAGCACGGGCGAGCCGACGGCACGGCGCAACACCGCGGCATAGGCGCGGCTGAATGGGCCAAGCTTTTTATTCTCTTCTTCCTGTGTCGCTTTTGCTTGTGACAGAACGCCATGTCCTTCCACACTCGCTTTGCCGAACAAGGAGCCGAGCACCGGTGCAAAAAATAGTGCATACATCAGTGAGCCAACAAGTACGGCAAATACGGTAATTGGCAGATAGCGCATGAACTCGCCCGCAACTCCCGGCCAGAACATCATCGGTAAGAATGCTGCCAAGGTTGTCATTGTTGAGGCGATAATAGGCCAGAACATCCGATTGACCGCTTCGGCGTAGGCGTCTTCTTTAGTGTAACCCTCTGTCATTTTCGTGTCGGCGAACTCGACCATGACGATCGCGCCATCGATCAGCATCCCCAAGCCCAGAAGCAGGCCGAAGATCACCATGAAGTTATAAGTAAAGCCTAGCGCTGAGATAATTATGAAAGCAAAAAGGAAGGAGAAGGGCACGGCCATGGTCACGAGAATTCCTGAGCGGATTCCCACTGCAGCAATTACCACAATCAATACTAGGACCATGGATGTCACCATATTGCCCTGTAGGCCGAGATTCTGCTCGATCACCATAGGGGCTGAGTTGTTCATATAGGCAATGGTCACAGCCGGTGGTAGCGTCGGAAGCAGGTCTTCTACGATGCGATCGATTTTATCCATCGCTTCGATCAGGTTGGCGCCTTTACGTTTCTCTACGTTAATTGAAATAGAGCGCTGGCCATTGGCGAAGGAGTAACGTTCAGCATCTTTAAAGGTGCGGCGCACCTCTGCGATATCGCTGAGAGTCAGGACGCCTTGGTTGGTTGCGGCAACAGGTAATTCGAATAAGTCGTCTTGAGTTTCGATAAGCCCAGGAAGTTTGACTGAGAAACTGCCCTGACCAGTATTTAGTGCACCGGCCGGAATGAGTCGGTTATTGCTAGTGACGGCTTGCACGATCTGTTGATTGGTAATGCCGTAAGTTTCTAGTTGCGTTGGATCGATGAGGGCTTCTAGTAGCTCTTCTCGATCTCCTACCATGTCGGCCGATAGCACTTCTGGTAATGTCTCAATCGAGCGTTGCAGAGTCTGTGCAACCTGTAAGAGGACGCGTTCGGGGACATCCTCGCCAGCGATGGCGATCTGGACAATCGGCACGCCTGCTGCTGAAACTTCTTGAACAATCGGCTCTTCGGTGGATTGCGGGAATTTCGCTTTGGCGCGATCGATGGCGGTGCGCACGTCGTTCAAGGCCTGAGAGGAGTCGAAACTCACGTCGAACTCGGTGACAACTGTCGCTGCCCCCTCGCTCGAGAACGAACTGATCTGTGTGATTCCCTCAAGGGTTTTGAGCTCAACTTCCATCGGCTTTGACAGAAGGCGCTCGGCATCTTCCGGTGAAATACCTTCATGGATAATGGTCGTGACAATGACAGGCACTGTCACGTCTGGGTTTAACTCAACTGGGATCGAGATATAGGACACGAAGCCCATGAGCATAATAGCTGCGAAGATGCTTAGAGATGTCCTCGCTCGGGATACGGATGCTTTTACATAACGCATGAGATTCTGCCTACAGTGATGGCTCGGAAATTGACGACCAGCTAGTATCGATATTGACAGTTTGACCTGGGAAAACGATCTCCTGACCGTGAGTGACGACGACACTGCTCGCGGCAAGACCTGTTACCCATATGCCTGGTTTAATGCTTGTATTTTCCCCGACCACGGTGACTGGGCTAAAGTGCACCACGTTGTCGCTATCAACTGTCTTAACACCAATGATGCCTTCATCATTGAGGGTTAAAGAAGATGCCGGAATAAGGTGGGCTAGGGTTTCATTCGCCGCGATGAAAATCTCTGCGGTCACCCCTTGACGAATTTCTTTGTTGCTGTCTGCTAGGCGCACTTCGATCGCATAGGCGCGAGAGTTGGCTTCTGCCGCCCGTGAGATGTAAGTCACTTCGCCTTCTACAGTCTCGCCCGTAATTAGGTTTGCTGTGACAGGTGCGCCAAGAAATAACTTGCCAATATCTTGCTCGGGCACTAACCCCGTTAACAGCATTGGGGTGTCATCTAATAGTGAGGCGCATTTGCCGCCCATGTCCATTAGGTCGCCAACTTCAACTTCGCGAGACTCCATAACCCCAGCAAAAGGCGCTGTGATTTTAGTTCTATTCAAGGCTAATTCAGCCCGGGTTACAGCAGCGATGGCTGAATCCAGAGCTGTTTTAATCTGTGCGAGGCCAACACGAGACTGCAGACCTCGTTCCTGCAAATCCAATGCTCCTTGGTATTCTAATTGCGCTTGCTCTTTACGAGTGATCGCCTCTTGTAGGTCTGTCTCTTTACTGTCTACGGCAAGCTCGCATAGAACATCACCGGCCGCTACCCTAGCGCCGCGAGCCACAGGAGTGGCGATAATGCGGCCTGCGGCTTCGGCTCGAACATCAACCAAACGGAAGGCTTTAGTTTGACCGCGCACGCGCACTCTTTGGACAAAGTTTTGCTCATTCACGCGTGCGACGCGAACCGTAAAGCTTTGATTGTCATTGGTGATAACACCATCACCTGTGACTGCGGTGACAGCACCATCGCGTTCCGGTAGGGGATACCCATCATCAAGAGCTCCACGCTCACGCGGCAACGCCATCCAAATAACGACAACGACAACCAATCCTATTGCCACGAAATGTTTAATTTTCACTACTTTCTCCAATTGAAATTTCGACTACTTTTTGCGAGTCGGCGCATTTAGAATCCTTCGTAGACGCAAAAAATGACAACTATACGACTACGCTCATGCCTTGGATGTGAAAGCATTCAAGTGCTGAGGAGTGTGTGGTTAGAAAAGGCTGCTGATATTGTTATGTGAGCAGAGCGCGAAGTTTGCGTCATGAATGGCTACCATTCAGCAGTCAATGAAGTCTCCATCAGACGAAGCAAATTGCGGTTTCTCTCGCTCCGAAAAATCTGTGATTTGCCTTTTACTTATAAGACTATCGCCCAGTTTTCCAGTGTTACGTATTGTAACCAAGTATAAGGGCATTGCAATGCGTAAAATGCAGCAATTTCGCGTGTATTTGCGATAAGTAGAGTAGAATTTCTAGTTCAATGGAAAAGGGGAAGGCGAAATGAAAAATATTTCAGAAAATGTCGCGATTGTGACAGGTTCTGCGTCCGGTGTAGGGGCTGCAACCGCACGCCTGTTAGCAGCCCAGGGCTGCCATATTGTAATCAATTATAGCCGCAGCGAAGCGGCTGCCAAACAAGTGGCGAAAGAGTGCGAAGCTCTTGGTGCGCAGGTATTAGTGTGCAAAGCCGATGTTGCCAGCGATGACGATTGCCGAGCGATGGTCGCACAAGTGATGGAGAAATGGGGGCAAGTTGATATTCTAGTCAACAATGCAGGCACGACAAAGTTTTGTGACCACGATAATTTAGAAGGCTTGGATGCGCAGGATTTTCACGATATCTATGCCGTGAATGTCATCGGCCCCTATCAGATGATTCGCGCAGTGGCGCCATTAATGCAGGCCGCACCCTCGGGTGGAGTGGTGGTCAATGTTGCCTCGACTGCCGCCGTGACAGGCATTGGAAGCTCTGTGGCCTATGCAGCATCAAAAGGAGCCTTGGTGACAATGGGGCTTTCTTTAGCGCGAGCTTTAGGGCCCAATATCCGTATAAACACTGTTTGTCCCGGATTTATTCAAGGTGAATGGTTGCGACAAGGGTTGGGGGATCAACAGTACGAAGCTGCGAAGTCGCACAATGAACGCAACGCGCCTCTGGGAGTGACAGCCGATGCTGACACAGTTGCAGAGTCAATTGTGTTTTTTATTCTTGGCCCGAAGGTCGTCACAGGGGAGACTCTTATGGTTGACGGTGGGCGACACTTGAACACGGTTCCGCTTGCTCGGCGTTAATACAGGAGAACGTTTATGAACTCACTAATGCGACTATTGCCTGTAGCATTTCTCTATCTCAATGGTGCAATTTATCTTTATGTCGCCTACTTATTCTTAACTGATCCAAGAGTGTGGTTTGACGCCCTGGACATAAGCTTGCGAAATGCGAATGGTTATACTGAATTACGAACTGTTTATGGCGGATTTTTTGCGGGTTTCTCTATTTTTCTTCTGCTTTGCGCATGGAAAAAAGAATTGTTAGAAGCTGGCACCATGCTATTGGTAATTAGTTACCTAGGGCTGGTGGCGGCGCGCAGCTGGGGCATACTATACGAAAATGCCTACAATGATTTTGTTCTACAAATTTACATTGCTGAATGGTTTTCGCTGGTCTTGGCGTTGCTGGCTTGGTTTGCTCTAAAACGAAGGTAATTGATCAGCGTGACACAGGGCGTTTCTGTAATTTTCGCTGCAACGTCCTGCGATGCATTTTTAGTTGACGCGCAGTCCGGGAGATATTGCCATCGTTCTCTTTTAGAATTTTCTGAATATGCTCCCACTCCAAGCGTTTCACTGACATTGGCTCTTGAATGTCACCGGTCTCGTCATTGGCATTGGTCTTGTCGACAAGCAAAGCAGCAAGGATCTCATCAGCATCGGCGGGTTTCGCTAAATAATTATCGGCGCCGAGCTTGATCGCATCGACGGCTGTCGCGATGCTGGCATAGCCAGTCAATACTAAAATTCGAATTCCTGGAAAGCTCTGCTTTAACGTGGCGATGAGCGGAAGTGAAGAGTGGCCCCCTAGGTTAAGGTCTAGTACCGCAAGATCGAAATGTTGTGATTGAATCTTTAGCAAGGCTGCATCGACACTTTCGGCGTGCTC
>CAJXSF010000060.1 GCA_913061515.1 uncultured Gammaproteobacteria bacterium | reverse complement strand
CCACATGAGGCACAGTTCTAGAACAGAGGAGCTCCCACATGAGGCACAGTTCTAGTACAGAGGAGCTCCCACATGAGGCACAGTTCTAGTACAGAGAGGCTCCCCACATAAGGCATGGTTCTAGAGCAGTGTGGCTCCCACATGAGGCATGGTTCTAGTGCAGTGGGGCTCCCACATCAGTCGAGCATATGGACGAACAATCCGCTTTTTAGTTTTGGTTCAAACCAGGTCGACTTGGGTGGCATCACTTCGCCAGCATCGGCGATGGCCATTAGGCTATCGATGGAGGTTGGATATATCGCGAACGCCAGCGCAAATTCACCCGAGTTCACGCGCTTCTCTAGCTCGCCTAAGCCGCGAATACCGCCAACAAAATCGATTCGTTTGTCGCGGCGTTGGTCTTCGATACCTAATACTGGCTGAAAGAGATTGTTTTGGATGATGCTGGCATCCAAGCGCGCCACAGGGTCGCTGTCATCCCATAGGCCGTCGATCACTTCCAAAACATACCACTTGCCGCCTAGATACATGCCAAACTCGCGTTCACGACTCGGTTTGACCGCGCCATTTGTACTTTCTTTGACATTAAAGCAGGCCTGGATTTTCGCTAAGAACTCTTCTTCACTCAGTCCGTTTAGATCAGTGATCACGCGGTTGTAATCAAGGATCTGCATTTGATTATCCGGAAAAATCACCGTGGAGAAAAAATTGTAAGACTCCTGCCCCGTATGTGCGGGGTTTGCGTCTTTACGTATATGTTTAACTCTTTGTGCGGCTGCCGATCGGTGGTGACCATCGGCCACATATAAACAGTCCACTTGATCAAACGCTGCTTGAATCTTGTCGACCATCGCTTGTTCGGAGACCACCCAAAACACATGTTGATTGCCATCGTCTGCGACAAAATCGTACTCAGGCATGGTGGCCGTGACTTCGGCAATCAAGCCGTCTATCTCTGGGCGTGCACGATAGGTTAAGAACACGGGGCCCACTTGGGCGCTGAGGGTATTAATATGGTTTACCCGGTCATCTTCTTTTACAGGGCGAGTAAACTCGTGCTTTTTAATTAAGTCTTGTTCATAGGCGTCTACTGATGCAGCAGCGACCAAGCCAATTTGCGCATGGCTGCCCATCACTTGTTTATAGACATAAAAACATGCGCTCGAGTCGCGCTGCATAATGCCTTGGTCGATAAATTTTTGTAGATTTTCAGCGCCGCGTTGATACACTCGCGCATCATAAACATCGATCGAACTATCGACATCAATCTCGGGTTTATTGATGCGCAAAAAACTTACATCGTTGCCTTGTGCCATTGCAAAGGCTTCTTCGCGGTTGAGCACATCATAGGGTGGCGCTGCAACACGAGCTGCCAGTTCTTTCTTTGGTCTTAAGGCATTAAAGGGTCTGATCAACTTCATTTCGAATCCTTGTTGAGAAATCATTTTCCCAAAGCTTATTTGCGGTTAAACGCAAACACCCCGTTCCAGTCTGGCGGGAGTTCGCGTTTAGGAAGATAAGTCATTCGCTCCAGATACACAGAATACAAACTATTGCCGCGGGCAGATTCTGCAATTGTCAGTTGAAGTTGTTCGAACTTCTGCGTTGCTTCATCCCAACGCTGAGCGCGATAGGCAACCAATGCATCGGCGAAAGCATGTAGTTCTTGCTGCTGTTGATTTGTTATTGTGGACTTTGGCCCTACGGCTTCATAGATTCTAACAGGCTCGCTCTTACCCGCAACCTGCACAAGATCTAACTCGCGATAGGCAAAATCGGGAGCATGCTGAACACAAGCGGCACTGACGATATTGGCGGTATTATAAATACGCGTTAAGCCTTCTAAACGCGCACTGAGGTTAACCGAGTCACCAATCACTGTATAGTTCAAGCGGTTCTGTGACCCTAAATTGCCTGCCACCACCAGCCCTGTGTGCACACCAATCCCTGCTTCCATCAACCCAGTGCCTTCTTCGCGGTGGATCTTATTCAATTGCACCATGCACTGCTGGATGTCCAGCGCCGCCTGAACTGCATTTTGGGCATCATTAGGGCGGGTCAATGGCGCACCAAAAAGCGCCATCACTGAATCGCCCGTATATTTATCGACAACGCCATGGTTGTCTTCAATCACTTTAGTGATGGCACTGAGATAACGATTTAATAGGGTCAGCACCGCCTCTGGCGCGGCACTCTCACACAGCGCAGTGAAGCCTTTGATATCGGCAAACAACACCGACACAATTTTCTCCTCACCACCTAGCTCGATCGTTTTACTGAGCAGTTCCTCTGCAATCTCGTGCGAGACTACTTTTCCTAGCAGGTCGCGGACTTTTTCTTTTTCAGCCAAACCCGTCGCCATTTTATTGACCGAACCAGCCAACTGACTAATTTCATCGCGCCCGGCCACTTGCACTGACTGACCGTAATCGCCCTCTTCTATCCGCTTCACGCGCTTTGCCAAATCTAATATGGGCCGCGTGACCGAACGGGCCAACAACACAACTACGAGTAAACTAATTGCGATCACCACCAGATAAAACTGCAACAGTACCCGCTGAAAGGCCTCAAGGTTTTCGTAATTTTCATTGTAGGATTTTTGAATAACGGCGACAGTTTGCAATGGATCGCCTTGTTCACCGAATAGCGGTCGCATCAAGGTGCCGTATTCACCATCGGCCAGATTGATGCGTTGAGTACCGCTATAGCTTATGCCGCTGCGCTGTAATTGTGCGGCTAGTTGACCTTGATCATCTTCATGCAAGGTTGAGGCAATGACATTAACACTACTCAACTGCTGACCTTGTTCGAAGGCAAACTCCACGATAGACACATCAGACACGATGCTTTGCTTTACCGTATCGGTAAATCGATTATCGAGTGGGAAACCGCCAAAAATCCATGCAACCGGTGTTGGTAAAAACAAGGGAATCACTGTGATCTGATATGGGACACCTGCGATGTTAATGATGGCATCACCGATGCCATTGATATCGCTGGCAGCGGCATCCATTAGATCGCGCCACTCCCCTTCTAAACTTTCAAAGCCCTGAATTTTAGTATCGATAATCACATCGCCATCCATTGAGGCGATCAACATCATATCGGCCGCCCCCAATGAGCGCAGCAAAATATTGTCTGCAGCGTCTATGATCGTATAAGGGTCACCAGTGCCAAACGCATTACGAAAACCCCAGTCGCGTGTCATGGTGCTGGTGATTGTTAGCAAGGTGTTCTTATGCTCTTCGCGAGTGAAGTCGAACACATCTGCCCCTAGCTCAAGATAGCTATCGATGGTGTCTGTGGTGTATTGATTGTTCTCGCGATTGACGAAGATATAAATGCCTAATAACACTGGAATCATCAGTGCCAATAGAAAGACTAAGAGCCTAGTGCGAAAGCTGCGAAAGGAGAAGATTGCCATTAGGGCAGCACGCGCCTCATCGATAACGTGTTCGTGAGACGTTTGGCGCTCTACGTAGCCGACTGTCGCGCGCAAGGTTTACGGCTAACCGCAAAGTGCTTGGCTCGGCATCACTAAACTCTACAGAGTGTTGTAGCTCGGGGCTGCCTTCAGTGGCCCGAGGATGCCAAACGCTGACAGTATAAGTTCCCTCAGGCACGCCATCGAGTACCGCTTGCCCGTTCTCATCTGTCTTGATCGCCAGTGTCGTTTCGGCCACATACACATACCCTAGCATCCAGTCGTGAATATTACAGCCCAACTCCACCACGCCTGTTTGGTCAAATATTTGTGAGAAATCAATACTACGGCCATTGCCGTATAAAGGAAGCTCAAAGACCTTTGCTGGTGAGAAGGAGTAAACATGGTGCAGGATGTCATCGCTATTAGGAAAGAATACACGGCTGCCAACATTGACCACTGTGACATTCGCGACGAACTCTTTCTCTATCTGGTCGACGCTATACTCACGCTGTGCCGAAAAATCCCCCTGCATCGCTACGGGTATATGCACCTCTAGCACTGCATCTGCCACAGCTTGCCCGGTGTTGGCATCTTGCAAGGCAATACGCAATTGCGCGGCATTGACCGAGGCACTATTTATGGCCAGGAACAAGAACACAGCCCAGGTAGGAGAAGGTCTGATGGAAAGTAAACGTGCAAAGCCCATTTAAGTCTATCCTCGCCAGTCATTGCTATGAGATGCGGTGTGCATCACCCAAGAGTTAGCATTAAGGCGCGATTATAACTCAAGATTGCCACGAAGAGCGCGGCCTATCTGATCAGAGGGAAAGCCACGAGAAAGACAGAAACGAAATAGCTTTTGGCGAGCCTTAGTATCGAGCTGAGACAACACCGCTTGATTGCTCTTGCGGGCAATAAGATCGCCGAGATTGACCTGCCATTGCTCGTCGTCAGAACATAAATGCGCCTGAATCTGCACCTGACTCACGCCTTTATTGCGTAACTCTTGTGCAATCAATAATGGCCCAAACCCACGATTTTGGCGATACCGCACATAGGCTTCTGTAAAGCGGTCATCACTTAACAGATTATCCTGTTCGAGTTGGTCTAGGACTTCGGGGATTAGGGCGCTGTGCTCGGCATATTTACGGTTAAGTTTGTCATGCAATTCAACACGCGAGTGCTCGCGACGCGCCAGCAAATCCATTGCTGAGCGTCGCAAGGTGGTTCTAAGGGTTTTCTCTGCTTGTGAAAGCATGAAACTGACCTTGAATCAGCGAATCGGCTTATTCGAACTCGCCAGATTCTTCTGTTTCTACTTCTAGTTCGCCGCCTTTTGAAGGAACCCCTAACAATTGCGCACGGATCTTAGTTTCAAGCTCGTGTGCTATTTCAGGGTTTTCTTCTAGGTAATTGGCTGCGTTTTTCTTACCTTGACCGATCTTTTCGCCGTTGTAGGCATACCAAGCGCCAGACTTATCAAGCAAATTGGCTTTTACACCTAGGTCGATCACTTCGCCCATATGGTAAATCCCTTTGCCATACATGATCTGGAATTCAGTTTGACGGAAAGGCGGTGCAACTTTGTTCTTCACCACTTTGACGCGGGTTTCGCTGCCGATGACTTCGTCACCTTCTTTGATTGCGCCAATACGACGAATATCAAGGCGGACAGAGGCATAGAACTTCAGGGCATTACCACCCGTGGTTGTTTCAGGAGAGCCGAACATAACGCCGATCTTCATGCGGATTTGGTTAATGAAGATCACCAATGTGTTAGAGTTTTTGATGTTACCCGTCATTTTACGCAAGGCTTGTGACATCAAACGGGCTTGCAAGCCCATGTGGCTATCACCCATGTCCCCTTCGATCTCTGCTTTGGGCGTTAGGGCTGCTACCGAGTCGATAACAACGACATCAACGGCGCCAGAGCGCACGACCATGTCACAGATCTCAAGCGCTTGTTCACCCGTGTCAGGCTGGCTGACAAGCAGGTTTTCGACATCAACCCCTAGGTTGCCAGCATAGATTGGATCAAGTGCGTGCTCGGCGTCGATAAAGGCGCAAGTGCCCCCCATACGCTGACATTCGGCAATGACCTGCAAGGTCAAAGTCGTTTTACCCGAAGACTCTGGACCGTAAATTTCAACGATACGGCCACGTGGCAAACCACCTATGCCCAGCGCAATATCTAAGCCTAATGAACCAGTAGAGATTGCAGGGATTGCCTCGCGGCCTTTGTCGCCAAGACGCATCATTGAGCCTTTGCCGAATTGGCGCTCAATTTGTGATAGCGCTGCGCTGAGGGCTTTTTCGCGGTTGTTGTCTTTCGCTGCGTCTGCGGCCATAAGATTTTCCTTTAGACTCATTAGCTGTTCCAAGTCAGGACGACTGGTTTTCAATTGCGGATAATTAAAACAGAGTATTACTGTATATTCAACCAGTGAAATGAAATTTTACTGAAAGTGCTTAGTTTGTTCGTACCCAGGCTATTTTCTGCTCGTTTTATCATGCTCTTGCAAGACCTTTAGCAGGCCTTGTAGCGCGGTTGTGACGCTTTGGCTGCGCACAGATTCACGATCCCCTTGAAACAGCTGCATTTGCGTTTGACTGGACACGGCCTGCCCTTGCCCACGCCAAGCCCACGCGAACCACACTGTGCCAACCGGTTTTTCCACACTGCCGCCATCAGGCCCAGCGATACCACTGGTTGCCACGGCTAAATCGGCATTTGCCCGCAGTAAGGCGCCTTCGGCCATCGCCGTTACGGTTTGCGCGCTAACCGCCCCGGGCGCATTGCCGCCCTCAAACAAGCTAAGTGGCGCCCCTAATAAACGGTGTTTTGCCGCATTAGAATAGGTGACGAACCCGGTTTCAAACCAAGCCGAACTGCCGGCAATATCGGTTATACAACGGGCGACCCAACCACCAGTGCATGACTCAGCACTGCTGACTTGCCAGCCATGGCGTTGCAGGATCTCGCCAATTTGCCTACTTAATTGATAATGCTCTTGGTTCATTGCCGTGCTCGCTTTAGGGGCAAAATTCTCGTCTGTGTTATGAGCATAGCAAAGATTTGCCACTTGTCATTACCGCGCTGCAACTGCTGCATCGGCAAGCCCATCTGAGCGCCCTAAGGCTTTGAACAAACCCACAAGCCCTATCGCCATTTCAGCTTCATTGGCGCTCAGCGCCTTACTTGCATCTGCGCGCGCTTGCTCCAATATAAGCACCTGCAGGTAGTTAATTACACCATTGTTGAATTGAGTTAAAGCAAACTCATAGGCCTGCTGCTGACTCGCCAATAGCGCTTGTAATTGTTGCTGCGTTTGCTGGGCAGCACTATAACGACTAAGCGCCGTATCAACTTCGTGCCAGGCTTTTAAAACTATTTGTTGATAGTTAATCGCGGCCTCTTGAGCCTGCAACTCACGCAAACGCACCACCGTCTTGCGTTGCCCCTGATCAAATAAGGCCAAATCAATTTGCGGGCCAATAGACCATTGCCGTGAACCCCAGTCGACTAAATCGTCGCTATTCAAGCTCTCCAAACCAAGGCCAGCCCCTAGCATAATATTGGGATAAAGCTTCGCTTGCGCCGCGCCGATCTGCGCGTTTGCCGCACGCAATTGTGCCTCGGCCGCCTGTATATCTGGACGTGCGTCGACTAGGTCACTGGGCAAGCCTAAGGCTAGGTCAGGTACCGCATGCAAACGCCACTGACTCTCTTCAAGCTGCAAGCTGCCGGGCGCTTCCCCTAACAGTAGACTTAGGGCATTTATGCTCTGTGCCTCTTGTGCCAGCAAGGCGGGCATCTGCGATTGTGCCTGTGCCACTCTTGCCTCTTGTTGCACAGCATCCATGTCGTTATTTAAACCAGCCTGTGCACGCACCTGCAAAAGCGCGAGTAATGATTGCGCACGTTCAATATCGTTTCGCAGCAAACGCAACTGTTGCTGTGTGCCGCGTAGAGAAAAATAGTGCCTCGCAACCTCTGATAACAATGCCAGTTGCATCTGCCTATTATTGGCATTGGCAATATCGACATCGGCTTGCGCTGCCTCGACTCGTCTATCTATAGCGCCCCAAAAATCTAGCTCCCACGATGCATCGAACCCAGCTTCAAAGATCGCGAACGGTTGCGCAATAAATTCGATCAAATCGTCACTCTGAGCAGGCGAGCTGATGGCGGAGATTAGCCGCGTCGCACTCCCCGTTTCACTCTGTGCAATACGCGCTGCACCAGCACTCGTGCGTAATAGTGGTTGATTCTGCCGTCTAACGCCCTCGAGCTGTACGCGAGATTGCGCAAAACGCAGCAACGCCGATTGCAAATCGGGGCTATTGGCCAAAGCCCTTTCCTGCAACGCCAATAGGGTCTCATCAGCAAAAAGTGCAAAGCCCTCTTGCATCGATACTTGTCGAGTACTAGCACGATGCTGGGTATTAACTAAACTGTCATCGCCGCCATGGGATTCACCCCAAGTGCTGGGCAATGGTGAGTCTGGGCGTTGATAGTTCGGGCCGACCGTCATACAGCTAGTCAACACACTAGCACCCACGATGAGCGTAATAGTTCGTAGCGAAAACGATTGTATTAGACGATTCATATAGTCTCCCAATTACACCAAGCGATGACGGAACAACCAAGCTGCCCAAGGCAGCGTGATAATCGCGATAACAAACAAAGGCACTAGGTCATGCCACAACAATAAAATACTGACACCCTCCAAATACACGCGTTGAACAATATCGATCGCAAAACGCAAAGGATTCGCGTAGGTCAAGATTTGAATTGGCATCGGCATATTACGTACGGGCGTTGCTAAACCTGACAAGAGCATCAAAGGCATTATCAACATAAAGGAATAAAACATCGCTTGTTGCATATTCGCCGAGAGCGCCGAGATGGCAAGCCCAATACCAACGCTCGAAATCATAAAGAACATCAAGCCCAAATAGAGCATGACAATGGACCCAGAGAAAGGCACTCCAAACCAAAAAAGCGTCATTAACAATACTATCGAGGACTGGACTAAACCGATCATTATCGGCGGCACTGCCTTGCCAATCATAATTTCAGTGGGCGACATTGGCGTCACTAGTAATTGATCAAAAGTTCCCTGCTCACGTTCACGTGCGACCGACAATGCCGATAACATTAAGGTCTGCAAAAATGCCAAAGACGCAATCAAGCTAGGCATGAAATTCCAGCGAGTTTCCAAGTTGGGGTTGTACCATGACCTTGACACGATGCTTAAAGGAAAACCCCCTGCCCCCATTTGTTGTCGCCATTGCTCATTAAAACTGCCTACGATCGTTGTGATGTAAGCGGCAGCCGAACCGGCGCTATTCGAGTTACGAGCATCTAGAATGACTTGCAAATCTGCTTGCCGCCCTGCATACAAGTCTTGCTCGAAACTAGGACCAAATTGCAATACGACTAGCGCCTCACCGCTATCGATGATCTCTCGCATCTGTTCTTGCGAATCAAGATTGGCGATGCGCCGAAAAATGCCTGTCGAATCGAGCTTGTTCAACACTTGGGTAGAAGCGGCAGAGCGCGACTGGTCCAGCACTGCGTATGGCGCATTGCTCAGATCAAAGGTCGCCGCATAGCCAAACAAAATACTCTGGGTTATTACCGGCACTATCAACACAATGCGACTGGAGGGGTCTTTCAAAATAGCCAGAAACTCTTTTCGACAAAGAATTAGTATCCGTTCAATTATGGCAATCATAGGCTCTTCTCAGTCCAAGCGTTTCTGCGTTACTAGGCGCGCTAAGCCAATGAATACGATCATATAAGCAAATAAAATACTGCACTCCAAAATAATTTGTGGCCACACATTCCCTGCAAGCATGAGGGTTTTCACGAGGATCATATAATGGGTTGCTGGAAATAGATGGCCGATAATATTGACCACTAGGGGAACGTTACGCAGATCAAATAGAAACCCCGATAACATTAGCACCGGTAACAAGCTCACAATCAACGATACTTGGCTTGCCAAAAACTGATTGCGTGTCAATGACGAGATCAACAAACCAATTCCTAAAGCCACTAGCAAATACAATACTGATGCAAATAACAGCACTGGCATCGAGCCGACCATAGGCACTGCAAACAACACACGTGCTGCTACAAGACACATCGCTAGCCCAATAATACCGACACAAAAATACGGAATAATTTTGGCAATGAGAATCTCGACAGGTTTAACTGGTGAGACAAACAACGCCTCGAATGTGCCTCGCTCCCACTCTCTTGCCATCACCAAGGCCGTTAGAAATGCCCCAACCAAGGTGATGATCAGCACGATCAAGCCAGGCACAAGGTACCAAGTACTCGTGTTGGATTCGTTGAACCACAAGCGCGACTCCACATTAACCATGCCGATGCCGGCGCCAACATTTTGCCCCAATCGGTCAGCGCTTCGCACCCCTTGTTGCATTAATGCAGCGCTTGCATAATTTAGAATAATACTGGCTCGACTGGCCTCGGCGCCATGGACTATTAATTGAATCTGCGCATCACCATCGGCCAGCGCCGAAGAATAATTGCTAGGGATGGTGACAATTGCATCGACCTCTCGTGCCAACATCAAGGTCTGCGCCTCTTGTATCGAGCGTACAATTTGCGGCGAAAAATAGGGGCTCAAACTTAAGCCAGCGACAGCCTCCATTGCTGTCGACGAAGAGTCTTCCAATACCACCGCAACGGGAGCGTTCTTAACATCTAATGACAAACCGTAACCAAAAATCAGCATTAAAACCACGGGCAATAATAAGCCTACACCGAGATTACTTTTATCGCGCAGCAGTTGCCGAACCTCTTTACGAGTCAGCGCAAAAAGCCTGAGGAAAAACCCACGACTGCGCTGCGTCATCGAGTGTGCGCTAGCATTATGCATAGCGTGGCTCCTCTAGCGCTTGCTGCTTTTGCTGCCGAGCTTGATTGACTATGTCGATAAAAGCACGCTCCATATTCAAAGTTGACGTGGCACCATGACCGGCTTGCATCCAAACCTCACGTGGCGTGCCCAAGGCTTTTAACTCGCCGGCATCTTGAATCACTATGCGATCGCAATACTCAGCCTCATCAAGAAAATGCGTGGTTATAATAATCGTCACACCGATATCGGCGAGTGCGGTGATGCGTCGCCAAAACTCTCGGCGTGCCAGCGGGTCCGTACCACTAGTGGGTTCGTCTAAGAATAGTATCTCGGGCTCATGCAGGACCCCCACCGCCATTGCGAGGCGTTGTTTAAATCCACCAGGCAAATGTCCAGCAGGAGTCTTATATAAATGTTGCAATTCGAACTGTTCACAGACTAAAGCGATGCGCGCCTTTAGTTGTTTACCTCGCAAGCCATATACGCCACCAAAAAACTCGAGATTTTCGCGCACGGTAAGATTTCCATACAAAGAAAATTTCTGCGATACATAGCCAATTTTCTTGCGCGCGGCTGCTCGCGCGGTTAACAGATTAACCCCCGCCACTTGTAAAAAACCGCTACTAGCTGGTAATAGACCGCACAGCATACGGAAGGTCGTCGTCTTACCTGCGCCATTGGGCCCTAACAGGCCAAAGATTTCGCCACGCTGCACCGCGAATGAAGTACTATTGACTGCAACAAAGTCGCCAAATTTGCGCACTAAATCGCGTACCTCTATCATCGTGTCATGCGCATCACCCTGCATTTTCTTTGTCGCGTTGCCAGCAGTTTTTCCCAAAGACGCCGCGGCAACGATCCCTGCCTGCATATCCTTTTTCTCAGCCTGAAGTCTGCGCCGTAACAACACCATAAAACCATCTTCCAATCGCGGAGTTAAGGGCTCGACTGTCGCGCCTTGGAGTATGTTCTGAATGGCTTCACTCTCAAGGCTTACTGCTTCATTGAGAATGAAACGCACATTGCCCCCTTGTGGGACGGCATCAACTATAAGGCTTGGTTCATCGATCATCTGCGCTTGCAATGTGCGCGCTGGGCGTTCATCGAGGGTTCGAGCTGAAAAGCACTGGCCTTGCGCATTTGCACTCAGTTGTTCGGGTGTGCCCTGAGCCAAAACTTCTCCTTCGTGCATGACATAGACCTTGGCGCACCGTTGCGCCTCATCGAGATAGGCCGTACTGATAATAACGGTGAGTTGTTCGTCTTGGCGCAATTGCTCCACGATCTGCCACAACTCAACCCGCGAGAGTGGGTCCACCCCGACTGTCGGTTCGTCTAAAAGCAGCAATTGCGGAGAGCGTACCAAGGTGCAGGCCAGTCCTAGTTTTTGCTTCATGCCACCAGAGAGTTTTCCTGCGGGTCGCTCGGTAAACTCAGCGAGCCCGGTCATCTCCATCAAGCGGGCATAACGCTCTTTGCGCTCCTGCTGGCCAACCCCATGCAAGTCAGCGTAAAGGTCAAGGTTCTCTTGCACGCTAAGGTCTTCATATAAACCAAAACGCTGTGGCATATAGCTAATGCGATCTTGAATCTCCTGCGGATGAGTTTTGGCATCTAAACCCAGCACATGTAATTGCCCATGATCACTACGCAAAAGCCCTGCCATTAAGCGCATCAGAGTGGTTTTACCTGCAGCATCTGGCCCGACTAACGCTGTAATGCTGCCTCTTAGCACGGCAAAATCGATGTTCTTCAAGGCCGTTGTCGTGTGCCCTGACTCTTTGTCGAAGAAGCGTTTCGTTAACCCACGCCCCACTACGACCTCATCAGCGTCACTCATTATCGAGCGGCCCCACCGCGTGACAATTGCACGGTAGCTGGCATACCCAGTCGCAATCGATCTTGCGGATCCTCAACGCGTATCCGCACTTCATACACGAGGCTTGTGCGCAGATCTTGGGTCTGTACTGTTTTAGGTGTGAATTCGGCAACCGAGGCGATATAACCGATATGACCGGTCAGTGCTTCGTCAGGGTAGCTGTCAGTAGTGATACTTGCCTCTTGTCCCGCCTTTATTTGACCAAAATTCACTTCGCTAATATAGGTACGTACCCACTTTGCTTGCGTGATCGCCAGCGTATAGACCGGACGCTGTGCAGAGGCCATATCGCCCGGTTCAAGAAGCCTTGAGCGCACGACGGCATCGACGGGTGCCTTTAGTTCGGTATCGCTCAGTTGCTGCTCCACAACGGCCAATTGCGCACGGGCAACCTCTAGCGCCGCCTCAGCCTTAGCAATGTCTTGTGATGCCGCCCCATCTACCGCTAAATCACGAGTGTCTTGTGCGCGCTGCAAATTTGCTTGCCCCACCGCCACTCGGGTTTGTGCCGCCTCAATATCGCTCTTACTGACAGCCCGTCCCGCAGACTGTGCACTAGCATTCTCTAAACGTTCTAGCTGTGCGCGGGCATTTTCTAACTCAGCCGACGCCACCGCGATAGCCGACTCGGTTTGGGCTATCTCTTGGGGGCGACTACCCGCGCGCAAGCGGTTTAAGCCCTCCTCTTGGACTCGCACCTGCGCCTGCGCTTGGCGCACGCGCAGTTGCAACATTGTGCTATCGAGAACAGCAACTGTCTGACCAGCCGTGACCGTGTCCCCCTCCTGCACATGCATTTGGGCTATTCGCTCACTCCCACTGAATGCCAGAGCCACTTGCCGATAGTCGACATTGCCAAACAAGACAATATCCCCATCATCATCAGCCGCATTCTCTGCATTCCACAGCATAGCGCCGACTCCGGCTGCTGCTAGCACTGCTACAACGACAATCTTTTTAATATCCATAGGAGGTTTAAACCAATCGGTAAATTAGGATGAATGTCTCGATATTAGCTGCTAGAATCGCCTAAATCAAATGCAAATTTGAATTTAAACTAATCTAAACCAAAGAACATGTAGCAATGACAACGAAAGCAAACACTAAGCGTAATACCGGCAGATCGGCGCGCGCCGATGGCGACAATACCCGCCAACAGATCATAGAGATTGCTGGGCAGTTATTCTCAGAAAAAGGGTACGGTGCCACTACGAGTAAGCAGATTTGCGAGAAATGCGGCTGCAATATCGCAGCGGTGAATTACCATTTTGGTAGCCGCGATGCGTTGTACTCGGAAGTGCTAATAGAATCTCATAGGCGCTTCATCAGTATGAGCGCCCTGATGATCATCGACAATAGCGAGTTGGACTCCCGCGATAAATTAGCCCACATTCTCGACTACTTAATCGATGGCATTGACTCCGAGCAATGGCATTCACGGGTTTTTGTGCGCGAAATTATCGCCCCTTCGCAATTTATCGACCAAATGATCAAAGCAGAGGCTATTCCAAAATTCGCTATCATTAGAAAGCTGGTCGGTGATGTCACCGGAATCGAAGAAAACAGCCCCGCAATGCCTTTGACTTTATTGAGCACGATAGCGCCCTGCTTTTTACTACTGGTCGGCAACAAAGCCACTATTAGCCAGGTAATAGGGGATTTTTGGCAAGACAAAGCGGCGCTAAAAGCTCATCTAAAAGCCTTTATATTCGCGGGTTTGGACGCGGTAAAGGCACAAAAAATCACGTCTCAACATGGTCAATGACTGCCTTACAGGGCTAGAATGCTGAACAAAATAGCCCCTGAAACATAAGGACACACTCTATGTTTGCTCTGCCTAAGACACCCTTAGTCATTGGTTCAGCCATTCTTAGCATTGCCTTGCTGCCGCGCTTGGGTTTAGCACAGGCCGATAACAGCGCTTGGCAAGACGATCTCAACGCCTTGCCAAGCAGTAGCTGGAACTATGACAAAGCGGCTCATCTTATAGAGCGAGCAGGTTTTGGCGGCACGCCAGAACAGATCGAAGCCCTAGTGGCACTTGGCCCGCAAGAGGCTGTGCGCCAATTAGTGCATTTTGAAGATATCGATAATTCCCATTTACTGCCCTTCGAGCACTCTGGCATCCATGATCCTGGGCTCGAACCCTTCCCTCCAAGCCGCCCTGCAACTACAGAGCTAGCCAAACAGACCGGTGAAGCGCTTGGCATCAAAGTAAAACCCGAGGGCAATCGCCGCTTACAACCCGTGGTGAATAAGTTCTTCTATTGGCTTCGCGCTAGCGTGCTAGAAACAAATCGCGTGGCGTATTGGTGGGCTGACAGGATGGTGCGCAGCAATGCACCGCTGCAAGAGAAGATGGCCTTGTTTTGGCATGGTCACTACGCAGTCAATGAGAGCAAAGTGCGCGACTATCGCAAGCTCCTTAACGAGTTAGAATTGTTCCACGAGATGGGCACTGGCAGCTTTCGTGACTTGATGGTCGCCGTTGCTCAAGACCCGGCCATGCTGTCGTTTCTAGATGCCGGCGTCAATGTTAAAGGTGCGCCTAATGAAAACTTCGCACGCGAGATCATGGAGTTGTTCACCATGGGGGTTGGCAACTACAGCGAAAACGACATCCGCGAGGCCGCTCGTGCGTTTACCGGTTGGAATTATGTCGACGTTAACTTCGTTATTAACCAAGACCAACACGACGCTTCTGAAAAACACTTTTTAGGACACACCGGCAATTTTGATGGCGTTGAGATTATCGACATCATCATGGAGCAGGAAGTCACGGCACAATATATTGCCGGCAAGCTCTATAAATTCTTTGTGCGCGAAGAGCTTAGCGCGCAAACAAAAACCGCCTTGGGCAAAGTATTACGCGATGCAGATTACGATGTCGCCACGCTACTCGAAACAATCTTTTTGTCTAAAGACTTCTATAGCCCAGCCTCTGTCGGCACACAAATTAAGAGCCCTGTGCAATTAGCGGTTTCAAGCTACCGTAAGATGGGTTTGCAAGCTGTGCCCGGTGTCCCTGACTTCAATACAGCCACAGGTGCCCTAGGGCAGTCATTATTTCGCCCGCCCACGGTTGCGGGCTGGGCCGGCGGGCGCAGCTGGATTACCCCAGGTTTATTGTTAGAGCGCGGCAACTTCGCTCGCGACGTGCTATTTCCAGACATTAATTTTGTGCCACCGGATCGAATCAACGGCAGCGCAGAGATCCGCAGTGTGGCCGATCGTATTCGCCTAGGCTATGACATCACCAGTGCAACCCAGCCCTCCTCTAGCGGCGAAGGGCAAATCATGGCCGAGTCTAATATGCTTGCCGATCGAGACGAGGATTTTAATACCCGTTACGGCAGTTTCCGTGGCTGGCAAATGGCCATAGAACGGGTCAAGCCTATCCCCAGAGACACTGCGCAAACGAATTTAAGCGCCATGGTAGTATCCGAAGGCTTTAGCGACACAAGCCAAGTCGTGGATTACTTCATCATGCGATTTCTGCGTGTGCCACCTAGTAGCGATACGCGTCAAACCCTGATTAATTTTCTCAATGACGATCTAGGCACCAGTGATATCAGCATTGCCCAGTCGTATATGGAAGACTCCCTGCGCCTGCTATTGCACCTAATAATGAGCCAGCCAGAGTATCAACTGAGCTAAACATCGAGAGCAAGCCCATGAACAAAAAGTCTTTGTTACTTAATCGCAGAAAACTACTGGGCGCGGGCCTTACGGGGTTAGGGCTCGGCGCACTCGGGATGCTTCCCTCAGGCTTCGCGCAAGCGGCGCAACAAGCTGCAGCCACCGCATGCGCCAACGGCAAGATACTCGTTATTCTTGAATTGTCCGGTGGCAACGATGGGCTTAACACGGTTGTCCCTTACGGCGATGATGCCTATTACCGCAATCGCCCCAACATCGGGATCCCCAAAAAAGACTTACGCGTCATTGACGATCACTTTGGTTTTAACCCAGGCATGGCCGGATTCGAGCGTCTGTACAAAGATGGCAATATGGCGATCGTGCACGGATGCGGCTATGACAACCCTTCTTATTCACACTTTACCTCTATGGCCTATTGGCACACAGCGGCACCTAATAGCGGTGATGAATACGGCTGGGTAGGCAAACTGGCAGACAAGATGGCGCCAGATGCCCCTGCAAATTTTTTAGTTAACATCGCAGAGAGCCAATCTCTAGCAGTGCGCAGCGCCAAACATGTGCCGGTTGTCTTCGATGCCCCCGAACGTTTTATGCGTGAGGCTTTCTTCGAAGAGAAAGAGGCATTAGCACAGCAAGCTGAATTAAATAGCACTGGCAATGCTAGCCAGAATTTCTTACACGGCATCGCTCGCAGTGCCAGTGATGCGTCTAGTTTAGTGCGTGAAGCATGGGCTAATTACAATTCACCTGTGGATTACGGCATCACGGGCTTAGATTTGCCCAAAGTGGTGTCTTTGTTGGAAGCAGGCATGCCAACCAATCTTTACTATGTGTCATACCGCAACAATGCGTTCGATACCCATGTATTCCAGAATGATCTGCACCAACGCCTCTTAACCTATACATCCGATGCTGTGTCAGCGTTCATGCTCGACCTTGAACGCATTGGTCGCGCTGACGATGTGATGCTGATGATCTTTTCTGAGTTTGGCCGGCGCGTCCCTGAAAATGTGAGCTTAGGCACCGACCACGGAGCCGCCAATACGATGTTTGTAGTGGGCTCGCAAGTCAAAGGGGGACATTACGGTGAACTGCCAAGCTTAACCAAGCTCACAGAAGGCGACAATTTGCAATACACCACAGATTTTCGCCGCGTGTATCAAACAATGATGCAGGGCTGGCTCGGCCAAGAGGATACTAGCAGTATCCTCAATGGCCGGTTTGAAGGTTTTGATATGTTTCTCTAAGCCTTAGATTGGGTCACCTGGTGGCATTTCTAAGCCTTGACTTGGAATCGCATCTTCACCACGCTGCTGCCAACGTCGAATCTTGGCAGCAGCACTGCTTTGATAGGCGCTAGGGTTGCGCTGCCCTTCCAAGCGCGCTGCTAATTGATTAAGTCGATCAGACAATACCGCTGCCGCCTCTGGCGAAGTCGATTGATTCGCTGCTTGCAACATCATTTCATCGATGGTCACCCTTTGTACTACTTGCAGAACCTGTTGTTGGTAATCTGAATCGGGGGTCGATGCTTCCCACGTCACTTCTAGCAAACGATCGATCACTTCCTCTAAATCGGGATAATCACCCAGACTACCATAGGCAATGAGCCTTGCCATACGTTCTGGGTGCAATATTTGTTGCACCGTTAAACTCACTGAACCTTCTGCCGCACCGAGTGGGTCAAATAATAGACCGGTACGACCAGGAAAGGCTTCGCCTTGATTATGGCGCCGTGCTGTAGGTGGCAATAAAGCCAAGGTATCTACTGGCAGAGTTAGAAAGTCTACATCCAGAGTCGATAACACAGTCTCTAGTGCATCGCGTTGCTCCTCGGCCTCAATAATCGTGAAAGGCGTTTGCCCGTCACCTCTTAGCGTATAAAAATAATTTGCTCCGCCAATACTTTGCGCCGCCGAATTCAATTGAAAGCGGTGATGCATGTATAAAGGCAGCAATACATATTCAAGATCAGAGGTAGGCTCACCATTACGGATCATCGCTTCACTAAAATTCTCTAATCCTATGCGGCGCACCTCGATCTCGTGCTTTAGTTGGTCAACTAAGTTAGCACCGTTATCCCAAACACCTGCATACTGATGCCCCGCTCCACGAAAATTATTATTGTTGTGATCCATGAATAGCAGGCCACGATCTAGACTTTCTTGCACAATACTGGCAAGCGCTTCTGCCTCATTAGTGCCAGGCAAGAATTGTTCATAGGCATAACGCACTGCCAATTTGTCATACTCGCCTATGCGCTGTAGGTAGGCATTTGATAAATCCAATTCTCCGGCTTCCGTAATCTCTACCAAAGGAGCTGGATAATCCATCACGCTTTCACGGCCTGTAGCGCTGGCAATATAGTTGTGTGGAAACCCTAGTGTATGCCCGACTTCGTGGGCAGAGAGTTGTCGCACACGATCCAAGGCCATATTCACCGATGCCATATTGTTATCAGCCACTTCGGCAAGATACTCAAAGCCAGGCACTAGCCCCTGACCATGAAGATAGTCTTGTCGCAGACGCAAACTGCCTAAGTTGACGTTGCCTTTGATAATCTCGCCAGTACGTGGGTCAATAACAGAGGCACCATAGGAATAGCCTCGTGTGCGCCGATGCGTCCAATGAATCATGTTATAACGTATGTCCTGCGGGTCAGCCCCTTCCGGCAATTCACGCACTTGAAAACCATTGATAAAGCCAGCGGCTTCATAGGCATCGTTCCACCAACTTGCACCTGCGATCAAAGAGCTTTTCACAGGCCCAGGCGTGCCTGAGTCTACGTAATAGATGATTGGTTCGATCGCTTCTGAACGTGCAGCATTCGGGTCTTTCTTTTGGAGGCGGTGCCTTGAGATAAGGCGTATTTGCATGTCGTCGCCAATCTCAGCGCTATAATCTTGCACGGTTGGTCCATTAGTACCAATTCTTGGGTCCGCAACTCGAATCGTGTAATTATCATCGGGAAGTTTTACGAAGGAGTGATGTTGACGCAAGGTTATTGACTCACCTGATGCGGCAACTGAATTGACAAGATTTCCGGGGTTGCTGCTAGCGAAGGTTAGACTCACTTCGACTTCGACATTCTCAGGGAACGCTTTAGTGCTTTCCAAATAAAAGGCACTACGACTTTTATCTAAACTGTAGTTGCCTTGATTGCGCCGTGCGATATTACCGATGACGTTTCTAGCATCCCGTAAAAAAAAGTCCGTCGCATCCACTAAAACACTCTCGCCACTTGCCGCGACAATATCAAAGCCCCAAAGTGTCGACGGCGCAAAGGCATCTCGTACCGCTTGTCTTTCTAAAGGGTTATCACTTAGTGCCACATAGCGATAATTTGGTTCTGTTAGCAATACACGGGGCCCAACTCTTTTCGCGGCTAGGACATAAGTACCTCCTAGCTGCCCTCGATCGATGCCGACAGGGTTCGACCCCAAACCAGAGCCCATAGACACTTGATAGAGAAATTCTGTCTCGAGCTTGTCGATTTCCCAAAACATTTTTCCAGTACTGTCGTCCCAATACAGATTGAAATACCCTTGTATTGGAGTAGTGCCAGACACTTTATCAACAATAGCAGGTAAACCTTGCGCGTTAGCAAAACCAATATTAAAAAACACCGCAACTATTAGAACAAAGCCACTACTTTTTGCACTACATTTGCGCAACTTGCCTATTAGTGAACCACAAAGAGTCATATTATTCGCCTCGGCCCCAAAATGGGCCACTGAATAGATTTTAGAAGTAGATTGGAATAGAAAAGCGCTTGCAGATTAGCACTATCACTGTTTTTTTTGAAATAAAAAAACCCTACCCTAATTACTAGCAACCATGGGGTTGGTTACTAATAATCAGAATAGGGTTAAAGGCTTCATCGCTAGCTTGCTGAACGCCGAATATATTATCCATCTGTAAGCCTCCCTTAAACTAGCGGCATCCACAAATAGAGTTCTCCGGGATAAAC
>CAJXSF010000059.1 GCA_913061515.1 uncultured Gammaproteobacteria bacterium | reverse complement strand
CCTACGACCTTCGGGTTATGAGCCCGACGAGCTGCCAGACTGCTCCACCCCGCAATAAATCATGAATTCTTATGAGATATTACAAACACGGCTTTAACGTGTAATCGACCACTGGCTGATGTCGATGTCTCTTCAAATCTTAGGGGACGGAATTCTACTCGCAAAACTGCATTTGGTCAAGTAGTAACTGGCAATTACGCGATCTAACTGCGGCTAGAATGCTAGCGGATCACTAGCAAAATAAGATTCCTAAAATTGGTGCCGAAGGCGAGACTTGAACTCGCACGACCATAGGTCACTACCCCCTCAAGATAGCGTGTCTACCAATTCCACCACTTCGGCATTTACTGCATTTACTTCGTACTTCGAGGGACTATCTAACCAGCTTAATTTCCTGCATCACCATTTACTACGGGGATATCAGAAGTATCACCGGCTGGTGCTGATGATTCCACTTGTGGAATATCGCTAACAGGCGCAGCAGATTGCTCTAAAAGAGCTGGATTGACAATAGGCAAGCCGTCAATCACACCAGCACTTGTATTCTGCTTAGCAAAAATAGCCAAGCTCAGGCTGGTCATAAAGAATATGGTTGCCGCAATCGCAGTAGAGCGAGTCAGGAAATTGCCTGAACCGGCGCTACCAAATACCGTTTGCGAAGACCCGCTTCCAAATGCCGCACCCGCATCTGCGCCTTTGCCTTGCTGCAATAGCACCAATCCGACGATGGCGATAGCGACAATCACGTGCACTACGACAACTATTGTTTCCATTATTTACTCACACTTTTACAAATCGTTATGAATTCTTCTGGCTTAAGCGACGCTCCGCCCACCAGGCCACCATCTATGTCTTGCTCGGCAAATAATTGTGCCGCATTGCTGGCATTAACGCTGCCACCGTACAAAATTCGCATGTTTTCTGCCATTACGCTATCGCGCTTTGCGAGCAGACTTCTAATAAACGCGTGCATTTCTTGCGCTTGCGCAGGCGTTGCTGTCTTACCTGTCCCTATTGCCCATACTGGCTCGTAGGCGATGACGGCATCTGACATCGATGCAATTGGCAATGCCTCTAATACCGCATTTAACTGCCTTGCCACTACCGCTTCTGCCTGACCTGCTTCGCGCTCTTGCAAGGTCTCGCCTACACATAGGATAGGGCTCATGCCTTGAGCGACTACCGACTGACACTTTGCTGCAATTTGCGCATCAGTTTCTGCGAAAAGTGCACGTCGCTCCGAATGCCCAATGATCACCATTGCCACATCAAAGTCATTTAGCATCTGGGCTGCCACTTCGCCCGTATACGCGCCACTGCTAGCTTCATGGGCATTTTGAGCACCAAGAAGCACTGGGCTGCTACGCAATATTTCTTTGCATAAGCTCAAATAAGGCGACGGCGGACAAACGACAATCTCTACTTCTTCTGACTGCGTAGCAAGCTCGCGGGTCAGCGCTCCAAGCAGTTCCTCGACAAATTCTCTGGAACCATGCATTTTCCAGTTCGCAGCAACTAAGCTTCTGCGCATTTACATCACCTTATTCAGTAGATGGCGTCTGACATCAGGAAAACGGGGCGCCAATATAACCAAAGTGCTCAGCGCTTGCAACTTTCTCGCAAGCCTTGAGCGCATCAGCCTATGAAACGGCCTCTTCAACACTCGCTGCTAACTGCTGGGCAAGCTTTGCGACCATGGATTCATCTTCACCCTCTACCATCACTCGCACGACAGGTTCGGTTCCCGAGGGGCGCAATAGCACCCGCCCTTTCTTACCCAGAGTCGCTTCAACGGCCTTAATAGCGTCCTGCACAGACGCATTCTTACTTAAATCCTGTTTCTGCGTCATGCGCACATTGATCATAGTTTGCGGGAACTTGCTCATCTTGCCTGTGAGCTCAT
The DNA here is from genome assembly GCA_913061515.1 of uncultured Gammaproteobacteria bacterium. Lineage (GTDB taxonomy): Bacteria > Pseudomonadota > Gammaproteobacteria > Pseudomonadales > Pseudohongiellaceae > UBA5078. The sequence goes on along the minus strand of CAJXSF010000059.1, from coordinate 18,337 downwards.
GCAAGCTACAGCCACAGCTTACCATGGCATATAGCACCTGAAGCGCCGCCACAATGCCATCCCCTGTACTTGCCACATCAAGACAAATTATGTGTCCGGATGATTCTCCGCCAAGCTGCCATTTTCGCGACTTCAACTCTGCCATCACATAGCGATCGCCAACGTTTACCCGCGTGAACGGAATATCGAGGGCTTCCAAGCCAAGCTGCAACCCCAAATTACTCATCAGCGTGCCCGCGACTCCACCAAAACCCACGTTGCGACGCCGCCGATCTCTGGCGATCACATAGATAATCTCATCACCGTCTACCACATTGCCCAAATGATCAACCATCACCACTCTGTCGCCATCGCCATCAAAAGCGATGCCAAGATCAGCCTTTTCGGCCAAGACTTCTTTGACAAGTTGTTCAGGGGAGGTGGACCCACAGTTTTCATTAATATTGAGTCCGTTGGGCGAGGCACCAATGGTTGTAACGCTCGCCCCCAACTCACGCAAAACATTGCTCGCGATGTTGTAGGTCGACCCATGAGCACAGTCCACCACGATTTTTAGGCCCGCCAACTTAAATTCAGATGGGATAGTACTCTTGCAATATTCAATGTAGCGCCCACCGGCATCATTGATACGCGAGGCTTTGCCAATGAACTGCGAGTCCACTGTCGTAATATCTTTTCCAAGGTATTCTTCAATCGCGAACTCAACTTCATCGGGAAGTTTCGTCCCATCACCAGCAAAAAACTTAATACCGTTGTCGTCATAGGGGTTGTGGGAGGCGCTAATGACGATGCCCGCCTGCGCGTGAAAAGTGCGCGTCAAATAAGCGACTGCAGGCGTCGGCATTGGCCCCAGCAAATTGATATCGACACCTGCGGAGGTCAATCCAGCCTCTAACGCCGCCTCAAACATATAGCCTGAAATACGCGTGTCTTTGCCGATCAGAATTTTGCTTCGTCCTTTGTCATTATTGGCAAACACTTTGCCTGCTGCCCAGCCTAGCTTCAGCATGAAGTCAGGGGTAATAGGGTGACTACCTACTCGCCCTCGTATCCCGTCGGTCCCGAAATATTGTTTTTCTTTTGCTTTGACCATGCGTCCTTAACCTATCTTGTTATTGGGGCGCCCAAGACGGCGCGATAAACATTGATTGCATCAATCGTCGCTGCGACATCATGAGTGCGAATAATCGACGCTCCCTGCATCAATGCCACCATAGTAGCAGCTATTCCTGCAGCTAGGCGCTGATCTACGTCTCTTCCTGTCGCCGCTCCGAGCATCGACTTACGGGATACTCCGATCAAAATTGGCAGCTGCAAAGACTGAAAAGCCTGTAATTGCGCAAGCAATTGGAAGTTATGCTCAGGGGTTTTGCCGAAACCAAATCCTGGATCCACGAGTAGCCGCTCCCGAGCAATCCCTGCATTCTCACAAATCGCAATTCGTTCCTGCAAATAACTTTTAACCTCATTGACGACATCGGCATACTGCACATCGCGCTGCATAGTTTTGGGCTGACCACGCATGTGCATCAGGCAGATTGCCACATCACTCTCACTTATGGCGGCAATAGCGCCGGGCCGCGACAATGCCCGAACATCATTGATTAATACAGCTCCGGCAGCGATTGCTGCGCTAATGACTCTCGGGGTGCTGGTGTCGACAGACACCGCTATATCGAATTCACTCTGTAATGCCTCGAGCACCGGCAATACGCGATCAAGCTCTTCCTGCTCACTAACCTCTGGCGCACCAGGTCGAGTGGACTCTCCCCCCACATCGATGAACTGGGCTCCCGCCGCAATCATCTGCTCTGCGTGCCGCAAGGCTTTGTCGAGGCTTACACGAAAAACGCCAGAACCCTTTTCAGTTTGAAGTTGACCTCCATCTGAAAAGGAATCTGGCGTTACATTCAGTATGCCCATCACGGCGGGTGTACTAAGGTCGATGCGCCGCGCACCGACCGCAATGCTGGTCTTTGTCACATGAGTCCCCAAGCACTAATGCTAGATCAACGGCACTCTAGTGCTCGCCAGCAGGCCCACCAATGGTGCTGTCACTTGGCTTTGACTCCGCAGGCTTCTCGGTTCGCTTTGCAGAACCAGAACCGGTGTCATCATTGCTCCAATCCGCCGGCGGACGTGGCTTATTACCCGCCATGATGTCAGCAATCTGATCGGCATCGATCGTTTCATATTCGATCAAGGCATCTTTCATTAACTCTAACTTATCGCGATTTTCCTCGAGGATCGTTTGAGCTCGATTATAGCAATCGTCAATAATGCTTTTGATTTCTTCGTCGATTATCCGAGCTGTCTCGCCAGAATGCGCTTTTGCATTTGAGGAGGATGAGCGCCCTAAGAATACTTCACCTTCGTCCTCGGCATAGGTCAATGGACCCAACTTGGCAGACAAGCCCCACTTGGTCACCATATTGCGCGCCATGTCTGTTGCACGCTGAATATCATTGGAAGCACCCGTCGTGACCCCTTCGGTCCCTAAGGTCATTTCCTCTGCAATACGACCACCATAAAGGCTGCATATTTGGCTCAAAATGCCTTGCTTGCTTAGGCTGTAGCGATCTTCCTCAGGCAAAAACATCGTGACACCCAGTGCACGCCCACGAGGAATAATACTCACCTTGTAAACAGGGTCATGCTCGGGCACTAAACGGCCTACAATCGCGTGGCCGGACTCGTGATAAGCCGTGTTGAGCTTTTCTTTATCAGACATCACCATGGATTTGCGCTCGGCGCCCATCATAATTTTGTCTTTCGCTTTTTCAAACTCTTCCATCGTCACTAGCTTGCGATTACCGCGGGCTGCAAACAAAGCTGCCTCATTAACAAGGTTGGCCAGATCAGCGCCAGAGAAGCCAGGAGTACCTCGCGCGATGACCGAGGCATTTACCCGCTCATCAATAGGCACTTTACGCATATGCACTTTCAAAATCTGCTCGCGACCACGAATATCAGGCAAGCCAACAACCACTTGTCGATCGAATCGACCTGGACGCAAAAGTGCTGGGTCCAACACATCCGGACGGTTCGTTGCAGCGATGACGATAATCCCATCGTTACCTTCAAAACCATCCATCTCAACTAGCAATTGGTTAAGTGTTTGTTCGCGCTCATCATGACCGCCACCTAAACCTGCACCACGATGGCGACCGACCGCATCAATCTCATCAATAAAGATGATACAAGGAGACTGTTTCTTGGCTTGCTCGAACATATCGCGCACACGTGAGGCCCCCACACCAACAAACATCTCTACGAAGTCAGAGCCTGAAATGGAGAAGAACGGTACTTTCGCCTCGCCCGCAATCGCTTTTGCAAGAAGCGTCTTACCTGTGCCTGGCTGACCGACCATCAAAATACCGCGAGGGATACGGCCACCAAGACGCTGAAATTTGTCAGGCTCACGCAAGAAGTCGACGAGCTCTTTCACATCTTCTTTTGCTTCCTCAACACCCGCCACATCGGCAAAAGTTACTTTAATTTGATCCTCACCAAGCAGCTTAGCCTTGCTCTTGCCGAATGACATTGGGCCGCCCTTGCCGCCCCCTGCTCCGCCCTGCATTTGCCGCATAAAGAAGAAAAACAGGCCAATAATGATCAGAATAGGGAAGCTTGCCACGAACAATTGCGACCAAATGCTTTGCCGTTCGGGCTCCGACCCTACAATTTCCACCCCATTGTTAAACAGGTCATTCATCAATTGATCGTCACCGATCATTGGAATTGTGGTGGTGAATTGGGAGTTGTCCATGCGCCGACCAGAAATCGAAATCCCCGATATATTGACGGAGCGCACTTGCCCTGCACGTACTTCCTTCACAAACTCGGAGTAGGTGATAGAAACAGTGCTAGTTTCTTGATTGATGTTATTGAACACCGTCAGCAATACTGCAGCGATCACCATCCAAAGTAGTAAATTTTTAGCCATATCGTTCAAGGGATCATCCCCCATCTGTTGTAAACACTAAGCGATAGCATCCCTAAAGATGCTTTGATCCAGCACTCTTGCCGAGCCCTGGTGTTAATTCTTCTGGATAAGCGGCCATCAATAAGTGTCACCCTGCCATTATTCCAATTTCTCCATCACGCAATCGCCCCCCGTTTTACTGCATTCACGCAAAAACGGCCGTGCCATCGTTATAAAGACCCGCCATTGCAGGTGATCATTGCACTAATAAGTCTCTAGACCGGAACTTGGCGCACATTCGGCCTCCATTCCGCTTGGCCATAAGGCGTTTTTTCTATACTACGCCTTTGATATTGGGAGTTGTCATCGATATTACAAGATCCGAACGTGAATTGTCCAAGAAATGCGAGCTCGGATTTAGCCCCTTGGTTGTGTATTTCTAGTACTAGGCTACAATGTCGCCTCTTTTATTCGCCCCATTATGCTTTGCGATGTATCCAATATGAAACTGGCTTCCCAAGACAAGAAACAACTTCGCACAATTGCGCACCAATTATCCCCTGTTGTGACGATCGCCCAGAAAGGGCTTAGTGAGAGTGTCACCGACGAGATTGAGCGTGCGCTTTCTCAGCACGAACTCATTAAAATCAAGATCTTTGCTGCAGACAGAGACTCCCGCAAAGCGATCATGCTGCAGATTTGCGAAACAGCAAATGCAGACTTGATTCAAAGCATTGGTAATATTGCCGTGGTTTATCGTGCGGCAGAAAAGCCAAACCCGAAACTATCCAATATTCTTCGCTTTAAGGTTCTCTAAGCCTTTGAACGGTCGCAGCGCCGCCTGCGACCTCACAGGCTAGAGGTGCTGAACCTCTTCAATTTCATATTCGATTTCGCCAGCTGGCGCATTCACAACAATCTCATCGCCAATCTCTTTGCCCATGATGGCGCGAGCAATTGGAGAGGCAACCGATATGCGCCCGGCTTTTACATCTGCCTCGTCTTCACCGACGATCTGATAGACCACCTGGGCCTCTGTATCCAAATTCAGCAAGGTCACAGTCGTTCCGAAGATCACGCGACCTGTTGGCTCTATGGAACGGATGTCGATAATCTCTGAATCCGCCAACTTGCCTTCAATCTCGTTAATGCGGCCTTCGCAAAAGCTCTGCTGTTCACGCGCTGCGTGGTACTCGGCGTTTTCTTTCAGATCGCCGTGCGCACGCGCCTCCGCAATTGCCTGAATAATTTTCGGGCGACGTTCGGTTTTCAATTCTAGTAACTCAGCACGCAGGCGCTCAGCGCCTGCCACTGTCATTGGGACTTTTCTCATAGTTCTGCGTGTAACTCCTGAATCGTGTACACCGACAGGTTATCACCGAACTCGAGGGATTCACAAATAGCGAGCGCCCCTGCAATTGTCGTTGTGCATGTCACATCGTGACGCAAGGCCGTTCGACGAATAATGGACGAGTCCGCAATCGCCTGTTTGCCTTCTGTTGTATTGACAATAAATTGCACTTCTTCGTTCTTAATCATATCAACGATATGAGGACGCCCTTCGTTCACTTTATTAACCGAAGTCACGGGCAGACCAACCGACGCAATCACCGCCGCAGTGCCTTGTGTTGCCAATAACGAGAACCCTAGCTTATGCAGCTTGCCCGCCACTTCTTCCAATCGAGGCTTGTCGGCATCGCGCACACTGATGAACACAGCACCGCTAGTCTTTATCTCTTCGCCGGCGCCTAGTTGCGATTTGGCAAATGCCTCAGCGAAAGTGCGACCAACCCCCATCACCTCACCAGTGGACTTCATTTCTGGCCCAAGGATTGGGTCAACACCAGGGAATTTATTGAAAGGGAATACCGCCTCTTTTACTGCGAAATTATGAGGAACAATCTCTTTTTCGAAGCCTTGCTCTTTCAGAGTCGTCCCGGCCATGCAGCGAGCCGCCACTTTTGCCAATGAAACTCCGATACATTTAGAGACAAATGGCACCGTTCGAGACGCGCGAGGATTAACCTCGATCACGAAAATCTCACCGTCTTGATAGGCTAGCTGCGTATTCATTAAGCCAACCACATTCAACTCTTTCGCCAACATTGTGACTTGTTCACGAATGCGGTCTTGTACTTCCTCTGTCAAATTATAGGGTGGCAATGAACACGCCGAGTCACCGGAGTGAACCCCAGCTTGCTCGATGTGCTGCATAATCGCACCGACCACCACTTGCTTACCATCGCTGACGAGATCAACGTCTATCTCGATAGCAGCGTTCAAGAAATAGTCTAGCAACACTGGACTTTCGTTACCCACTTTCACAGAAGTGCGCATATAGCGACGCAGCTCTTCTTCGTTATAAACAATTTCCATTGAGCGGCCACCCAACACATAGGATGGGCGCACAACGAGTGGGTAGCTGATGCGCTCAGCAGCTTCGATACTCTCTTCGACACTACGCACAATACAATTTGGCGGCTGCTTAAGGCCGAGTTTTTGAATCATGCGTTGGAAGCGCTCTCGATCTTCCGCCAAATCAATCGCATCTGCAGAGGTACCAATAATAGGCACACCTGCCGCCTCCAATCGTTTCGCCAGGTTCAATGGCGTCTGCCCACCGAACTGCACGATCACGCCATGAGGCTTCTCTAATCTTACAATCTCAAGCACATCTTCGAAGGTGACCGGCTCAAAATAAAGGCGGTCAGAGATATTATAATCGGTTGAGACAGTCTCAGGGTTACAGTTCACCATGATCGTCTCGTAGCCATCTTCACGCATTGCTAGCGCCGCGTGAACACAGCAGTAATCAAACTCAATCCCTTGGCCGATTCGGTTTGGCCCGCCACCCAAGACCATGATCTTTTTGCGGTCAGAAGGAAGCGCTTCGCACTCTTCTTCGTAGGTTGAATACATATAGGCCGTTGTCGATGCGAACTCAGCTGCGCAGGTATCCACACGTTTGTACACTGGGCGCACGCCGAGCGCGTGACGATGTTCTTGCATACGCAACTCGGGGATATTTAGCAGCGTTGCCATACGCGAATCGGAGAAGCCTTTTTGCTTGAGGCGGAACAAAACGTCTTTGTCGATTTGCTCTAAGCTCATCTCAGAGATGCGTTTTTCTTCTTTCATCAAATCTTCGATTTGTACAAGGAACCAAGGATCAATCCCAGTTAGCCCCGCGACAGTCTCGACACTCCACCCCTGACGGAACGCATCTGCAACATACCAAACACGTTCGCCACCGGCATCCTTAAGTTCACGCTTAAGAATATCCATAGAGTCACTAAGGCCTGTCTCTAGCAGTGGATCGAAACCCGACACACCGACCTCAAGACCGCGTAGCGCTTTCTGCATAGACTCTTGGAATGTGCGGCCTATGGCCATGACCTCACCCACGGATTTCATCTGCGTGGTGATGCGATCGTTTGTCTCTGGGAATTTTTCAAAAGTAAAACGCGGAATCTTGGTAACGACGTAATCGATAGCAGGCTCAAAGCTCGACGGTGTCGCGCCACCAGTAATCTCATTGCGTAACTCATCAAGCGTATAGCCGATCGCCAATTTCGCAGCCACGCGCGCGATAGGGAAACCTGTCGCCTTTGACGCTAATGCAGAAGAACGTGACACACGCGGGTTCATCTCAATTATGACGAGACGTCCTGTTTTTGGACACATCCCAAACTGCACATTCGAACCGCCGGTTTCAACACCAATCTCACGCAATACAGCAATCGCTGCATTACGCAGAATTTGATATTCCTTATCAGTGAGAGTTTGCGACGGCGCAACGGTGATCGAGTCACCTGTGTGCACACCCATCGCGTCAAAATTTTCGATGGCACAAACAATGATGCAATTGTCTTTGTGATCTCGCACCACTTCTAGCTCATATTCTTTCCAGCCAATAAGTGACTCATCGATTAGCAATTCATTAGTAGGAGACAACTCAAGTCCGCGCGTACATATCTCTATGAACTCTTCCTTGTTATAAGCAATCCCACCACCACTACCACCTAAGGTAAACGAGGGGCGAACGATACATGGGAAGCCCACTTGGTCAAGTGCCGCAAAAGCTTCTTCCATATTGTGCGCCATGCCGTGCGCGGGCGTTTCCAGGCCGATGGCCTTCATCGCTTTATCGAAAAGCTCACGATTTTCAGCTTTGTCGATTGCTTCGCTACTTGCTCCAATCAGCTCGACATTGTACTTCTTAAGTACACCGTGACGATCGAGATCCAAGGCGCAGTTAAGAGCCGTTTGCCCACCCATCGTTGGCAGAACCGCATCTGGGCGCTCCTTCGCAATAATCTTCTCGACGATCTGCCAAGTAACCGGCTCGATATACGTCGCATCCGCCATCGCGGGATCAGTCATGATAGTCGCGGGATTCGAATTCACAAGAATGACGCGATAACCTTCTTCTCGCAGCGCCTGACACGCCTGTGCGCCGGAATAGTCGAACTCACAAGCCTGACCAATCACAATGGGGCCTGCACCGAGGATGAGGATACTTTTTAAGTCGGATCGTTTTGGCATATTCAAACCGTAGGTCATGATGCCGCCAAGGCATTATTGCCTCAGAAGCTTGTTTAATTTTTGCATCCGGAGGCTTGCGGCCTCCGGCAGTGATTTACTGCTAACCGTTTGCTTTTGCTGTCATTAGCTCAATGAAATGGTCAAACAACGAAGTGATATCGTGCGGACCCGGGCTCGCTTCTGGATGGCCTTGGAATGCAAATGCCGGCTTATCCGTTCTTTCAATGCCCTGCAAGGAGCCATCAAATAAAGACCGATGAGTGGCTTTGAGATTCGCTGGCAAGCTAGCCTCCTCTACCGCAAACCCGTGATTCTGGCTTGTAATTGACACCACACCAGAGTCGATGTTTTGTACTGGGTGGTTAGCCCCGTGATGCCCCAAACGCATCTTCACGGTTTTAGCGCCACAGGCTAGTGCAAGAATTTGACACCCTAGGCAGATGCCGAAAATTGGGATATCCAATTCCAAGAACCGTTTCGTCGCTGCAATCGCGTAATCACAGGGCTCTGGATCACCCGGGCCATTAGACAAGAACACACCGTCGGGCTTTAACGCCAACACATCTTCGGCAGAGGTCTGCGCCGGTACCACTGTCACCTTGCAATTGCGGCTCGCGATCATGCGCAGAATATTGCGCTTGGCACCAAAATCATAAGCGACAACATGGAAAGGCTTGTCTAGCGGTGCCACTTTATGACCCTCGCCAAGCTTCCAAAGCCCTTCTTGCCACTCGAATGGCGTTTTGATGCTCACCTCTTTGGCAAGATCCATTCCCTTCAAACCCGGGAATTGACGTGCTTGCTCAAGCGCATGCGCCTCGCCGAGCTTCTCCAAAGCTTCGCCCGACAACACGCAGCCATTAAGCGGCCCTTTGTCACGCAACAAGCGAGTCAGGCGACGCGTATCGATTTCCGCAATCGCGACAACGTTACGCTCTTTCAGGAACTCTTCGAGAGTTTGTTCATTACGCCAGTTACTTGCCACTAGCGGAAGATCACGAATTACTAGGCCAGAAGCCCAGACATTATCAGATTCGTTGTCTTCGGAATTGGTACCGGTATTCCCGATATGAGGATAAGTCAATGTGACAATTTGGCGAGCGTAAGATGGGTCTGTCAGAATTTCCTGATAGCCTGTCATAGAGGTATTGAAGACTACCTCGCCACTAGTTACGCCATGGGCGCCGATCGCCCTGCCACGGAATATACTGCCATCTTCCAATGCCAGTACAGCTGGATTAATCAATGCATTCTCCCGATAAAACGCAAAATCCGGGTGAAAAAAAGCGGAATGAAACGACCGCTTCATTCCGCCTTTTTGTGAATCCCGTTATGTGCTCAGATATAAACATACTGAGGCCGCATTATACGCGAATAGAGCTAATCGTGTCTACGCAGTGTTTGCCTAGATTCGAATTTTGATGACACTTATTTAACAGCCTTTGCTGCAAACAAAACATCGTCGATAGAGTAGAGGCCCGCCTCCCTTCCTTCTAGCCACGCGGCTGCTCGAACCGCACCCTTGGCGAAAGTCATTCGACTGCTGGCTTTATGGGTAATTTCAATGCGCTCTCCAAGACCGGCAAAAATCACAGTGTGGTCACCCACAATATCGCCGGCACGCACCGTCGCAAACCCAATAGTATTGCGGTCACGCTCTTCACTCATCCCTTCACGCCCATAAACAGCCACATCTTTTAGATTGCGACCAAGCGCATCGGCCACCACCTCTCCCATGCGCAACGCAGTACCAGACGGTGCATCTTTTTTATAGCGGTGGTGAGCCTCGACAATCTCAATATCCATATCATCATCGGCTAGCACTCGCGCAGCCATATCCAGCAGCTTCAAACACAAATTCACCCCTACACTCATATTTGGTGCGAAGACTACGGGTATTTGTTTTGCCGCATCCGCGATGACCAGCTTCTCCTCTGGGCTAAAGCCAGTTGTGCCGATCACTATCGCCTTATCATGCGCTCTGCAAAATTCAAGATGCTCCAAAGTCGCCGCACAAGAGGTGAAGTCAATCAACACGTCGAATTGACTTACCACCGCCTCTAACGTTGAAACAGAAGGAATATTAAGCGCTGAAATGCCGGCCAACAAGCCGAGGTCTACGCCCAAAGCGGGGTCATCAGCTAAAACGGTCCCCACAGTGACTTGTAAGTCCGCCTCACTTTGCGCTACTGCTTCAATTAATGTTTTACCCATTCTTCCGGCTGCGCCGGCAATTGCAACTCGCATCATTGATCTTCTCTACAGACTTACGGGATGCGGATTATAGCCTTGCGAGCCACAAGGGGCCAAATAACTTGCCGCTCAAGGCGTTATTCGTCAAACTCGGCACTCACTTAGGCAAAGTCTGATAGTTTTAAAGCATTAGACTTGCGCCAAATCAATATTCACCAGCAATGCAATCTGGTTTAACGAAAAGAAATGAGCGAAACACCGGTCTTTGACGATAGTGCAAAACGACAGCGCTACCAGCTAATAGTAGATACCCTATACCAGGACGTATATCGCTATGCCTATTGGCTATGCAAAAACGGCGCTCTAGCAGAAGACTTAGTGCAGGAAACTTTTTTGCGTGCTTGGCGGTCTTTGGACAGTCTGCAGAACGACAAAGCAGCCAAAGCTTGGTTATTCACGATCTTACGCCGCGAAAATGCGCGTCTATACGAGCGCTACAGACCGGATATCGTGGATATCGAAGACCAAACAATTGCCGACTCATTTGACAATGAGCCCGACCAACGCATGGACCGCAAGCTACTGCATGACGCAATTGAATCTTTGGACAAGGATTATAGAGAACCCCTCTTGCTACAAGTTGTAGGGGGGTTTAGTGGAAAGGAAATCGCCGAAATCTTAGATCTGAACAATAATACCGTTATGACCCGGCTTTTTCGGGCAAGAGGAAAGTTGAAGCACGTATTTTTTCCCGACGGTGAACCAGACGAGACCCTCGACGAACCACAATATGAATAGGGCGCTGCATGCAGCCAACCCGTTTAATATCCACAAGAAATAGGGCACACCCCTAAAAAAAGAGTCCAATATCAATGGATGACTTAGAATTTAAAAAGCGCGCTTACGCCAACCCCAACGAGCAATCTGCCGAGTTTCTGGCCGCTGCAAACGCCTCAGAAGAACGAATACAGCTACTCAAACAACTGCAAGCACTAGACAAACGTGTCGCTGCCGCGGCTAATTCAATCACAGCTCCTGAGGGCCTTGCGGCCAAACTCAAAGCTGTCGATTCGAATGTTGTTAGCATCAAAGCTAATAACACAGGCTTTAAGCGCTATATCGCAATAGCCGCTAGCTTCGTTCTTGCGATTGGGCTAGCACTCTCGCCCAGCCTATTCAGCCCCCGTCCTAGCGCGGCAGACCTGCAATTTCACGACGATGTGTTAGTGCATGTTTATAAAGAAGTCGCGCGCTTTGACTTGTCTCGCGAAGATGTCAGTTTCACGCAGATCAATACAGTTCTTGAGCGCGAGGCAGGTGGGCATTTTCGCGACAATGAACGCATTAAGCAGCTGCACATTAAATTTGCCAATGGCTGCAATATTGCCAGCAATAGCCGCGGCGCACACATTGTTCTGGACGGGAGCAAAGGCTCTATCTCAGTAATAGTGGTTCACAACTCCCCTGTGAGCACGACCTTCGATGTCAAAGATTCGCGCTTTGCGGGCAAGATTATCCCCTTTGGCGAAGGCAACTTAATCATTGTCGGCGAAAAAGATGAACCTTTAGAGGCATACGAGACTGTGATTGCAGAAGCCTTTGAGTGGACAATCTAAACTGGCACTAGGCGCAGATCAAAACTGCTCTGCGCCTAGTGCCATCAGCACCTCGCTCCCCGCTTTGATCTCTATCATCAACGACTGCAGTTCTGGCAGTTTTTTCTGCAAGAAGAATTGGCCTGTCTTAATTTTTGCATCGTAGAATTGCTTATTCCCCTCGCTGAGGGTGAGACCTTTTTGAGCAGCCTCCACCATTCTTGCCCACATAAACGTATAGAGCACCAAACTCACCAAGCGTAAATATGGCACAGAGGCTGCACCCACCTCGTCCGGATTTTCCTGTGCCGCGCCCTTCACCCATGCACTAGTTTCTTGCAAAGCGTCCAATGCGCCGCGCAGTGCGCCTGTATAATCTGACAGACTGGCATTGCCTTTGCGGGTATCAAGGAAATCTTCTATCTCCTGCGTGAGGCAAGCAAGCAAGCCCTCGCGATCCTTCACCATTTTACGCCCAGCCAAATCCAAGGCTTGAATGCCGTTGGCTCCTTCGTAAATTTGCGCGATACGTGCATCACGCACGTTTTGCTCTAGCCCCCACTCACGCACATAGCCATGCCCTCCAAGGACTTGTTGCGCCAAAACGCAGCCTTCAAAGCCTTTGTCAGAGAAAGCAGCTTTTGCCACTGGCGTCAGAAAGGCCACAAGCTTTGCTGCGCGCGCTCGCACCTCTTCATCTGCATGAAAATGCGCCATATCTAATTGGCTGGCAGCGTAGACCGCCAAGGCACGCCCCGCCTCCACATCTGCCCGCACGCTCAACAACATCCGCCGAACATCAGGATGCACAATGATTGGGTCCGCCACCGCATCAGGATTCTGGGCACCGCTAGCCGCCCGGCCTTGCACACGCTCACGCGCGTACTGCGATGCCACTTGATAGGAGTTATTTGCCAAACCCAAACCCTGCAGACCTATCGATAGTCGTTCGTAGTTCATCATGGTGAACATGTACTGGAGCCCTTTATTAGGCTCCCCCACTATAAAACCCTGCGCACCATCAAAATTCATCACACAGGTGGCAGAACCTTTGATCCCCATCTTGTGCTCTATAGCGCCACAACTCACTTGATTATCAATGACTGGCTGCCCCGCCTCATTGCTAAGTTGTCTTGGTACCGCAAAAAGTGAAATCCCCTTTGGGCCGTCTGGCGCATCAGGAAGCTTTGCGAGAACAAGGTGGATAATATTTTCACTGAGATCATGATCTCCGCCGGTAATAAATATTTTCGTTCCCGTAACCTGATAACTGCCATCGGCTTGCGCTACCGCACGGGTTTTTATAATTCCAAGATCTGTGCCGGCATGCGGCTCAGTCAAACACATGGTGCCTGACCACTCTCCACTATAGAGTTTGGGGAGGTATTCTTGCTTCATGGCTTCGCTTGCATGTCGTGCGAGCGCTAAGCTCGCACCTGCGCTTAAAATTGGATACAAAGCAAATGAGGAGTTCGCCGCCATCACCATTTCCTCAAACAGAACAGCTAACACTTTCGGCATCCCTTGGCCGCCAAAATCAACATCGCCAGATAAGCCAACCCAACCACCTTGAGCAAACTCCTTGTAGGCCTCTTTAAACCCTTTCGGGGTATAGATCTTGCCATCGACCAAACGACACCCCTCTTCATCGCCATTACGATTAATAGGGGCCAGCACTTCTTCAGATATTTTTGCCGCACTTTCGAGCACAGCGTCCATCAATTCGCGGCTAATCTCTTCTGTGCCTTGCATAGACGAAAACAAAGACTCTGCTCCCTGTACCTCATGCAAAATAAATTGCATGTCCTGCAAAGGTGCTCGATAAGCTGCCATGGTTACCCCCCCAAAAATTTGACCTTAGTTGTCTGAGCCTGTCCTGCGCTCAAGTCCTATTTCACTACTATACTCAAGAAATATTGCCCTTGGCTTCCTATTCTCAAAGTTTTGCAAAATTACGAAAGACATCACAATGTTTAACACTCCCGTTAGCGCTGCCTGCTTACTTTGCGCCACGCCGATTAATTCTCGCTCAGGGTTTTGCCAACCCTGCACACTTAACCTCCCCTACCTCTATTGCCCATGTCAACGCTGCGCCATAGAACTTGGACAGTCTGCACCAGCACACACACATTGCGAGCACTGCTTGCTCGAACCTCCTTTTTTCGACTACTGCCTTGCACTCGGTCGCTATGAATATCCACTGCCAGCGCTTATTAGCCGTTTCAAATTCAACGCCAAGCTCAGCGCCGGTAGAGCCATGAGCATTGCGCTACTGCATGAGATCAAAAGCCATTTGCACAACCGAACTCCCGATGCCCTATTGCCCGTGCCTTTACATGCAAAGAGAATTCGCAGCAGGGGCTTCAATCAAAGCACCCAGATCGCGACGTGGCTCGCCAAGCCGCTGAAAATCCCTGTCATAGATAATTATTGCCATCGCACTCGTGCTACCGAATCCCAACGAGGATTGACAGCAATGGCAAGAGCCAACAATTTGAAAGGAGCTTTTCAGCTAAGACAGGGAATAGAGCAGTGGCAACACATCGCCATTGTGGACGACGTAGTCACCACTAAATCTACGGTCAATGCCATAGCACAACTATTGAAAGGACAAGGAGTATTGAGAGTTGGCGTGATATGTCTAGCGAGAGTGAGCGAAACTATTAGAACTGATACTTAATAGAGCCGTAGGCTACGCGGCCTTGCTGCTCCAATCCGGCTGCTGGGGAAGGCAATACTTGGTCAGGACGTGCATCGAACAAGT
The DNA here is from genome assembly GCA_913061515.1 of uncultured Gammaproteobacteria bacterium. Classification (GTDB taxonomy): domain Bacteria; phylum Pseudomonadota; class Gammaproteobacteria; order Pseudomonadales; family Pseudohongiellaceae; genus UBA5078. The sequence continues at coordinate 3,315 of CAJXSF010000059.1, read as the reverse complement.
TGCGCACACCCACAGAAATAACGGCCTGGCCTTGCTTGCCGGCTTTCAAATTGTAGCCGTACTGAAGATCCAATGTCGTTAGATTGCCGACCAACTCATTGAGCTGCTCAAGATTCAGTTTGCCTATTTCTTCAAAGGAATCAAAATAATGCGTAACGGCACTGGCCGTATGCTGGCCTACTTGCCATGTCAGCATCAGGCTGCTCTGCAACTCTGTTCCCTTGGGTAGCAAATTTGTGTCAGTAATAGGGGGCAAAGTGGTATCTAGCAAATTCGATGTCTTTGCCGTGTCGTAAAGATAGGTTGCTTTGGTGCTAACGATGAACTGACCAAACTTTGGCGACTCCCATACATAAGAAGCACTGAGATCTATGCCCTTAGCCAGCTCCCCTGGATTTACCGTTGCTTTGACCGATGGGGCTTCTAACAAGCCTGCATATAAATTTGAATCATCAATATAGAGACCAGTATTGCCTTCTTGGCCCGCTTGTAAAGAAAGCTCCGGCATCGCGGTAGCCGTCATAAGCGGCGTGCTCACGCCAACGCTCCATGCATCGGCACGCAGGCCCAAGCCCTTCGCAGAAGAGATAGTCTTGCCTAGATTAACGTTGTTCTGCGTCTCGCCACTAAATGGCGCAGGGGTAGCAACTGACTTATTGCCAAAATTGAAATAGGCAGCCGCTTTGTCGAACAAGGAGAGAATTTTGCTTTCTTGGGCGGCATTTTCTTGTGCTTGCGCAGGCATAGCGAACGCAGCAGCACATAATGCCGCTAACAATAAGCCTTTGCTACGATGAGAATTGCGCACAAATCGCCCCTTGAATCAATTTTCCCTGTCATTTTAGCCACTTTTCTGGAATTTCAGCCAAAAAAGCCGTGCAGCGCTCTTTTGGCGCTATACAGGAATGCTTAGTATACACAGCGAATCAAAAACTTACAGACGCCTATGCATTATTTCTTAACTTTCTGATCCCTTGCCCTGCCACGCTATAAGCCACTTCGCTCAATGTGCTAGACACCCCTGGCAGGCGATACTCTGGCGCAATCTCTAGCAAAGGGATAACAACGAAAGCTCGCTGCTGCATTCTTGGGTGGGGCAACGTTAAAACATCGTCATCCCAGACGATATCAGCAAAACTTAATAGATCGAGATCTAAGGTGCGCGGCGCATTACGCCCACCCAACCGTTGACGCCCAAAATCCTTCTCAATGCCTTGCAATTGCTCAAGCAATGCGCGTGGTTGCGAGCACTTTGGGGCCAACGCCACCACTGCATTGATAAAAACAGGCGAGCCAGGGGGGCAATCAATAGGCTCTGTTTCCCATAAAGACGAGACGGCGATGGGGCATTCGCTTAATGTGGCCAACGCAGCAAACGCTTGCTCGAGAGTTTGCTGCGAATTCGCATCCATAGCCCCCAAATTAGAACCAACGCCGATAAATGCTAAGGGCCTACCCTCTAGCGCCGGTATATCTGCAATCTTAGCCTTGATGATATTGCTGCGAGAGCTCATGCACGGACTCCACGAACACCGCTACGTTTGCCGGGTCAACGTCAGGAGTGATTCCATGGCCAAGATTAAACACATGGCCCGAACCTTGCCCGTAATCACGAAGAATACGATCCACCTCTGCACGGATACTGCTTGGCGATGAATACAAAATAGTCGGGTCCATATTGCCCTGCAGCGCGACTTTATTACCGATGCGAGCGCGTGCTGTTCCTATATCAATCGTCCAATCAAGGCCTACGGCATCGCAACCCGAGGCGGCGATGTCTTCTAACCACAGCCCACCATTTTTAGTGAAGAGAATGACTGGCACTTTACGGCCATCGGCCTCTTTCGTTAGGCCCGCAACAATCTTTTGCATATAGGCTAAAGAGAACTCTCGATAGGCGTGAGTAGACAATACACCACCCCATGTATCGAAAATTTGCACGGCCTGTGCACCCGCGGCGATCTGAGCATTCAAGTAATCGATCACCCCTCGCGCCAGCTTATCGAGCAATAGATGCATCGCTTCAGGCTGATTAAACATAAACGCCTTAGCGTTACGAAAGTCTTTGCTGCCACTGCCTTCGATCATATAGGTCGCAAGGGTCCATGGACTCCCTGAGAAACCTATCAACGGTACCGAGCCGTTTAGTTCGCGGCGTATTGCCGATACGGCATCTGTGACATAGCCAAGATCTTTAGCAGTATTGAGCTCTGGCAATTGTTCGACATCTTTCTCAGTGCGGACCACTTTACGAAAACGCGGACCTTCCCCTTCGCTGAAATAGAGGCCCTGCCCCATGGCGTCGGGAATCGTCAGAATGTCCGAAAATAATATCGCCGCATCCATCGCATAGCGGCGTAGAGGTTGCATTGTGACCTCGCACGCCAGCTCTGTATTACGACAAAGGCTCATAAAATCGCCTGCCACTTTTCGTGTCGCTCGATACTCTGGTAGATACCGTCCAGCTTGACGCATCATCCACACAGGGGTCATGTCCACTTTCTCGCCGGCTAAGGCGCGCAAAAATCGGTCGTTCTTCAAGGCTGTCAACGCAAACTCCTCGTGTGCTTATAAGCAATAATAGATCCGCTGCATATTCTCCACAGAGACTTACGACTACGCAAAGGGTGATGGATCAAATGGCGGGACATTCTACACAGGCGCTAGCAGCAGAACAAACACTCGAATGCTCAGTTGCTCGCCTCAATGTCGCGATGAACGGCAGCAAGGCTGCGAATCCAAGGCTGTAGACGGCCGAGTTCGCCGCCCAGCGCATTGGCCGCTGATTGTGCAGCTGCCCGGTTCGCATAACTTCCGTGAATGACCACATACCAAGGCCGCCCTTGGTTTTCGGATTCAAACCAATACAGTGGGGCACCTGCATTGCGCTGCACAAACGCCTCAACATTGGCGCGAGAGGCCGCCCCCAATAACTGCACCGTGAACTGATTCCCTGGCAAAGCAAGTACTTGCTGACCCTGCCCTGCAGCAATCACAGGTGCTGGCGTTGAAGGTGGGGCCGGCGTTGCAGCAGCGGGAGCTGGCGCAGGAGTTGGAGGGGTTGGCACAACTGCGACTTGAGCGACAGGCTCAGGCTCTAACTCTGGCTCTGCCACTTCTGGAAGGGAAACCGGAGCAGGCAACGCAGCTGCGTCATTTGTTTCTGGCGCGTCCGGCACTTGAGCAAGCGCTTGTGATTCTGGCTGCGAACCAACGCTTGGCGCTACTGCGACATCAGCAAATGGCGAAGGAGCATTCGTCTGAACAGCTCCAGCATCGGAAGCTAGATTCTGTCTCTTATACACATCTGACGCT
>CAJXSF010000058.1 GCA_913061515.1 uncultured Gammaproteobacteria bacterium | reverse complement strand
CTACACTAGATCGCTCGTCGGCAGCGTCAGATGTGTATAAGAGACAGCCCTTTACCAATTAAACCCAGGGTTTCAACAATGGGCAACCCACCCCGACGGCCCCCATAGTTTGCTAGTGCCGATAGAGTTCGCCGAACACTTCAGTACTGCTCTTGCCGAGTACCAAGGTGGCAGCAATGTCACCTGGGATCGCTACATCGTGCAAAGTGGCGATACACTGAGCAAGATCGCCCAGCAATTTAGAACCCAAGTTGGAGTGCTCCAGGAAGTCAACGACATCTCTGGCAGTCGCATCATCGCCGGTGAATCCTTATTGATTCCACGCGCTTATAATTCAAACTCCCCGATTAATATCCCCAATGCCCCTCAGTACAGCAGTAATGAGGTTGCACAATTGCAAACTGATACGCCAACGCGCTATCAAGTTCGCTCAGGCGACAGTTTGTGGAAGATCGCCAATCGTTTTAATACCACGGTAGCGGGCATCGCCCAGTTAAATGGCTTAGATAGCAATAGCATCATTAAGCCTGGGCAAATTTTACAGCTGAAAACGCGCAATAGCGTTGCTGGCGTGCAGTCAGAAGGCAGTGCCGAAGAGGCGAGTATTTATATAGTGCGCTCTGGGGATACATTGGCGGGTATTGCCCGCAATGCAGGGATTAGTACTGAGGAATTGCTACGCTTGAACGCGATTAATGTCGAAGACTTGATACACCCAGGGCAGCAACTATTGCTACGCCCTGGTGTGAATCAATTGAACTGAGTCTTTAGAAATCTAATTCTTCTAGATTATTGTTAATATCGGCATTGCGACGAGTGTTAGCAAGAAACGCATCAAAGCTTGCACGGCCAGTACGCTCGATATAGGTATTGGTCATCGTTGCGCGCTCAGCCAAGTCCAGATCAGCAAGGCTGCCACGTTCAACGTTCTGCAACTCTAATACAATGTAGGTGCCGTTACTCAAGGAAAAGCCGTTGAGCTCTGTTTCGCCTTGCGCAGGGGCTGGCATTGAGAAGGCTGATTGCAACACCTCGCCATTCAAACCAGCTTGATCACGCGCGGCATTGTTCTGCGCGATCCACTGTAGGCCATTTTCGGCCATTGTTTCATCGATGCTCTCGCCGTTACGCAAGGCTGTAAGCAAAGACTCGCCCAAAGCGGTAGCACGTTCTTTCTCTAGCTCTTGACGCAAGATGGCGGCGATCTCGGCTCGCACTTCTTCAAGCGGCTGCAAGCTCGGCTCATTGTGCTCGCGCACGTGCAAGACCACCGCACGATCGCCCCCAAGCTCAATAACATCGCTATTATTGCCATCAAGCAAGGCTTCGTCTGAGAACGCCGCGGCAATGAAGTTAGCATTGCTAGTGATCTCAGAGCTGCCACCTAGACGGGTAAACATTTCGCTTTGAATAGGCTCTAGCCCGAGTTCGGCAACGATATCGTCCAGCCCTGTCGTTTCAAAGGCTAGGTTGGCCAGATCTTCTAAGCGCGAGAAATACAAGGCATCGACCTCTGCTGTGGCGAGATCGCGGCGAATACGCTCTTCAACTTCTTCCAGTGCAGGAAATTCATTGACTGAATTTTCAGTCAATTTAACGATATGCACGCCGAATTCACTGACGATAGGATCAGAGACTTCATTCACTTGCATATTTGCCAAGGCATTCTCAAGTGCTTGTGGGAAGGCAGTCCCGTCGGTGTAACCGATATCACCGCCCTCTTGCGCTGAAATGGTGTCAGATGAGGCTTCTAAGGCGAGCGCCCTAAAGTCTTCACCGGCATCCAAGCGCTCTTTCAGAGCGGCGGCGGCACTCAAAGCCTCCTCTTCACTTAGATCAGCACCTGTCTCTAACAAAATGTGCGATGCACGGCGCGAAGTGGCAGAATTGACCGCCGCTGCTTCAATTTCGTATTGTGCTTGCACATCGGCATCATCAACGACCACTTCGTCAAAAATGGCATTCTTGTCCAGCACTACATAGTCCACGCCGACCTCTTCGTCGAGCATGAAACGAGATTCATTGTTTTGGTAGTAAGCTTCAATCTGTTCGTCAGGGATTGACTCGCCCATCGTGCGACTGCCTAGCGTGACTGAGACGAAGCGGAAATCACGAGTTTGTGAAGACAAGGCCGCCATGCGGTCAAGTTCGGCTTCTGTGACAAAACTTGTTGAGGCGAAAGCGTTAACGATCTGGCCTACAACCATTTGCTCCTCTAAGGCATCACGATAGCCTTGAATAGAGAAGCCTTGCGTGGCCATAGTGCGCATCGCTAGGTCTGAATTAAACACGCCGCCCGACTGAAACTGGGGATTGTTGATGATCTGCATGTCGATCGCATCACTGGAGATTGTCATATTGCTATTACGAGCAGCCTGACGCAGCAAACGGTCTTCGATCAATTGGTTCAGCGCGATTTGTCGTAGCAAACTCTCGTCGAGATCTCCTAAGTTACCGCCAACGCTCATAATGAGATTTTGCACGTTATTGGCTAACTCTGGCTCGGTAATCTCCTCACCGTTTACCTCGGCAACAGTGGAGTTATTGGTTAAACCGCCCACAATTGATTCAACGCCAAAAAGCGCCATTACAGCGATGATAAAACCGATTATCACCTTCGCGATTAGGCCTTGTGAATTCTCTCTAATTGTCTGCAGCATATCTTTTCCCGTCGGATTGTGATGTCTTGCGTTTACTTATGTCGCCCATAGCGTCATAGGCAAGAGCCCTTCTTAAACTAAAAAGGCGCATCACTGATGCGCCTTAAAAATTCCAAAGTTGCTTGGGAGAAAACTCTCCCATGAGCCGGAACAGGAAGTCTAATGTTTGTTGCAGACTCTCTGCACCGACCAGCTTGGGAATTTTGACTACAAGTTAAATATTAACTGCGTCTTTTAATGCTTTACCTGCTTTGAAAGATGGTACTTTCGCCGCTTTAATCTGGATAGTAGCGCCAGTTTGGGGATTACGTCCCTGACGTGCTGCGCGCTCTTTAGTAGCGAATGTACCAAAGCCAACTAGCACTACTGGGTCGCTCTTTTTTAGTGAGTCTGTGATCGCATCGATCATGGAATCAATTACGCGTCCAGCTGTTGCTTTTGGTATGTCGGCACCTGCTGCTACAGCATCGATTAGTTCTGATTTGTTCACGGTATCCCCTTATTTTTCTATGTTAATTGTGCTTGAAAACTCAAGCGAACAATGACAGTCCATTGAGCGCTTCTAGTATTGTTATTCTGTCTGATTTTTTATCCGAAATTTCGGCCCGATAAGCAATACGACCGGCACTTTATACCAAGCCACGGAAAGCTGTGTCAACAGTAAACACAGGCTTTTCGTGTGATTCAGTGCGTATTTATGTGCAATTCATCCTTGCTTTTATCACCCTCGTCGGAGCCTGACGAAATTCCCGATTTTGGCGCGACTGCACCTTCGATTGGAACCGGCTGTCGTTCGAGTGCTAACTCAAGGACTTGGTCGATCCATTTCACTGGGAAAATTTCCAATTCAGCTTTGACATTATCTGGAATTTCTTTCAGATCACGCTCGTTATCAGCTGGAATTATCACGCGTTTTATATTGCCTCGGTGGGCAGCCAATAACTTCTCTTTTAGCCCACCAATACGTAATACCTGCCCGCGCAAAGTGATCTCGCCAGTCATCGCCACATCTGCGCAAACTGGAATGCCTGTTAAAGCCGATACAAGCGCCGTACACATGCCAATACCCGCACTTGGGCCATCTTTAGGGGTTGCCCCCTCCGGCACGTGAATATGCAAATCGATGGCTTCGTGGAAGCCTGGTTTCAAGCCCAACACGCCGGCTCGACTGCGCACTACCGTAATGGCTGCTTGAATCGATTCTTGCATCACATCACCAAGCGACCCCGTCTTAATCGTCTTGCCCTTGCCTTCCAAGGCAACCGCTTCGATGGTGAGCAATTCACCGCCGACAGAGGTCCAGGCAAGACCATTGACTTGACCGACAAGGTTGTCTTCTTCAGCCACGCCAAAATCAAACTTGCGAACACCAGAATATTTTTCGAGTAATTCACCCGTAAGCACTAATGGGCTTGGCTTTTTATCAGCAGAATTTTCTTTAACGACTTTTCGGCATATTTTGGCAATTTCTCTTTCAAGATTTCGCACCCCAGCCTCACGCGTGTAGTAACGCACTAAGTCGCGAATTGGCTCTTCACCAATTTCTAGCTCGCCTTTCTTTAGACCATTATTTTTTTGCTGCTTAGGCACCAAATAACGGCTAGCAATATTCGTTTTTTCATCTTCTGTGTAGCCAGGTAGACGAATGATTTCCATGCGGTCCAACAATGGGCCTGGAATATTCATTGTGTTGGACGTACACACGAACATCACCTCGGAAAGGTCATAATCAACCTCAAGATAATGATCGTTGAAACTATGATTTTGCTCAGGGTCTAAAACCTCTAGTAAGGCCGAGGCAGGGTCGCCGCGATTGTCCATACCCATCTTGTCGATTTCGTCAAGCAAGAATAAGGGATTCTTGACCCCTACTTTAGAAAGCTTCTGCAGCAGTTTGCCGGGCAAGGACCCAATGTATGTGCGACGGTGCCCACGAATCTCAGCCTCATCACGCACGCCACCTAAGGCCATGCGAACAAACTTACGATTGGTGGCACGGGCGATCGATTCGCCAAGCGATGTTTTACCAACGCCGGGTGGGCCTACCAAACACAATATGGGACCTTTGAGTTTTTTAACGCGCTTTTGTACGGCCAAATATTCAAGAATGCGTGTTTTGACTTCTTCAAGCCCGTAGTGATCGTTCTCAAGCACCGCCTCAGCTTTGCTAAGGTCTAAACGAACTTTGCTACGCGCTTTCCATGGAATATTGACCATCCAGTCGATATAGGTGCGCACCACAGAGGCTTCTGAGGACATAGGCGACATCATGCGCAACTTATTGAGCTCAGATAAAGCCTTCTCTTTGGCCTCGGCTGGCATGCCAGCTTCATCTATGCGTTGTTTGAGCTCTTCAGCTTCATTAGGCGCATCATCCATCTCACCCATTTCTTTCTGAATCGCCTTCATCTGCTCATTCAGATAATACTCGCGCTGACTCTTCTCCATTTGCTTCTTAACGCGACCACGAATGCGTTTTTCCACTTGGAACAGGTCAATCTCGGACTCGATCAACCCCATCAGATGCTCAATACGCGCCTGCAGGCTGACTAACTCAAGCAAGTTTTGCTTCTCTTGAATCTGCAAAGACATATGCGAAGCGATGGTGTCGACCAAACGGCCAGGCTCATCGATGCTTGAGATTGAGGTCATTACCTCGGGTGGGATCTTCTTGCTTAGCTGAACATATTGTTCGAACTGGGAGAGCAACGAGCGCACGAGTAATTCGCCCTGCTTCTCGTCCATCTCTTCAGCAGATAATTCGGTGATTTGTGCTTGAAAATAATCCGTCTCTAATTCAACTGACTTAATCTTCGCACGGCTAACCCCTTCAACGAGCACCTTAACTGTGCCATCGGGCAAGCGGATAAGCTGCAATATGCTAGCAACAGTGCCTATTTCGAAAATATCGCTGGTGCTAGGGTCATCATCGGAAGGGTTTTTCTGTGCAACAAGCAACACTTGCTTGCCAGAGTTCATCGCAACCTCTAGCGCCTTGATAGACTTAGGGCGACCAACAAACAGTGGCTGGACTATTTGGGGATACACCACCACGTCGCGCAATGGCAAAAGCGGAAGGATGGTTTTGGCAACTTCGGGAGTGTCTGTAGTAAGACCCATAGCTAACGTCCTGAATAATGTGTTGTGAGACATTGCAATCTCATTAAGTACAGGCGCTTATGTGGGGGCTTATTGTGACAATTTCAATCCGCCGCTTTGAGCGAAGCCCTGACTTGAAAACTTTGTGCGCAAAGCGGCGAAAGCCCCGTCTAATGCTCCTCGGTTGCAGCTCTGGTTGGCTGCTCACGATTCTCATAGACCAATAAAGGCTCTGATTCACCATTAATAACGGCCGCATCGATAATGACTTTGCTGACCTTTTCCATTGATGGGATCTTATACATTGAATCTAGAAGCACAGCTTCCATGATCGAACGCAGGCCACGAGCACCTGTTTTGCGATCTTTGGCTTTTTGTGCGACCGCGATCAACGCATCATCACGAAATTGAATTTCGACATTTTCCATCTCAAACAGCTTTTGGTACTGCTTGATCAGGGCATTCTTAGGTTCTTTGATAATCCGAACCAAAGCGTCTAAGTCTAGCTCATCGAGCGTGGCGATCATTGGCAAACGACCGACGAACTCAGGGATTAAGCCATATTTCACTAGATCTTCTGGCTCTACATCGCGCAAAGTCTCGCCGACGCGGTGCTCCGAATCTTTACTGCGAACCTCGGCACTAAAGCCGATACCACTCTTTTCAGAGCGATCGCGAATGATTTTATCCAGCCCAGCAAAAGCACCACCACAGATAAACAGAATATTGGCAGTATCGACTTGCAAAAATTCTTGCTGCGGATGTTTACGACCACCTTGTGGTGGCACAGAGGCAACAGTGCCTTCAATCAATTTAAGTAGCGCCTGCTGCACCCCTTCGCCTGAAACATCGCGGGTAATCGACGGATTGTCGGACTTACGTGAGATCTTGTCGATTTCGTCGATGTAAACGATACCAATCTGGGCTTTTTCGACATCGTAATCACATTTTTGCAATAGCTTCTGAATGATGTTCTCGACATCTTCGCCCACATAACCGGCTTCGGTCAGTGTTGTCGCATCTGCAATAGTGAATGGGACATCTAGGAGACGTGCAAGGGTTTCGGCCAGTAATGTCTTACCGGTGCCCGTAGGGCCAACCATGAGGATATTACTCTTGCCTAGCTCCACCCCACCGGCTGAATTTTCATAATTCAGTCGTTTGTAGTGGTTATAGACAGCGACAGCCAATACTTTCTTCGCATTCTCTTGGCCAATCACGTATTCGTCGAGAGTGTTCTTGATCTCTTCAGGAATTGGCAGTTTTTTCGTGCCAGTTTCTGAGTCTTTCTCTTGAATTTCTTCTCGGATAATGTCGTTGCATAGATCTACGCATTCATCGCAGACAAACACTGACGGTCCTGCAATTAGCTTGCGTACTTCGTGCTGGCTCTTTCCACAGAAGGAACAATAGAGCAGTTTGCCGCTGTCATCGCCTTTGTTGAAACGATCATCTGACATTCAAATTCCCTCAAACTCGATTCATGACCAGACTACAGGACTTTGGAGATCTCTCCAATACCCAAAAAGCTGGTAATTCTTACGCCTTAGGTAGTTCATCGGCCAATCTCGCAGCTTCCATAGCGCTAACCGCGATTATTTTCTGGCTGGACTGCTTACACCCTTCGGCTTCGTTACATTACACGCTGATTCAATACTTGATCAATTAGGCCGTATTTTACGGCTTCATCAGCGCTCATGAAGTTATCACGTTCCGTGTCATTAGCGATCTCATCAAGCGACTTGCCTGTGTGATCTGCCATGATCTTATTCAATTGATGGCGCAACTTAATGATCTCATTCGCCTGAATTTCGATATCAGCCGCCTGGCCTTGCGCTCCGCCACTAGGCTGATGGATCATCATGCGCGAGTGAGGCAGTGCAAAACGCTTGCCCTTAGTGCCCCCTGCCAACAGTAAAGCGCCCATGCTCGCGGCTTGGCCAATACACATGGTGCTAACATTAGGGTTGATAAATTGCATGGTGTCATAGATCGACAAGCCGGCAGTCACAGAACCGCCTGGTGAGTTGATATACAAGTGAATGTCCTTGTCAGGGTTTTCTGATTCAAGAAACAACAATTGCGCAACCACCAAGTTGGCCATGTGGTCTTCCACTTGGCCAACCACAAAGATAACGCGATCTTTAAGCAAACGTGAGTAGATGTCATAAGACCGCTCCCCACGTGAGGTTTGCTCAATCACCATTGGGACAAGCGCGTTAGTGACTAGCTCTTGCGAATAATCCATAATTTCCTATTTCTTGCCTGCTTTTGGCGCATCTGGCTTGATGACTTCGTCATAACTGACTTTTTTCTCTGTGACTTTGGCGTCTGCCAAGATAGCTTCAAACGCTTGATCTTCAAGTACAGAGGACTCTACAGAAGCGAGTTGCTCTTTATTGCTGTAATACCAACGCACAACCTGCTCTGGTGTTTCGTAAGTCGATGCGATGTCTTCAATTGTGCTCTTCACTAACTCTGGATCGGCCTTTAGGCCTTTGACTTTAATGACTTCGCCAAGCACTAGCCCTAGTGCGATGCGCTTCTCTGCCTGCTCTTTGAACAGCTCATCAGGCAGCATTGATGGATCAATATTGTTTTGACCGCCGCCAAACTGCTGCATGGCTTGCTGACGAAGCGAGTCGATCTCACCGGCAACAAGGCTAGCTGGCAAGTCTACTTTGTGCGCTTCAAGTAGCGCTTCCATCACGCTGTTTTTGACTTTCGCTTTGCTCGCGTTCTTGAGCTCGCGATTCATATTCGCTGCCACTTCTTTGCGGAACGCTTCTTCACCGCCTTCATCAATACCAAACACCGCAAAGAACTCATCGTTTAGCTCTGGCAATACCGCTTGGCTTGCAGAGTTTACGGTGACTTTAAACTGGACGTCTTTACCTGCAAGGTCTTTGCTCTGGTAATCTTCTGGGAAAGTCAGATCCAGAACGATTTCATCGCCAGCCTTCGCTTTCAATAGGCCTTTCTCAAACCCAGGAATCATACGATTCGAACCGAGCTCTAGATTAGTGCCTTTGGCAGAACCACCTTCGAACTCTTCACCATCTATGGTGCCGACGTAATCGATATTCAAGCGGTCTTTGTTCTTTGCTTGACGCTTGATTGGCTCCCAAGTCTTACGCTGCTCGCGTAGATTTTCGATCATCTTGTCGATGTTCTCGTCGTCTACTTCCGCAACAAGCTTTTGCACCTTAATTTTGCTGAAGTCGCTCAATTCAACTTCTGGGTATACTTCAAAGATCGCGATGAACTCTAGGTCTTTGCCCTCTTCAACAGTCTTAGGCTCAATACGTGGCTGACCAGCAGGTTTGATCTTCTGCTCGTTAATGGCATCGTAGTAAGTCTTGCTCATGACTTCGCCGAGGACTTCTTGACGCACACCGCGCCCGAAACGCTTCTTTACGACACTTAGAGGAACCTTCCCCTTACGAAACCCGTTCAGCTTAACGGTACCCGCCGCTTCTTGGAGCCGTGCATTAACGGCAGTTTCAATGACAGATGCAGGCACACCGACCGTCATACGACGCTCGAGCCCAGAAGTTGTTTCGATGGAAACTTGCATGAAAAACCCTCTAAGAAAGACTGATTAAAATATCAGTCAATCGCGATCAATATTATTAAAATTAGCCTTATCGAAGTGATAAATCGGCGAATTTTCAGTTGGGAAATTAAATCAACTAGGAGCAATGTGGCGCCACAGAATCAACAAAGATTTTAAATTCTTTTAAATTCAACAGCTTAGCAACATCACCCCGTTATCCGAAGTGCGGGATTCTCCCATACCGCCTTATTTTATTCAATAAATAATCTTGTGAGCAATCTAAGCCTACCCTATCCTGCAGCCGTGTAACCTTGCCCCTTATCTTAGGAAGCTTATCTTTCATAATGAACTCAGCAGTCCCTAATAGCGCATGCATTATCTTGGCAGGCGGTCAGTCCTCGCGTATGCATTATCAAGACAAGGCATTATTGTCCTTAGGGGAGGAGCGCGTCATTGACCTGATCTTGGCAACCCTTAGCCCACAAGTTAACCATGTCGCCATCAATGCCAATCGTAATATTGATGTTTATCAGCAATTGGGGGTGCCAGTGCTGCCAGACTCCCACGGCAGTGACGCCGGCCCCATCGCGGGGATCCATGCAGGAATGCACTGGGCGTGCGAGCAATTGAGCGGGATTGACACTGTCTTTTGTTGCCCAGGCGATGTGCCCTGGTTCCCTGACAATACTGTCGCCCTGCTGTCCGCGGCTATGCAAACTCACAACGTAGCTGTCACTTATTTGAGCACTGACGGGCAATGGCAGCCGCTTTTCTCGCTTTGGAGTACAAGCCTATTGTCGACTATAGAGGACTCCCTGAAGCAAGGGCTCTATAGCCCAATGGCACTTATACATTCCCTGCCCAATGCCGTGGTTAGGCTAGACAATAATGCGCAAGGCCAATTTGCCAACCTCAATACCCCGCAAGACCTGCAGTTTGCACAGAAGCTTCTGGCCAGCCAGAACAGGGATTGAGCAAAAACGGACCTAGCGCACATCCTGGAAAAATATTTTTATTTTTACCCCTTCTTCAAGTGCTTAAATTGCAAAGAATTTTAATGGAACGATGCGTTCTAAGTGTCTATTAGATTTACTAGAGAACCGCAAAACCTTAGGACTAAAGAGTGTGCGGTAAGCGTTTGTTTTTAAAAGACTTAGCATCTCTTCATCAGTGTTCAAAACCTGCGTTATGCTGCTGTTATTTCGAACGTTTTCACATTTCACTGCAACAGTGCCACGTACTCCCTACCCTTAACAAATGGCACACATTTTGCGCCCTTCTCAGTTTTTAACCCCCGGTTTAATTTGCCAAAACTCGTTGACTCAGGCTTGCCCACCAACTCGTTGGACCTTGCAGCAGCAAGGGGCAAGCATGAGTCAACGGAGACCATCAAAGAGGACAAAAATTATGAGCAGCCTCCGCAAAAACGATAGCGTGACCCTCAGCGACTTTGCTCGTTCAGAACGTATTTTTGATGAAAATGGCCTGTGGTATTTCCGTACTCGCGAAGGCGGCCAAGTCGGCCCCTTCAGGTATGAGTCAGAAGCACGCCAAATGCTTGATAGCTTTGTTAGTGAGATTAAGGCCAAAGAAGCTGAGTCCGCTAAGCCACAAAAACTGCACCTTCGCCGCAATGCAATCGCCACGATCGCAGAGCAGGTGATGACGCCTGCAGGCTTCAGTCATTAAATTAAAGCCCCTCTAGCGTTAATGACAAACGCTAGAGGGGTAAGCCCTTTAAATATCGCCAGATAAAACTGTCTGGGGTACACTCCAACTCACGTTTATTTATGCGGCTAACTCGCCTACGGAATAAAGCTGTGAGCACAAACAATGCCACACTGAGTGTGGCGCCTTCGAGTAACACCACTCATAGTCTTCGACTATGCTATCCCAAGCGTCTTGCTTCGCATTCTCTATGGGCAAAAATCGCTAAGCCACCTTTGCAATGCTACGCCATCAGCACATGTGACGAGGCAATCCAACAAGCCGCAGACATCGTCATCTTAGATAGCGAGCTAATCGCCCACACCAGCTTGGCAAAATGGCGAGAGCAATTACCAGACGGCATTTTTCTCAGCGAACAGCACTTACAAGTCGAAACTGACCTCATTCTCAGCGATGACTTGCCAGAGCTGCAAACCCAAAAAATCATCAAACTAGCCTGTGAAGGCTGTTTGGCAAGAAGGCGTGAGCTAGATAGCGACATCGCCCTGCAATCCCTTAGCAGCAACCTCAACAAATTGGCGAGCGTCGGAATCGCCCTTGCAGCAGAGAATGACCTGACGACATTGCTGCGTAAAATTCTGATAGAAGGGCAAAATATTTCTAATTGCGATGCCGCGTCTTTATTTCTGGTCGATGCCGATGGTGAGCACATTACCTTTAAGCTGACGCAAAACGATTCAATTGACTTTCCCTTCCAAGAGAGCAAATTCAAGCTAGACGCAACGTCTATCTCTGGCTATGTCGCGCAGTATAAAACGGCGCTGAACATTGCCGATGCCTATGCTATCCCTGCCCAGAGCGTTTATCAGTTCAATAGCAGCTTTGACGTGACGACTGGTTATGAAACCGTGAGCATGTTGACACTGCCCGCACTGAATAAGCAGAAAAACGTCATTGCCGTATTGCAGTTCATTAATAAAAAACGCAATCGTGAAACCCTTCTTGGCCCAAACTCAAACATCAGAGAAGAAGTCCTCCCCTTCGACGAGGAGTCTTATCTATTGCTGCAAGCATTGGCGGGCCAGGCTGGGGTGGCGATCGAAAACGCCATCTTGCACAACAATATTCAAAAGCTATTCGAAGGCTTCGTGAACGCCTCCGTTATGGCCATCGAACAACGCGACCCTACGACTAGCGGGCACTCCTTTCGAGTGGCAGACCTCTGCGTTGCACTTGCCCGCGCGGTCAATCTCAGCGACAACCCCCAACACCGCGCGCAAAGGCATAACGAGACTCAAATCCGTGAACTGCGCTACGCCGCATTGCTGCATGATTTTGGCAAGGTAGGAGTGCGTGAGTCGGTGTTGGTTAAATCCAAGAAACTCACCGATGCCAATATTCAAAGCATTCGTTATCGCATCCTTCTGGCTCAGGAGAAACTTAAGAACAAAGCCCTAAAGCAGCAATTGCAGATGCACCGGTCTGGTAAATTCGATAAAGAGATCAATCACCGCATCGAGATCAACCTAGCAAGAGAGCTAGAACAGCTGGATCACTTCTTCACCACGATTGTGGAGGCCAATGAGCCTATGCTCTTGGATGCTGGCAAAAAGACCGATCTTAATCGCATAGCGGCCTATTGCAGCCCGTTTGAGCGGGCCCACGGGATTGCAATTGTCAGCCCTGAAGAGTTTTCAATGCTCGCCATTTCCAAAGGCAGTTTGTCATCGCAAGAGCGTTTGGAAATAGAGTCCCATGTCACCCACACACGCAACTTCCTGCAATTGATTCCTTGGACAGACGAGCTCAAACAAGTCCCCGCAATCGCAGGCGCCCACCACGAAAAGCTCGACGGCAGCGGTTACCCCGATGGCAAAGCGAGCAATGAGATTCCATTTGCGTCGAAAATAATGACCATTTGCGATATCTATGATGCCCTAACCGCCTCAGACCGCCCTTACAAGTCTGCGGTACCCCCAGAGTTTGCATTAGACATCCTCAACCAAGAAGCCAAGGCCGGTGCCGTAGACCAATCCTTGATCGACGTGTTCATAGAGAGCGATGCGTATAAGTGCATTACGCAGAAGGATTACTCAGAAGGGTTTGAAGGCGAAAAAGGCTTTGGCCACCATGTGTGTGATTTCGATCTACACGAAGAGCATGCACACGATTAATGACTGACGGTTTTGATTGCTTGGGCCGGCGCTTTTATCCGCGTTTGATGAAAATGCACAGCGTTGGAAGGCACCTGGTTCTGCGTTCTACCTAACAAAGCATTAGCGCTAATAAATACCGCTTCGACATTGCGCAAATAGAAGTATCGACCACGGTTGGCCAATTCATGTAACTTGCCTTGCGGGCAGCGCTCAACAAAATTTTCCGCCAAATGCCGCGTGTGGCGACTATCGGCACTGCCCTGCCAAAAATGACAAGGCATTTGCAAACGCGAGAATGCCACCGGGCTATTGCTAAACTCCAACGCGCTATCTTGTGCTAGGCCTTTCACACCCTGCCGCAAGGCCTCTTTTATATCATTTTCGACAAAAGCCAATAGCTTTGGATTCTCTAAAAGTCGCCTATCGGCAAACGAGAGGCTGTCGACAATGCGTTGCAAATAGCGATTTGCAGTGTGTGAGGCGACAAAATGGCGGAAATAAATCGACAATTTGACAGCCATAGCGGCGGCTTTTCGCAATAAGGCATTGGCCTGAATCGCAATGGGAAACTGACAAGACAAGCCAAGCACTAGCTCTACGCGCTGTGGGGCCAAGCTTGCCAACGCCAGAGCATATCGTGCTCCACCACCGTTCGCTAAAATGCCAAATTGCTTGCAACGCAATTTGTCGGCGAGTGCGAGCAAATCCTGCGCAAAACCCTGTGCATCTGAATATTCGAAGAAATCTGACAAACCAACGCCAGGGCGATCAACTGCAATTATGCGAAAACCATTAGCGATCGCGCACTTGTGATAGCTCGCCGCTTCTAAGCGAGAACTGCCATGGCTATGGCAATGAATGAGGGGGTAAGCATTGCGATCACCATACTCGGTGTAAGCAAGTCGCCGGCCATCGCCCAAATGCATTAGACGAACATTTTCGCTATCACGCTCAACGTCCAAGGGGACGATTGTGCTTAAACGTTTGTCCAAAATATGTGTTTGCATTGATGAGCCTGCAGCGAGTCATTGCGCAAGGATATTAGGAGTCATTCCTAAAGCTTGGGCTAAGCATAGGTGGGAATAATTCCCACGTCAATGACAATTGATACGAAAAGTGATCACGATCACTTGGCTCAAGCCATTAATTTCACGAGAGTAAATAAAGATGTGGGATAGTTTCCCACCATTGGTTTATACTCTGGCACATGAATCAGTCCGATGATCAAATCAGCAACCCCGCCCAGCCTCCTCAGGTACTGGTAGCGGCTATTCGCAAAATTTTGCGCCCCATAGTGCGCCTGTTGCTGAGCTATCAGATCACCTACCCTTATCTCGTTAATTTGCTTAAATCACTCTATGTAGAGGTAGCTGAGGCAGAGTTTGGCGTTGATGACAAACGTCAAACAGATAGCCGTATCACACTGTTGACAGGAGTACATCGCAAAGATGTTAAACGCTTGCGCAGTGAAGCGAGCGCAGACATCAATACGCCAAAGAACATCTCTATTGGTGCGCAGCTTATTGCCTACTGGTTAGGCTCTGAGGAGTTCTGGGACAAAGATGGCCAGCCGATGGCCCTGCCACTGCGCAGCGCCTCCAAGCCTAGCAAAGAGAGAACCTTCGATGATCTGGTCGAATTCGTCTGTAAACAAGATATCCGCCCCAGAGTGATACTCGATGAATGGCTAAATCTAGGCATTGCCACGCAAGATGCGCAAGGCTGTGTTCTCCTAAACACTGGCGCCTTTACCCCCGACAAAGGCTTCGATGAAAAAGCTTTCTACTTCGGTAAAAACATACACGATCATATAAGTGCCAGTGCCCACAACCTACTCGGTAATACACCTTCCTATTTCGATAGAAGTGTTTATTATGACAAGCTATCGAAAGAATCCATTGCCAAGCTAGCCGAGCTCGCCAATGACAGCGGTATGCAGGCTCTTACTAAGATCAACAAAGCCGCACTCGCCCTTCAACAAAAAGATCAAGACAAGGACGATAGGAACTATCGCATGAATTTCGGGATCTTTAATTACAATGCGTTGCTGCCTTCTGACAGTGCAGAAAACGAAGGTGGCCAAGATGCCTAGAGCCATTCTAGCGATGCGCACCTATCCCATTACTATTTTATTAGCTGTGTTGCTTTTTGTTGCCACCTTAATTATTACCACTGGGAGTTTAGGCAAAGTACGCTCTGGCGGTGACGGCGGCGATGGCGGCAGCGGCATGGGCGGCACAGGCAAATCTGGCGAGTTTGGCGGCAGCGGCTTTGGCGGCACCGGTGGTCCCTCACCCTTCTTTACTAACTTAGACACATCTAAGCCCGACGACACGGCAGACGCGAATGCAGCAGAGCAAGCAGCCCCTGTAATTAGCATCGCTCAAGACCCAGCGCCAGAACAGCAGCCTAGCGCCAATAGCGCTTTGCATAATGAGATTATCGACACTATCGAAAGCAGCTCAATGCGGACTGAAACGCAGACCGAGATTGCTCAAGGCAGTGCAGATGTAGACACACCTGCGCTTAGCGAGCCCGAGCCCGCGCCAGTGCAACTTGTGGCGCTGCCTGAGGCAGAGGTCGAGATTGAGGCCATCACACCGGCGCCGCAGCCAGAACCAACGCTTGAGCCGCGCCGCTTAGCTATCACACCGATCGAACCTGCTGAAGAAAAAACCGTAATAGAACAGCCTCAGCAGCTTGCTGAAACGATTACTGTGAAGTTGGAAACAGAAACTGAAGAAGAAGCCCAGGCTCGCGATAGAGGCGAGTTGCCAGATCGTATTCAACGCCCAGAGATTCCTCCGTTTCAGCGTATTCGACCTATAGAGCGCCCCGCTTTACTACCACCGCGCGTGCAACCGATGCGCATCTAATCTAAAAACGATAATTGAGTTGTGTGCCGACAGCAATGTCGGCACTGTCCCGAGTAAAGCCCTTTACCACATAGGTCATCAGGGTCCACTCATTGGCCAGCGCATAAGAGACGAATGGCAAAAGCTCATGGGTTTCCCCAGACTGGGCAGAGGCCGCTTCACGGAAGTCGTAGATCACACCATAGCTTAGACGCGCCGACCATGGCCTTGAAACCCCCAAAGAGAGGAATGCAGAATCACGCATTTGCTCGAATAAATCCGACTCACCGCGCATCTTATAACCTAATGTAGCAAATAAAGTTGACTGCCCAAGCTGTTGATAAGCATCAAGTTGCACGCCAAAATCATAAGCGCCCGTGCCTAGCCCCTTGTGCTCATCAGCGGTGGGGACTTTAACCTCGAAGCCTAAGTCAAAAAACGGGGATCTCGCCGAAAAGCTCGGCAATTGATAGGTCGCTGAAAGCACCGTATCGCCAATGCCTTTTTGACTTGTCGAGGCAATTTCATCGAGCGAGTCGAACTCATTTCGCCCCACTCCGCCGACATTAACAAGGACATTGCCAGCGCCAGAGATCTCTAAATGCGCCGTACTAAGTTGCAAATTCCAATTACCTAATTGACGCTCATAGGATAGGGGAAAATAATAAATAGAGGTATCAACGTCTTGGCCGTAGTCGCCGGTTGCATAATAAGCACCGCCAGAGAGCTCGTTGGCGGCTGTGGCAGACTCTGATTCTTGCGCCAACGCGTTAGCGCAAACCCCCACCCCAACGGCAATATTCCATACTAGTTTTAGGTTTCCCACACGAGCCTCCCTTTGCGAGGCAAAGTACCTTTGCACTGCTAAATTGTCAAAGTTTTAGCAATATTGACCGACAACCTACGATAAGCCTGCCCACGACAACTGGGAGTGAATGCAAAACCAGTTCACAATACAAGTAAGCATATACAGCTAACTCTTTGAAAGATGGCGATTAGCATGTAAAGTTGGCTAAAAACCAACTTCAAAGCAATTCTACAGCTCAATTCCGAGCGTAGAGCGATATTCGTTTGCCCTGTTTGGTGAACTCTAACTGGAAAATTCGCTGTTATGAGAACCCCTCGCACCGCGCTACTGACTTTCTTAGTCGCAAGTTCCATGTCAGAGCTGACACTTGCCCAAAGTGCTCCTCCCCCAATTGACTCCCTCAACGAGATGATTAGCGCCGGCCGCTATACTGAGGCTTATCAATTAGCCGATAGCAATCTGACAGCATGGGAAGGCGACACTGACTTTGATTTTCTCTATGGCATCGCCGCCATCGAGAGCGGCAATCCCAATGAGGCAGTCTTTGCCTTTCAACGCGTAGCAAACACGGCCGCACGCCCTGTGACGAGAGAGCGCGCCCGCTTAGAGCTCGCCCACGCCCATCTGTTAACTAATAATTTGGCCGCCTCTGAACGGCTTTTTAACCAAGTGCTTGCAAGCAACCCGCCGGCGAATGTCCGCAATAATATTCAAGCCTTTTTAACGCTTATCGATGAACGCAAAAGAAGCCAAAGCGCTAGCTTCAGCTTCGCCGTGTCGCCGGTATTTGGGCACGATGACAATATCAACAGTGCTACCAGCAATGGCTTGATCGACACGCCGCTAATTGGCGAGATCACTCTAAACTCTGACGGGCTTAAAACGGCAGACACATTTTCTGACCTCACGGTAAGCCTCGGTTATAAAAAACCCATCACCCGTGATCGCAGCATCGACGTCACAGTTATCGCCAACCGCCACGATAACCGCAGCAGCGACCAGTTCGACATCGACTACGCACTTGGTGATTTATCCTATAGCTATGGCAACAATACCCATCGTTTCCGTCATAGCTTACAGGCTCAGAAAGTCTACTTGGATGGCCAGGCGTTCATCGATACCTATCGTTTTAATAATTCTTGGCAACGCGCCGGACAGAACGGTTGGTACCAGAGTTTGTCTGGGTCTTTGTCGACAACGCGCAACGTCAACACTCGCCAAGCTCCCAACAATGACCTGAAAGACACAAACCAGATGCTGCTATCTGGCTCCTTAACAAAGCTTAGCGAACGCTTCACCAATACAGTGACAGCTTTTTACGCGCAAGACTCAGCCCGCGACTCAGCCGGAAAACATAACGGCCGCAGTTTCTACGGCGTGGCACATAGCGTTCTATGGCGACTTACTGGCCAGCACACCCCCTATTTGCGCCTTTCCTATCAGACCACCGAATACGATGATAACCATCCCGTGTTCTTTAACGATATTCGCGACGATGGGAATTTATCGGCAACGCTAGGCTGGACATGGCAATACTCCCAGCGTTTATCGTTTAACAGCGAGATGGGCTACAACGACACCAGTAGCAACATCCCACTTTTTGAGCATACCCGATTCAAATACCAGGCTGGCCTTAACTACCAGTTATAAAGCGACAGCCAAGACACTGCCACAGTGCCTAATGAGTAAACACTATGAGCACATTACAAAAACGCTACGCGAAACTCCTCAATATCTGGTTTTTCACGCTGTGCCTATCTTTCTACAACCCAGCGATCCACGCAGCTGATGAAGAGATCGCAGGCACGGTGATTCGAGTCAGTGGCATCGTGAATGCTGTGGCGGCGGGAAATGTTCGAGCCCTCGCACGTGGCGCAGAGGTTTTTGTAGGAGACACACTCACCACGGGCCCAAATGGCTTTGCTCAGGTACGCCTCAGCGATAACGGGATTATTGCTCTGAAAGCAGACACAAGCTTTGAGATTACCGCCTATAGTTATGAAGCCCCTTCCGGCGCTGCCGATGAAGCGACTATGACGTTGATTGAGGGTGGCTTCAGAACAATTTCCGGCAACATCAATCGCGACGCTTATCGCGTCGAAACGCCCTTCGCCACCATTGGTATTCGCGGCACCGATCATGAAGCAGCAATTACACCGGAAGGCCTAGTCACGGGGGTCCGCGATGGTGGCACAAACTTAGAAAATGGCTCAGGGTCAATAAATTTAGGCGCAGGAGCTGATTTTGACTACGGCTTTGCCCCAGGTGATGGCTCCCCACCCTTTGGCTTAATCGAGCAGCCTGATGAACTTGGAGATATCGAGATCGATTTAACCGATGACGGTGACGACGACAACGGCGATGATGATGACGGCGGTGACGGCGATAATGATGGTAATGGCGGCGATGATACAGGTGACGCCGATAACACTGGCGGTGGTGACGATGCCGGTGGCGACACAGGCGGCGATACCGGCAACGGTGGCACAGCGGGAACCACCAATAACAACCCGACCAACCGAAACATTCCTGCGGCTAGCACTGCTGCTACTGTCCGCGACGAGCGCACCGTTAATGGCATCACGCCCGGCTCTACGACTACTCCAAGTACACGCACCACTACAGGTCAAGGACAAGCCCAAGAAGTCGCTATCAATCCGAATGAGAATGGTGCCGGCGTAATCGTAACAAGCCCAGAACCTGAGCCTGCTCCGCAACCCGAACCTCAACCCGAACCTCAACCAGAGCCAGAACCTGAGCCACAACCTGAACCAGAACCTGAGCCAGAGCCAGAGCCAGAACCAGAACCAGAGCCAGAACCTGAACCAGAGCCAGAGCCAGAGCCAGAGCCAGAGCCTGAGCCAGAACCTGAGCCTGAGCCAGAACCTGAGCCAGAGCCTGAGCCAGAACCTGCGCCAGAACCTGCGCCGGACCCAACTCCGGTTATAAGTTCTGCGGAACTCAATACCCTAAGCGAATCTAACCGCAAAGGTACGGCCTTGACCCACTCACTCGAGGCACAAGCAGGTGATGCTAGCAGTTTTACTGGCACCGCTTTGTTCGGCAACGCCTCTAATAATATTTATATCCGCCCTGGCAACGCCACCCTCAGTCAATCGGCTACCAGCGTGAACGGATTGGATGTGCAATGGGGTAAATGGACAAGTAATTCCAGCAGCCCATCCTATTGGCAAGACGCTGCAGGGACCACAGAAGGTCAACTTGGCACGTTTATCCTAGTCTCAGCACCTGTCACGGAAAATACCACAATCAATAAAATGCGTGGCACAGTGACCTATAACAGCACTAACAATGAAATTGTCGATAGAAAACTGACCACTGGAGGAAGCATTCAAAGCGTTACCGGCTCGATGACGTTAAATATGTCAACCGCTGCCGTTTCAGGAACTCTCGACATTTGTGTGAGTGCAACCACATGCCAAGCAGGGGAAAGCAATTGGGAGAACTGGGACACTTCCTATAACGGAACACTCTCGAGTGGACAATTTAACACGACTCTCACTGGCACTATTGAAGTGCCCGGCTCACTTGGCCAAGGGGTTACCGGTGGTGGGAATGCACTCGCAATTGGCGGGCCAGGCGCATCGATAAACGGCCAAATCAAAGGCAGCATCATCGGCACCTCTGCCGAAGGCTTCCTAGCGAGTTTTAAAGTCGAAGAAGTGGGTAACACGACGAACTCTATTATAGGAGCAACTGTCTTCAAGGTGCCCGAGGCAATCTCCAGTACAGAGATTGCAGCATTAACAAAGAAAGGCATCGCTATTGTCGGGCCTAATACTGGCGCAAACAACCTAGGTATACATATTGGCAGCGCACCAGACTTAACTGTTAGCAGTGGCACCCGTGGTGACGCTTTGCTCTACAGTCAAAGCCCCGGATTCGTTTTAGACAGTGCTGGTGTATCAGAAGATAGCCCAACTCTTGTCACTGGAATCAGCTCATTGGATCTAGGTTGGGCCTTATGGTCGGGTAGCAGTGGCGAACCACTGAAGTATAAATACCATCTCAGTAATGGTTCCATTTCTGTCTCTTATACACATCTGACGCTGCCGACGAGCGATCTAGTGTA
>CAJXSF010000057.1 GCA_913061515.1 uncultured Gammaproteobacteria bacterium | reverse complement strand
GCTCGGAGATGTGTATAAGAGACAGGCTTAATTTGAGTAATGCCGAGTTATTGCGTCAATACGGTCCTTGGGGGCAGCATTTCCCAGAGCCTAGTTTTGATGGTGAATTTCTCATCGCACAATATCGTGTATTGGGTGGGGCGCACTTAAAGCTCGTGCTATGCCCTGTGGATGATAAGCAATGTGTTTTGGATGCAATTGCTTTTAATGTGGACACTGCCGCGTGGGCAGGTTGTAACAATTGGCGCGTTAGGGTGGTCTACCGTCTCGATGTAAATGAGTTTCGCGGGCAGCGAAATTTGCAATTGCTGATAGAGCACATAGAACTTTGTGAATGAATAGCGGGTTTTATTTGAAATGCCTTTTAAAACAATTGCTTAGAGTTTCGTGGCAGTGTTACTTTTTATCACAAACTTTACGGCCTATTCTTGTGTCTTAGCGTTACAATCAGTGCTATAAGATCGTTTAATGGAGAGTGGAACATGTCCAAACTAGTCAGTGCATTACTAGTGTTTGCCTCGATGTTGGTGTTGCCTCAAGCCCTAATGGCGGAGGTTCTCTACGGAGAAGAGATCGAAGTAGAGCTAGTCTCTGAAAGTTCAAATGTTGTGGCTGGTGAAACGATTTGGCTGGCTGTTCGCTTAGACCCGACGGAGCACTGGCACACCTATTCTCGGTGGCAGGGCGATAGCGGTGATGCGACGACTGTCTCGGATTGGCAGTTGCCCGAAGGGGCAGTGCCAGGCGAGCTACAATTTCCTACTCCCACTTGGTTGCCATTCCCTGGCTCTGATCTCGTTACCTTTGCCTACGAAGAAGAAATATTTCTTCCAGTGTCCGTGCAAATTCCCGATGATTTCGAAGCGGATAACTTCTCCGCTTCAGTGTTCGTGCAATGGCAAGTTTGCGATGAGATTTGTATTTTAGGTGAGGGCACTGTTGGTATTGATCTACCCGTGCGTGGGCTAACACTGGAAAAGGATCCGCGTTGGGAGCAAGCCTTTGCCGACACACGTGCGAGCTTGCCTATAGAAGGGCAAGACATTCAATCCCTCTACGCTGTTGGTGGTGAGCGCATCAGCTTTTCTTTCCAGTCAGACGACACGATTTTCGAAAATGCCGAAAACGTATGGTTCTTCCCTGAAAGTAAGCGCATATTGAAACCGGCTCCTCTTCGTGATGTGACGCTCTCCCCAGGCATGGTGCAGATTACCCATGAGCAGGCGCGGCGCTTTCGAGTTGAGAATGATCAAATCAATGGTGTGCTTTCGGTAGAAGATCGCTCGGGCAATGTGCAAGGTTATTTGGTCACTGCAATCCCCGCTAGCGCAGCCAATTTGTCATCGGTTACAGCTTTGGCGGCGAATGCTTCCGGTGGTGTTGATGGTGCCTCGGGTGGCCCGGGGTTGTTGACCGTGATTTTCTTTGCATTAGCAGGTGGTTTGATTCTGAACTTAATGCCATGCGTCTTCCCAGTGCTTTCTTTGAAAGTGTTGAGTTTTGCCTCGAAAGGGCAAGCCGAGCACGCAGAGCAAAGAATGCATGGCTTGGCGTACACCGCTGGCATCATTGTGACTTTTATGGCCTTGGCTAGTGTTTTGATTGCACTGCGCGCCGGTGGTGAAGCTGTAGGTTGGGCCTTCCAGCTGCAATCGCCTTGGTTTGTGGCATTGCTTATCTACATCTTCTTTAGCTTCGGGCTTAGCCTGTCGGGTGTCTTCGAGTTTGGTACTGGCTTTATGGGGCTTGGTAGCAATTTAGCGCAAAAGTCTGGTTATAAGGGGTCTTTCTTCACAGGTGTATTGGCGACAGTGGTGGCCAGCCCATGTACCGCTCCTTTTATGGGGGCCGCTTTAGGTTTTGCATTATCGCAGTCTTGGTTAGTGGCCATGGTGGTGTTTTTCTTCCTAGGGTTAGGGATGGCATTGCCGTTCCTAGTATTGTCGTTCAGCCCAAGGTTGCTCAAATACATGCCGCAACCAGGCGCTTGGATGAACACTTTCAAAGAATTCATGGCATTCCCAATGTACGCCACTGTTTTGTGGTTGCTATGGGTGCTAGGTAATCAAGTAGGCGTTAACGGCATGGCTATCGTTGTCGGCTCTTGCTTATTGCTCGCGTTTGGCCTTTGGTTATTGCAAAAGCGTACGGTTGCCGGCCCGTTCTGGCGTGCTGCAAATGCCGTGTTGTCAGTACTGGCGATTGTGTTGGTGTTCTATGCTACGCAATCACCTATGCTCGAAGCTCGTCAGATGAGCCAAACGATGGCTGGCGGAAGTGATGACTCTTATGCCGATGCTAACTTCGAGCCGTTTGCGACAGCACGCTTTAACGAGCTGCAAGCCTCTGGCCAGCCGGTATTTATCAATATGACAGCGGCTTGGTGTATCACCTGTCTTGCTAATGAACAGACGACGTTGAGCTCCAACAGCGTGATAGAGTCTATGGCTGAGCACAATATCACTTATTTGAAAGGAGATTGGACGAATCAAGACCCAGAAATCAGCCGTGTACTTGATCAGTTTAATCGCCCCAGCGTGCCGCTTTATGTGTTGTACCCTGGTGCCGGCAAAGAGCCAGTCATTTTGCCGCAAATCCTGACTCCTACAATTGTGGTCGATACCTTCAACGAGCACATCTAAGCGTTCACATCGACTCTCTCGCTTTGTCTCTTCTATGACCCAGGCTTACGTAAGTCTGGGTCTCTGTTTTTGTGTATGGTGTGCTATTCTGCGCTAATGTGTTTGAAGCGTTTTACTAGACGTTGGCCCAAACTGTAATCGCATGAGACTGCCCCTGGGGCAAGGATGAGAGTCAAAGCACGATGAAGTTGATGAAGTTTGCTATAGGGATGCTGATCACCGCCTTGGTGTTCACCCTCTTAATTGTTGCGCAAGACCTGCTGTTGCCATTGGTCATTGCCATCGCTATTTGGTATTTGATTAATCTTTTGGCCAGTGGTTTCGGCAAGATTAGAATAGCCGGGCATTGTATTCCGCGGTTTCTTTGCTTCGTAGCCTCTATTTTTACCTTTATGTTTTCAATTTCGGCGTTGGTGCAGTTCGTTGGCGGAAGCCTGAACGATCTTGGATCGGTAGCCACCACCTATGAAGCTAATTTGCGTTCTCTATGGAACCGGCTGCCTTATTCAGAGTATTTGCCCATCGAGGGGTTCTTTGAGAGTGTTTCCACACGGTTGGATCTCTCGGCAATCATTACGACGGTCGCCGTGTCCTTTACTAGTATTGCCCGCGATAGTCTGTTGATTTTAATCTACGTGATGTTTCTGCTGTTTGAGCAAGGCAACTTTAATCGTAAGCTGGCGGCGTTATTGGGAGACCCGCAACAAGAAAAACGTATGCTGCGCATTTTGGCGCAGATCAAAGCCGACGTGCAGAAATACCTTAGCATCAAGTTTTTAACCAGTGCCACAACAGGGACGCTAAGCTATTTATTGCTTAATGCTTTAGGAATCAATTTTGCTGAAATTTGGGGCTTATTGATCTTCTTGCTGAATTTTATTCCCACAATCGGCTCTATTGTCGCAACGATCTTCCCGTCGCTGATGGCGTTGGCGCAATCCAATGATGATTTTGGACTGTTCTTTACTGTGCTGTTCGGCGTGTCCGCGTTGCAGGTGTTGATCGGTAATATCATTGAGCCGCGTATTACGGGCAAGTCTCTAAACCTAAGCCCAGTTGTAATTCTATTCAATCTCGCACTTTGGGGAGCAATCTGGGGAGTGCCTGGCATGTTCCTCTGTGTACCGTTGTTGATTATCACTACAATTGTAATGTCGCATTTCCCGAAAACACGCCCGATTGCGATTCTCTTGTCGAGCAATGGGCATGTCATAGTCTCTGAAGATTGACCTGCAAATTCACTTAGTTAGCGGTATAATTGCGCGCCTTTTTACACGAAAAACCTGTTATTGGACACACAGATGAAAATTGCCGAGATTCGCCAGAAGTTTTTGAATTACTTTCAGTCCCAGGGTCATCAGATCGTGGCCAGCAGTTCTTTGGTGCCGGCAAATGATCCGACTTTGTTATTTACCAATGCAGGGATGGTGCAATTTAAGGACCTATTCCTGGGCAATGAAGTGCGCTCTTATAATCGCGCCACAACTTCGCAGCGCTGTGTGCGTGCCGGTGGTAAACACAATGACTTAGAAAACGTTGGTTATACCGCGCGTCACCACACCTTCTTCGAGATGCTCGGTAACTTCAGTTTTGGTGATTATTTCAAGAAAGAAGCAATGAGTTTTGCTTGGACCTTTCTGACGAAAGAGCTGGGTTTGGCGCCCGAAAAATTGTGGGTGACGGTGTATCAAGATGACGACGAAGCTGCTGATATTTGGCTAAAAGAGATTGGTGTGTCGGCCGAGCGTTTTTCCCGTCTAGGCGAGAAAGACAACTTCTGGGCAATGGGCGACACAGGCCCCTGCGGTCCTTGTACTGAAATCTTCTACGACCATGGTCCAGATGTGGCCGGTGGCCCCCCGGGCAGCCCAGACGAGGATGGCGATCGCTATATTGAAATCTGGAATCTCGTGTTCATGCAATACGACCGACAGCCCGATGGCGAGCTCATCCCGCTACCGAAACCGTCTGTGGACACAGGCATGGGGTTGGAGCGCTTGGCGGCCGTGTTGCAACATGTGCATAGCAACTATGAAATTGACCTCTTCCAAGCCTTGCTAGCAGCTGCTGCCAAAATTACCGGTACCCAAGACACAAGCAATACGTCCTTACGCGTGATTGCTGACCACATCCGTTCGTGCTCATTCCTTGTAGTAGATGGCGTGTTGCCGTCGAATGAAGGGCGTGGTTATGTCTTGCGTCGTATTATTCGCCGTGCGGTTCGACATGGCTATCAATTGGGTGTGAAGGAATTGTTCTTCTATCGCTTAGTAGACGCGCTGGTTGAACAAATGGGCGAGGCCTACCCTGAATTGAAAGCGCGTCAGTCCGTTGTCGCCAAAGTTTTAAAAGAAGAAGAGCAGCAATTCGCACGAACGCTCGAAAACGGGATGGCCATTCTTAAAGAAGCGATTGCCGGTTTGCAAGACAAAGTCGTTCCGGGAGAAACAGTTTTCCGCTTGTACGATACCTTTGGCTTTCCAGTGGATCTTACGGCCGATGTCGCGCGTGAGCACGGATTAACAATCGACCAAGAGGGTTTCGATGCCGCCATGGCGGTGCAGAAACAACAAGCGCGTGCGGCTGGAAAATTTAATGCCGTTGAGAAACTCGTGATCGATGTCAAACAAGGCACTGAATTTACCGGTTATGATCGTCTAGACGGGCAAGCAAAAATCCTTGCGATCTATCGCGATGGTCAAGCAGTGGATGCAATAACAGGCGAAGGTGATGCCTTGTTGATTCTTGATAGCAGTCCTTTCTACGCTGAGTCTGGTGGTCAGGTTGGCGATAAAGGCGTTTTGCGCTGCAATATTGGCGCAAACAATGAAGCCTTATTCGATGTCGTCGATACACAAAAACAAGGCGAACATTTTATTCATAAAGGTGTTCTGCGCAGTGGCACTTTAAAACAAGGCGACCAAGTTGAGACGCTTGTTGGAAGTGAAAATCGTGCTGCGATTGCACTAAATCACTCCGCGACCCATCTGTTACATGCTGCGTTGCGTACTGTGCTTGGTGAACACGTGACTCAGAAAGGGTCACTAGTCACAGCCGAGCGTTTACGCTTTGACTTTTCGCATCATGCGGCGATGACGGCAGATCAATTGGCTGAAGTAGAGGCCCTAGTGAATGCCGAAATTCTAAAGAATACCGCGGTCTCAAAACAGGTCATGAGTATTGACGAAGCAATGAACGCAGGCGCGATGGCCTTGTTTGGCGAGAAATATGGCGAAGAGGTTCGTGTTGTCAGCATGGGTGAGTTCTCCACAGAATTATGTGGAGGCACGCATGTCGAGCGAACCGGTGATATCGGCCTTTTCAAGTTTGTGGGGGAGTCGGGCATAGCCGCGGGCGTTCGCCGCGTTGAAGCTGTTACTGGTCAAGGAGCGTTGGCGATTGTGGCTCAGCAGGAAAGCCTGCTTAGTCAACTTGCCGAAGTGGTGAAAACCAATCCTGAAAATCTTGTCGATAAAGTACAGCAGCTTATTCAAAGCAACAAAGGCCTTGAAAAAGAGCTTGAGCAACTCAAGGTTAAACTAGCTAGTGCTGCAGGAAGTGATATCGCCTCTGAGGCGATCTTAGTCGGCGATGTGAAATTGCTCGCCAAAGCTGTAACAGGGTTTAATGCGAAAACACTTCGCGATACTGTGGATCAGTTAAAGAATAAGCTAGGCACTTCGGTGGTAGTGTTGGCCAGTGTTGAAGAGGGCAAGGTAAGTTTGGTGGCGGGCGTTAGTAAAGATCTCGTCGCGAAAGTTAAAGCCGGAGAACTCGTCAATATGGTGGCATCGCAAGTCGGTGGCAAGGGCGGTGGTCGTCCTGACATGGCAATGGCCGGTGGGACAGATCCAGAACCATTGCCCGCAGCGCTAGCAAGCGTTAAGGCTTGGGTAGAAGAAAAACTCTAGTATTCACGACAAAGGCAGTCGCACACGCCCCAGGGATATACGGGCCCTTAAATAGCGTTTGCATTACATTCTGCAATTTTGTTTAATTTGCACCCGTTTTAATCTATGTAGCGAAAATGGCACTATACGTTCAAAAATTTGGTGGTACTTCTGTGGGCTCAACGGAGCGCATTGAAGCGGTGGCGGAGCGCGTGATCGCCACGAAAAAACAAGGGCATGATGTCGTTGTTGTTGTTTCGGCTATGAGTGGAGAGACCAATCGACTTCTCGAGTTGGCGAACGCGATTCATGAACAGCCTACTCCGCGTGAAGTTGATGTTCTTCTTTCAACCGGAGAGCAAGTCACAATTGCTTTGTTAAGCATGGCCCTCGAAAAGCGTGGGTGTAAAGCCCGATCTTTTACGGGTGGGCAAGTGCGAATTCTCACTGACGAATCTCACACGCGGGCACGTATTAAAGAGATAGATGATAAGAAGATTCGTTCCGAGCTTGCCGAGGGCAAGGTTGTGGTAGTGGCCGGATTCCAAGGAATCGACGATAACGGCAATATCACGACCCTTGGCCGTGGCGGTTCAGACACTTCAGCCGTGGCATTGGCTGCCGCTTTGAAAGCGGATGAGTGTCAAATCTATACTGACGTGAAAGGAGTCTATACAACTGACCCGCGCGTGGTAGAAGATGCTCGCTTATTGCGTACAATTACTTTCGAAGAGATGCTGGAGTTGGCGAGTCTTGGAGCAAAAATTCTCCAAATTCGATCCGTGGAGTTTGCAGGGAAATACAAAGTGCCCTTGCGTGTACTCTCCAGTTTTGAAGACGACCCAGGTACTTTAATCAGTTTAGAGGATGAAAACGAAATGGAAGCTCCAATTATCTCGGGTATCGCATTCACGAGAGACGAGGCAAAAGTAACTGTCTCCGGAGTGCCAGATGTCCCCGGAATTGCCTATCAAGTGATTGGTCCTGTTAGTGATGCCGACATCGAAGTCGACGTCATCGTTCAGAACGTATCAGCCGATGGCACAACCGATATCACATTCACGGTAAAGCGTGCCGATAGCGAACAAACTCGCGATATTATCGGTCGTATAGGTGAGAATGTGAAAGCACGCGAAGTTACCCTAGATAAGAAGATCGCAAAGATCTCGCTCGTAGGGGTTGGCATGCGTTCACATGCAGGTATTGCTAGTAAGATGTTTAAAACACTAGCCGACGAATCCATAAATATTCAGATTATCACCACCTCAGAGATCAAGATCTCAGTTGTGATAGATGAGAAATATTTGGAGCTGGCGGTACGTGCGCTACATAGCGCATTCGAGCTAGGAGATGACGAGAAGAGCTGATATCAGCTGTATTTTCTCTAGTTTTGCCGATGGTGCTCGGTGACTGTTTACGTCAGTTTGCTTGGATTTGGGGGCGCGCGATTTACGAGTAGATGCTCGAAATTCGTTGCGGGGCGAATAGACGTAAGTAAACAGTTCATCCGAGTGTGAAATTCCGACGTAGTCTTTAGTAAGGCTACGGAAAGAACATGGACACGAGAAAGCAGGAAAGGAGAAGCACAATGTTGATTTTAACTCGACGAATAGGTGAGACTTTGATGGTTGGCGATGATGTCACGGTCACTGTTTTAGGCGTCAAAGGGAACCAAGTACGAATAGGTGTCAATGCACCTAAAGATGTGGCTGTGCATCGTGAAGAAATATATCAGCGCATCCAAAAGGAGAAGGATTCAGAGAATTCTGATACTGATTCAAAAGAGTGAGTAAATTTAGCCAGTAGCCACTGCCATTTTCCATGATGTATGTTACTATTGCGCGCGATTTTGGAGAGATGGCCGAGTGGCTGAAGGCGCGCCCCTGCTAAGGGCGTATAGGTTAATCCCTATCGAGGGTTCGAATCCCTCTCTCTCCGCCATACAACCTCTATCTACAGGGCCTCTAGGCCCTTTAGATATTTTTACCCATTAACCTACCCATTAAAGAATATTCACTTAATGGCTAGGAACTTCAAAATAAAGCCAGTAGCTTCGATTTCTAGTCGCACCTTAATCTTTGCTCTGCCTTGTAGCGTTTGTTTGTAAACCTCCCTAAAGTATCAGTGATAGCAACCTTGTTTCTATATCCCCCCATTCCTCAGTCAAATTTAGTGTTTCAATCCTAATTATTTTGTCGCCTATCTCATATTCAAAGGCAGCTTCTTTGCCAGTTACTGGGTACAGTAATATGCCTTCCGCTTCAGAGTCATTGCCGCGATTAACTTCCATATTCTTTAAGTATGCGAATATCTGATATAGATTGTTGGAGTGGATTTTCTCCTTATCGAAATATGTGCTAAATGTTTTCTTATAGTACTTAGCATCTATGACTATTGTCCTCTCAGAGCTTCTTAGAGATATATCAGTCAACATTGATGGTAAGTACTTTAACTCTGGGTCAGTTGTACTAGTCGCGTTCCAGGAGATGCGCTCACTACTAACCTGATATGCCGATTGCTTCTTCTTATAGAAATTGAATATGAATTTCTCATAGAGCTTGGGCATTTTTCCCTCATCTCTAAAGAAATCGCGGAACTGATAGTTGCCAGATCCTTCTTCTGGAAAACATTCGGAATGTATTAGCTCGCAAGTGCTTAGTAAGAATCGATAGAAGCTATTATTTCTGTTCGAACTAACTTTTGAGAAATGAGATGGTTGAATAGATATCGTTGCAACAGTGCTAAAGCGCCTAATGAGAGTTCCACATTGCTTCCTCAGGCCTTTTTCCAATCCCCAAGTTCGATATAGTCTAGTGAATGTAGCTTTCAAAATTTGATTGGAGAGAGTGTCCGCTGTCATTTCATCAAAGAGGCACAAAGCCTGACCTTGTTGGAGTAGCATTCTACGCTCTGAGTACGCGAAATCTACCCGGCCTCTTAAGGTGCTAATTACTTCTTCGTTGAGTTGATAGTCTTGATCAATGCCTCGTCTTAGAAGGTGGTTAGTCCCCTTTATCAGCACCTCTGCAAGTAAATCTACTGGATGTGCTTCGTGCTCTGAGTCTAAATCCACAAGACTAGCTTGGGGCAGAACATCCCAAGCATAGCTGAGTAAGTGGTATAAGTTTCGTATAGGTATAGATTGAGACATAGTTAGGCGAGTAGTTCACTAAGCGTTTTTTTAACTTCATTGGGATTGTCGAACCAGTATTCTTCAAGCAATGGTTGAATTTCGTAGCGTATGATCTCTTCGAACCAATTATCATCGTATATTTGGCTGCTAGAGGGGCTACAGAAGAAGCTGTGCCCAATCCTGAACCCTGGCCCTAAGTTTGAAATGTCATCGCTAATCCTTTTGTTCAGAGAGTTAAGGCGAGCAATGACTTTAGAGGTCATCCCTTCGCTAGACCCATTCTTTGAAAGTTGACGTGTGAAGCCTTCGGAATCAAAAGCAGGCTCTAGGTTAATAAAAGCGAAACGGCGTCGAAGGGCATAATCCACAAGAGATAAGGAGCGATCGGCAGTATTCATCAGACCAATAAGATGTACATTCTCTGGCACGAAGAATTTTTCGGATAAATCTTTACTATAAGTAAGGGCTACCTGCCAATTCTTTCCGCGCTTGTCTGCCTCGATAAGCATCATCAATTCGCCAAAAATCTTACTTAGATTTCCTCTATTTATTTCGTCGATTATAAATACATAAGGTTTTTCTGGATTGGCTCGTGCCTTTTCGCAGAACTGGTGAAATAGGCCATTTTTCAAATCGAAACCATTGTCTCCAGGGCGATAGCCTTGGACAAAGTCTTCGTAAGCATAGTTTTGGTGAAACTGTATCATTTCAACGCGAGTGCTATCTTCACACCCCATTAATGCATAGGCTAGGCGTTTGGAGATGTAGGTTTTTCCTACCCCGGGAGGGCCTTGAAGTACAATATTCTTCTTCTTTCCCAAAAGTTCAACGATATTCTTTACTTCCTTCAAAGGTAGAAAAACACCCTCAAGTATATCTTCAAGCGATTTTGGTAAGGGTTCCGCAATGACACCTTCTACTTTCGTAGTAGTTTCTTGTGCGTAACTAACATCCGTGTCGTTCTCGTCCTGGTCCTCCAAAACGCCAACCAACTCCTTGTAGTCCTGCAGCAATTCGGCCAATTCTATTTCGATACTTTCTTCATTTAGTGGTTCGTCTAAGCTGTATGCTTGGCAAATGAAGGATTCGCCGTGGCGTATAGGTTCCTTGTTGAACTCCTCCAAGAAGTAACTCTTTATAGTCATCAGGTCGTCATCCGTCCAGTTATGCTCCGGACTATTTGTAGTGCTGACGCCTTTGGCGAGAATGAGTAAGTTGTCTTGTTTGTAATACAAATAGACAGGATAAATGCCCTTAGTGGGAGTTTGACCATCAGCTAAAAATCCAATCCACGGGACGTGCGCTTGGTTGCCTGCACCGAAGCTGATGCGCATGTTTAATCCTGCGTGACTAGCAGGGAAGTGATTGGTTTTAAGGTTCTGAGTTTTGGCCTGTTCTAAAAACTCTTGCAACACTGGAAAAATTCGTTGGGATTCAGTTTCTCCCTTTTTAGCAGTATTTAGCCAGAAGGCGCGCAGCGGCGGTGAATACCAATCTAACTGGTCAGTACTATAGATATCTTCTTGTTCTTTTCTTAGTCTAGCTAATTCATCATCTATCGTTGAGGGACTAAGTTTTTTTACAGCTTTTAGATCGGTTCCAGAGAATGCAGCTACTATTCTTTGCCTATCTCCTTTTCCAAAAATACGTTCCTTTTCGTCGGGAAATAATAAGTACAGTAACATGTGACGAAACTGCCTATTGTTATTGTCTTCTATGCTTTCAAGCCAGCCAGTGAATTTCAGAGCGTTTGTAAGTATCTCTTCTTTTTCGACATAGGGAAGTGCATGAAATGCGCTCATTACATTAACAAAATAGACAAGTTCTAACCAACGCAAATGGCTGTATGCAGTCCCTCCACTCCCAACTCCTGCTAAAACTACGTCATCGAAAAAAGGCTCTGAAGAATCTACAGACTCGTCCGCCCAGGACAATATTGTCCCAATTGTGCTGCGTTTGCTTTCCGGTCCAATATTTCCTGGACAAAGCAACATCACCCACATCATTTCTGCACAAAGAATCCTAGCTTGAGGAGTAACGTTTTCTAACTGCTTTTGTAGTTTGTCTAAGAAGTTTCCTTCCCCTTCATCCAAGTTGTTCACGTAGTATCTGAGCAGCTCGTTAAGATTATCTAACGTCCAAATTTGGCCCTTACCAAAAATGCTGCCTTCATTGAGCAGGCACGTGCTTTTCCACTTATTTGCAATTTCCAATACTGGTTGAGAATTTCTTTCATTGCCGATGAATCTGCTCATGTCAACATCCTGTTAAATAAGTAAAATATTTTCTTTGAGAAGTCCGCAGTGTCACGATTGGCCTGCTAAGAAGACAGGTGTCACTAGTCTAATTCTAAGGCTGTACCCAATCCCTAGTTTGTATCCTGTTTAAAAGAGGCCGGTTGCTCGTTGTATAGGTAGGACTGAAACCCCACGAAAGTTTCTCTGATTGACCTCGTTGAGCCTAACTCGCGGGCCGCATCACTGATGGTGTTGTACTTCAATTCTATGAGGCTGCTCATCTTGTTGATTGCGAGCTCATTCTCCCCGTCTTGAATGTAGCGGCTGAGAATAAAGTCGATAAACTCCTTCTGCTTATAGTCTGTGAAGGCCTGGGCGATCGCCGGTTTTGCCCACTGTACGCGTTCTTGCCTTGTATGAGTTTCTGCGGCATAGGCGACGTAAGCCAGTACATCGTACACATCGCTGTTCTTCGCATCGATCAGGTCCTTCATGCTCTCTAACTTCTCTGCGTCGTAGCCAGCCTCTGAGAGGTCGTCTAACAGCTTCTCTCGGGTGGTGGGATTGCTCCAGATGGTGCGCAGTTGATCTTCGTCTTCAAAGAAAGTGGGAAGGTCATCAAACATACGTTCAACAAATTCTCTAGCGGTTATGGGTGTGCCATCGGCGCTCCAGTACATGACTGAAGAGATGTGTCGTATTTCACGGGACTTGCCATCACTCAATGTAATAACAATCTTTTCTTTGCAGGTACACGGAGCATTACCACACTCCTCACAAGGTGATGCTTCGCATATACAGGGGCTGGTTTCGCATATAGGGCACGGGGGCTTTTCGCATGCGCAGGGCTCACTTCCACAAGTGGCACACACCTTTGCGCAAGTGCAGGGGAAGAACCCGCACACGTCACAGGGGACAGGTTCACAGGTACAAGGTGTATTCCCGCAAGTCTTGCAGCTCTCAGGAGGCTCGGGCTCGCCATCCCATTCTGGGTCTGCGAAGTTATAGTGCGCCTTAACAAAGTCGTAGACTGTGAAGAACTCTTTGCCTTCGTATAGTCGCGTGCCTCGTCCGATGATCTGCTTGAACTCGATCATGTTGTTACAGGGGCGCATTAGAACGATATTGCGAACATTGCGCGCATCCACACCCGTCGATAGCTTCCGAGAAGTTGTAAGTATGGTTGGAATGGTTTTTTCGTTGTCTTGGAATATCTTAAGGTCAGTCTCGCCCGCCTTGCCATCATTGGCCGTTACACGAACGCAGTAGTTAGGGTTAGTGGTCCAACCACGTTTGGCTGCATATTGGTTGATGTAGTCTCGTACAATGCCCGCATGTTCCTGAGTGGCACAGAACACAATGGTCTTCTCTTTTGGGTTGATCTTGTCCATCCAATATTCAACACGCTTCTCTTCGCGCGCTGGGATAGTAATGATCCGATTGAAGTCTCCCTCTTTGTATAGCCTACCTGGCTCTGGATTACCCTTAACGACTACGCCATCCCCAGGGGTATAAATGTATTCATCCATCGTGCCTACGATAGGCAGAACTTTGAAGGGTGTGAGGAATCCATCGTTAACGCCTTCCTTGAGTGTATAGCTGTACACAGGCTCACCAAAGTAAGCGTAGGTGTCTACGTTGTCTTTGCGCTTAGGCGTTGCTGTGAGGCCTAGCTGCACGGCAGGAGAGAAGTAGTCTAGGATTCCACGCCAACTGCTTTCGTCTTTGGCGCCTCCTCGGTGGCACTCGTCAACGATAATGAAGTCAAAGAAGTCTTCAGGGTAGTCACCGAAGTAGGGTGCTGGATTACCTTCTTCATCTGTGCCGCTCATAAAGGTCTGGAAGATGGTGAAGAACACGCTGGCATTTTTAGGTACACCGCCTTTCTTCTTGATCTCATCGGGGGCGATACGCGCAAGGGCGTCATCACCAAATGCAGCAAAGTCATTAAAGGCTTGGTCGGCTAGGATGTTGCGATCAGCTAGGAACAGTATGCGTGGTCTTTTCTTAGCAGACTCAGGTGTCTTCTGAGCGTTAACGCTCCAGCGACTGTTAAACAACTTCCAAGCTGTTTGGAATGAGATAGCGGTCTTTCCAGTGCCTGTTGCTAGGGTTAGCAGGATACGCTTGCTGCCTTGAGCAATGGCTTCTAAAGCGTTGTTGATAGCGTTCTCTTGATAGTATCGCGGTACCCAGCTGCCACTCTTAGTGTCGAAGGGGATTGCTGCGAAACGTGTTCTCCAGATACTGGCGAAGTCAGGCTCGACACTTCCATCTTCTGGACCAAAGGTCAGCGTCCAAAGTTGCTCCGGTGTTAGGTAATTCTCGACTAAAGACTCCTCAAGTGTGAGGAGGTCTATCTGATAAATCTCGTGCCCATTGGTGGCATAAGCGATACGACACTGTAGCCTTGCTGCGTAGTCCTTGGCCTGTCGAACGCCTTCCGTGTATGACAAGCTTTCTTTCTTGGCTTCCACCACGGCTAGCTTTCGGCCTTGGTAATTGAGCACGTAGTCACTGGTCACCGCTGTGCCACGTTTGCCACCGGTGATGATGCGACCAGGGCAAATCTGTTCTCGGCGGATAAAGCTACTCTCAACCTCGCCCCAGCCGCTCTGTTGGAGCTTTGGGTCGATTAGATCAGCACGAGTATCCGCTTCGTTTCGTTTCATGCAGCAATTCCTTTGCCTTTAGTGAGTTCGCCGGAGAAGGCTTTTTGGAGTAGGGATTTTTTGAGTTCGTTAAGGGCTTCTATTTTTGAGATGTATATCTCTACTAGTTGATCTGTTTGATGTTTAATCTTATCGATATTCTTAGAAATGCTAAGCTTTTTCCCGGGAGGTGGCACAGGAATAGGGAATGCCTTTAAGTCTTTTATAGACAAATTTGGCTGCATTAACTCACTAACATTGCTCTTGACATAGTTGATCGCAATGCTCGTTGATAGAAAAGCTCGCAGCATTTCTCTAGGCATTACATCTTCGTCAACTTGAACTGCCGCAACGCGCTGATTTACTAAAGCAGTATTGTAGCTTGATGGCACAACAGCTACTTTCAGGCCTGAGGAAATAATCGTACGGGTAAGTGCCACTACTATGTCACCTTCAAATGCTCTGTAATTATCATATTTTTCAACATAATTTTGCGGGAGGTAGTTGTTACATTCTTCAATGAAACTGTAAACACCAACATTCGTTATTTTAATGGATTTAACTTTATTGTTAGGTGAAAAGTCGCCGCTCTTGAATGCAAAACCATTTACTATAGAAGAAAAACTTTCAAGTGGCCTTACTTGCCACCCCTCACCACGCTGGCTAAACACCTGCTGCAAATAGCTATCAAATAGCTCACGGGCGTTCTTCAGGTTCTGCTCGGCGTTAGCGCGAGCTTTCTCTATGTCAGCAAAGGCTTGGTCGAGGATGGCGACGATGCGTTGTTGCTCAGGAATGGAGGGGAGAGGTATTTCTGTGCTTTCAATAAATTCTTTTGGTACGCGTCGATGACCAACGGCGCCTGTCATTACCGCTTTACCTCGTGTTCTAAAAGACGGTTGAACTAAAAAATAATACAAGTACTCTGGGGTTAAATTATCTTTAGGGCGCAAGACTATGAATTCACTAGAGCCGAAACCAACACTATTTTTAAGTCCGTTAGCGATTCCTAGCTTCCCATTCTCAAAGCAAGGTGTGATTTTTGCCAATAGAACATCATTGTCGGCAAAGAAAGTGTAGCTACTACTAACATCGGCTAGTTTTCTTGTTTTTTCTAACGTAAGAGCCTTGCTGTTAATTCCAAGATTTTCCATTGGAACAAATGATACCAACTCATCGGGCTTGAGTAACTTCCTCGCTTCCGACTTAGGAGGTTTAATAACGCAGCAATCTGACAGGCGGCAACTTGGATATGGAGTCATATCAGCTCCTGAATACTTAGAAGTATCTCTTCACTCTCTTTATCTAGCGCCATAATCTCCTTGATTATCTCCGATGGCTCACGCAAGACGACTTCATCGTTCTTGTTAGGATTCTTAACAGACAAGTCCCAGGTGCTTTGCTCAATCTCATTGACATCTACTGACCAAGACTGCTCGGTGTCGGCGAAGGTCTTCTGCTGAATCACAAAGTCTTTAAGGTCGTTGTCGTTTAGTGGGTTAGTCTTACCCATATTGCGACCCACGTCTAATTGATAAAACCAGACTTTCTGTGTGGGTGCGCCTTTTTCAAAGAACAGCACAACCGTCTTAACACCAGCGCCGATGAATGTGCCGCCTGGGCAATCCAGTATGCTGTGCAGATTACAGTTCTCTAGTAGCTCCTTGCGCAGTGCTACGGCGGCGTTGTCTGTGTTCGATAGGAAGGTGTTCTTAATTACAACAGCGGCTCGCCCACCTGGCTTGAGCATCTTGATAAAATGTTGCAAGAACAGGAACGCAGTCTCGCCAGTCTTGATTGGAAAATTCTGCTGTATCTCTGGACGCTCTTTGCCGCCAAAGGGAGGGTTCGCTAAGATGATGTCGTGACGCTGGCTAGCCTGGATGTCAGCTAGGTTCTCACCCAGTGTATTAGTATGGATTACATTGGGAGCCTCGATGCCATGCAGGATCATATTCATGATGGCGATCACATAGGCTAGAGACTTCTTCTCTTTGGCATAGAAGGTACTCTCTTGTAGTGTCTTGAGATCTTTGCTGGACAGCCCCTCACGTTGGCGAAGATAGTCAAAGGCCTCACAAAGGAAGCCTGCAGAGCCTGCGGCGCCATCGTAGATGGTTTCCCCTATCTTGGGGTTGGTAACGTCGATCATGGCTCTAATCAGCGGTCTTGGCGTGTAGTACTCGCCACCATTGCGACCGGCGTTACCCATGTTCTTAATCTTGGTTTCATAGAGGTGTGACAGCTCGTGCTTCTCTTCTTGCGAGCGGAAGCGTAGTTCATCGACTTTCTCTAGGGCGTCCCTAAGACTGTAGCCACTTTGTATCCTGTTCTTGATCTCGCTAAAGATCTCACCAATCTTGTACTCAATGGTGTCGGGGCTAGCCGCGCTCAGCTTGAATGACTTTAAATAGGGGAATAACTCGTTGTTTACGTACTCAATCAGGTCATCACCTGTTAAGGCATTGTTGTGATCAAACGCTCCACTGGCATCCTTTGGCGCTGCCCAGGCGTTCCAGCGGTGCTGCGGTTCAATAATCGGGCTGTACTCTTGCTCCATTAACTCGGCGGTTAGTGCCTTCTCAAGTTCTAGGTCGTCCAGATACTTAAGGAATAGCATCCATGAAGTTTGTTCTGTGTAGTCTAGCTCGCTTGAGCAACCCGCATCCTTGTGCAAGATGTCGTCTATATTCTTAAAAGCTTGTTCGAACATATATTTCCATATCTATTATTAATTTGATCGTGTGCTGGTTATAGACTTTGGGATTCTAATAAACCATGTGGTTGTTCAGTTGGCCGCTATCTTATAACGGGATACGTTGCGTGCCTAATTTAGCCATGTTTCTAGCCTGAACATTACAATTGCCGAGTCTAATGTCCTCATAGCTTCCATAACTTATAGAAAATGAAATAGAATCCCACAAAATAGGCGGAGAATAAAGTTGTGGCAGTCAAAAGGAGAAGGAAGTGGAGTTAAAGGCTCGTCAGTTAGTTATTGATCCAGATAACCCCTTTGCTGGTGATTTGCTAGGGAGACAGAGTGAAGTTGAAAATCTGACCACCTTACTGAGTAACCTAAACCCACCGATGGTGCTTGCGGTGAATGGGCGGTGGGGTGCTGGCAAAACGACTTTTGTCCAAATGTGGGCAAGCTACCTCAAACAAAAAGGACTGCCTGTGCTGAGTTTTAATGCCTGGGAAACAGACTTCTCCGAAGATCCATTGGTCGCATTTCTTGGTGAGATGAATCAGAACCTAGGTGAATACCTGACGAATAGTGGTGCAGTTACTGAGTCGTGGGAAAGATGTAAAAAAGTCGGTGGAGAGATTGCAAAACGAGCTATTCCAGGGCTTGTCCGAATAGCCACGGCAGGTGTAATAAACGTCAATGAATTAATCCAAGGTGAGGCAGTCGAGCTTCTAGGGACTGCTGCTACTGACGCGGTAAAATCATATGAGCAGACTAGATCAGCTATTGGAGAGTTTAAGGAGATGCTGGCTAATGTTATTACTGAAGCAAATATGCAATTACCTTTAGTTATTTTTGTTGATGAGCTTGACCGCTGCAGACCAACGTATGCCATTCAGTTGCTGGAAAGAATAAAGCATTTGTTTGATCAGCCTGAGATTGTTTTTGTGTTATCGCTTGATCTGGAGCAGCTATGTCATTCGATCAGAGCGGTATATGGGGAAGGTTTAGATGCAGCTGGTTACCTTCGAAGGTTTATAGACATAGAATACACGCTCTCTAGCCCTTCTCCAGAAGTTTATATTCAACAGCTGTATACATCATTCGGATTGTCGGAGTATTTCGAGGTAAGAAAAAAATATAGAGAGTTTCAATATGACTCTGAGCACTTGGTACAGAGTCTGTGTTGGATGTGCCAAACCTTTGACTATACTTTGAGAGACATAGAGCAACTCTTCTCTCGTGTAAACCTTGCTTTGCGTGCTACTCCTGAAGATAGATTTATGTTTCCTTCGTTACTTGTTTTCTTGATTGTTTTAAAGGATACCAACACAGGCATCTATAGAGCTTTTATTAGAGATAACGGTGAGGTAGCTCCGGTCATTGACTATCTTTATAGCCTTATGCCTAAAGAACAAAGACTCAATAACTTTCACTTTTCTGTATTGGAAGGATTGTTGCTCGCATCGAAAGCACAAACTGACAAATCCTGTGATGAGCGATTACTTGGATATAGGCGGATTTTACAGGCCAATGAGGCAGGTCAAGACGAAGTGCAATATGCAGAGCGGACCTACGCGGATACAATTATCCACGTGCTCAAAGACCATACAGGTGCACGTGCTCGGGTTAGTCTTAAAGAACTTTTTCATAGAATAGAGTTGATTAGCCAATTCAAATTTCCTGAGCAGGAAGAAAATAGCTAAATGTGCTATTCAAAGTAAGGTGCTAGAAAGACATGAAACTAGTAACCTGGAATTGCAACGGAGCCTTGCGCAAGAAACTAGAAGTGGCGGACTCTTTAGGCGCAGACATTCTGATAGTGCAAGAGTGTGAAGATCCCAAATACTATGAAGGTCGTTATCTAGAGTGGGCAGGTGATTACCTTTGGCATGGAACAAGCAAGAATAAAGGGATAGGGGTGTTTCCAAAAAATGGGAGCCAGATATCAAAATTACCATGGCATGGAGAGTTTGAGCTCACGGGGCTAACTTCTAGGCAGGATAGCCTTAGGTGGAAGACAGACGATCTTAAGCTGTTTATTCCATTCGCAATAAACGATGAGCTGACTGTATTGGCTGTTTGGACTAAGGGAAGTGACAAGGAAGCTTTTGGCTATGTGGGGCAGTTATGGAAGTAT
Source organism: uncultured Gammaproteobacteria bacterium (assembly GCA_913061515.1). Lineage (GTDB taxonomy): Bacteria > Pseudomonadota > Gammaproteobacteria > Pseudomonadales > Pseudohongiellaceae > UBA5078. Next base: position 1,731 of record CAJXSF010000057.1, on the reverse strand, counting down.
CTCCAGATTCACCGACAGCAGTTGTCTGAGCCTTCAACAATAGTGATCGGGGATCTCAATAGCAATGCGATATGGGATAAGGCTGATCGATGGTGGAGCCACTCTGGGGTTGTTGAAGAGTTAGAGCAAGTAGGGCTTCATAGTCTATATCACTTGTTGATGAATGAGCCTCAGGGTAAAGAGACGAAGCCTACATTCTATATGCAACGAAACCTACACAAGCCATATCACATCGACTACGCTTTCGTTTCAACTGACCTTGCAGATAAGTCCAAACTTGAGGTTGGCGAGGCTGCTGACTGGCTTAGTGTAAGTGACCACATGCCATTGATAGTCGGGGTGGGGGACTTAAATTAGATTTGAAACTAATTGAGTGCATATATTCAAAAAAAAAATAAGTACCTCTCAAGGGAAGAGGTACCATTTTTTAGTGTTAATTAGTATCTACTGCTCCAGGGTAGCTGTTCTATGATGAAGTTAAGATATGCTCTTTCTTCATCAGTACTAATATGCGTTCCCTGCACTCCTTTGAAGCCAAGAAACTTAACCATCAGGAACATGCGAACTTTCACATGAGTTAAGTAGTCTGGATCGTCCGGACATACTGCCACTACACGCCAAAAACCATGACAAAGCGTCTCTGTATATAGCTCAAACGTATGGGTATTGCCACAAGCACACTCATATGGGTGGCCCGTATACAGCGATAGATCCATGCCGTTGCGCATCGCCCTGCCAAAGGAGTCAAGAAAGCTGTCCACTGGTAGCAGTTTCATAGAACGCCTCTCTCAGCCATTGATACGGTTCCTTCTAAGCCAACGATGACATGATCTAAGACTCGGATATCAATGAGCTGTAAAGCCTCTCTGAGGCGAGTGGTGATCGAAATGTCGGCTTGGCTGGGCTCAGGTAAACCAGAAGGATGGTTGTGCGTGAATATAACGGCAGCAGCGTTAAGCTCCAGTGCACGACGAACCACTATCCTCGGATAGATTGCAGCTCCGTCAATTGTGCCATTGAATAGCTCTTCAAAAGCAATAAGCCGGTGTTGGTTATCAAGAAACATACAAGCAAAGTGCTCATCCTTTCTGTGAGCGATTTTAAGTTGGCAGAACTGTTGGACTTTCTCTGAGTTTGTAAAGGCTTCAGAGTGTTTGAAGCTATTCTCAAGAATATCGATGGCTTCTCGGATAGTCTCGAACTGGTGTTCAGTGAATTCATACTCGGATTTAGTCGTGTTCATATAGGCTCCTAAGATTGTGATGGATGTAAGCCATGTAGGCCCATCACATGAGCGTAGCGAGCAAAAGAAAAGCTATTGTTAAATATGGTGGTCTATCTGGGAACTGACTAACCATTAGTGTATGTGTCAAAAAAAGAGTTCCAACCCGAAGGTTAGAACTCGCAAGTTTAGAGTGATCAATCTCGCAATAGGGTCAGATGTTTCTGACGCTCTATTGATGCTTCTTGTTCGAAGGCTGAGGATTCTATTTCAGCCCATTTCGCACAGTTGTCTATTACGTTGGCTCCACGTTCAAAGGCACGGAAAAGGGTAGTGATTGCACTGAAAAACTGACGAAACATCTCTCGCATTGTTTGACTCCTGAAACAAAGTGATTGGTGAATTACCATCTCGGGAGCGTAGCGAGAGTCGCCTCGCTATAAAGTGACGTGGCATCGAAAGGGGGCTGTCTCTTATACACATCTCCGAGCCCACGAGACCTCTCTACA
>CAJXSF010000056.1 GCA_913061515.1 uncultured Gammaproteobacteria bacterium | reverse complement strand
AGATGTGTATAAGAGACAGATTCGTTTCTGGCTCTGTAGTTTGCGCTTGTTTCGCCGCGTCGTTGTTTTGTTCAGGAGCCGTTTTTACTGGTGCCTGGGTCTTGTCAGTCGCAACTTCATTGCTAGCTTCTACTGCTGGAGTATTTGCCTCTGCGTTAGCTGCTGCTTCTTCTGGGCGAGGGCCGCGACGACGCTGGTTAGTATTGCGTGGGCGACGGTTGCCGCTTCTGCGTTGACCACCGCTGCGAGTCTCGTCACTGTTTTGCTCATTGTTGTCATCGTTAGTGCGTGGTTCGCTCTTCTGATCGCGACGAGCATTGTTGCGCTCATCACGGTTAGACGAATCAGCATTACGACCACGACCGCCACGCTTACGACCTTGACCAGGCTCGCGGGCAGAGGAGTTGTTCTCAGATGCGTCTGCCTTATTGTCGTTGCGCGATTCATTGTCGCGACGATTGTTTTGCTTACCGCCACGGCGGTTGTTATCACGACCGCGATTATTGTTGCGGTTGTTGCGCTCAGTTTTGGGCTTCGGTTTTGGCTCTTCTTCTTTTGTGCCAAATAATGCTTCCCATAAAGAGGCAAGTAAACCTTTCTTAGGTTTCTCAACCGGCACAGGCGCAGGAGGTTGCGATAGGGTAGGAGCTTGCACTGCCGCGGCCTGTTGAACTGGTGCCGCTTTAGTGTGTTGGTGGCGGTGGTTAGTATCGGGCGCCTCAGCGTGGATCTCGATCTCATAGCTAGCAGTTGAGTCAGTATCTGAAGACGCAACGCCGTGAATTTCATAGTGCGGAGTTTCGAGCTCGGCATTACCAACGATCACGAGTTTGGTTTTGCTTTGCGTTTCAATTGCCGCCACTGCTGCACGTTTTTCGTTCAACAAATAAGAGGCCACAGCGATAGGGACGATGGCGCGGACCTCTGCGCTCTTACGCTTATTCGCTTCTTCTTGCAGGATGCGCAAAATAGACAGTGCTTGGGATTTAACGTCACGGATGGCGCCTTGACCGCTACAGCGTGGGCACACGATCGTGCTGGTCTCTTCAAGAGAAGGGCGCAGACGTTGACGTGACATTTCTAAAAGACCGAAGCGCGAGATACGACCGACTTGCACACGGGCACGGTCTGCCTCTAGCGCATCGCGCATTCTGTTTTCGACTTCTTTTTGGTTGCGAGCAGCGCTCATGTCGATGAAATCGATCACGATCAAACCGCCCATGTCGCGTAGACGCAATTGACGAGCGATCTCGTCCGCTGCTTCTAAGTTGGTGTTCAAGGCAGTTTCTTCGATATCTGATCCGCGTGTGGCGCGTGAAGAGTTAATGTCGATAGACACCAGTGCTTCGGTAGGGTCGATAACGATTGAGCCGCCAGAGGGAAGTTTTACTTCACGCTGGAACGCCGTTTCGATTTGCCCTTCGATTTGGTAACGGTTGAACAGTGGCAATGTTTCTTGGTAAAGCTTGATACGGTTTTCGTAGTGCGGCATGACCTGACGCACAAAGTTCAAGGCTTCATCAAATGACTCTTGCGTGTCGAACAATACTTCGCCGATGTCTTGGCGCAGGTAATCACGAATCGTGCGAATGATGACATTGCTTTCTTGATAGATCAGGAACGGGGCAGGTTTCTGTGTAGAGGCATCTGTAATCGACTGCCACAAAGACAATAGGTAGTCTAAGTCCCACTGAAGCTCTTGCTGTTGTTTGCCAACACCGGCAGTACGCACAATCATGCCCATGCCATCTGGAATGTTTAGACCGGCGAGCGCTTCACGAATCTCAGAGCGTTCGTCGCCTTCAATACGGCGTGAAATGCCGCCGGCGCGAGGGTTGTTTGGCATCAATACCAAGTAGCGTCCAGCAAGGCTGACGAAAGTTGTTAATGCTGCACCTTTATTGCCTCGCTCTTCTTTCTCGACCTGCACGATGACTTCAGTGCCCTCGGCAACCACTTCTTTAATATTGACTCGACCGCCGCCATCGCCGCCGCGCTTGTTGAAATATTGTGGAGAGATTTCTTTTAAGGGGAGGAAGCCGTGGCGTTCTGCGCCGAAGTCGACAAATGCGGCTTCAAGGCTTGGTTCGACGCGAGTGATGCGTCCTTTGTAGATACTGGCTTTTTTCTGAACTCTGGAGCGGTTTTCGATATCGAGATCATAGAGACGTTGACCATCGACTAGGGCAACGCGCAACTCTTCTTCTTGAGTTGCATTGATTAACATTCTCTTCATTGTAAGGTTCACTTTTCTGTTGTGCCAGAAATGTAAACCCGGGGTATATCAAACCTGCGGGCAGTGACTCACTGAAAGCGGATTAGCTTTCTTTTCGAAAGAACCGTGGTGGCACTTTAACTTCATTGCTCTACCAAGGGATCGGGGAACTGAAAATCCGATAACCAAAATCTTTGACTCATTTACTTCACGCAGTATCGCCGCGTTGCGCTGTCAGTGTGAGGCGGTTGGCCTGCCACTGCAGGAAAGTCGATTTACGTAATCCTGCTCTAAATCATAGCCCTTAGCGTTTGTTGCTCGGCAGTGATTTTTTGAATTTGATACGGCCCGAATTTATCTGGCTGTATTTACTATCTTTCGCGGTGGCGGGTAGGCCATCGCTCCGTATTTTTTCAACACTGTTTGTAGTGTTGTTCTCTTTGCTCTTGTCTTTCGTAAAAACTTTGCATGTCTACGCTGATCTGGTGCGTAGCATGTTCAATCCACTTGCTAGCTAAGCGACAACTAAGTGCGCAATGGCAAGCGATTTCTGTCTGGATTTGAGCGGCTCATAGACGATGCTAGAACCCGTGCTCACCGGAAGCCCAACTGGCAAAAGTGTCTTTGTTTGTTTGTCAGTTGGTCAGAAAATCTTAACGTGCGGGAGTAGGGCTCGAAAGCTTTGTGCCGACGTTCTGTAAGGCCGGTGAAATATAGCAGCAAATACTTTTTAATTCAATCACCTGGCGATATTTGTGAGCTAGTTCAGCGGATTAGTTTGCATTGCGGTTTAAGCTAGATTATTGCGTTCTAGAACAGGCAGGATCCCACACTATTTATCGGTGATGTCAGAGCAAAGCAGCGCTTGCGCTTTCAAAGCGTGCAGGGGTAGACTTTGGGTCTTTCGTGGCATTGCTCAAGCAGAGGCACAAAAATGGCCAATTATCTCTATTTACGCACGTCTGAGTTTGAACTCAGCGGTGCGGATGGCAGTAATCCAGATAGTCTGGATGTTCAGCTAGAGCAGGAACAGCAAGCCCTGCGGCGATATTGCGTCGAGCGTAATTGGGAGCTGGCAGGCTTTGTTGTCGACCATTCCATGGCTTGGAATACCGACTTCGAGCAACGGGTTGAGGCAGGAAAGCTGTTGACCAAGCTTGCCAGTGGCGACACCTTGTTGGTGTATGCATTGGAGCGAGCATTTAGCTCCTGCTATGATGCCAGCGCGATGATTAGTCGGTTTCAAGAAGCGGGGGTTGCCTTGCATGTTTTGGACCTTGGCGGTGATGTCACAGACCCAAGTTTTCAGCTCGATATGGTCAGCGCCGCAAAATTATTTGCGGGCTTGGAGCGCAGAAGGTCTGTTGAGCGCATTAAGAACGTCAAAAAAAATCAACGCAGCAAAGGCCGTTATCTTGGCGGAAGCCGACCTTTTGGCTATATGATTCATTCAAATGGACGCCTGATCGAAAACCCCTTGGAGCAAAAGGTCTTGAAACGCATTTTACAACTACGAGAACAGGGCAAGTCGCTGCGAGCCATTGCGGCAGAGGTCAGCACACCGGTAGCCCCGGTCAGTTTCAAAACCGTGCAAAGGATATTGCAGCGTAATGTTTAAGCCCGTTTCCCTGTTTATCGGTTTGCGTTACACCCGCACCCGTAAAAAAAGCCAAATCGTCTCTTTTGTCTCCTTTGTCTCGACCTTAGGCATCACCATTGGGGTCTTGGCACTTATCGTTGTGCTTTCGGTTATCAATGGCTCGACCAGCGTTATGCGCAACGAAACGCTCAAGAGCGTTCCCCATGTTAGCGTACAAGCCAGTGATGCGATGCCTCGTTGGCGCGAGTTACGCGATGCGATGAGTCAAAGCGCCGATGTCGTCGGTGCGGCCCCGTATATCGAAGGTGAAGGCTGGCTGCGAATTGACGGGGGCGGGGAGTTTATTCAGGTGCGCGGTGTTGCGCCCGAGTTTGAGCCGCAAGTTTTACAAGTCGAAAGCCCCGGTTTTAATGCGTTGTTAGAGACTCTAGGCGAAAGTGAAAATGGCATCATCTTGGGCATTAGCCTTGCCAATCGCTTAGGGATTTACCTGGATGACGAAGTTACGTTGATGTCACTCAATAGCTTGATTAATCGTGAATTAGATGAAGTCATGCGCTTCAAGGTGATCGGTGGCGCGGACTTTGGCTTTTATGGCAATAATAATACGGCGATGATCAGCTTAGAGGCTGCGCAGAAGCTATTTGGCACGAGTGCGGGCGCGCAAGACGTGCGTTTGCGCTTGCAGGTCGATGATGTATTCAATGCTGGCTTGATTGCCGATGAGGCCTTAGCCGCGATCGATGATGCCTCATTGCGCCAAGGCGTGAGCAGCACCAGTTGGAGCGAGAGTCAAAGTAGCCTGTTCGATGCCCTGCGTTTAGAGAAAACGCTGACCGGCTTCATGCTGCTAATGATCGTTGTCATTGGCGCGGTTAACATTGTCTCGACCCTAGTGATGGTGGTTGCCGATAAAAGTGCAGATATCGCCATTTTACGCACGATGGGCGCAAGTCGCGGCACGATCATGAGTATATTTGTCACCCAAGGCACAACCGTTGGGGTGTTCGGCACCTTGTTCGGGGCCATACTCGGGGTGCTTGTCTCGCTCAATCTCAGCACGATTATGGGCTGGATCGAGTCGCTTCTTAACACTGCCTTATCTCCTAATAATGTCTATATGATTTCCTATTTGCGGGCTGAGCTGCGCGTCGATGACGTCATCTTGATCTGTATTTGCGCGTTGAGTGTGAGCTTTATAGCGACGCTATACCCTGCGTACCGCGCCACTCGCATTCAACCTGCCCAAGTCCTGAGGTACGAATAAACATGAGCGATAGTCACTTAAGTTCGCCAACCGCGCAGATCGTTTCGCCCTTCATGCAAGAGCCCGAGCTGATGTTGGAGTGTATCGACCTTAATAAGGTGTATTCCGAGGGGCCGGCAGAAGTGCAGGTGCTCAAAGACCTCAATTTGCGTGTCTATGCGGGTGAGCGAATTGCCATTGTCGGCGCCTCTGGCTCGGGCAAGACCACCTTGTTGAACTTGCTCGGAGGCTTAGACCTTCCCACAAGCGGCGATGTAATGATCGCAGGGATGAATTTGGCCAATCTCAATGAGGCTCAGCGTGGCCAGATGCGCAACCGCAATTTAGGCTTTGTCTATCAATTTCATCATTTGCTTGGGGAATTCACCGCCTTAGAAAACGTCTGCATGCCCTTATTAATCGCAGGGATGGACATTGCCATGTCCACTAAGAAGGGCGCGGCAATGCTCGAGCGCGTTAGCTTAGGGCACCGAATGCAACACAAACCCTCGGAGCTGTCGGGCGGGGAGCGTCAACGAGTCGCTATCGCGAGGGCGTTGGTGACGGAGCCACGCTGTGTCTTACTCGATGAGCCAACGGGCAATTTGGATAGGCAGACGGCCAAAGACATTCATCAATTGATGAAAGAGCTCAATACCCAGTTCGCCACCAGTTTCATTGTCGTCACCCATGACGAGGAGTTTGCGCGGTCCTTGGATCGTGTCTTGCAGCTACGCAACGGGCAGCTAGAAGCCTTGAGCACAAAGGACAAATCGCCAGATGAGCAATGAGCAAAGCAAGTCGGGCAAGCTTTCAGCGATAGCCGAGCGGTTTTTCCCGCTCTACATCGCCCTGCGCTATGTCAGTGTAGGGCGGCGCAGCCAGCTAGTCTCGTTTATGTCGCTATTGAGTATCTCTGGCCTGGCGCTCGGGATCTCTATTTTGATTACCGTGTTGTCGGTAATGAACGGCTTCGATCGCGAAGTACGCGAGAACATTCTTGGCATTTTGCCCCACGGCACAGTAAAGACGGATGAGCGCATCACGGTGCAGCGCTGGGCACCTGTGCAAGCGGCGCTTGCGGCCAGTCCTGCGGTGTTGGCAACCTCGCCCTTGATCGAGGCCACTGGTGTCTTAGCGACACCGAGCTTTGCCAAAGGCATCGTAGTTAATGGGGTGGACCCAGAACAAGAAGGGCAAATCTCCATTCTCGACCGCTTCATGGATGCCGGTAGTATGGCAGCACTAGGGGAGTCTCGTTTTAACATCCTGCTTGGGGCGACTCTGGCGGAGAATCTTGGGGTAGGGCTTGGCGATAAAGTCAGCCTGTATTCGCTTAATGTATCGGTCAACCCTTTGGTGGCCTTGCCAACACAGCGCCAGTTTACCGTGGCGGGGATCTACAAAGTTGGCACCTTAGAGCTAGACAGTGCGATGGCCATTATTGCTCTGCAAGATGCGCAGGCCTTATACCGTTACCGCGATACTTATACGGGCATTCGTTTCAAGGTCGATAATCTGCTCGCCATTCGCGGCATCGCGCAAGAGCTCGCCGCCGAAATGCCACCGGGCTTCACCATCGAGCCTTGGACGCGTCAGTTCGGCAATATTTACGAAAATATCCAGTTCTCTCGCACCATCGTTGGGTTTTTGCTCTGGCTTCTTGTGGGCGTGGCGGCGTTCAATCTGGTGGTTAGCCTGATTATGATTGTGCGCGATAAGCACGGCGATATTGCCATTTTGCGCACCCTTGGCGCGTCGCCGCGCACTATCGGTCACATTTTCTTAGCGCAAGGCTGTATCGTTGGGTTGATCGGCACCGCCATTGGCGTGACCCTTGGCGTGATCTTCTCCCTAACGGTCGGTGACTTCGCGACAATGCTAGAGCGGGTGTTCTCGATTCAGTTATTGAGCGCCGAGGTGTATCCGGTCGACTTTTTGCCTTCGCAAATTCGTCTTTCCGATATCCTAGGGGTTAGCGTCGGGGTGTTCTTGCTGAGTGTGGTCGCCACGCTTTACCCTGCCTACCGCGCCTCACGCGTGCAACCTGCCGAAGCGCTGCGCTTCGAATAAACACCACAATCACTAGTAGCGCCTATACTCATCTGTAAATGGATGACATAGGCTCCTGCCATGCGCTCACGGATGATCGCATTCTCTCTGGCTGTGGTGATTGTTTGCCAGTTTCCCACGCTTCCTGAAATCCCCGCCTTAGTGCTAGTCGCAGCACTGCCAGTGCTGGGGCTTTTCTGTTGGCATCGCTGCGCATATTTCGCCTTACCTGCCGCCTTTGCGCTGGGCCTGTGTTGGGCGGTGTTCGATGCTCAAAGTCGCGTGCAGCAAGTGTTGCCACAAGTATTAGAAGAATACGATTTCTGGGTGACAGGGCAGGTGCGCGGGCTGCCTGCGCGCAATGGGCGTGCGCAGCAAATGGACTTTTGGGTACTGCAAAGCTGCTTTGATCTATTGCCGAGTGATTGCGATGGCAGCAACGAGGTGTTCTCTAAGCGATTAATCTTATTGAATTATTACGGCGAGCAGCGCATCGCACCGGGGCAGACGTGGCGCTGGCGAGTGCGCCTTAACCAACCGCACGGGTATGTTAATCCAGGCGGCTTCGATTATGAGGCCTGGCTAATGCTGCACGGCTATGCGGCGAAAGGCTATGTGCGGCAAACCCCGTTGAATCAAATGCAAGGCGATAGCGGGGCAGGTTTGGACAGTCTGCGCTTTCGTTTGCGTGAGCGGCTGACGCAGGCGATGGCGATATTGCCCAATGCCGGCACGCTTTTAGCGTTAATCATGGGGGAGAGGGGGCAGATCAGCGCCGAGCAACAAGCACTTTATACGGCAACAGGCACTAACCATCTTATCGTGATCTCTGGCCTACATGTGGGCTTCATCGGTTTGCTCAGTTTTGGCTTAGGCAATCTGCTAGCCCGCACATCACCTGCCTTACTTCGAAAAATCCCCGCGCAGAACGTGGGTGCCGTCTGTGCGATTGTCGGTGCTAGTGCCTATAGCTTGCTCGCAGGCTTTGCACTGCCAACCCAAAGAGCGGTCATCATGTTGGTGGTATTTATGGGCGGGCAGCTATTGGCAAGAGAGGTTCCGCGGTCATTGTCATTCTGGCTCGCCATGAGCTTGGTGTTGCTGCTAAACCCTATGAGCCCAGCAGGAGCGGGGTTTTGGCTGAGTTTCTCTGCCGTGGCGACGCTGCTGTTTGCCTTGGGCTCCATCACGACCTTGCAAGCTCACGGTAAAACAGCTCGAAGCCCCTTGTGGCGGCGTGCTTGGGCGCGTTGGCACGCCTGGGCTGCTCCGCAATGGGCGGTATTCATCGGCCTTAGCGTGCCGCTTTTACTCTGGACTGCGCAAATCTCTTTGTTCTCGCCTTTGGCAAACCTGCTGGCCATCCCTTTGGTGAGCTTGCTTGTAGTGCCGTTTGCCTTATTCGGCGCGGCATTATTAGGGGCTGCGCCTAGTGTAGCTATGTTGTTTCTTAGCGCAGCGGATGCCTTGCTAACGCTATTGCAGTTTGTGTTAGCCGCGCTTGTTGGGAGCAGTGGTGATAAGGGGGTGTGGCAGGGCGCTTTCGTCAGTAGTTTCAGCATTGTGTTTGCTGTGGCCGCCTGCTTGCTTTGCCTACTTCCCAAGGGTTGGCCGGGTAGGAGGCTAGCGCCAATCTTGTTGTTGCCGGTGTTTTGGCCTTCGCAAGCGGGGTTGCCGCCCGGGCGTGCGCAGCTATGGATTCTGGATGTGGGGCAAGGGCTAGCCATAGTGGTGCGCACGGCCACCCATGTCGTGCTTTATGACACGGGGCCAGCCTTCAGTGGCGGCTTTGATGCCGGAAGTGGGGTGGTATTGCCATTTTTGCGCCAACAAGGCATTGCCCATATCGATCATCTGATCATCAGCCATAGCGATAACGACCACCAAGGGGGCCTGCGTTCGGTGCTCAATGGCGTGTCGGTCGGCAAGCTCTCAGTTAGTTCAGCATTAGAGGGGCAAGTGGGGTGGCAATATTGTCAGGCAGGGCAGGCCTGGGAGGTTGATGGGGTGTCTTTCGAGTTCTTAATGCCGCATGCGGGTGACACGCGCGAAGGCAATGATGGCTCATGCGTGTTACGGGTGGATACGGGCGGGCATAGTGCCTTGCTGACTGGCGATATCGAGCGCGCGGCTGAGAATGCCTTGGTCGCAATGCAAGGGGCCGCACTGCGCAGCACCGTGGTGATCGCGCCGCATCATGGCAGCCAAAGCTCTTCCACCCCAGTGTTTGTAGAAGCCGTGCAGCCGGTGGCCGTAGTGTATTCGGCGGCCTATCGTAGTCAGTTCGGGCATCCCGCCCCACAGGTCGCGGCGCTTTATGCTCAGCTAGGGGTGTGTGCATGGAACACCGCAATATCGGGCGCCATACTCTTCGAGTTAGAGGCAAAAGGGACGGTAGAGCAACGCATTAGGCCTCAGCAAACCCGTCAGATGCGGCCACGGTATTGGCAGCTCACGCAAAATGCGCAATCTAAGCGCCTGCATGGGCTTTATGACAAGGAATGTTAAACATTTGCGCTCACAGGGACTTCCTTGTGTATGTTAAAGTAGCGGCGGTCAATTTTGGAGGTTCATAGTGGTAGAGTTAGTTAAATCCGGCGGTTGGTTGATGCTGCCCATTATCCTGTGCTCAATTGTCGCGATCGCGATCATTATCGAGCGATTCTGGACACTCAGTGCCGCTAGAATCTCCCCTAAATATACTCTTGGCCAAGTCTGGACCTGGATCAAGAATAACGAGCTCAATGCCGCTAATCTGCGTGAGTTGCGTTTGGCCTCGCCTTTGGGGCAAATCTTGGCGGCAGGGCTGGTGAACTCTAAATATGGCCGCGCGGCCATGACGGTCAGCATCGAACAGGCGGCAAGCCAAGTGATCCATGATATGGAACGCTACCTCAACACACTCGGCACCATTGCGGCTATCACACCATTGCTTGGTCTGCTGGGGACGGTGATTGGGATGATCGAAGTGTTCACCGAAATCATGGTTCAGGGCACGGGCAATGCCAATGCCCTTGCTGGCGGTATCTCGCAGGCCTTGATCACTACTGCGGCTGGTTTATCAGTCGCCATTCCTACGTACATGTTCCACCGCATGTTTATTCGCCGCGTCGACTCATTGGTACTCAACCTAGAGCAAGAGTCGATCAAACTCGTGGATGCTCTGCATAGCGATCGCCGTGTAGAAGTCAAAGAGATTGGCAAGCAGTGAAGTTTCAACGCCGCATTCAAGAAGACTTGCAAATCAATCTGACCCCGTTGATTGATGTTGTCTTTTTATTGCTGATCTTTTTCATGGTCACCACGACCTTTACGCAAGAGACGCGCTTGGCAGTGAACCTGCCCGAAGCCGATGGCGAACCTGTCGAGCAAGCCCCTAGTACCATCGAGATTTCGGTGAGCGAAGGCGGCTCCTATGCGATCGACGGCAGGCCGTTGGTAAATGCGCAACTAGACACATTAATGCGAGCGCTAGAGGAGATCTCTGGTGGCAATAAAGACATCGCTTTGATTCTTATCGCCGATGCCGATGCCAGCCATCAATCTGTTGTGACAGCCATGGATGCAATCGGCCAGTCAGGCTTTAGTCGGCTGAGTATTGCGACTCGCAAACCTGAACAGGACAATTAATCCAATCTATGGCGACCCAAACACCAGAACAGCAAGGTTGGCAGATCTATAAACGGCTGCTGCGCTATGTGATGCCGCACCGCGGTGTGTTTCTCATCAGCATCTTGGGCTATATGCTTTTTTCTGCCACCGGTGTGGCCACAGCCGAGTGGATTGGTTGGACGGTTGACCAAGTCAATGCCAAGAATGCCGATGCGCGCTACCTGGCCCCTTTGTTTTGTATTGCCATCGTCATCGTGCGCGGCATTGGCGGCATCATGGGTGGCTATTCTCTGGAATACATTTCCAATCAAATTATTTACAAATTGCGTTACGAGATCATGGAACGCCTTTTGGATTTGCCCACGCGTTATTACGATGACAGCACCGCCGGGCGCCTAGTGTCGAAAGTGACCTATGACGTGCAGCAGATCAGCGGTGCCGCCACCAATGCAGTGACGGTGATATTCCGTGAAGGCTTAACGGTGATTGGTTTATTGGTGGCGTTGTTTTGGACTAACTGGCGCCTTAGCCTGATGTTCTTATTGGTTGCCCCCTGCGTAGCCTTTGTAGTGTCGTTCGCATCGAAAAAATTCCGTAAGTACAGTGCGCAGATGCAAGACTCAATGGGCGATGTCACACAGATCACCAACGAATCGATTAAAGGTCAGCGCGTTGTGCGCACCTTTAACGCTAAAGAGTTTGTGCTGCAACGTTTTGCTCGGGCAAGCGAGCGCAATCGTCGTCAGAATATGAAGATGGTTGGCACACAATCGGTAGCCGTGCCGATCGTACAAACCCTCGTCAGTATCGCCATGGCCGTGCTGATTTGGTTCGCCATGTCGCCAGAGGTTTTGGCCAATGCAACTGCCGGTGATTTTGTCACTTTCTTAACCATCGCAGGTTTATTGGCCAAACCCATTCGTCAGTTATCAAACGTTAACTCCGTCGTACAACGCGGTATCTCAGCCGCCGTCAGTATCTTTTCGCTTTTGGATGAAGAGCGTGAGGCAGACCATGGCAAACACGAAGTGGCGCGCGTGCGCGGGGAAGTGGAATTCCAAGATGTCAGCTTCGAGTATAAAGATACAGAGCGCGTGCTTAAGGATATCAATTTTAAAATTGAGCCTGGCAAAAGCGTGGCCTTGGTCGGTAAGTCGGGCAGTGGTAAGTCGACATTGGTCAGTTTGCTGCCGCGTTTTTACGATGTGAGTAGTGGCAAGATTTTGATCGACGGGGTGCCGGTGCAAGATTACACCTTGCACAATTTGCGTCATCAAATTGCCGTAGTGAGCCAAGACGTCGTGTTATTCGAAGGAACCGTGGCTGAGAACATCGCCTACGGCAATGATGGCAGCATCAGCGACGAAGAGATTATAAAAGTGGCGCGCAATGCTCATGCGATGGAGTTTATCGACACACTAGAGGGCGGCATCCATGCCATCGTGGGCGACTCAGGCATGAAACTATCCGGCGGCCAACGCCAACGTGTCGCGATCGCTCGCGCCTTCTTAAAAGACGCCCCCATTTTAGTGCTCGATGAAGCCACCTCGGCGTTAGACTCGGAATCTGAACAACATATTCAACAGGCACTTAGTACCTTGATGAAAGGGCGCACGACCTTTGTCATTGCCCATCGACTTTCCACTATCGAGAGCGCCGACCTTATTTTGGTGATGGACAAAGGTGAGATTGTCGAGTCAGGCAATCACGAAAGTTTGATGGCTAAGAAGGGGCACTATGCCAACCTTCATCGCATGCAGTTTTCTGATAATGGCATAGGTGCCTAATGGGAATTGTCGCGGCATGGTATCGTAAGAGCCCCTGGCTCAATCTGCTGCGGCCTTTGTCATTTCTCTATCAATTTATTGCGCAAAGACGGCGCGCAAAACTCGAAGCCAAACGCGTTGTAAATGCTAATTTCCCCCCCATTATTATCGTTGGCAATATCACTGTGGGTGGAACAGGGAAAACACCGTTAATCATCGCCTTGACTAAAGCCTTGCAAGCGCAAGGCGTGCGCGTAGGCATTGTTAGCCGCGGTTACGGTGGCAACACTACGCGTTACCCTGCCGAGGTAAAAAGCACCTCGTCGGTGGATGAGAAGGGCGATGAGTCGGTAATGATCAAGCGCAGCGTCGACTGCCCGGTGGTCGTTGACCCGGTGCGGCTTAACGCTGTAAAAGCATTGTTAGAACTAGCCCCCTGCGATGTGATTTTGAGTGATGACGGCCTACAGCATTATGCCTTGCCGCGCAGCCGCGAGATTGTGGTGCTCGACGGCGACCGTCTTCTAGGCAATGCCTTATGTTTGCCCGCAGGGCCACTGCGTGAACAACCGAGCCGTTTGGGTGAGGTCGATTATCTTGTCGTCAATGGGGGCGATGAAAAACACTGGCAGGCGCAACTGCGTCAATACGCAAGCTTACCTCCAAGCGGCACAATGACTTTACAACCCGCGGCATGGGTGAATTTGCATAGCGGTGAGCGTATCGCCTTAGATGCCTTGCCTATTGCAGGCAGTGGTGGCTTGCATGCGATTGCCGGCA
The DNA here is from genome assembly GCA_913061515.1 of uncultured Gammaproteobacteria bacterium. GTDB lineage: Bacteria > Pseudomonadota > Gammaproteobacteria > Pseudomonadales > Pseudohongiellaceae > UBA5078. The sequence continues at coordinate 8,070 of CAJXSF010000056.1, read as the reverse complement.
TCGGCAACCCCGAGCGCTTTTTTACAACGGTGCGCAGCCTTGGCTTTGAACCCTTGTGCCACCCGTTCCCTGATCACTACGCCTATGCTGCAGCGGATCTAAAATTTGCAAGAGATGATACAGTCGTTATGACTCATAAAGACGCAGTGAAGTGCGAAAAATTTGCGAGTCGCCATAGCTGGTATCTTGACGTTAACGCGCAACTCGACGCGCCATTTATGGACGCGATTGTGGCGGATATACAAACATTGGTGGCTGCAAAAGCGACTAGTGTTACTCAACATTGAGGAGTGACAATGGACCAAAAATTGATGAGTATTTTGGCGTGCCCGGTGTGCAAAGGGCCCCTAAAACACGACCGCACTGCTGCCGAGTTATTATGCTTTGGTGACGGCCTAGCGTTTCCTGTGCGTGACGATATTCCTGTCATGTTAGAAGAGGAAGCGCGCAAGCTCAGCGACGAGGAAAAGGAGAAGCACTAGTGTCGTTCACTGTTGTGATTCCAGCACGTTATGCCTCTACAAGGTTGCCCGGTAAACCCTTATTGGATATTGCGGGCAAACCCATGTTGCAGCATGTCTATGAGCGCGCTTTGCAAAGCGAGGCGTCGGCGGTGTATATCGCCACGGACGATGAGCGCATTTATAAGGCTGCGCAGAGTTTTACCAGTAATGTGTGCATGACCTGCGATCAACATCAGTCGGGCACCGATCGCATTCAAGAGGTGGCCGCGCAGCTGTCTTTAGCCAAAGATGAGGTCGTGGTTAACGTGCAGGGCGACGAGCCTTTGATTCCACCATCGGCGATCAATCAAGTTGCCAAGAGCCTAGTGGATCACCCAGATGCGGGCATTGCCTCATTGTATGAATTGATCAATACGCAAGACGAATTTACCAACCCCAATATCGTGAAAGTGGTGACAGACAATGCAGGCTTTGCTTTGTATTTTAGCCGTGCATCGATTCCGTTTTTGCGTGATGCAAATGAGTCAATCAAGCCCCCCTTTGGCAAACGCCATATTGGGATTTATGCCTATAGGGTTGCCACCTTGAATGACTATGTAAACTGGCAACAAGCGCCGCTAGAAATCAGCGAGCGCTTAGAGCAATTGCGAGCAATGAGCCATGGTGTGCGCATTCACATGCAAGAGGCAAAAGAGCAAATGCCAGCAGGGGTAGACACCGCAGAAGATCTTGAAGCAGTGAGAAAGTTTTTATCGGCGTAGTCATTTTAGGATGGAGGCGTTATGACAAACTCAACAGGCAAGATAAACGTATTGATGGTGTGCCTTGGCAATATCTGTAGATCCCCGAGTGCCCACGCAGTGTTTAAAAAACTCGTAGCCGATGCCGGATTGAGTGAAATTATCAGTGTCGAATCCGCTGGCACTGGCAGTTATCATATCGGTGAAAAACCCGATAAGCGTTCGCGCGAGGCCGCCAAAAAACGCGGCTATAGTTTACGCGGGATTCGCGCACAACAACTGCAAGTGGAAGACTTTAGCCACTACGATTATTTGCTGGCGATGGATGAAAATAATTTTGCCAGCATGCTTGCCATGGCGCCCAAACAATACCATCACAAGATTCGTCTTTTTATGGAGTTTGCCAATAACGCAGCGATGGCAGTACCGGACCCTTATTACAGTGGCGCCGATGGTTTTGAGCTCGTGCTTGACCTAGTAGAAGAAGCTTCTGCTGGCCTATTGTCCCATATTAAACAGCAGGATTTGCATTGATCACCCCGCAAGAGAATTTCGACCTTCAGTCTTATAATAGTTTTGGCTTGCGTGTGCATGCGCGATTTTTTTGCGCGGCACAGTCGCTTGCACAACTAAAAAGTGCATTGGATTTTGCCAAACAAAACGCATTGCCACTGTTGGTGATCGGCGGCGGTAGTAATCTTTTGCTGCGCGAAGACTTTCCTGGTTTAGTGCTGCAAATAGCGCTGCGCGGGATCGAAACCGTTGCCGAGGATGAAGGCAGTGTTACGGTTAAGGCGGCAAGTGGCGAGAACTGGCACCAATTTGTTTGCCATTGTCTGCAACACGAATATTTTGGTTTAGAAAATCTGGCCTTAATCCCTGGCAATGTCGGTGCGGCGCCAATTCAAAACATTGGTGCCTATGGTGTTGAGGTCAAAGATTTTATTGATGAGGTCACGGTCTTGGATATCGCCACTGGCGACGTGCAGGTGATGAGCGCAGCGCAATGCGAGTTTGCCTACCGCGATAGCATCTTTAAAGGGCGCCTGCGGGCACACAAAATTGTGCTTAGCGTTAGTTTTACCTTGCACCGCAAAACGCAGGTCAATTGCAGCTACCAAGGCTTGGCACAAGCTCTGCCTAATAATGGCGCCAACGCTAGCCCGCAGGAAGTATTCGCAGCAGTGTGTAAAGTGCGCCGTGAAAAACTGCCTGACCCAGTGCAACTTGGCAACGCTGGCAGCTTCTTTAAAAACCCAATCATAAGCCGGCAGGTGTATACTGATTTACAGGCTAAGTGGCCAGAGATTCCAGGGTTTGAGATTCCCCAGGCTCCGCAAAGTATTAAAGTGCCCGCAGCATGGTTAATTGATCAAGCGGGGTGGAAGGGAAAAGGCCGGGGCGGCGCACAGGTCTATGAACAACAAGCCCTCGTGATCGTCAATCGCCATGAGGCGTCGCCGCAAGATATCGAAGCGCTAGCCAATGCCATCATCGATTCTGTGTGGCAGCGCTATCAAGTTCGGCTGGAACCTGAGGTACAATGGGTGCCCGCGTTCGAATCGACGCAATAATGTGATGCAGTTCGCAGTTTCGCGCGCCGCGAGCTGATGTACTTAGTAAGGCCTCTATGGTAAAAGTCGTTGTGAGGGGGCCTCAAAATTCGACAGAAGTAGGTCTATATAATGTCTCAGAGCCAAAACCCTATACGGGTCATGTTAATCGACGACTATCAGTTACTCCGCGCTGGCTTGGTGAAACTCATCCAAGAAGAGCAGGGCATGGAGGTAGTGGCACAGGCAGACTGCGTAGAAGAAGCCCTTCTACAACTTCAATCCACGCCAGTGGACATTGTGCTTATGCACCTTAAACAACCTGGGCTCGGCGGCATTGAGGTCACCCAGCGCTTGATTGTCGAACATCCAGAACTGCGCATTATCGTGATGATTCCGCTTGGTCTCGGCGTTTTGCCATCGCGCATGCTGCGCGCTGGCGCTAGTGGCTATATCACACCATGTGTGCCCATTGCCGAGATGCTCTGGACGATTCACCTAGTGCATAGCGGGCAACGCTATATCAGCCCCAGAATCACCTCAAAACTCGAGAAGATCACAGCGCCTGAGCCACGTACATCACCGTTTGATGCTTTGTCTGAGCGCGAGCTACAAGTGGCCTTAATGCTGATTGACAGTCAGAAGGTCAATTTGATCTCAGAGAAACTCAGCCTAAGCCGTAAAACGGTGTACAGCTACCGCTACCGGATCTTCGATAAGCTACAGCTTAGTAGTGACGTGGAGCTTACGATTCTCGCCGTGAAACACGGCCTTAGCGATGCATCGAGTCTTGTCTCAAGTTCCTGATACCGGCCCCAAGTTCGATCCGAAAGCGTTGATCGCCAGCCTCAGTTCTCGTCCAGGTGTGTACCGCATGCTAGACGAGGAAGGGGGCATTCTCTATGTGGGCAAAGCCAAAAACCTGAAGAAGCGCGTCGGTAACTACTTCCGCGCCTCTGGGCTTGATACCAAGACCATGGCCTTGGTCACCCGCATTAATAATATTGAAGTCACCATTACCAGTAACGAAACAGAAGCCTTGTTGCTGGAACAAACCCTGATCAAGCAGCACCGCCCACCCTATAATATTGAGCTGCGGGACGATAAAACCTACCCCTACATCATGCTCACCAATAAAGACGAATACCCTCGGCTGGCCTTTCATCGTGGTGCCAAACGCCGTGATGCCACCTTCTTTGGGCCATACCCTAGCGCCGGAGCCGTACGCGAGAGCTTAAGTGTCTTGCAAAAGGTCTTTCGCCTGCGCCAATGCGAAGACAGCTATTTTCGTAACCGCTCGCGCCCGTGTTTGCAGCACCAGATAGACCGCTGCACCGCGCCCTGCGTAGGGCTGATCTCGCCAGAGGAATATGCTCAAGACGTGCATTTCTCAACGCTCTTCCTCAATGGCCGCAGCGACAAGCTAATAAGTGAGCTCAGCGACAAGATGGAGGCGAAGTCGCAGGCCTTAGATTTCGAGAAGGCCGCCGTGATTCGTGATCAAATCGCCGACCTGCGCCGCATTCACGAGCAACAATACGTCTCGACCCAAGGCGGGGATGCCGATGTGCTGGCCGCAAGCATGCAAGGTTCCTATGCCAGCGTGCACCTCATTGTTATCAGAGGTGGGCGTTTGATTGGCAGCAAGAGCTTTTTTCCCAAAGACAAGCTTGCAGGCAACGAGAGCGAGCTTCTAGCCGCTTTTATCGCCCAGTATTATGCCAAGGCTGATAATGCCCCTAATATTCCGAAAGAGCTTATTATCGCCCCTAAGATCGCCGAAGCAACGGCGATTGCGGAGGCCTTGAGCTATTGCGCCAATAAAACCGTGAAGATTAGCAGCAGCGTGCGCGGCCACAGAGCCAAATGGCAGGCCATGGCCGTGACCAATGCCACCCAAAGCCTGCAGAGCTTCGTGAGCAATAAACAGAACGTCCAGCAGCGCTTTGAGCAACTGCGCCAAGCACTAGACCTAGACGCATTGCCTCAACGCATCGAGTGTTTCGACATCAGCCATACCTCTGGCGAGAGCCCCGTGGCATCCTGCGTGGTATTCGATGTCAACGGACCGCTTAAATCGGACTACCGCCGATTCAATATTGAAAATATCACCGGTGGCGACGATTATGCCGCCATGGACCAAGCCCTAACTCGGCGCTATACCCGCGTGGCAAAAGAGGCCAGTGAGGCCGTGGACGGCGGCAAAGTCCCCGACATCCTATTGATTGATGGCGGCAAGGGACAGTTATCTCAGGCTCGCCGCGTAATAGAGGAGTGCCAGCTCGCCAGCGTGCAGCTTATTGGCATTGCCAAAGGCATCTCGCGCCGGGCAGGGCAGGAGACCCTGTTCTTGTCAGTGGGGGACAGCGTTAAAGAGATTGTGCTGCCGACGGAGTCCATTGCCTTGCACCTATTGCAGCAAATACGCGACGAGGCGCACCGCTTTGCCATCACAGGGCACCGTCAGCGCCGCGCTAAGACCCGTAATAAGTCTGCTTTAGAACAAATCCCAGGGCTGGGGCCAAAGAAGCGCCGCGAACTGCTACGCCATTTTGGTGGCCAACAAGAGATAGAGCGCGCCAGTGAGGCGCAGCTGACGAAAGTGCCAGGCATCAGCACAAAGCTGGCAGAAGAGATTTATGCTTGGCTGCATAACGAGTAGAATGCTCAATTAGCTTGAAACAGCACGGATAGCAGGAGAAACACACACATCATGAATTCGGCTAACTTAGTGACATGTTCACGTGTTGCAATGATCCCCATCGTGATCATGCTGCACTATTCGTCACTGCCATATCACCAGTATTACGCGGCGGGCCTATTCGCGATTGCAAGCCTGACAGACTGGCTAGACGGCTACCTAGCCCGAAAGCTTAACCAGACCTCAGAGTTCGGCGCCTTTTTAGACCCAGTGGCAGACAAACTGCTGGTGGTAATGGCGATGGTGCTATTAGCAGCTAATCACCCCAGTATTTGGTTTGTACTTCCCACTGCCATAATAATTGCACGTGAAGTATTTGTGTCGGCCCTGCGCGAATGGATGGCCAACAGCAATAAGCGCAATCTTGTAAAAGTGGGCTATATTGGCAAAGTGAAGACCACGGTGCAGATGATTGCGATAATTATTTTATTGGCCACCGACGCCAACACCCCACAAGAGATTGTGTGGCTAGGATACGTTTTAATCTATGTTTCAGCGGTATTTAGCCTCTGGTCGATGGTCACATACCTACGCGCAGCTTTGCCCACATTGCAAGCAAAATAGGGCAGATAAAAATTATACTTATCCAGTGCTTGACATAGTTTGTTATGGCATTAGAATAGGCGCCTCTTTCGACCTACAGGGCTCAGCAAGACTGAGTATTGGCACTGTAGATCAGTTCGAAAGGCTGGTTGTTACGCTCGCAAATAACAACCGGTTTGACTGAAATTAAGCGGGAATAGCTCAGTTGGTAGAGCACGACCTTGCCAAGGTCGGGGTCGCGAGTTCGAGTCTCGTTTCCCGCTCCAATTTCATGTCATCACTATCTATCCTCAGGCCCATAAGTTGCTGTTGTATATGTCGGCCAGTCTAGCTGAGTAGGTATTAAAAGAACGACTTTTGGCTGGGTGGCAGAGTGGTCATGCAGCGGACTGCAACTCCGTTAACGCCGGTTCGATTCCGACCCCAGCCTCCATACAATTCTCAATAATGCAGCACCAGCCACATTCTGGTACCTTTGCATTTCGAAAGACCACCTTTCTTGAAGCCCGGGTGGTGAAATTGGTAGACACAAGGGACTTAAAATCCCTCGATAGAAATATCGTGCCGGTTCGATTCCGGCCCCGGGCACCAATAATTCCAACGCATTGCTCCCTTTAGCCTTTCTGGCGACCCCAACCTAATTTTGCTATGTAGACGCAATGTAGACGTTCTGCGTGTTTTTCCTCTGTTTTACTCTGGTTTTTCAGTTAATCCTAAATTTTAGTTTCCTTAACCTTGTGTGGCATTAAATGCTAGACCTTGCCTTGTTGGGGGTATATAACACCAAGTTGGCGGGAGAGGAGCTCCTGCATACTAATTAAAGTGTTATGGAGGATGTTGTCCTCATAGCTACTTAGTGCCTGGCTGAGGCTCAATAAATTTGGGCTTGTTGGGCAGGAAAATAAAAATAATAGGGACTCCTACTAATAATTGTTAAGAGGACGAAGTCCTGTTAACTAGGCTGTTATGCGGAAAAGCAAGTAAGGTGCCATCGATGAGAGCTCCAATTTTTATAGTCACTGCATGCCTGATGCTTTTGGCGCCACCTGATACGTTGGCTGGCCAATTCGGTGAGGGCTATTCGTCAATGGTGCCTGGTGGGCCTTCAGATCTTCGATATCGAGCGTTCACCATACACACGGGGCGGGAAGCATGTGATCTATCGGCTGCTGTCTCTGAGTTTAGAGTATCTCCAAACCCACTGCTCTTGAAGGTTGGCGATCGGATTCATCGAACAAATGTAGATTCGCAAATAAGCGAATTAGTCATAGAGGCATACGGAGCAAGCGGTGAGTTCCTACCGGCAGTGCCCATAGTTGTATCTACGATCGACAGTCAGCGGGCTACAGAGATTAGATCTGATTGGGACTATTTCGAAGCGGTGCGTGAAGGAGAAGGCGATCTCGTTGTTAAGTGGGCGTGTACCGCCCCTAGCGGAGAAGGGAGCCCGTTAGAGACAGTAAGGATAATCGTAGGATTAGTGACTTCAGTAAATGAATAGACATTGGTCCCCATTCAGTTGCCGCATAACAATCGGCTGCACAGCGACAATTTCTCCGCTGCGTTGCAGCTCCAAAATTGCGCGTGAGCACGGGCGTTATGTATTAGCAGGTACTTCGGATGCTTACAAGATTAAAAACATTGATGATCTTTATCGGAGCATCTGGCATTGTTTGGTACACGTTTTCGTCCCAAGAGCTATGGCCGGTGTTGCCCTACTTTTCAACCCTGTTGGCAGTTGGGGTGGTATCTACAATGGGAGGCTATATTAAAACTCATTCATTTCAGAAGCTGGTTATTGGTGTTAATTATTTATCCATCGCTTTGCTTGTGGCGCTGCAATTTTCCGCCTTTGCGATTTCTCCCGGATCTGGAGTTGCCGCAGTTCCTTTCACAGGCGTACCGATCGCAATAAGCCTCGCTTCGATAAGAGCGACTAAATCTCATTAAAGAGTCTAATTCGATGAAAACGCGGAACATAACAATCAATTGCACGCGACCAGCAAAGCTGGCGTGAACTAGCACCACTTTAATGGACAGTTAATTACTGTTTATCAAAGAGGTCTAGA
>CAJXSF010000055.1 GCA_913061515.1 uncultured Gammaproteobacteria bacterium | reverse complement strand
ACAAAACCCCGGAAACCTCTAATTTAGAGTGCCACTAAAAATGGGAGGTTTACAGAACCACCTAAAGAAGACTTAGTCGCTTTCGATATCTCATCTCGTAACATTGAAAGACCCCACCAATTCCTTCAAGTTCTACTAGATGTCATCCGGATGAACTACGAACCAGAACCCCTTGGTACCACACTCCTCAACTCGAATATCTGCTTTCTATACGACGCAATACCATGCCAACCATTTGAGCTAGCTTACTTATCTTTAGTAAGCGAGCCTGATGAAAGTTTTGGAGATTTTTGGGAGAAAACTATCGAACCCTATGCCAGAGCACTTGGCTGTGATCTGAATGGCGCGGACTCGCTGTTTGTCATTTGCTCAACTGGAGAAAAACGCTATCTAATAAGCCTAGTCACAGAAACTAACGAAATATTACATTGCGTGCCTACGGTTAAGGAGTTCGTGTCCAATACCGTCTCTATAGTTGCTGACCAACCAACCTTGGATAGTAGAGAAAACTGCTGCGCGGGGTTCTGTTTAGACAACGCGCTTGGTAGCCGATTGAGGGTTTCGCTTTGGGCGTATTTGCCCTTGTAATTAATCGGTGATCTTTTTACAAGAACTCAACTCTTTTATATCGAGCTGCATCGTTCAAAGACTTTGTTCAAAAGAGCACTTGGATCTGTCACTAGTTCGTCTGCAGTTCAAATACCGTTGGCATAGCAGTCTGCTAGCGGCACACCTCAACATCCTGCAAAAACCGGAATGACAATCAAAGACTTTTAATGGAAATGCTCCCTCCGATCCTCTGGTAGGGAGCATAACACCTTAAGCATCCACTTTAATTTGCTTTGATGTACTCATGCCATGTACAAGTCGATAAAGGGCTGGTAGCACGATGAGCGTTAATAACGTGGAGGAAATGATGCCCCCTATCACAACTGTTGCTAGCGGTCGTTGCACCTCGGAACCAATGCCAGTATTCAGTGCCATTGGGACGAAGCCGAGCGATGCCACTAGCGCTGTCATCAACACGGGACGCAATCTCCCCAGTGCCCCCTCCATAACGGCGTCATTAAGCGGTCTACCTTGATCACGCAAATCCCGAATGAATGAGAGCATGACAAGGCCATTGAGCACCGCTACACCAGAAAGGGCGATGAAGCCGACACCTGCCGAAATGGATAAAGGTATATCTCGTGCGACCAAAGCAAGCACCCCGCCAGTAAGGGCTAACGGAACCCCAGTGAAAATTATCGCCGCATCCCTGAATGAGCTAAGCGCCATCATCAAGAGAACGCCAATAAGGATCAACGTCACTGGAACCACTATTAACAATCGTGCTGTCGCAGATTCGAGCTGCTCGAAAGTACCACCGTACTCAATCCAATAACCCGCTGGTATCTCTACATCACGCGCCACTGCTTGTTGAATCTCGCTAACGAACGATCCCAAATCTCGACCACGTACATTGCCAGTGACAACTACACGTCGTTTGCCATTTTCGCGGTAGATTTGATTGTAGCCATTACTGACACTAATATCGGCAAGCTCGCCTAGTGGCATGTAATTACCATCAGGGGTGATGATGGGTAAGTAATAATAGCCATCTGGATCGCTTCTCAGTCGCTCTGGGAGACGCACCACAATATCCGAGCGCTGGTCACCCTCGAAGAACTGGCCCGCAACTCGCCCACCCAGTGCCATTGAGACAGTGTCCTGTAGCTGACCAATGCTTATCCCAACCCGCGACAGAACTTCGCGGCGAGGCTCCATAGTCAGAACTGGCAGCCCGGTGGCTTGCTCCACTGCAACATCAGCAGCTCCCGGAATACCGTTCACTACCTCTTCAATCTGGCCACCTAGCGCGATCAGCTGATCGAAATCATCGCCGAAAACTTGAATTGCTAGCTCGCTACGCACTCCCGCAATCAGTTCGTTGAAACGCATCTGAATGGGTTGCAGAAACTCATAGCGGTTTCCCGGCACCGGAGTCACGATCGCTTCGAGTTCCTCAACAATCTGCGTCTTTGGCTTTAGTGGGTCTGGCCAAAGTTCACGTTCCTTCATGATAATGAAAGTGTCGGCCACACTTGGTGGCATAGGATCGGTCGCCACCTCTGCGCTGCCGATCTTGGAGAATATCCTCTCCACTTCGGGCATTTTCGTTATCTCTTTCTCAAGCTGAAACTGCAAGCCAATTGCCTGTCCGAGCGAGGTTCCCGGAATGCGAAGAGCGTGCATCGCAATATCGCCTTCATCGAGATTGGGGATAAACTCACTCCCCATACGGCTAACTAAACTTGCGCACACGCCTACGAAAACAACTGCAAGCAACACTACTAGCCAGCGGAACCGAAGTGCCAAAGTGAGTAGCGGCTTGTAAAGACTCTTGGCTGCGCCAACGATAATGTTTCTACGCTCAATGACAGGTTCCTTGAAGAGTAGAGCGATACAGGCAGGAATAAACGTAATCGAAAGCAACATACCGCTGAGCAATGCGATGACAACGGTGATTGCCATCGGATGGAACATCTTGCCCTCTATGCCTTCCAGAGCGAAAACGGGAATGTAAACAGCTGTGATTATGAACACGCCGAATAGTGCAGGCTTCATCACCTCACGTGTTGCAGACGAAACTACTTCTAAACGCCGTTGTAGTTCCAACCTACCGCTCGAACTTGCCTCACTTAATCTACGCAAGCAGTTCTCTACAATAATTACGCTGCCATCTATGATCAACCCGAAATCCAGCGCCCCTAGACTCATTAAGTTCGCACTCGTACGAGTTTGCACCATGCCGGTAATCGTCATGAGCATCGCAATCGGTATGACGGCAGCAGTTAGAATCGCGGCGCGAATATTGCCAAGCAATAGGAACAAGATCACTACAACTAAGAGCGCACCTTCGATTAGATTCTTCTCGACTGTTCTGAGTGTCTTGTCGACCAATGTCGAACGATTGTAAACAGCCGTTACGGTGATCCCCTCAGGTAAGCTGGCCTTGATATTCTCAAGTTCCACCGCTGTGTCGTTAGCAACCTCACGACTATTTGCGCCAATCAACATGAACACGGTGCTCATAACCACTTCACGGCCATTCTGTGTCGCAGCGCCTGAGCGTAGCTCTTGTCCAACATCCACACGTGCAACATCACGCACTAACACTGGCACGCTTTCATGCTGAGCAATTTGAATGTTGCGCAGATCCTCTAAGGTGAGCGCTTGCCCCGACATGCGCATCAGTAATTGAGAGCCGTTGTTTTCAATAAACCCCGTTCCTCGATTGCCATTACCTTGCTCAAGTGCTGAGAATATGTCCGCATAATCTACACCGAAAGCGAGCATTTTCTCTGGCTCTGGCGCCACAAGAATTTCTTTCTTGAAACCCCCTATAGGATTCACCTCCACCACTCCAGGAACCTGAAGAAGTTGCGGGCGTATGATCCAATCATGCACCGACCGTAGATCAGTGGGTGTGATCAACGAACCATCCGGATTAGTCGCACCCGGTTCAGCGTCGACGGTAAACATGAAGATTTCACCTAACCCGGTCGCTATTGGCCCCAAGCTCGGCTCTAAACCTTCTGGCAACATGCCACGGACCGTTGTGATTCGCTCGCTGACTTGTTGGCGAGCAAAGTAAATGTCAGTGCCCTCTTCGAAAACAGCGGTAACCTGTGATAGCCCATAGCGGGAAACGGAACGCGTATAGGACAAGCTAGGCATGCCACTTAAAGCAGTCTCAATTGTGAAGGTAATGCGCTGCTCAGCCTCCAACGGGGTGTACCCCGGCGCAGGAGTGTTTACCACTACTTGCACATTGGTAATGTCGGGCACTGCATCTATAGGTAAGCGATTGAAATTCCATATCCCTAAACCCATCAGTAGAGCAACGAGCACTAAGACTAAGCCACGTCGAGCCAGCGCTGTATTGATAATATATTCCAGCATAGTAATTCCTTAATGATCGTGGCTTGCGCCAGATTTTTCGACGTCGGCTTTTAGAATGTAGCTGTTTTCCGTCACATAGGTGGTGTTTGCTGGCAGGCCGCCAAGCACTTCAATCCACGTATCATCTTGACGCCCAAGTTCTAGCATCCTTACTTCGTATTCATCGCCCACCTGTGCGTATACGACGGTGAAATCTCGGAACGATTGCAGCCCAATGCGTTTCACTGCGAGTGGGACTTCGTACTCATCTACATGGATTTGTGCATTAGCCCACATACCGGGTATTAGAAGGCCGTCCGGATTGTTCAAAACCACTCTTGCCGTTACGGACTGATTCACTGTCGCCGTTGGCAAGAACATTGCCACACTGCCATCGATTGGCTCTTCACTCGTGGGTACATAGATACGCACCGGAGCACCAACCGCAACGCGGGCTAAGTCACCGGGAAAGATGGCAAGATCTACCCAAACAGAGCTTGTATCCAAGATGGTGAATAGCTCCCTGCCTGCAGTTTGTTCGCCCGCCTTTGCCTGTCTCTCAATTATCGTTCCGCTCGAAGGCGCAGTGATGGTGTAAGGAGTTAGGCTTTGATTACTGTCCACTACCGCCAAACGGTCACCCGCATTGACCTTATCGCCCAACGAGCGATAAACATTGCTGATTTGGCCTTCGAATCGCGCCCTCACCTGCACCTCGTTCTCTGTATTGCTCACTATTTTTCCGAATGCGGGCACAGACTCTTCTATGACTGCAGGACCAGCGACTTCCGTAGTGATACCTAGCGCCTCTCGCACCGCAGGCTCAATCATGGTTCTGCCTTCGAAGCTGTCATACTCCCAATGGTAAGAACGACCGTTGTGAGCAGCGTTGACGCTGACGCTAAAGGAATGCGGTTCGTAGATCGTCATGTCACCACGTAGAGCATCACCTTGAGGGGAGAAGCCAATCGAATCGACAATGCCCCCTAGGCGGGTCAATTCAACATTAAGAGTCAAAGCATTCGGGGGTAGAAGCTCATCGCTTACACGTCCCCACGCTCGATACTCTGGTGGCACACCCGTTTCAAAAATGGCTAGCTCAACAGAGAAGTCACCGTCTCGAAGCATGAACCCGTTGTTCGGACCGCGCTCCTCTGGTGGCAAGTTATCAGCAACCGGAGCGATAGCTTCCATCGGCTCGCTGTCACTGCAAGCAACGCATAGCAAAGCAACTAGAAAAGCTGCCAAAGGTTTAAAGATTGGATTCATAATGCGCCTCATTGTGTAGAGAGTGACTGTGCAATTCGCAAACCAGTCAGCCGCTCGATTTCAATATTTTTAAGTTGTGCTTGTAAGCTTGCTTCAATCACGTCGCTGCGAGCCTCAAGAACGCTCTCTTGGATCTGGAACCATTCAATATAGCTAGCAGCACCAAGTTCATAGCTACGACGCACCTGTTCAAGCGCCTCTTGGTATTTTGGAATCACGGCGCTGCGCAGCACCTCCGCACGATGAAGGCTGTGTTCTAGCTCTTGGTAAACCACAAATAAATTTGTCTGGATGCGAATCATCGCAGCCTCTTTCTCAGCGGCGGTTTTCTCGATTGCGGTTCGCGCTTCTTGGATTCGGCCTTGATTGAGATTGCCTCGGTTCAATGGAATGGTGACCCCGGCAACAAAGCCCGTGTCGCTGGAACTTTGAATACGCCGTATACCTGCATTGAAACGCCAAGGTGTTTTGCGTTGCGCCAACTCTAGTTGCAAAATAGAGTCCTGTAGCCTTTGCTCTGAGAGAAAACGACTTATGTCGGGGTTCTGTTCAATGAGTGTTATGAGCATCGGAAAAGGCTGAAGATTGGGCAGCTCGGTAATATCGCCTTCAACAGATGTAAACTCGGGGTACAGCTCACCCCACAAAGCCGCAAGCTGGTGGAAGACTATTTCAAGCTCATGATTCATATCCTCGCGATAGAGCAAGAGTCGCTCTAGCTCTGCCTCTGCCCGTGCAAGATCTGCGGCAGAACCGGTTCCCGCCTCAACCCTTTGCCCTATAGTCGAAACACTCTCAGTCGCGTATGAGATGCCTTCGTCGGCTAACTGTTTATGTAACTGCAGCGCTAGCGCTTGCATGTAATACCGCGCCACTTGGGCAGCAGTATCCAGACGCATTACTTCTGCCTCTGCAGCCAACGAGAGCGAACCAGTTCGCGCCACATCGACACGACGCTGCGCTAAGCCGCCTTCCACAACCCACGCAATGCTCAAGGTAGTTTGAGAACCCGAAAACCCTTGAGCCTCGCCTGTCCCTAATATGTCTTCGATGTTGACGTTCAGTTCCGGCTTTGGTTTCAAGCCCGCTTGAATGATTCGCGCGTCTTGAATGCTCATATTATAGCTAAACGATTTCAGCTCCGGATTGTCATTTATTGCAGCACTAATTGCGCTCGCTAGGGTCAAACTTTCGGCCGCAGAACTAACACCACTGCAGGCGAAGAATATTGCAACACTACACCCTATCGCCTTCAGTGCTTTCCGCCTAAATCGATCTTCTTCTTTCGTGTTCATATGAAAGCCTTCTACATACATTTGTGTTTTCGTTGGGGGCTGCAAGACAGCCCTCGCGTTTACCTACACGACTCAATGCAATTGTTGAATATCGGTATACGCACCAGTGGTTCTAAGTGTAATCGTCACCGCCGTGTCCGTACGATTGCGCCAGTACCACCCGTGATGCCCATCGAAAGCAGCTTCAACAGTGCCGCTCTGACTCTGCTCTATGCCTTTTCCGTAGCTGAAATAGCTAATATCTAGAGCCGCAGAATCTCCATGAGTATCGAAGTTCACCGCACCGCCGTTAGACTCCCAAGCAAATTGCACGCTCTTTCCCTTTGCGAGGGTGACCTTAACTTCGGTGGCAGCATCTGGCGCTAGGGTCACTTGCATCTCATCACTGCGCTCACCATTTGCTAGCGTTGGTTCGGCAATCTCTGCAACTACCGTGCTGCTAGGGCTGGCAGTCTGCACCACCTCGGCCGGAGGAGTTGGCGCTGTCCCATTGATAGCGCTCAGCAAAGCTTCCTCGTCCTGCGCGGCCTCTTCGGCAAGCAGCACCTTGATTTCACCCATTCTCTTTAAGCCAGTCACACTGCCTACCCCGGTTGGGTCTATGCCATATTCCGCGGGCATAACAATGACGAGCAATAACAGCATCGCCACAACCGCCGCTATAGCAGTGGATTTCAATAGCTGGAAAGACGATGGAAGCTGTACATCTGCTGGTTGATTTGTATTGTTCATAGTGAAAATGTCCTCAAACTAAATTGATTGGCCTAGGCCACGAAATAACCGGTTATTTGGTAACCCATAAGGAGGAACCCAGCGCTCATCAACGCGACCTGGGCTAGATAGGCCCGTCGATAGAAGCTCTTAGACTGCCGCAGGTACCCTATAGCGATTAGAATCACGCTCAAGGCGAGCAGCTGACCTAACTCAACGCCTACATTGAAAGCGATCAAGTTTGTGAGTAATCCATCGGGTGAAATTTCGTAATCTAAGATCTTGGTTGCGAGTCCGAACCCATGAAATAAACCGAACACCATCGTGGCTGCTTTAGTATTGGGCTGAAACCCAAACCAGCGCTGATACGCCCCCATGTTGTCTAACGCTTTGTAGACGATAGAGAAGCCAATCACCGCATCGATGAGATAGGGGCTGACACCAATCTCTAGGAATGTGCCTAGCAAAAGAGTGATCGTGTGCCCAAGCGCGAATAGGCTCACGTATAAGCCAACATCACGGAACCTGTACAGGTAGAAAATAACCCCGACCAGAAACAGCAGATGGTCATAGCCGGTAACCATGTGCTTAGCACCTAGATACATGAACGGAATGACAAGTGCGCCAGAACTTTCTTGTATGAAACCCTTGTCTCCTGCTGTCACCCCATGGGCGAGCGCGTCTGGAGCAAAGCCAAAACTCGCTAAAAGTAGTATAAAAATTGCCACCAACACCGCATATGGGTTGCTGATAAGCAGATGCTGCAATTTGTGCATCACTTAATCCTCTAGAATTTCATTTGCCTAATCGAAATCAGGTCGATGCCACATAGAGTTCTAAAGGGAGATTGTTTCAAGAACAAATACCCACACACGGATGCGCTCGCTAGAGTTAATTCCGCAAAGAGAACAATGGCAAATTTATGAAACTTAGAGGTTGGGAGGGGGAAGTGGAGGAGTATAAGTAGGGCTGAGAACTGCAATTGCTGAACTGATCTGAATTGCGTTTGTGCTAGTCACAACTGCAAATGAATAAGACTTCGGAACCTCACAATTCAACTGCGTATAGATCCCATGCTTGTGAGAGTGTTCGTGATCGGAGTCAGTCTCTGTTGTCGCGGTACTATGCGAATCAAGTGCATGCTCAGAGTTCGCGTGGTCACCCGTATGGCCATGCTTGTGACCATGGCTGTGCTCAATCTCAATGACATTCCCGCTGGCATACTCAGAGTCAAACGTACTGCTGGCGTGAACTCCGCCGAACAATGTTGAGTTATTGAGTATAACTAACAGGATTATAAGAATATTGATATGCACAGGATGACGCTCTGAAAAACCGTTACTTTGCAATATAACAGCATGATGCAGAGTGGGTCAATCCTTCACTGATTCAGTTTATTAATGTGTTGAGTTAGCTTAACAATAATGAACCTTTTGAACGAGTTATCGCCCTAGAATGCAGGTATAAGACTTTGCTAGTTTAACAAAGGCTGTTTTCGATTCCTATCGATCATCTCGATTCTAATCGTTAAACTCAAGTACTAGGGGGGGTGTGGAAGCCATTCTATCGACTGAAGGACATTTGCGAAATTAAGATCATAAGCATCATCAAATTTATTGATATTTAAGATAATCGATTCACCATCAGATTTATCGGTTTTAAAGGCTAGAATTACTATATTGGTATGACCTTCGACTTTTATAATGGCGGTTACGGCAAATATCTTTCGCAGTATTATCAAGGTATTGATTAGTTTTTTTTGATTCTCCAGCACATAGTTGATCGCAATGAGGCCATTTTTAGATAGCGCTTCCCATAAGTTTGTAATGAAGTCATTTGAGAGTACCTCGTTGTAATTACTGCGAACATCAAACAAATCACAATAAATAATATCCTGTTCTGGGATTTTACGAGATATAAACTTTGATGCATCCTGAACAACTATCAAACTACTTGAGCTAGGGCATAAATGAAAAAAACGTTTGACTTGCTCAAGCCTTGTTTGTGACATTTCAACTGTGGTCAGTTTAACTTGTGGAAAAACCTCACCAATATAGCGTTCTATAGCGCCAGTACCGAGACCTAAATTTAGTACTTTTGTAGCTTCAGGCTTAAGAATATGAGCAATTAGCATTGACCTTACATAAGGCACTAACGGAACGCATGGCTCCTTTAGTGACATGGCTCCGTGAAGCACACCATCTTCACTCATCATCCATCTTAGATCTGCATTTTCTCTTACTTCCATTCTACATAAGGAACTTGTTTCCTTATCTAGTACTAACCCCTTATTTGGATCAAACGTTTTGAAATCAAAATACATAGTAAAGCCCAACTAAGATAATTAAGGTCCATTTTTTATGTTCATGTCGATGATGCAAATCAGGCCAATGCGGATGCTTGTACTCTAGTGCTTCATGCTCATGAAAATGGGTATGCCTTACAGATTCATCCAAGCCAATATGGCTGTGGTTATGATGATTGTCATCATGTCGATGAGAATGCTTATGTGCGAGTTTTTCATGTGTATGAGAATGCGCATGATTGTCTAGCATAAGCAGTGTAATAGCAATGACAAACAGTCCTCCGGCGAATATATGACTGCCTGTCAGTTCTTCTCCCAACAACACAACAGATAACAAAAGGCCAGAAAAAGGTGCACTTGAGAAAATAACCTGAGATCTTGTCGCACCCATTACTTGCGCAGATTTTATGTAGAGAACAATACTCGCACCATACGACAATGCCCCCACAAACAAAGCACTTACTATTACTGTTGAATCCCAAACAAAAGGGTCAAGAGTAATGCCAATTAATAAATTAACAAGGCCAGCAACCAGGCCTTTCCAGAAAGTACTTTGGCTAGGTGTAATCCCATCAATGGTAGCTGTTAGATGGTTATCTATTCCCCACATTAAGCAAGCCAATAAGACTAATACAGATCCAAGCCACTCAAATCCTAGCAGTGAGAATGTGAATAGCGTGGCGGCTATAAAAGCAGTGAAGATTCCAGCCCACCCTGAAATTCTTAAGTGATCACGAAAGAAAAATACACCGATAATGGCAGTCGCAACAATCTCAAAATTCAGCAGTAAGGATACCGATTCAGCTTGCGACAAAGTTAAGCCAAACATAAGAAATATCGGCCCCAAAATACCGCCAAATAAAATAACCCCTAATAACCTCAGTTTGTTGGGCCTGTCATGCATTGGAGGAAGTGGCGAAGTGCCTTTCCAGATGGACATTGGCATTACGGCTAAGGCCGCTCCTAAATACAAAAGTCCAGCTAACTGAATGGGTGTCAAACCTAAAAGAAGCCATTTACTTGCGGGGGTTGCAGCTTCAAATAGAGCTGCAGAAAGGATTGCAAATAATACAGAATAATTACGCAGAAAAGTCATCTAGAATGCGCCTAGAGTACGAGGAAATTATTTTAATCGTGGCTACGAATATATTCCTTTTTCTTCTCACCATCATCACTACTTTCTTCGTGACCATGTTCTCAACAAGCACTCAAAATGCCAAATAAACCTGCAATAATAAACACTTTTTTAACAGCCTAAAAAAACTCGTATATCAAACCAGAATATATAAGTTGATGAAATAAGAACTTCATATTGTAACCACCCAATTACCAACTGACCTTTAAAGTAAAGGGCTAAACTGCTAGCCGGAATCACCTTGGAGGCACTCACCGAATCGCAGTATTCGGCCTTTCGTTACTATCTTGCCATTGCCACTTCGTAGCTAAACTTTGTGCGTGATCTAGACTCACAAAAAAATAGAGATCCAGCCATTTATGCAGCGCAGTGCACTGCAATTAAAGCGTTCTGTGTGGGGATATAAATCGGCGTAATACGCTTCCTTTTCGCCCATGTCACTAGGCCAGCACTGAAGTACTCGGAGCCATAGTACAACAGCGACGCACTTTTTGCGTGGGCGGAGAAGTGCGGGATTACGTAGATGCACATTCAACTTGGCAAGCCACAGCAAAACGCTTATCTGGAACGTTACAAACGTAAGGTAAGATACAGTTGGTTGGCGCAGTATAAGTTCGATTCGATAGACGAAGTGCAGGAGTTTGCCACTCGATGGCTATGAGCTTATAACAACGAGAGGCCTAACATGACTCTTCGAGGATTTACCCCGAAACAGACGTTGGCCATTGTGGCCTGATCCTACTGATGACCTCTGTTTAAAATGGGGGATTACCTACTATTCGAGAATTTCCCGGAAAAAAACACCTAGTGTAAAAGATCAAAACCACGATTTCACCTAAGAACTGCAACCCAAACCTTGTAGGGCGAGTGCATCCTTAAAATCTATAAGATTAGAGTCGTGAGATAGGCCCTGTAAAATACCGCATGATTCTATAGTTTGCGCTCCAGCACATTTCTCGCGCAATGCGATCAAGTTCGATTTCAATTGGGACAACTCCTCTACCCGAGTTTCAACTTGCTGGATATGTTCGTCCAACAAAGCATTGATCTGGCTGCAATCTTGATTAGGAGTATCTCTAAACCTTAGCAGAGCCCGAACTTCAACTAGCATCATACCCAAAGACCTGCAGTGGCGGATGAAATTTAAGCGCTCAATATGAGCTTCACTATACAACCGGTAATTGCCGCTGCTACGCATAGGCTTAGGCAACAACCCCTCTTTCTCGTAATAGCGGATAGTCACAGTTTGGCAATCAGTACGTGACGCTAGCTCGCCAATTTTAATATCCATTTACGACCTCATAAGTAATAAATACTTGACCCTATAGTAACTATAGGGTTTTTAATCCATAACACCAACCTATTTCGGATAAGGATTTATTATGAGCTACTGTAATTCAGAGGAATGTAGCACCCCCTTTACTTCGACTTCTTCCTTAGCTCCAAAAACAACCGAATTGAGTGCGGCGACGGCTCTATACCGAATCAACAACATGGATTGTCCGACTGAAGAAAAACTGATCCGCGATAAGCTATCGAAACTAGACAATGTGACTGGGATGGATTTCAACTTAATACAGCGCACATTGTTAGTGAGACACCAGATGCAGTCTCTAGCGCCAATAGAGGAAGCTTTGTCATCCATTGACATGCGAGCAGTTAGGTTGGATGGATTCGAGGCAGAAGAGCTTGAACCGACAACTCAGGCGACGACATCATTACGTCCTTCACCAACTAACTGGTTACCCCTTGCGGTGTCTGGCGTGGCGGCAATTTTAGCGGAGGTAGTTTACTGGCTCAATGGGGCCAATAGCTGGGCAGTTGTCGCGCTTGCACTCCTTGCGATTACTCTTGGCGGCCTTCCTACCTACAGGAAAGGTTTAATCGCACTCAAGAATCTGAATTTAAACATAAACGCCTTAATGTCGATTGCGGTTACTGGCGCGATATTTATTGGCCATTGGCCAGAAGCCGCTATGGTAATGGTTCTATTTGCGCTCGCAGAAGTCATAGAGGCCAAGTCGCTGGATCACGCAAGAAACGCGATACGCGGCTTGTTGGAGCTTGCACCAGAAACTGCAACCATCCAGCAAAGTGACGGAAGATGGGTCGATGTTGAGGCCAAAACGGTTGCGCTGGGTAGCCGGGTACGCGTCAGACCGGGAGAACGGATCGCCCTTGATGGTGAGGTGATTCAGGGTCATTCAACGGTTAATCAGGCTCCAATCACAGGCGAAAGTCTGCCGGTCGAGAAGACTGAGGGGGATCTGGTGTTTGCTGGCACTATCAATGAATTGGGCTCGTTCGAGTATCGTGTCACGGCGGCCGCAAGCAATACTACGTTGGCTCGTATCATTCGAGCAGTCGAAGCAGCGCAAGGAAGCCGTGCACCCACTCAACGTTTCGTCGATCAGTTTGCCCGCATTTACACCCCCATCGTGTTCGGGGTCGCGGCAGCGGTGGCGGGACTTCCGCCATTGCTACTAGGAGAGGCGTGGCTGCCATGGATCTACAAGGCATTGGTCTTGCTGGTAATCGCGTGTCCATGTGCCCTCGTCATCTCCACGCCAGTAAGTATCGTTAGCGGTTTAGCCGCAGCGACGCGGCGCGGCATTCTGATCAAGGGAGGGGTGTATCTAGAAGAGGGGCGAAATCTGACGTGGTTAGCGCTCGACAAGACAGGCACGATTACACATGGCAAGCCAGAGCAAACCGACTGGGAGGTCTGGGAAGATGCGGATTTCAATGAGTCTCGGGTGCTTGCCTATAGCCTTTCCTCACGATCCGACCACCCAGTCTCTAATGCCGTAACCCTCGCCGCTCGAGCCGATGGGGTAACAATACGCGAGGTGAGGGATTTCACCGCCTTGCCCGGGCGTGGCGTGCGTGGCGATATTGATGGCACGGTCTATTACCTGGGTAACCACCGCATGGTCGAAGAGATTGGAGCGTGCTCTCCGGAATTGGAGGCGAGACTCTCGGCACTCGAAATCCAAGGCAAAACTGTTGTGATGCTAGTTGATAGCGACCGTGTGCATGCTTTGTTCGCAGTAGCCGATACCATCAAGGACAGTAGTCGCCACGCTATCGCCGAATTACACGCACTAGGTATAAAGACAATGATGCTGACCGGTGACAATCCGCATACCGCCGAGGCGATTGCCAGCCAAGTTGGCATCGATCGCGTCATGGGGAACTTGTTGCCAGAAGACAAACTGCGTGAGGTGGCGCGAATGTCATTGAATGGCAAGATCGGAATGGTTGGAGACGGTGTAAATGATGCACCAGCATTGGCGCGGGCCAATATCGGATTCGCGATGGGCGCCGCCGGTACCGACATTGCCATTGAAACTGCCGACGTGGCGTTAATGGACGACGACCTGCGCAAGATTCCGATTTTCGTACGGTTGTCCCAAGCCACAGCGAACGTATTGAAACAGAATATTGCGCTCGCACTCGGCATCAAGATGGTGTTTCTAGTGCTGACCTTCACCGGTCACGCCACTATGTGGATGGCAGTGTTCGCTGATATGGGTGCGAGCCTGCTTGTGGTCGGAAATGGCTTGAGACTGCTGAAGAAATGAACTTAAAGTTACTGGTGTACGATTGAGCGGATAGAATGGTGCATTTTTTTGAGATAGGCAATCACAGTGCTCTAAATTTTCCGGCCTTTGGTTAAGAGTTTCAACATCCTCTGAGAAAGCCAATAAAATGCCCCGCTGGTACAAATCGCCTACTTAGGTGATGGTACTGCGCAACTACAATTCGAATGGACATGTTACGAAGTGTGCCAATATGGATCCGACTATCGATATATCCTTGCCATACATAAAGAATTGTTTGTAGATGTTATCTACCTAAAATATTTTCTAGACCCGCGTCAAGACAGCTATGAAACTGCTAAATATCACACAGTGAGGTAGACTATTTCGAAGCGCGGTCAGCTTTGTCGCAGTCACATTCCTATTATTTAGTAGCATCGCACATTTACATGTTCGTTACTGTCTTGACTGCAACGAGCCAGCCGTATCATTACATTTCGAGAACGAAAACTCTCACGTCGAAATTGCTCATTTGAAGCAAGAATCTTCCGACATCGAGAAAGAATTTTCCCTCGATACAGTACTTTCTAAACGTAAACTTAGCTCCGTAAGCATTGCCATTCTAAGTTCGCTCTATTATCTGTCGTCACCTAATGATGACGGTATGCTTGCTATTCCCGAATTTTTCCAAACTAATCACACAGGTATTCCTACCACCTTATTACCCCTTCTCAAGCCCCCCTGGCATAGCCTAATTAACGTATCGAGCAATTCCACTCAGACTGCACGTCTGAGCTAGCTCAATTATATTCGCTATTACAGGAGCAACTTTAATGCACTTAAAGTGTTAACTTTTAGTGGTATTTTAACTACCACAAGTCCGCTTGCTCGGGCACAACAGACGCTTAACGGCACCATTACACTAAAGGACGAAATCAACGCGACGCTGGAGGCTAACCCACGATTACGCATCTTCCCCTTGCTCAACGAGGCTCTCGCGGGAGAGCGTGAAACAGTAAATCTAGATCCGTCATTTAGGGTCAGTTCCAATGTTGAGAATGTTTTAGGCACAGAAAGCATAAGCGGCATCTCCGCTACTGAGCTAAATCTTAGTTTGTCTCAAGTAGTGGAGATGGGCGACAAACGCACAATTCACGTCAATGCCTAAATCGAAGATTTGATTTGTTGAACACGGAGCGAAAGGTCGCTGAGCTCGACCTACTCGGCGAAGTAGTCCGCCGGTTCAATGATGTTGCGAGCGCCCAAGAGCGCTTGGGATTGCAATAACAAGCCACCGTGATTAGCTCTCAAACCATCGAACTTCTTACACCACTAGTAAATATAGGACAAACTCCCGCACTTGAACTCAACCTGCACAGACCGCTTCAATGTAAGGAAACTCATAAGGTGAAATCCGGGGCATTGATTTTGTTAGCACTATTCTAGTTAATGCTTCCTCTAGATTCACCGAAAATAATCCATAAATTGATCAAATCCATTTTAATAACCCATTTTTCATTATTCCGCTTATAAATCAGCATGTTGTGCGATCTAAAATTTTCTGCTCGCCCACGATGGTCGGAGCTTTCCACTGTTTAAGGAAAATTATTCGAACGGTATGGGTGTCTAAGTTGAAGCTCACTCTTTCCGTTCACTCTCGCTGTTGACATCGTGCAGGATGCTGCTCGCCCCTTTGAGAGCAATCGCCGCAACAGCCAGCCCAACAACCAGATCGGGCCACGCCTGCCCCGTCCAGAGCACGAGCCCTCCGCCGATGAGTACCCCCGCATTCGCGACGAAGTCGTTGGTACTAAAGGTCGTTGCCGCGCGGACATTTACCTCGGCATTTCGGATTTGCTTAAGCAGCCAGACGCAAAGCGCATTCACTGCCACAGCAATCACTGCCATCACCATCATGGTGTAACCTAACGGTTCAGGATCGCCCAAGAACCGGCGGCCCACGTCAAACAGGATACCTACGGCGAACAGGATCAGCAGTCCCCCGGAAACGCGCGCGGCGGCGCGCTTCCATACAGGGGGACGACTCAGCGCCAGCAGCGTGATGATGTAGACGATGCTGTCAGAGGCGTTATCAAGCCCGTTGGCGATCAACGCGCTGGAATCCCCGTTCACGCCCGTAATCAAAAACGCGATTGCCAGCGCCACATTGAGAGCAAGAACTATCCACAAGATTTTTCGCTGGCTTGCAGTGCGTATCTTGAGATGGTCATCACTCATGTTGCATTTTCCCGTTCTTGTTCATCCGAACTCCAACCTACCTAGTGTTTCACTATGCGCTTTTCGCGACCATGAAATATCCGATAAAGCGCCGGCAGCACCAGTAGTGTCAGTAGTGTCGAAGAAATAATTCCTCCGATTACCACTGTGGCGAGAGGGCGTTGCACTTCTGCACCAATGCCTGTATTCAGCGCCATCGGCACGAACCCGAGACTCGCCACCAGTGCAGTCATGAGAACAGGACGCAGGCGGATCAGTGCTCCTTCGACAATCGATGAGACGAGATCGCCGGTATCCCTCACAAGGTCGCGGATAAATGCCAGCATCACCAGTCCGTTGAGCACTGCAACGCCGGACAAGGCGATGAAGCCGACGCCTGCGGAAATAGACAGAGGCATATCTCGCAACCATAAGGCCAGCACGCCACCTGTCAACGCCAAAGGGACCCCTGTGAAAATGATCAAGGCATCTTTCATAGATCCAAAGGCCATGACCAGCAAGCCCAGAATCAGAACAAGCGTCAGAGGAACAACGATCGATAGTCTCTGGCTCGCAGATTCCAATTGCTCGAAGGTACCTCCGTATTCCAACCAGTATCCTGCCGGTAGTGTGACCTCATTGAGGACCCGTTGCTCAGCTTCCGCCACAAAAGAGCCCAAGTCGCGGTCCCGCACATTCGCGGTAACAACGATGCTGCGCTTGCCGTTTTCTCGGCTGATCTGATTGGGTGCCGGAGCAATCTCGAGCGTAGCAATCTCTGCCAGAGGAACATAACTTCCATCAGGCAAAGGCACCGGCAACGCGCCCATGCTATCAATATCATTACGCAGCGTCTCAGGCAGACGTACTGCCAGTTCGAAACGACGGTCTCCTTCGAAGATTAAACCAGCCGACTCCCCGCCCATGGCCATCGAGACGTAATCCTGTACGTCTGCGACGTTCAAACCGTACCGCGAGATGGCCATCCGTTTGGGATGAATCGACAACATGGGCAGCCCTGTCACCTGTTCCACGCGTGCGTCCGCCGCGCCGTCTATGGTGGTCACGACTTCGAGAATGCTCTGAGCTGATGCCAGCAACTGATCAAGATCATCACCAAAAACTTTGATGCCAAGATCCGCGCGGACACCCGAAATCAGCTCGTTGAATCGCATTTCGATTGGTTGGGTGAACTCGTAGTTATTGCCCGGTAGTTGTTCGAGCGCCTCCTGAACTTGAATGAGTAGCTCATCCTTGGTTTGGGTCGGGTCAGGCCACTCCTCAATAGGTTTCAGCATGACAAATGTGTCTGCGATATTGGGCGGCATAGGGTCTGTCGCAACTTCAGGCGTTCCGATTCTGGCAAATACTGTGCTGACCTGCGGAAACTCCATGATGCGCGCTTCGAGCATTTCCTGCATGGCAACCGACTGTTCAAGCCCTGTGCCAGTTGTTCGCAGTGCCTGTACTGCGAAATCACCTTCATTGAGTTGGGGAACAAACTCAGAACCAAGTGTCGTGGCCAGCCATGCTGACACTACCACCAGTGCTGCGGCGACGGTGACCACCAGCCACCGCAAGCGGAGTGCAGCTGTAAGCAACGGTTTGTAGAGCCACTTGGCGCTTTTTATAATCGGGCTTTCCTTCTCGCTGACTTTGCCACTCATGAAGACAGCGATCGCGGCCGGCACCACAGTGAGTGACAGAACTAATGCGGCCAGCAACGCCATGACGACCGTTGCCGCCATCGGCTGGAACATCTTCCCTTCCACACCGGTGAGCGTGAACAACGGAATGTACACGATGGTGATAATGAGCACGCCAAACAGGCTGGGGCGAATGACTTCGTTGGTGGCGTTGAAAACGACCTCCAGCCGTTCGTCCAGCGGCAGTTTTTTACCAGAGGGCGGTTGGGCCATGGAAAGGCGTCTGATGCAATTCTCCACAATGATCACGGCGCCATCGACGATGAGACCAAAATCCAATGCACCAAGACTCATCAGATTAGCCGATACTCCGGTGCGCACCATGCCCGTGAGAGTTGCCAGCATGGCGAGCGGAATGACCGCGGCTGTAATGAGTGCCGCTCGGAAATTACCAAGCAACAGGAAGAGGACGACGATGACCAGCAACGCGCCTTCGAGCAGGTTTTTCTCCACAGTGGCAATTGCCTTGTCCACCAGAATAGTCCTGTTATAAACCTCTTCAGCGACAATTCCCTCGGGCAGGGATTGCTGTATAGTTTTCAGACGCTCCGCAACGGCGCGCGAGATGGAACGTGGGTTCTCGCCCATCAGCATCATCGCTGTACCTAGCACTGTTTCCTGACCATTAAGCGTTGCTGCTCCGGTACGCAATTGGCCCCCGATGGAAACCTCGGCAACATCCCGTATCTGGATTGGCGCCCCACTGCGATTTGCCACTATCACCTGTTCCATGTCTGTCATCGTGGCCAATTGGCCTGGTGAGCGAATCAACAGCTGCTGACCGTTGCGCTCTACATAGCCGGCGCCGCGATTGTCGTTGTTGGCGCGCAAGGCAGAAACAACATCCTCCATGGTCAGGTCATAGGCTAGAAGCTTGGCAGGCCATGGCGTCACGTGGTATTGCTTGTTGTAACCACCGATGCTGTTGATCTCGACAACCCCTGGTACGCGAGCCAACTGCGGTTTGATTATCCAATCCTGTATCTCTCGAAGTGCAGTGGGGTCGTACGGCTCGCCGTTTGCCTGAACGGCGCCGGGCAATGCCGAGACCCTGTACATGAATATCTCCCCCAGTCCAGTGGCAATTGGTCCCATCTCAGGCTCCAGCCCAGGTGGCAGGCTGCTTTTGATGGTGCCGAGTCGCTCGTTGATCAGATTGCGCGCAAAGTAGGGGTCAGTCCCATCCTGAAAGACTACGGTGACCTGCGACAAACCGTAACGCGATATCGAACGTGTGTAATCCAAGCTGGGTAGACCAGCGAGAGCCGTCTCTACTGGATAGGTAATCCTTTGTTCCGTTTCCAGAGGTGAATAGCCCGGGGCATCGGTATTGATCTGGACCTGAACGTTGGTGATATCAGGCACTGCGTCGATCGGAAGTTGCTGGAAGCTCCATACCCCCGCTCCAAGCAATAAAAATATCAGTGACAAAACCAGCCACCGCCTCTCAATAGAGAGGCGCAATATTGATGTGATCATGTTGGCTTCCTTATTAGTGGGCGTGCTCGGCGCTGGATTTCTCCAGGTCGGCTTTGATCAAATAGCTGTTCTCTACAACGTACAGCTCCCCTGGCTCAAGGCCACTTAGTACCTCAGTCTGCTCAGCGTCTTTGCGCCCAAGCACCACCGTTCGGCTTTCATAAGTAGCGCCCTCCTGTACAAAGACCACCGGGTTGTCCTCGAAACTCTGAATGGCACGGTTATCCACAGCGAGTGCGACCTCAGTCTGACCAATTATGATATCTGCCTGCAACAACAGACCCGGACTCCAGCGACCATCACTGTTATCCAAAGTGACACGGGCAAGAACCGCAGGGGATTCGCTCGAACCAGGCAAAATATGCGATATGCGTCCTTTCATCAGTTCGCCATCTGCTTCCAGGATCACTTCTTGTCCTGGCTGGATGCGTCGTGCATTGGACGGAAAAATTGTGAGCTCGGCCCACAGTTGGTCATAGTTGATGATCGTGAGCAGTGGCTGATCCCCAGTCGTTTCTCCTGGGTTCGAATTGCGTGACACCACTCTCCCGTCGATGGGTGACTGAATCCGATAACGCTGCAAACTCTCGTTGGACTCGATCTCCGCTATCATTTCGCCAGCAACCACAAGGTCTCCGACTTCAGGGTTAATCGCAACCACTAGACCAGGGAAACGGGCACGGACCTCGCTTACCCCCTGAGGGTTCATGGTTGTCCTGCCATACACCGTAATGGCCTCACGTATAATGCCTGTGGAAGCTAATGCGGTGGTCATACCTGCCTGTCGCGCCATACTCGGTTCAATGACGACGCTGTCAGCATGCTCTTCCTCAGCGTGCTCTTCTTCCGAGTGTTCTTCCTCAGCATGCCCCTCTTCTGCATGCATTTCTTCCGCAAGCTCAACGGCAGGAGGTTCGTGATCATGATCGGAGTGCTCATCCGCGTCGGCGGCCTGCGCAGTTGCACCAGTGAGAGACAGCGACAACAACAATGCGTGTAGCAGCTTTATTTGACGGTTCGGTTTCATGGTTTGATCCTGTTAGTTGGTCTGATCAATCAGGGGAGAGAGCAGGGGCTCGGCGGTTAACTGCTCGATGTCTGCGCCGTGACGCAGAGCAGCGGTTGCCGCATCAATGAGCGTGCTACGCGCACCGATTAGCTCTTGTCGGGCAGTCACCCACTCCAAGTAACTGTAACGCCCACTCTCGTATGCGGCTTGAGTCTCAGAAAGTGCCTCAGTCAGCAATGGGATGGTGCGAGTCTGCAATGTATCGATGGTGATGAGTGCCTGCTGCCGGTTCTGGAATGCATTGAACAATTGGGTGCGCAGATTGAGTAACGCCACTTCTCGTCGCACTTCCACTTCATCGCGCGCTGCGATTGCCGACCGCACGGCCCCACGGTTGCGCGTCGCGCTGAACAGCGGAATGCTGAAGCCAGCGACCAAGCCTAAGTCGCCACCTTCCTGGAACCTTCTGGCACCAAGGGACCAGCGGGGGTCGGCTGTTGACTGCGTTCTTGCCAGGCGCACTTCTGCCTCGCGCATGCGCTCCTCGCTAGCGAATATCTGGATGAACGGATTCTGCTGAACGCGCGAAAAAAGGTTCTCAAAACTAACCGTCTCTTCGATCTGGTAAATATCTCCTGTCACGGATTCGAAAGTAGGGTTTGTTTCGCCCCACAGCTCAGCCAGCGCAACCTGGGCATACCTGAGTTGGTTCTCTCCGGACGACACGAGAAGTTCGGCCTGTGACAGCGCAGCCTCAGCCCGCAGCACCTCCACATCGGGCGTGGCGCCTGCTGATGCCCTGTCTTGCACAATTTGCAGGGTTTCGCGAGCGAGGCTCTCTGCGTCCTGTGCCAATGAGAGTCGGTTCTGTGCGGCCAAATTCTCAATGTAGCGACTGTCTCTTATACACATCTCCGAGCCCACGAGACCTCTCTACATCTCGT
>CAJXSF010000054.1 GCA_913061515.1 uncultured Gammaproteobacteria bacterium | reverse complement strand
ACTGGGGCGACTAAATGCGCGAAGCAAAAGCCCTGCAGCAATCCCCCCCTGTGCCGCTGCCGAGAACTTGGCACTTAATGCCCTTGAATCCAGTATCGACATGGCAAACGTGCCATCAAACGTTAAAAAGTGCGCAAACTCCAAAATGCTGGCGCCGAGGAAGGTGCTACCAATGATCAGCGTATGATGATTACGCGACTTCTGTAGCGGCAGAGCTGCAATGACTAAAATCATTGCAATGAAAATGAGACTAAGAGTCTCGAAGATTGCGTGGCTAAGTTGGAAGTATTGCTCTGTTAGCGCAATGGTAAAGGGTAAAGTTATTGGCAATAGGAAAGCGATAATCGTGAAGATCACAAATACGATGAACCGAAGATAAGCCTTGTTATTGCTTTTACTCATCATAGTAGCAGTCTATTGAAATTGACGGCATTCACAAGGAAAATCGGGGCAAGACTATGGAAAGTTTAGCTACAGAAGCCTGTTTACGGTTAATTGTCACTTGGGATTGACAATCTAAGCCGTTAAGGTCATGTTTCTATGCCCTAACAACAGTGCCACTACGAAGCGCTGATAGCTTTATAAATACAAATGATGTCCGCTTTGAGTTATATGAGGATTACGATGAATAAGAATAGATCTAAGCGTCTTTACACAGCCATGAGTGTTACTTTTGGTGCAGCGCTGATGCTAGGCGCTAGTAGCGCTGTCCTTGCGCAACCTGGCTCCTCTGGCCCGGCAGAGCATGCAGACGTGACTCCGGTTAATAATCTCCCTAACCCCTATGAAACAGTTCGCGATTGGAGCAACCCTCCTGCGGGACGCCAGTGGGGCTCGATCAGTGCGATTAATATCGATATCGATAATGAAAGCGTTTGGATCGGTGATCGCTGTGGCGCTAACTCTTGTGCTGGGTCAGATGTAGACCCGATTGTGAAGCTAGACTCTGACGGCAATGTTGTCACGAGCTTTGGTGCTGGACTGATTCTATGGCCACACGGTATGGATGTAGACGCAGAAGGCAATGTTTGGGTTGTAGACGCTCGTGCAGCCAATGCACGAGAGTTAGAGCAGTTCCCAGACGCCGCTGGCAAAGGCCATACGGTCCTTAAGTTTAGCCCATCAGGTGAGTTGCTGTTGACTATAGGCACGCCTGGCGAAGCAGGGGATCCAGAAGATGGACGTCTAACCGATCCAAATGATGTGGTGATTGGTTCTGATGGTCGAATCTACGTGGCTGAGACCCATGGTGCGCAATTCCAAGATGAGGCTGGTCCAAACGCTAAGAGTCGCATTTCAATCTATGCTCCAGATGGTAGCTATATCAAGAGCTTTGGTGAGTGGGGCTATGAAGACGGTCAAATGCGTTCACCGCACTCCTTGGCCTTTGACTCACAAGACCGTCTTTTCGTAGCGGACCGTGGCAACCGTCGCATCCAGATCTTCGACCAAGAAGGCATGCATATCGATACTTGGTATCAATTTAGCCGTATCAGTGGTCTATTCATCGATGACAACGATATGCTGTACGCGATCGACTCTGAGTCCGATAACAATTACAACCCAGGTTGGCGAAAAGGCCTACGCGTTGGCAGTGCTCGAACTGGCGAGGTCATGTACTTCGTGCCTGAGCATGTATCTGAGCGCCCCTCGGGAATGGGTGGCTTTGGCTCTATGGGCGAAGGTGTGACTGTTGATAAGAACGGTACAGTCTATGCTGGTGAAGTTGGCCCCATCCAAGGTGTCACTAAGTTTATCCCGCGTCTTATAGACTAAGGGTTAAGTTGCTTGGTAAAAAGGCGCTCTGTCCTTGCGGCAGAGCGCCTTTTTTTGCCAAAATAGTTGCTGTTAGCTAGGCAGCAACTACTACCACTCTTTAGAACTTGCATTCAAATTGAATGATTCTCTAGATGCCCTATGCGAATATATGACTTCTTGCTTGGCTTTTGATGTTTCTTGACCTAGGTCATGGTGACATTTTTTCGAAACCGTACACTCTCGCAAATGGAAATCAATCACACCAATATTCATTCTGCGATCAAAGGGGCACCTTTTAGTGCTGCCCGGGTTAGCGATCTATTAGCGCGATATGATGCACAAGGTCCGCGCTATACCTCCTACCCTAGCGTTGCGCAATTCGCAGAATTTGACTCGCAAGTGTATTTTGATGCGTTTGCCAATTGCGACAGTCACGCGCCGCTCTCTGTCTATGTGCATATCCCTTTTTGTAATACCCCTTGCTATTACTGCGCCTGCAATAAGATTATTTCACGTAAAGCAGGGAGCGTACGGACTTATCTGAACTACCTTAAAAAAGAAATGAAACTACTCCGCTTGCGTTCGAGACTTAATGCGCGACAAGTAGAGCAGCTACATTTTGGTGGCGGCACTCCGACTTACTTGGACGATGCAGAGCTAACCGAGTTAGTACATACATTGGCGCACAGCTTTGATCTTTCGCAGCAGCCGGATCGCGACTTTTCTATTGAGTTAGATCCGAGAACAATGGATAGGCATCGAATTGAATTGATACGAGGCCTGGGTTTTAATCGCGTCAGTTTGGGCGTGCAAGATTTTGACGTGGATGTGCAAACCGCAATCAATCGCGTTCAGGATTTTCGGCAATTGGAGTCTTTAGTTGGCGATATTCGTGTGCGCGGTTTTGGCTCGCTTAATTTCGACATGATTTATGGTTTACCAAAGCAGACGATGCAGAGTTTAGAGAAAACTTTAACAAGTCTGATAGCCATGAACCCAGATCGTGTCAGCTACTAC
The DNA here is from genome assembly GCA_913061515.1 of uncultured Gammaproteobacteria bacterium. GTDB lineage: Bacteria > Pseudomonadota > Gammaproteobacteria > Pseudomonadales > Pseudohongiellaceae > UBA5078. The sequence goes on along the minus strand of CAJXSF010000054.1, from coordinate 19,301 downwards.
AATTATGCTCACTTACCGCAGAGATTTGCAGGGCAAAGAGCAATCAATGAAGTGGATCTTCCCAAGCCCGGGTTAAAGTTACAAATGCTCCGCTATATCGTCGAGAGGTTGACGGACGCCGGCTATGTCTATATCGGTATGGATCACTTTGTAAAACGTGAAGATTCCCTAGCGATGGCTCAACGCGATGGCAGCCTATGTCGTAATTTTCAAGGCTACACCATCAGCAAAGCACGAGATTTAGTGGGGCTCGGTATGTCATCAATAAGCTCAGTGAGTGGTGTGTATTCACAAAACTATGAGAGTTTGATCGACTATTATCAAGGGATTGATATCGGGGAGTTACCCATTCGGCGTGGTTTTGTATTAGGGCCAGAAGACTTCATTCGGCGAGATATTATTCAACAGCTTAGTTGTTATAAACGTCTGGATATTGGAAAAATAGAAAACACCTATGCTGTAAATTTCTGGGAGCATTTCGCGAACGTTAAGCCTGCGCTTTTGCAGATGCAAAATGACGGCTTACTTAGTTTATTAGATAAGCGGTTTTTAATAGTAAGTCCAGAAGGGGGATTGTTTTTACGCAATATTTGCATGCTTTTTGATGAGTATTTAGGGCGTGATTCGCACAAGGGGTTCTCATATTCTCGTGTGATCTAAACGAGCATTTCTGAGTTTGGTATGACCCGTAACCGATTGTTGCAATTAGCGCTTTGCTGCGTGTTGTTTATTTGACTACAATGCGTGCATCTAATCTGATGATGAAGGCGCACGCGTGAAATCGACTCCTAAGGCAGTTAATCTAACGAAAGACATTCCCTATGTGGCGCGATCCTGTCATACCAATCCAAGCATATCTTGTGGCGATTGCCGTTTGGGTGAGCTTTGTCTGCCTATTGCGTTGGATGCTTCCGAAATCTTGCAGCTAGATGAAATCGTCAAGCGCGGCCGTGCGCTCAATAAAGGCGATTTTCTGTACCGCGAAGGCGAAGAGTTCAAAGCTATTTTTGCTATTCGCTCAGGCAGTTTTAAAACCTTTAAAACGACCCATGAAGGAGTTGAACAAGTCACAGGGCTTTTCTTGCCGGGTGAAATTATGGGAATGGACGGCATAGCTAGTAATAAACATAGCGGTTCTGCTGTCGCCTTAGAAACCGGTTCGTTTTGCGAGATCCCATTCCATCTGCTTGAAGCGCTCAGCGCTCATATTCCTTCCCTACAAGGCAGGTTTTTCCGGTTGATGGGGCAAGAGATCGTTAAAGACCAGCAAATGCTCACATTGGTCAGCAGTAATGCGGCAGAAGAGCGCGTTGCCTCTTTACTTTTGAGTATCTCCAAGCGTAATCATCGACGAAAGCTTTCGCCTAGCCATTTTCGACTTCCCATGACACGGGCCGAGATTGGCAGCTACTTAGGGGTCACTCTCGAAACTGTCAGCCGAATCTTTAGTCGTCTTCAAAAGCAAAATGTCGTGAAGGTCGATAATAAGGAAATTCAACTTCTCGATATCGATGCGCTTAAGCTTATTGCCAAAGTCCATAACGACTAAATGCTAGGCATTTCATGCTTCCTGTAGATTTCACCGCCATCAGCGCTCAGTATCACGAGCAGGGCTATACCGTTGTGCGCCAAGCGTTTGATGAGGAAAGGCTGGCCCCTATCAAACTTGTATTAGAACAATTCCATCAACAGTGGTTAGTTGCGAACCAAGAATTATATCGAGCAAGGGCGGTCAACAGTGCCTATCTCACCGATAAGAAATTACTTAATACGAGTGACCGTGCGCTTTTGTTTCAACTCATAGGGGATAGGAAAGTTGCGCAATTATTGCAGGCTGTTTTCCCTAGTGCTTTTGGCTTTATGAATACGCAATTATTTTTTAATCCTTGTAATCCGCAGCAAAAAAATTATTGGCATCGGGATATCCAATACTCAGATTTGTCGATTGAGCAGCAGATAAAAGCGCTAGGGCAGAGCAATGTCATTCATGTTCGCTTGGCGCTTGCGCCAGAACCTGGGCTTGAGTTAATACCGGGTAGCCACAATCGCTGGGATACTGATTTGGAGTTTTCAGTCAGAATGGCGCAAGAGGGGTGCGCGGTACACGATGAACTGCCCAATTCCCATAAAATTGCACTAGAGACAGGAGACCTTCTGATTTTCTCGGCCAATATGATTCACCGAGGTCTATATGGTGGTCAACGCATGGCATTCGATATGCTTTACTGCGACCCACTCCCATCTCTATTGCAGTACGTGAACCCCGACTGCCTTCCTAATAGTGATGAAATGCAAGCAATTAGCTGCCCTGAGGCGTTTACGCAGACGCAAAGAGTTCTGCAAACTCTATAGCGTTCGCTATAAAAACCACCTAGTCAGGGGCGAAGCGAAGAATCTTTCCATGTTAGAATCCTCACGCAAGAAATAGGGCTTGTAGAGGACCGCCTGCCAATGCTGTTAATGATTGATAATTATGACTCTTTTACCTATAACATCGTCCAATATTTGGGCGAGTTAGGGGCCGATGTGCGCGTATTTCGCAATGATGCGATTAGCATTGCGCAGATCGAAGCGCTTGAGCCTGAAAAGATTGTGATCTCCCCAGGGCCTTGCACGCCTAATGAAGCCGGTATTTCCGTGCCTTGTATTGAGCATTTTGCGGGGAAAATACCGATTCTAGGGATTTGTCTCGGGCATCAGAGTATTGGTCAGGCTTTTGGTGGCAAAATCGTCCGTGCTGGGAAAGTCATGCACGGCAAGCTTTCGCCGATGCATCATGCCAACTTGGGTGTGTTCGCAGGTCTCGACAATCCTTTTACGGCGACGCGCTATCACTCATTGGTGATCGATAAAGAGTCGTTGCCTGAATGCTTGGAAATTACCGCGTGGACACAGAATGAAGACGGCAGCCTTGATGAAATTATGGGCGTGCGTCACCGAAGCCTCGCAATAGAAGGGGTGCAGTTTCACCCAGAGTCAATTCTAAGTGAGCACGGACATCAACTACTGAAAAACTTCCTCGACGCCCATTAGTCACGAAGGGACTCCCTATGGATATCAAAACAGCGATTGCTCAGTTGAGCAAAAAACAAGACCTTACTGCGGATGAGATGACGTTCTTAATGCGGGGCATCATGACTGGGGAGATGACTGATGCGCAGATCGCGGCATTCCTTGTAAGCTTGCAGCTGAAAGGGGTTTGTGCGCAGGAATTGTTGGGCGCCGCTAAGGTCATGCGTGAGCTAGCCACGGCTGTGCAGATTGAAGATAAAACACATCTTGTGGACACCTGTGGCACGGGCGGCACTGGCACCAATACATTCAATATCTCAACGGCCTCGGCGATGGTGGTTGCCTGTGCAGGTGCACGCGTCGCAAAACACGGCAATCGTGGCGCGACTAGCAAAAGCGGTAGTGCTGATTTGCTTGAGGCGGCAGGAGTTAAACTTGCATTGACCCCTGAGCAAGTGGCCAGTTGTATTAATAATGTGGGCGTGGGGTTTATGTTTGCGCCAGGCCATCATAGCGCAATGAAGCATGTGATCGGTGCTCGAAAAGAGATCGGAATCCCAACAATTTTTAATCTACTTGGTCCACTGACAAATCCGGCGGGTGCGCCCAACCAAGTATTGGGTGTGAATAACGCGCAGTGGATAGAACCAATGCTTAAGGTTCTTGTAAGTTTAGGGAGTCAACATGTGCTCATCGTGGCCGCAGACGATGGTCTAGATGAGATTAGTGTGAGCTCTGCGACACAAGTGGGTGAGCTTCGTGATGGTAAATTGACTCGCTATACTCTTGCACCCGAAGACTTCGGGCTAGAGCGTCGTGAGGGGTTTGCCATGCTGCAAGTGGAGAGTGCACAAGAAAGCCTCGCATTGGTACGTAAGGCGTTAACTTATGAAGATGCCGCTTGTGGTGACATCGTTGCCTTGAATGCGGGAGCTGCTATATACGCTGCCAATGTAGAGCCAAGCATTGCGCTAGGTGTTCAGCGAGCTCAAGAAATATTGCGATCGGGTGCTGCTTTGAAAAAACTTGCAGAGCTAGCGCAATACAGTGAATCAATTTAATTGAAGTAGAAAACTGAATGAGTACACCTACAATTTTAGAGAAAATTATCGCGCAAAAGCATATTGAAATTGCGCGTGATAGTGCCCAAACCAGCCTTTCCGAGATGGAACGCTTGGCAGCACTTGTCACAGACAAGCGTGAGTTCATTGCAACACTGCGCGAGAGAATAGAAGCGCGGCAAACGGCAGTGATTGCCGAAATTAAGAAAGCCTCTCCTAGTAAAGGTTTAATTCGCTCAGACTTCAATCCTGCGCTCATTGCTCAACAGTACGAAAGTGCTGGGGCGAGTTGCTTATCAGTGCTTACCGACCAAGAGTTCTTTCAAGGTAGCAATGAGTATCTGCAACAGGCTCGGGCAGCTTGTACTCTTCCTGTAATACGCAAAGACTTCATCGTCGCGCCGTTTCAAATTGCGCAGGCCAAGGCGATGGGAGCCGACTGCGTATTGTTAATAGTCGCCGCATTGGAAGATGCGCAGCTCAGAGACTTATCTGCCTACGCCAAGCAAATGCACATCGATGTGTTGGTTGAGGTGCATGATGAGGCCGAGCTTGATGTGGCGCTTGCCGCAGGGTTTGACCTTATTGGCGTGAATAACCGTAATCTTCATAATTTTGAAACGAATCTTGAAGTAAGTTATCGGCTTGCGAAGCTGCTGCCAGCCGGCAAATTATTGGTGACCGAGAGCGGCATACATTCGGCACAAGATGTTAAAGACATGATCGATCGCAATATCTTCGGGTTTTTAATTGGAGAGACGTTCATGCGGGCAAGCAACCCTGGGGATAAACTAGCAGAGCTGTTTCCTAGATGAGTGGGCATGGGAAGTCTGTGCCACCCAAAAAGCGGGGTTTGAGCAGACTTATTGCCGCTGCGGGGTATTCATTCGCGGGTTTGCGAAGCGCGTTTCGCTCCGAAGAGGCCTTTCGTCTGGAGTGCTTGGGGCTTGTCCTTCTCACACCTATTGCCTTTATATTAGGGCAAAACCGTACCGAAGTGGTGCTATTGATCGGCAGCATTGTACTACTTCTTATTATTGAGCTGCTCAACACTGCCGTTGAGGCGGTAGTCGACCGAATTGGCAGCGAATATCACGATCTTTCACGACAAGCCAAGGATATAGGCTCTGCTGCTGTCTTCATGGGGATGATGCTTGTCGCCTTGGTTTGGGGCCTTATTCTTTTCTAAATACTTTTTCATGACGAAAAAAGTAAATCTCTTGTGCAATGAGCCGATAACAATAATGTAGGCGCTTTAGGGCGCTAAATTTATTCGTTAAGCGGTGTGCCATGTTGTTCTCAAGTGCTATGACTGTCTCTTTGCTGCTCGCCTTGATGGTGGGGTCGTTGCTGATAGTGCGATTGACTCAAGAAAGGCAAGAAACTCAGCTTATCCGTCTATATCGCCTTGCCGCCTTGGACAGGCGAAGTAGTGCTTTGCGCAAAGTGATTCAGGGTTTGAAAAGTGTTGACGACAACCCCGAAGTCATACGCGTGCTCAATCAAGTTATGAAAAACGATTTGCAGCGCATTCAGAAGTTAGACCCTACGCGCAATGTCAATGAGAAAGATACGCGGCAGAGCAGTGGCGATAGTAGCAAAGCAGAAAAACCCAATGCTGCTGGTTTATCTAAAGCTGACCAGAAAACAAGTTTAAGCAGTGAGCGTGAGATGTTGCGCGCTCGTGCGCATATCACTGATGCTTTGGCTTTAATTCGACATCTGTATCAAGTGGGACACGTTAGCGGCGAGCAATTAGAGTCGACAGCGCGTCATTTAGGTACACTCAGCGCGATGGTGGGTGCGAACTCTAATCTACGTATGGGGGAGGAAGCTCTCCAGCGTGGGGATACAAGAAAAGCGTTGTCGTATTATCGGGCCGCCGAAGGATTCTTGCACAATGGGCCGCTAAGCGGGCCAGAAGGAGCAAAGAAGCTTGCTTATATTCAGCAACGCAGGGACGACATTGCTAATCAAGAGGCTCAAGCTGCCGAGGGCTTTAGTCAACAAGCCGCCTAATGGTTGTCGCTGCGATCGTTTAGCGAGTGCCAAACACCACGATTGTTTTCCCTTTTACAGAGATGAGCTCTTGTTCCTCAAGGGTTTTGAGAACTCGGCCCGCCATCTCGCGCGAGCAATTCACTAATCGGCCAAGCTCTTGGCGGGTAATTTTAATCTGCATGCCATCAGGATGAGTCATTGCATCGGGTTCTTTGCTTAACTCAATCAGAGTGCGGGCAATTCTTCCAGTCACATCGTAGAAGGCGAGGTCGCCTACTTTGCGCGTGGTGTTGCGCAGACGATGAGCCATTTGCTTGCCAATGGTGAAGACAATCTCAGGATGAGAGCGAATATAGCTATTGAAGTTGGCATAGCTGATTTCTGCAATCTCGCAGGAGCTGCGCGCTCTGCACCAAGCACTACGCGCCTCTTTTTGCTCGAATAAGCCCATTTCGCCGAAGAAATCGCCGGGATTAAGGTAGGCAATAACGACTTCTTTGCCGTCATCATCTTCTAGAACAACAGAGACCGACCCTTCAATAATATAGTACAGCGTATTGCAGGTATCGCCTTCATAGATGATGGTGGCGCGATTCGGATAACGACGTCGATGGCAATTGGTCAGGAAATTTTCCAGATCCTTAATATGTGGCGTAAGAGCCATGAGCGTCATATTGTTGTTCTCCTAAACGCAGAGCTTCAATCTTAATTGATGGGGCAGTAGGCAGATTATAAATCAGAAAACCTAGTAGAGGTATATCATACCTGCGAAGGCAGTGAAATTGTTAGTTGCTTCGTCCTCTATGGGCGTCTGTGGTAATCTTTCGCCAATTTGCAGCTTGTTAAAAGCCAAGCTCTGACATTAACAAGAGAGAGACAATGATGAAAGCGAAAGTGCGCTGGGTGGATAAAGTAAAGTTTTTGGGCGAGTCCGGTAGCGGACACTCGGTATTAATGGAGGGGCCGGAATCCAGCGGAGGTGACAACGTGGGAATTCGGCCAATGGAAATGTTGCTCATTGGTGTTGGCGGTTGCTCTTCTTACGATGTCATGAGTATCTTGCAAAAGTCTAGGCAGAAGGTCAGCGATTGTGTCACGGAAATCACGGCACAAAGAGCTGATGCGGTTCCCGCGGTGTTTGAGGCAATCCATCTGCATTTCCGTATTACAGGAAAAGACATCAATCCAAAACATGTCGAAAAAGCCGTCATGTTATCGGCAGAAAAGTATTGCTCCGCAACAATTATGCTCGGCAAAGGGGGCGTGGTAATTACACACGACTTTGAGATAGTAGAGCAGGATTAGAGGCGGTAGGCTGTTTTTTTCATAAGCACTGACATGGACTTCATGGCGAGTTTTATGGGCGTGGGGAGGGGTTCTCCGCCGGCTTGCCGCGCTGTTTCGCCATGCTGTTTTTCATCGACGAGCATTTGCTGTAATACGGCTTTGCTCTTTTGATCGTTTGCAGGCAGCTGCGACAAGTGATCTTGCAAGTGTTCACACACTTGTTCTTCTGTCTCGGCCACAAAACCAAGACTCCATTTGTCGCCTGCAAGCCCTGCCACAGCACCTAAACCAAATGACATGGCGTACCAAGCGGGATTGAGCAAGCTACTGCGGCTGTCCAGCTCCTGGAGCCTTTGTTCGCACCAAGCAAGATGGTCGACCTCTTCTTGTGCTGCCTCTTCCATCGCTTGGCGAACATCGGGAAGTTTTGCCGTGAGGGCTTGGCCCTGATAGAGCGCCTGCGCGCACACTTCACCGGTATGGTTGATGCGCATTAGCGATGCGGCTTGTTTGCGCTCACTATCACTTAATTGTTGCTCTTGTACCGACTTGGCTGGCGAGGGGCGCTGCTGAGCACTGCTGCCAGGGACAAGTGTGCGCAATGCCTGATCAAATTGAACAATCAGTCGGTCTAAGGGGGTGTGGTGTTGTCGCTGAGTATCAGTCATTTTCTCTCGCAATGGCTCGGTAGGCGATGTCCTTTCTGAAATAAACCTTATTCCAGTCGAGCTCTTTGATCAAGTCATAGGCAGATTTTTGCGCTTCGGTGACTGTATTGCCCAACGCCGTGGCGCAAAGTACGCGGCCGCCATTAGTGACGACATCGTTGCCCTGCATCTTGGTGCCAGCGTGAAACACTTTGCGGTCGGCGTGAGTGTTGCTCTCTAAGCCGCTAATGATATCTCCTTTATCGTAGGCATCTGGATAGCCGCCGCTAGCGAGTACCACGCCAACTGCTGGGCGCGGGTCCCATTGCGCTTGCGCCTTGTCCAGTTCGCCGTCTAAGGCACTATCGCAAAGGCTGATCAGGTCTGAGCGCAAGCGCATCATCACCGGTTGTGCCTCTGGGTCGCCGAAACGGCAGTTGTATTCAATGACATTTATATCGCCATTTTCTGAGATCATGAGTCCTGCGTACAGAAAACCAACGTAGGCATTGCCGTCCGCCCGCATCCCGTTGACGGTAGGCATAATGACTTGTTCCATAATCTTGTCGTGCAATTGTTCGGTCACAACAGGGGCCGGAGAGTAGGCGCCCATGCCTCCTGTGTTTGGACCTTTATCGCCATCATCACGCGCTTTGTGGTCTTGCGACGTGGCAAATGGAAGCACGTTGGAGCCGTCGACCATGACAATAAAACTGGCTTCTTCGCCGCGCAAAAACTGTTCGATCACCACGCGGTGTCCGGCATCACCAAACTTGTTGCCTGATAACATGTCCTTGATAGTGGCCTGCGCCTCTTCGACTGTCTGTGCAATGATCACGCCCTTGCCAGCAGCCAAGCCATCTGCCTTGATGACAATCGGTGCGCCTTGCGCTTGCACATAATCACATGCAGCTTCGATATCGGTGAAGTTCTGATAGGCGGCAGTAGGGATCGCGTGACGGTGAAGAAAGTCTTTCGTGAACGCCTTGGAACCTTCTAATTGAGCGGCATTTTTCGATGGCCCAAAGCAGCGTAAACCTTGCTCTGCAAAATAATCGACTACGCCCTCAACAAGAGGTGCCTCTGGTCCCACTATCGTTAGGGCGATATCGTTTTGCTTGGCAAACTGCGCAAGCGCTGCGAAATCCATTGGGTCTAGTGCGACATTTTCTACACCTGGCTCTAGGTGGGTGCCTGCGTTTCCAGGCGCTACAAACACTTTTTCAGCTTGGGCTGATTGTTTAACGCGCCATGCAAGGGCGTGTTCACGCCCGCCGCTGCCAATAATCAAAACGTTCATTTGTTGCTGTGCCTCTATCGCGCTGAAAGCTAATTGCTAGTGTGAATTAGTGTCTAAAGTGGCGCACGCCTGTGAAGACCATTGCCATATCTGCCTCATCGGCCGCCGCGATGACTTCTTCGTCACGCATAGAACCGCCAGGCTGAATAACAGCGCTAATGCCGGCTTGTGCCGCGGCATCGATACCATCACGGAATGGGAAGAAGGCATCGGAAGCCATCACCGATCCACGTACCTCTAAGTTTTCATCAGCCGCTTTGATACCAGCAATGCGCGCACTATAAACGCGGCTCATTTGGCCGGCGCCAATGCCTATTGTTTGCTTGTTCTTGCAATAGACGATGGCATTAGATTTAACGAACATGGCGACCTGCCAAGCAAACAACAAGTCTTCAATCTCTTGCTCGCTAGGTTGACGTTTGCTGACCACTTTTAAGTCAGCAGCAGTGATCTGATGGATATCACGGTCTTGTACTAAGAGACCACCATTGACGCGTTTGAAGTCGAACGCTGGTTGCGCTTGTGCATCCCATTGGCCGCAGCTTAGAACCCGCACATTTTGCTTGTTCGCGACTACCTTGAGAGCTTCGGCAGAAACACTAGGGGCAATAATGACTTCAGTGAATTGTCGGTCGACAATGCTTTGTGCCGTCTTTGCATCTAGCTCACGGTTAAAAGCGATAATGCCACCAAAGGCCGATGTAGGGTCTGTTTGGAATGCGAGGTCATAAGCCCCTGCGATCGAATCGCTGATGGCGACGCCACATGGATTGGCATGCTTGACGATGACACATGCCGGCGCGCTAAAGGATTTTACGCACTCTAATGCTGCATCGGTATCGGCGATATTATTGTATGACAGCGCCTTGCCTTGATGCTGGATCGCTGTACTAATGCTCGCCTCTTGTGGCGCCTTCTCGACATAGAAAGCGGCGCGTTGGTGAGGATTTTCACCATAACGCATGTCTTGGCTTTTGTTAAATTGCTGCGAGAAAGTGCGAGGAAAAGCGAGAGGCAGCGTTTCGTCTTCTTGCTCGCTTGGCACGCGGGCACCAAGATAATTCGCAATGGCGGCATCATATGCAGCGGTATGTTCGAAAGTGCGTACTGATAGGTCAAAGCGAGTCGCATCGCTCAAGGCGCCATTGTTCTGAGCAAGCTCGGTGAGCACGCGGTCATAATCCGAAGGATTGACAATTACGCCAACCCAAGCGTGATTCTTGGCGGCGGCGCGTAACATCGTTGGGCCTCCGATATCGATATTCTCGATGGCTGTCGGAAGATCGCAATCAGGATTCGCAACGGTTGCCTCGAAGGGGTAAAGATTGACTACGACTAGATCAATCGGCGGAATATTATGCTCTTGCATAACGGCCTGATCGATCTCTCGGCGGGCAAGAATGCCGCCATGGACCTTCGGGTGTAAAGTTTTCACTCTGCCATCCATCATTTCGGGAAAGCCTGTGTAATCGGCGATCTCGATAGCAGGGATTTGTTCTGCTTGGAGGAGTTTGAATGTACCGCCGGTTGAGAGAATTTCTATACCAGCGCGATGTAATGATTGAGCAAATGGGACGATGCCGGTTTTGTCAGACACACTGATAAGGGCGCGTCGAACTACGGCAGTTTTTGATGTGGGCATGTGAGAAGGTCTATCATAGGCCGAAGAGGCGGGGGTCCATTACGCTCCGCCAGATCAGAGTTAACCGGGTACCAGATTCTGGTTACAACATTCCGTGTTGTTTCAATTTCTTGCGTAGAGTACCACGGTTCAAGCCTAGCATGATAGATGCCTTGCTCTGGTTACTGCCGCTGTGTCGCAGCGCAGCTTCTAACAGAGGGACCTCGACTTCATTTAAGACGAGCTGATAGAGGTCGGTGACAGTCTCGTCTCCGAGGTTGGCGAAATACTGGGACATTGCCCTTTCTACATCTTTTCGTAAGGTGGACGATTGCTGCACGGGTGCCTGTGGCACTAGGGGTTCGCCTTCGCTCGGGTTTCGAACGGATAGGCCTTCATTAAAAGTGCTCATCGCTGATCTCCCTTTCGCTTATTAAGCTATCGAAAAAAGTGTTAAGCGCCTTAACTTGTTCGTCGGCTGATTTGAGGGAGTTAAATGTGGCTCTAAAGGCTTTGGCTCCCTCTAATGGGTCTGTGTACCAAGAAACATGTTTGCGGGCAAATAACACCCCTTTACCCTCTCCGTAGAGCTCATGTAAGTTTTGGACGTGCGACAATAAAGTGCCGTGCAGATCGACAAGCGTGTGTGCCGCAGGCGTGTCGCCGGTGTCCAAATAGTGTTTGATTTGCGCGAAGATCCAAGGATTTCCGTAGGCGCCACGCCCAATCATAACCCCATCTGCGCCAGTGTAATCCATGACTTGTTGGGCGCGCTCAGGGCTTGTGATGTCACCGTTGGCAATCACTGGAATTGTGAGTGCGTCTTTGATGTCCCTGATGGTGTCGTACTCGACATTCCCCACAAATCGGCATTCCCGGGTCCGCCCATGCACAGTGAGGAGTTGAATCCCTTCGTTTTCAGCGATCCTGGCGATCTCGACACCATTGCGAGATTCAGGCGACCAACCCGTGCGTATTTTAAGCGTCACAGGGATGTCGACTGCGTTGACCACTTCTTTGAGTATCTTTGTCACTAAATCTTTATTTTTCAATAGGGCAGAGCCTGCCGCTTTTTTTAAGACTTTTTTAGCAGGGCACCCCATATTGATGTCGATAATGTCGGCGCCTAAGTCGGCATGAAGTCGCGCTGCATCGGCCATCATTTCTGGGTCTGAGCCTGCAATTTGTATTGAGTTAAGCGCCCCGATGTCAGAATGAATATAGCGGGTGCGGTTTTTGCGGCTGTCCCAAAGCGAGGAATTACACGTCAACATTTCAGAGACAGCGAGGCTCGCACCGTGCGTGACGCACAGATCGCGAAACGGCTGATCGGTAATGCCTGCCATGGGGGCGAGGATGACATGGCCGTCTAGTTGATGCCGTCCAATTGTAATTGCGGGCCTTGGGTTCTTCATATTTTGTAAAAACTAATTTCGTAATTCAGTGCTTGCGGGCCTGGGTCGAGAAGGTCGAGCGAGACTTGTAGCTGAGACTTGGCAGGCATGCTCGCAAGGTTTTCCAGATCTTTGTCGAGATACTCAGAGGGACGGAATCGCCTCTGTGCCAATACTTCATTGCTGCTATTGGTGAATTTTAACAGTATTCCTGGCAGTGCTTGGGCAAAAGGCGCGTCGTTGCGAAACTGCATTTTGACGCGCAGCGCATTAGAGAACTCTGGGTGACTTTGCACGGCTAGCTGGTCGCTATGAATTAGACTGATATCAGACAAGGGCTGTAGGTCGCATGACAATGGAGAGCAGAATAGCTCGATCATAGGGCGCCATTGAGCGTTCTGGGCGAGTGTGTGTCGAGTGACCCACAAAGTTTGCAGTGCTAGGCATATGAGTAAGAATAAAGACAGCAGAGTAATGCCTAGTGTCTTTTTAGGTTTCTCATGCCAGCTCAGCTCCAAGGGGGCTTCGTCGAAACTCACCTTCTCCAAGTCGTCAGCACTTAGGTCATGATGCTCTGAGTGTTCATTAAATGCGGTATCGTCCAGCGCAAGCGCGTGCATGCGCTCGCGCACAAGAGCATCGTCCTCGCTCTCGTCCTCAGGCGCTTCTTCAAACTGGGGCGGTTCACTAGGCTCTTCAGCTGGAGAGGGCTCCTCTTCTGGAGCCGTGACTGAAGTTTCTTGCTGGCTAGCGGGAGTGTCGTCTTCATCAATAAATTGCCAAGAAGTGTCATTCTCAGAAATGATTGGGCTTACACGATTGGGGAGGGAGTCTGCCATATCCAAAGTAAAGATGCTGTCGGCGTCCTCCTCTGCTATATCTTCTTCCTCATCGCTTGTCGTCAAATCTCCCAAGGGTAATTGCTCTTCATTGATGGCAAGCTCTTCGTCATCGACCGCCTCAATTTCTTCGTGAGTGGGCAACGAAACGGTGCGGATATCGACAGAGGGAAGCAGATTATCGTCGGCGGCAAAGATGCGCAGGCAGGCGCCACAGCGCACCATGCCGTCCGCGGACTGCAGTTGTGAAACCGTGGTCCTAAACGAGGTGTGGCAATGTGGACATTGTGTGATGAAAAGGCTCATGGTCGGCCGTCTTTGCGAGAAAGAGTTTTAACGCCTTACGCCTTCTACGCGGACCCATTCTTCGCGTAACGCAGGCTCAAGCATTGTAAAATATTCATCATAGCTATTCATTAGCGATTGAGTTTGTTGCGAAAGCACACCAGAGAGAATTAGTTTGCCACCGGGCTTGATAAGCGCAGCGATGATCGGCGTTAATTCCTCAAGAGGGCCTGCGAGAATATTTGCCACTACGATGTCCGCTTGTGGATGGCCTTCTACTCCTGGTAGGTATACTTTAAGTTTTTCCTCCTCGATGCCATTGAGCGCACGATTGCTCTCTGTGGCTGTAATCGCCTGAGGATCGTTGTCGATGGCGATGACCTCTTTAGCGCCAAGAAGTGCAGCAGCTATTGCTAGGACGCCTGATCCACAGCCGTAATCGATGACAGTCTTGCCGGCAATCGCTTCTTGATCAAGCCACTCTAAACACAGCGCGGTAGTTGGGTGCGTTCCTGTACCAAACGCTAGGCCGGGGTCGAGCATGATGTTGATGGCCTCGGGCTCGGGAGGAGTCTCCCAGCTAGGACAAATCCAAATGTTTTGGCCAAACTGCATCGGAACGAAATCTTGCATGCACACGCGTTCCCATTCGGTATCTTTGATTTCTTCGACATCGATGGGCAAGTCCTTGGTGCAAGGTAGATTTTCGCGCAGGCTAGCAACGATGATATCCATCGGCGCGTCATGGGCAAATAAGCCTTGGACTTGAGTATTGTTCCAGATAGGGGTTGTATCTAGGTCGACTTGGAAAACGGGCTGGTCTTCTGCGTCCATTAGCGTTACAGAGACAGCACCGCACTCATTGAGATATTCCTCAATGAGTGCGGCATCGTTTTCTTCGACGTTTAATGTCAACTGTTGCCAAGGCATAGTCAGGCCTTCGCGGCAATTGAGTGAGAGGTTCTAAGCATCATACTATTTTGACGTAGGTTTATGATGTGTAGAAAGTTTGCTCTCAAGATAATGAATATTTACGCCACCTTTTTGGAACTCAGTGTCGCGAATAATATCTTTGTGTAGCGAGGTGTTGGTGCGAATTCCGTCAATCAATAGCTCGTCTAATGCATTGCTCATTTTGGCCAAGGCGCAGTCGCGATCCTCGCCATAAGTAATGAGCTTAGCGATTAGGGAATCGTAAAACGGAGGTACGGTGTAACCGCTGTAAATATGCGAGTCTACTCGAATGCCATTGCCACCAGGTGCGTGGAAAAGATTGATTTTTCCAGGGCAGGGCAAGAATGTCACAGGGTCTTCCGCATTAATACGACACTCTAAAGAGTGGCCAGTGATTTTAACGTCCGATTGTTTAATCGAAAGTTTCTCACCGCTGGCGATACGCAACTGCTCTTTCACAATATCGATACCGGTGACCATTTCAGTCACTGGGTGTTCAACTTGTACGCGAGTGTTCATTTCGATGAAATAGAACTGTTCGTCTTGGTAAAGGAACTCAAGCGTGCCGGCACCGCGATAATTCATTTTCTCACAAGCTTTTACGCACGTGGCGGCAACGGCTTCACGAATATGGTCGGGAATATCCGGTGCTGGCGCTTCTTCCAATACTTTTTGATGGCGGCGCTGCATAGAGCAGTCGCGATCGCCTAAATGGATAGCGTTGCCTTGGCCATCTGCGAGGACTTGGATTTCGACATGGCGCGGGTTTTCTAGGAATTTTTCAATATAGACCACTCCACTACCAAAGAAAGCCTTTGCTTCGGATTGAGTGACATATACTGCTTTCAACAGAGCGGCTTCGCTATGCACAACGCGCATGCCGCGCCCGCCGCCGCCAGCAGCAGCCTTGATGATCACTGGGTAGCCTATCTCTCTGGCGATGGCGAGAGTGCGCTCTTTGTTATCATCGATGGGGCCGTCAGAGCCTGGCACCGTAGGGACGCCGGCTTCGCGCATGACTTTAATGGCTGACACTTTATCGCCCATTAGGCGAATCGTATCGGCGCGCGGGCCTATGAATATAAAGCCGCTTTTTTCAACTTGTTCGGCAAAGTCGGCGTTCTCTGCTAAGAAGCCATACCCAGGGTGAATGGCTACAGCATCTGTGACTTCTGTGGCGCTAATGATGGCCGGCACGTTGAGATAGCTGTCAGTGGCGCTGGCAGGTCCAATACAAACGGACTCATCGGCAAGTCGAACGTGCATCAAGTCGCGATCTGCGCTGGAGTGCACAGCGACTGTCTTGATGCCGAGCTCTTTACAGGCGCGAAGTACACGCAGTGCGATCTCTCCGCGATTGGCAATCAGAACTTTATCTAGCATGGAATCAAACCTTTTGTAGTGACATGAAAGACATCAATAAGTCTTGGTCTTAAACGATAGTAACGAGCGGTTGATCAAACTCGACCGGCTCACCATCTTCCACAAGAATTGCTTCCACTACGCCAGAATGATCGGCTTCGATTTGGTTCATCATTTTCATCGCTTCAACGATGCAAATCACATCGCCTACTTTTACGTGTTGGCCAACTTCAACGAAGGCCGGAGAG
Organism: uncultured Gammaproteobacteria bacterium; assembly: GCA_913061515.1. GTDB lineage: Bacteria > Pseudomonadota > Gammaproteobacteria > Pseudomonadales > Pseudohongiellaceae > UBA5078. Next base: position 3,290 of record CAJXSF010000054.1, on the reverse strand, counting down.
GATGGCGATGGAGAACGATAGAAGGTGCCAACCATTGGCGACTTGATGACGTTGCCACTGAGTTTCTTGCTGCTATCTTCGGTAGGGGCTGCCGGTGCGGCTGCTGCGGCAGGGGTTGGCGCTGCAACAGGGGCTGGCGCAGGTGCGGCATAGGTTACAGGCGCGGCTTTTGATGTACGGCTAATGCGCACCGCTTCTTCGCCTTCTTTTATTTCGATCTCGGCGATATCTGAAGACTCTAATAGTTCGATGAGTTTTTTGACTTTTCTAATATCCATGTGAGGTTCTCTTCTTAGTGTTAAAAGTATTACTTGTTCTTAAGGTGGTGCAGCGCCGCTTGCAGAGCTAAATCGTAACCCATGCTGCCAAGGCCCGTTATGGTGCCAATTGCAATATCGGAAAAGTAGGACTTATGTCGGAACTCTTCGCGCTTATGCACGTTGGAGATATGGACTTCGATAAACGGAATATCGCTAGCGAGGATTGCATCGCGTAGGGCGATGCTAGTGTGAGTAAACGCAGCAGGGTTAAAGATGATGAAATTAACCCCTTCGTTGCGCGCATCGTGCAAGCGGTCAATCAATTCGTATTCAGCATTGCTCTGCAAATGCTGGAGATGTTGACCTGCTTCGATGCAGCTGAAATTGAGCCGAGCATTGATGTCCGCCAAGGTTTCCGAGCCGTAGACCTCGGGCTCTCTTTTCCCCAACATGTTCAAATTTGGCCCGTGCAGTACCAATATGGTTGCCATTGCGTTGCTCTCAACTTCGCTCTCTAGCGATAAAAAGTTTAATTATTTCTGTTTCGGCAATTTTCCCTGCATTTTCTCAGAATATTGGCAAAGTTTCACCATGTTCCGTACAAAAGAAATCATTCTGTGATGCGGCTGGGAGAATGGCGATTATTGCGCTGCTTAGAGAGCGAGAGGGATCATCTGTTGCTGCAAAGTATAGCAAAACCCTGCTTCTGCGCAGCCTTGGTACTCTAGGGTTAGGGTGTATTCGGCGTCTTCGGGCAGGCTCTGCAGGTCGACTTCGGCGACGACCGCGTCGAAATAAACTTGTACATCGCCAAAGAATTCGTCGTTGTGCGCTATTGCCTGAGGAAGGTGCAACGGCAAAAACAAGGTTTCATCGCCTACTTGGGCGCTAAGAGAGAATTTGTCTTTGTAGAGGTAATAGCCTGGCGCAATAGTCCAGTGCAGCTTAAGTGCGTTAGGTTTTGGAAGGCTTGAGTAAAAGATAAATGCCTGTTCGGCGGGCAGAAAGCGCGGGCCAGATAAAACGCTATTGCTGCCGCTAGGGATGCCTTGTGCGCTAGCCTTTGCAAAACAGAGGCTAGCAACTACGCACACTACCGCAATCATTAGTGCGTGGATTGCGGCGGTATGCGTATGTTTGGTCGGCTGCATCACCATAGGGATTTAGCTCTACTGTTGGTAGCGTTCAAATACCAAACTAGCGTTAGTGCCCCCAAAACCAAAGCTGTTCGACAGAATGGTGTTGAGTTTCACATTGTCGATACGCTGCTGTGGAATATTGATTCCGGCAGCTTCCTCGGCAGGGTTCTCCAAGTTGGCAGAGGCGCAAACAAAGTCGTTCTCCATCATCAGCAGGCTATAAATGGCCTCCTGTGCACCCGCCGCTCCTAAGGAGTGACCGCTTAGAGACTTAGTAGAGTTCACAATCGGAGCAGGTTTGTCGCCAAACACTTCTTTGATCGCTCTTAGCTCTGACACATCGCCCGCTGGCGTGCTCGTGCCGTGAGTGTTGATATAGTCCACAGGGCCATTGGCCGTTTCGCAAGCCATCTTCATCGCGCGAACGCCACCTTCGCCACAAGGGGCGACCATGTCGTAACCGTCTGAAGTTGCGCCATAACCTGTGATTTCTGCATAGATTTTAGCGCCACGTTTGATGGCGTGGTCCAGAGACTCAATGACAAGCACTGCGCCGCCGCCAGCGATGACGAAACCGTCGCGGTCTTGGTCGAAGGCGCGTGAGGCTTTATCAGGAGTTTCATTGTATTTCGTTGATAGCGCGCCCATTGCATCAAACATATTGGTCAGTGACCAGTGTTCGGCTTCGCCGCCGCCAGCGAAAATGACATCTTGTTTACCGAGTTGAATTAGTTCTACAGCATTGCCAATACAGTGTGCGCTAGTGGCACAGGCCGATGAGATTGAGTAATTCACGCCCTTGATTTTAAAGGGTGTTGCAAGACAAGCCGAGACAGTGCTGCCCATGGTGCGGGTAACCCGGTACGGGCCAATCCTGCGTACGCCTTGATTGCGCAGGATGTCCGCTGCTTCTACTTGGTCTTGTGACGAAGAACCGCCAGCGCCCATGATGATGCCAGTGCGGATGTTAGATACTTCATCGTCTTTGAGCCCAGCGTCAGCAATTGCTTGTTCCATCGACAGATAGCCATAAGCGGCAGCATCGCCCATAAAACGCAGGATCTTACGATCGATCAATGCAGAGAGGTCGAGGTCGATCCAGCCTGCGATATGACTGCGTAATCCCATTTCCTTGTACTCGGGTCGGAATCGTATCCCGCTGCGTCCTTTTAGTAAGGACTCCAATACAGCCTGCTTGTCAGCGCCTAAACAAGACACAATACCTATACCGGTAACAACAACGCGTTTCATATAAACCTCTTAACAGGAATAGGGTGTTAAATCAGAATTTGGCTTCGGGAGTGAAGAGCCCTACTTTCAATCCGTTAGTGGTGTAGATCACTTTCCCGTCAACCGACACTGTACCATCGGCAATACCCATCACCAACTTTCGTTCGATGACGCGGGATAAAGAAATTCGATATTCCACTTTCTTAGCGGTAGGAAGAATTTCACCACTGAATTTGACCTCGCCTGCGCCTAGCGCGCGGCCTCTGCCGAGATTGCCACGCCAACCCAGGAAAAAGCCAACGAGTTGCCACATGGCATCGAGGCCTAGGCAGCCGGGCATAACAGGGTCTTCAGGAAAATGACAATCAAAAAACCAAAGATCGGGGTGGATGTCGAGTTCGGCAATGATCTCGCCTTTGCCATGCTCACCGCCGGTATCACTAATTTTTGTGATTCGATCCATCATCAGCATATTGCCAACAGGTAGTCGAGCATTGCCGGGACCAAACATGCGGCCGTAACCACAGTCTAATAATTCATCTCGATTGTAAGCGCTTTTGCGAATATGGCCGTTCATATATAAGGGGCAGTCTTCCATTTTATGCAGGGTCAAAGAGCTGTCTCTTATACACATCTCCGAGCCCACGAGACCTCTCTACAT
>CAJXSF010000053.1 GCA_913061515.1 uncultured Gammaproteobacteria bacterium | reverse complement strand
GTTGGAGATTTGAGGAAAGCTGCTCCTAGTACGAGAGGACCGGAGTGGACGAACCTCTGGTGTTCGGGTTGTCACGCCAGTGGCATTGCCCGGTAGCTATGTTCGGACAGGATAACCGCTGAAAGCATCTAAGCGGGAAGCCCCCCTCAAGACGAGATCTCCCTGAGGACTTGATCCTCCTAAAGTGCCGTTGAAGACTACGACGTTGATAGGCTGGGTGTGTAAGTGCAGTGATGCATTGAGCTAACCAGTACTAATTGCACGTGAGGCTTGGCCATATAATCACAGGCTTTTGAATAAGCGTATGTTTTGCTACAACCTAAATCGATAGACGCGTTTGTATAAAGTTCATTCACCCGATTGTCACCGAACCAGTGTGCATTGCCCAGTTGGCAATGTGTGCGAAAAGAATTGCCTGACGACCATAGCGAGTGTGAACCACCTGATCCCATCTCGAACTCAGAAGTGAAAGTGCTCAGCGCCGATGGTAGTGTGGGGTCTCCCCATGTGAGAGTAGGTCATCGTCAGGCTCTTAAACCCGAAAAGCCCCTAGTACTAGCGTACTAGGGGCTTTTTTTATGCCTGAAATTTAGGCTTCGCCCCTCCCGAACAATGCGATGTTTTATATTTTATGGCATTCTTATGCGCATTATCGATTTCGGCGCAAAGCGCTATAGAAATTCACAATTAGGGTGTGTAGATGTCTAAAGCTTTAAGTTTTATTTTCACTGTTATGGCTTTGTTGATAGCAGTAAGTTACTGGATGTTTGCTATGCCGACTGTGGCGAATCCACCTCTCAGCGAAGAAGAGGCGATTATAGAGCGGGGGGCGTATCTGGTGAACGCTGGTGGGTGTATTAGTTGCCACGAAGGGAATGAAGGACTAAGCGGTGGGATGGCTTTAGAGTCCGATTTTGGGACATTCTACGCACCTAATATTACTCCAGACCCTGTTACTGGTATCGGGACATGGCAAGCGCGAGATTTCCTTCTTGCTATGCAGCATGGTCGCAGTCCAAGTGGCAGCTTCTATTTCCCCGCATTCCCTTATCGCTCCTATAGCGACATGACAGAGAAAGATGTATTAGATATTGCTTCGTATTTAATGGCACAGGAACCCGTGAGTTTTAATGTGCCAGATCACGAGACACCTCTTTGGTTACAGCGCTGGACATTGGCCGCTTGGAATAAACTGGCTGACGCGTTTGAAGGTGAACTACCTGAAGTAGACACAACAGACCCTAAGGTAGCGCGAGGGGCCTATTTAGCGCGCAGCTTAGGTCATTGTAGTGAGTGTCATACGCCCCGGAACAGTATTGGGATTTTACAGCTCAATAATGAGTTTGCAGGGGCGACAATGGGTGAAAGCCATGCAGATGAAATCGATCTAGAAGCATTATCCGCTTGGAGTGAAGAAGATTTCGCTTTCTTCCTATTGCTCGGTATGAAACCTGATGGTGAGTTCGTTGGGGGCGAGATGGAAGCGGTAATCGAACACAACACCTCCACACTGACGGATGAGGATCGCCAAGCGTTGGCTGCATTCTTTAAAAGTCCGAGAGAGCGTTGAAGGTTCGAATAACACCTTCAACGCTAGCACGGGCAGCAGTTAATCTTCTCGGAAAGTCTCATGGCAGTTACCACAAGTGCCGCCAAAAGCACGAATTCCGCCCAATATTGCATTACGCTCACCGCCGCGGGCGATCTCAGCGAATGTATTGGCTGCATTTTCTAAATTATGTGCTTTTTCTTCAAACTCATCCATTTGATCCCAAATAATTGGCAGTGCTTCGGTTTCGACATTGAATGCTCTTGTGTCGTTAGCCGCAAATACTTCGGTAATCATAGGGGCTAGTGCTGCAATTCTATTAGCATTACGCTCCGCAACACTTGCATCGAACTCAACGGTTCCTCGAGCCATCCCACTAATCATATTGAGGTTATAGAACAACACCTGGAAGAGCGCTTGGCGCGTATTGGTAGCTTGAGCAGCAAGTTGCTCTGGTGTAGGTTCTGCCTGTTGCGCAGAAACGCTGAATAAGCCGGTAGTCCCGGCAAGTAATAAGCTAATTCCTGCTATTCGCTTCAACATTCTATTCACTCCGTGTTTTTACTTAGTATTAGGCCCTCAAGGGCGAATTCAGTTGCTATGACTGACCAAGAGACTGATCAGGCGTTACATATGTGACCGCTAAACAGTGTAAACGCTTCTCTCGCGCAATTGAAGGTTATAGATCCCTATAAATTGCTTGGTTTGCCGGATAGAAATTGTATTGATTAGGGCGCTGGTTTATCATCTTTCGCACTATTTTTTCCGTGTTAAGAGCGCAATTGATGCAGTCGGCAACTAAAAAACGTGATTTCAAGTCTCGATCTACAAAGGTTCGCGAGACTAGCTCTGTTAATGAAAATATGCCGGTGATTGCAGGCAAACATCTATTAAAAATACCCTCGCTTTTTACACTTGCTTTATTTTTACTTTCATTCACGAGTCGAGTCCAGTCTAACGATGTCTTGATTTACTCATTTTGGGCATCGTGTCTTGCACTTTTAGCTTGGCAAGGGTGGTTGTTAAAACACTGCGCTACTCAAAAAACAGAAAAAAGCTTCATAGTTGCATTAAAACCTCAGCACTATATCCAAGCAATGGTGCACTTATCTGTCTATATTTACTGGGGAATGAACTGGCAACCAGTTCAGGACCACGCAGTGTTACTCATTGCTCAAATAATGTTCGCTTATTCATTCGATATTCTTTTATCTTGGACGCGTCGTGAGTCCTATCAACTTGGATTTGGGCCGTTCCCAATCATTTTTAGCACAAATTTATTCTTGTGGTTTATGGATGACTGGTTCTACTTGCAGTTCATTATGGTTGCGATTGGCTTCTTAGGGAAAGAGTTTGTTCGCTGGAACAGGGATGGGCGTTTTGTTCATATCTTCAACCCTTCAGCGTTTACGTTAGGGTTGTTTTCTCTAGTTCTTATCACCACGAATACCACTGATTTGACTTGGGGGCCCCAGATTGCCTCTACATTAAGTTTGGCACCGAATATGTACACCTATTTGTTCCTTGGTGGTTTGGTGGTCATGTATTTTTTCTCCATTACCTTAGTTGCTGCCTCTGCTGCAATGGTAATGTTTGCGCTCAGTGCCTTGTATTTTTCGATTGCAGGTGTCCCCTATTTCTTAGACTCTGATGTGCCGATTGCCGTTTTCCTAGGCTTACACCTGCTTGTAACGGACCCCTCCACTTCGCCGAGAACCCCGACGGGTCGTTTAGTATTCGGTATTCTCTATGGCATTGGCGTGTTTGTACTGTACACCGTGCTTGATATGTTGGGCAGTCCAACTTTTTATGACAAATTACTCTGTGTACCTTTGCTCAACCTGAGTGTGCAGTGGATCGATAGGATGGTGGCTCCACTAAGAAATAACGCGCTTCTAGAAAACTGGGGGCTCGGAGTAACCCCAAGTAAAAAAGCCAATTTGGTGCATATGTCCATATGGATTGGATTTTTTATAGTTATTTCACTGCTAGGAAAAACAGATTCTCGGCATGTTGGTGATAGTCTGCCTTTTTGGGCACAAGCTTGTGAGGAGGGGCGTGCAAATGCTTGTGAACGTCTCATATTGTTAGAGTCCACATACTGCAATGATAATTCGGGTTGGGCATGTAACGCTATTGGTGCCGAGTACTTCTATGGCAATAATGTCCCTCAAGATACAGAGAGAGCACTGGCGTATTTTTCACGCGCTTGTGACCTACGCTTTCAAGCGGCATGTTTAAACTTCTTAGATCCGTCGCAGATCTCTTTAGCCAACCCACGAGCATTCGATTTCAGATTGTTGCTGCGAGAGGCAGGGCAAAATTTATTAGGAATGCCTGAGGATCAACTTTATCAAAGGGCATGTGAACACGGATGGGAGTTTGCTTGTGATAAGTCTGTTTCAATTTAAGTAAACAAGAAGTTTGCTTAACTCTTTACGACTATTATTTTGAACCTAAAAGGCACCTCTAACAAAAAGGGTAAAATGCGCCAACTTATCAATTTTAAGTTAAGAATAACCTTTAGTGTACTCGCTATTGTATTACTCGCGACACAGAATGCCTTCGCGCAATTTGATGTTGAAAAATGGTCGTTGGCAGATGAGCCCCTGTTAGGGTTTGTTGCAATCCCTACTGGGAGCTTTCCAATGGGAAGTAACCCCCTCATAGACCCAATGGCATTTGAGAACGAGCGATGGTCGCAGTCGCGGCGGCAAGGCATTGTAGATGTTCCACTGTTCTATATTTCTCGCTATGAAACAACAGTTGCCCAATTTAGAGAGTTTGCTAATGCGACCCAGCGTAATGTGAGTGCTTCTAGTTTAGAGGGAGAAGCAAATTATCCTGTCACGAACGTTACCTGGACTGATGCTGTTGCTTATGCGCGATGGTTGGATCAACAACTTCGAATGGCTAGCGATTTACCGAGTCAGCTTAGACGATTTTTAGATGAAGGGGGGCGCGTAACCCTAGCCTCCGAAGCGGAGTGGGAGAAAGCCGCTAAGGGTGAAGAGGGACGCATTTACCCGTGGGGCAACCAAGCAGATAAAAGCAAAGCCAATTACTCGAGCGATGGAGTAGTGCCAGTGGGTAGTTTTGATTGCCCAGATTGTAGTTTTGGACTGGCTGATATGAGTGGTAACGTATGGGAATGGACACGCAGTCCCTATCAAGAGTATCCATTTGATGAGACTAATGATCGAGATGATTTAGCGAGCGATGCGCTTTGGGTAATGCGTGGTGGCTCTTATAGCGATGAGGCGAATAATATTCGTGCGTCTGTTCGTGGTGCGGCCGACCCGGGTGCGCGGAGGCCGTTTATTGGATTTAGAGTTGTTATTACCAAGCAGTGAATGAGCAGAAGTACTACAGTCCAAATCTGCTAGAAACATCAAGATCAACGGTCTTCAATTTTAGAGCAATTCAACAAGGTAAGTTTAATAATGATAATTGAAGGGCTCAACTTAGCGCTTTTTGGTATGGGCGCAGTATTTATATTCCTTGCGTTGCTAATTTTAGTAACCAAGTTCATGTCGTTTTTACTCAAAGAATCAGAGGGGACAGAGCTTGTTCCTTCTACTGCGCATACTAGCGCCATTAAGCAAAATCGACCCTCCCCATCAGTGGCTAAACAACAAGATGTTGACGACATTAAAATCGTACTCGCTGCTGCCATCACAGAATTCAAGAACAGACATTAGGCTAAGGTGCAATCGTGTGTCACCCGCTTTTGCTGCGTTGCTATTTGGCATTGCAGAAAAAGTATCGTGAATGATGCGTAGCAAACTAATGAAAAGGCCAGCACTGCTGGACGACTATAATAGGATCAAAAATCAATGACTAAGAATAAATCACCTTTAGGCATTACAGATGTAGTACTACGCGATGCGCACCAATCACTTTTTGCCACACGATTGCGTACTGACGATATGCTTCCTATCGCTGAAAAACTCGACAAAGTAGGGTTTTGGTCCATTGAATCTTGGGGGGGGGCTACCTTCGATGCTTGCATTAGATTTTTGGGTGAGGACCCGTGGGAGCGCATTCGTCGATTGAAGCAAGCGATGCCGAATACCCCTCAGCAGATGCTCTTCCGTGGACAGAATATTCTAGGTTATCGGCATTATGCAGACGATATTGTTGATCGATTCGTAGAGCGTGCGGCAGTCAATGGTGTGGACGTTTTTCGTGTTTTTGATGCGATGAATGATCCTCGTAATCTTGAGCAAGCGATAAAAGCAGTGCGCAAACAGGGTAAACATGCGCAAGGCACATTGTCGTATACCGTAAGCCCCGTGCATACCATTGATAGCTGGTTAACGATGGCTAAGCAGATAGAAGAGATGGGCGCTGACTCGCTTTGTATCAAAGATATGGCAGGGTTATTGAAGCCCTATGTCGCCTTTGACCTAATTTCACAATTGAAGGCAACGGTCGATATTCCGATTCATATGCAATGCCACGCCACTACAGGTATGTCGACTGGGACATACTTAAAAGCCGCCGAAGCTGGGATCGACAATCTAGACACCGCTATCTCGTCTATGAGCCTCACTTATGGCCACACGCCTACTGAATCGATGGTTGCTATGCTAGAAGGAACCGAGCGAGGGACTGGGCTAGATATCGAACTGTTGGAAGAGATTGCGAGTTACTTCCGTGAAGTTCGGAAAAAATATGCTAAGTTTGAAGGCGCTTTGAAAGGGATCGACTCGCGAATTTTAGTCGCTCAGGTACCCGGTGGAATGTTAACGAATTTAGAAAATCAACTTCGTGAACAGAACGCCACCGATAAACTCGACGAAGTTCTATTGGAAATACCAAGAGTTCGAGAAGACTTAGGTTTCATTCCATTAGTCACACCGACATCGCAGATCGTTGGCACTCAAGCGGTTATCAATGTAATGATGGGCGAGCGCTATAAGACTATTGCGAAAGAAACAGAGGGCGTACTCAAGGGGGAATATGGTCTGACGCCTGCCCCAGTCAATAGAGCCTTACAAGAGCGTGTATTGGCGGGAAAAGAAGCGATCACTTGTCGCCCCGCAGATTTACTAGAGCCCGAATTCGAAAAACAGAAAGACGAATTAGTAGCCTTGTCGAAGAGTAAAGGCTTTGAAATTCTAAACGAAATTGATGATACCTTGACCTATGCTTTGTTCCCTCAGCCGGCCTTGAAATTCTTCCAGAACCGCAATAATCCGGCTGCCTTTGAAGCCATGCCAACTGGTAGCGATAGCGCAAAGGAAGTAGATAATAAGCAAACCGTTGATGCAGATGTGTTTACGGTGGCTGTTTCAGGCAAGAATTATTTGGTGAAGGTTAGCGAAGGGGGAGATGTCGAAAAATTCCTAGAGTTGGGTGACGACAAGGAAACTGTCGAGGGCACTGATAAACCCATTGCTTCAGTTGAGACCGAGGAGGCAATCCTTGCTCCTTTAACGGGGAGTATTCAAAAGATCCTTGTAAAAGTAGGTTCAAATGTTGCGGAAGGGGATGTGGTTGTACTTCTCGAAGCGATGAAAATGGAAACGGAGATACGCGCGTCAATGAGCGGCATTGTTACAGCAATCAATATTGCTGAAGGTGACGCAGTATCGGTAGGCGACTCCTTAATCGTTGTAGGACAGTAACATGGATCAATTACTCGTACTCTGGCAGTCGACCGGTATCTATCAGATTGAAGTAAAGCAGTTTGTCATGATTTTAGTGGGACTACTGCTACTTTATCTCGCGATAAGCAAGAAGTTTGAACCGTTGCTATTATTGCCAATCGGATTTGGCGGAATACTGGCCAATATTCCGGGTGTCGATATAGCGACCGGAACTGGTGTCTTGGCACAGTTTTATCACATGGGAATTGAGACAGGGGTATTCCCTCTACTGATTTTCATGGGGGTTGGTGCCATGACTGACTTCGGTCCACTTCTGGCAAACCCTAAAACCTTATTACTCGGTGCGGCAGCGCAATTTGGTATTTTCGCTACGGTACTTGGGGCTCTGTCGATGACTGAGCTTGGGTGGTTCGATTTTAGTATTCAGCAAGCCGCAGCCATTGGCATCATTGGGGGGGCAGATGGCCCTACCGCAATCTATGTGGCGGGAATATTGGCTCCTGAAATGCTAGGAGCAATCGCGGTGTCGGCCTACTCCTATATGGCACTCGTGCCGCTTATTCAGCCCCCTATTATGCGTTTGCTGACAACAGAGGACGAACGCAAGATTAAGATGAGTCAATTGCGGTCTGTGTCCCAACGCGAAAAGATTATGTTTCCACTAGCGCTATTGATCCTTGTAGCCTTGGTTGTACCAAGCGCAGCTCCTTTGCTTGGAATGTTCTGTTTCGGAAACCTGATGAAGGAAAGTGGCGTAGTCGATCGCTTAAGTAAGACGGCGCAGAACGCACTTATTAATATTGTGACTATTTTGTTGGGCCTTGCTGTTGGTTCCAAGTTAAGTGCGGATCAGTTCTTGGTGGCCACGACCTTAGGGATACTAATGTTAGGAATGGTTGCTTTCTCTATAGGTACGGCTGCAGGCATATTGATGGCAAAGGTTATGAATCTCTTCTCTGCAACAAAAATCAATCCATTGATAGGTTCGGCCGGTGTTTCTGCCGTGCCTATGGCAGCGCGCGTTGCGAATAAAGTAGGAATGGAAGCTAACCCCCATAACTATTTATTGATGCACGCAATGGGTCCAAATGTCGCAGGTGTTATTGGCTCCGCAGTAGCCGCGGGCATCCTGATACAGATCACTGGAGGTTAGAGCTAATTACCCATGCCGTGAGTTGCAAAAATCTTTGTTGCTCACGGCTGCGTTGTTTGTCACACTGATGCCATATTGAGACGCTAATTTCGACTATGATTCCCTGCAACGTAGTTTAAAAGAAGGTGTATCCGTATGGCTGATGTTAAGCTCGTGAGTAAATCGCAAGTTCAACCCGCAACACAGAATCCTATCTTCTACATCCTTGATACAAATGTCTTAATCCACGACCCCACTGCAATAAAAAATTTCGACGAACACCACGTCATCATTCCCATCACTGTCCTCGAAGAGCTCGACAATTTAAAAAGTGGCAAGTTGTCAATTGCCGCAGATTGTCGCCAAGCAATTCGAGAAATAGACCATGTGTTAGGTGGCGCTCTGCCGCAGGATGTGGAAGAAGGCGTGCCGATTCAAAGAGGGAAGAAGCTTAAAGCTTCTGGCTCTTTATCTGTGCTCATGACAGAAACCCCTGAAAATGCTGTCTTACTCCCTACACATTTGAATGACAATAAAATCCTCAATGCTGTTGCTTATCTAAAAAAGCGTCACCCTGGCCGGCGTGCTGTACTTGTCACCAAAGATATCAATATGCGACTCAAAGCTAGGGGTTGCGGTATAGAGTCCGAGGATTATCACAGTGATCAGCTGCTCAGTGATATTGCTCACCTTAACAAGGGGTATATAGAGTTTAAAAATAGCTTTTGGAATGAAGTGACCGACGTCCAGACCGAGCATTGTCATGCTTATACTCTATACCACGTGCCGCGCAATGTGATCTCGCAAGAGATATTTCCCAATCAATTCCTATATGACAAAACTGGGTTCTTAGCCCGTGTGACAAAGGTTGGGAAAGAAAAAATTACCTTACGACATTTAGACTTAGATGCCTTGATGAGCCAAGAAACTTGGGGGTTGAAGCCTCAAGATGCGTATCAAGCTATGGCATTGAATTTATTGTTGGATCCCGATGTGCATCTAGTTAATCTTACCGGCGCCGCAGGTTCTGGAAAAACGATACTGGCATTGGCGGCTGCGATAGAAATGACAGTCGCTAGTAAGGTCTATAGGCGAATCATCGCAACTCGTAGTACGCAAGGTTTGGATGAGGATATCGGCTTCCTACCTGGCACTGAGGAAGAGAAAATGGAACCTTGGTTGGGAGCGATTACCGATAATTTGGAGGCCCTGCACTGGGAGGACAATAATTGTTCTAGCAGTATCGCCTATGTGCTCGATAAAGTGCCGCTTTTATTTAAATCGCTTAACTACATTCGCGGCAGAAGTTTTCAACAAAGTTTGATTTTGATTGATGAATCGCAGAATTTAACTCCGCACCAGATTAAGACAATTATTACTCGTGCAGGCAATGGGTCTAAGGTGATTTGTTTAGGGAATTTAGCTCAGATCGATACTCCATACTTAAGCCCAACAAGTTCAGGGTTAACGTATTTGGCAGAACGATTTAAAAACTTTGAGTACGGAGGAAGCGTCCAACTGCAAGGAGTGCCGAGGTCTAAGCTAGCTGCCTACGCCGAAAAGCATTTGTAGAAAAACACTTATTGAGCGAGGAGACTCGTTCTCCTGCGCTCAATAAACAAACTATTACCCTTGATGTTTTTCGCACTATGCTTTGCATGAGTTGCCATATTTGAGATATCGTGGTGAGAAATAACTTTCTTGGTGTCGGGTGTCACAACGCCGATAGAGACACTCATGAATGGGAAAAACTGTTCTATACCGTCGCGGGACTGCGAATAGATACCACCAAGGCTACGATCGTCATCGGTATACAGGGAAGGAACATGATTTTCAAACGCAGCTAAGATCTTCTCGCATCGCTCTGGCCAGTCTTGGCTGGAGAACACGACGATGAAATCGTCTCCACCGACGTGGCCAATGAAGTCGTCAGATTTGTGTGTATTGTCACGGAGGATCTCTGCGATTAATTTAATAACCCGATCGCCTTCAAAATACCCGTATACATCGTTATAGGGTTTGAAATTGTCGATGTCACAATAGGCTACGCAGAACTCAGATTGTGTATTGATCAGTTGATCCAAGCATTCATATAGGGGCACATTGCCAGGCAATAACGTCAAAGGGTTGGCATAGCGAGCATTGCGAATTTGCAGATCCGTAATTTTTTTCAACAATCCGAGCACTCTGCCAAGTCCTGCGTATTTTCCTTGATCAACAATTATAAAATCGGCTTCAATTTGTTCCTTCATATTGTCAGTGATGAGATTACTCACTTGTTCAATATTCCAACTTCGCTCAACCATGATAATGCTTCGATCCATGAAGTTAATGACAGGTTTTGCACCGTGCAGTGAGCGTCCATATTGACTGGAAAAAGTGGTCAGTAATTTATTTCTTCGAATAAGGCCGATGGGTTCTCTTTGAGCATTGATGATTGCGATAGCAGTGAGCGAATCATCTTTAACGAAATAGCGATAAGCCTGCTCGAGGTTGTCGTTCGAAAGCAGGGCTGGGGCTTCGGTTAGGAGGTCCTCGATGTCTTCGCGCACCGGCCATGGTTGACTGCGAGGAATAAATCCATCGGCACCGCGAAACAGGCTTTCAGGAATTGAGTAAGGCGGATTACTCTGAGGGCGGCCGAAATAATATCCTTGTCCATAACAGATGCCCATATCCATCAGCATCTGGCTTTCTTCACGGCTTTCGATCCCTTCGGCAATTACCTTACAGTTCAGTTCCTTGGCGATATCGATTATCGATCTAACGAAGGATTGCTTTACCGCATCGGTATGTATATTTTGTATAAAATGCCGGTCAATCTTTACGTACTCAGGCCGTAGTTCTGCCCATCGGGTCAAGCCTGAGTAACCAGCGCCAAGGTCATCGATGGCGATCTCGAAACCCATCTCACGGTAGTGTTGTAAAGCGTTGCTTAGAACGTGGGAGTCGGTCATTTGATACTGTTCAGTGAGCTCAATGACGACGTTTTCTGGTTTAAGCCCTAGTTCGCGTAGATACTCTAAAGTGAGGCCAGTGCGGTGGCCAGGCTCGAGTAATCCCTGCGGTGTAGTGTTGAGGAATAGTTTTCCGGGAAGGCGCTTTGCTTTAAAGCCTTGTATGCCTGTGCGCTTACAAAGAAGGTCTAACTCGGTGAGAGAACCGGTGCGACGTGCCATGTCAAACAACATGACAGGATTGTGCAATGCGCTGTCGGATGGGCCGCGAACAAGTGATTCATAACCCAGTATTACTTGTTTTTTGTAGTCGACTATCGGCTGATAGATTGCATTAAGGCTTTCGCTCTCAAGAATCTTAGTGAACTCTTGGCCTATCTCTTTGTTTGTGCGCGCTTCTTCTGAGTTTTCGGGAAGCACAAGCTTAATTATATTGTCAGCCATCATAGTTTCCGCAGTAATAGGGCTCCCTATTATCGGCATCTAATATGACAATAAAATTACTAAGTTAAACCTTGGTGTGGACTAGTTTTCATATACGTTCTGATTCATGGTGCGCGCGGGAAGGTCAGAGCAGGGTTTGCCGACCTTATGGGCTGGTACGCCGACGACAGTAGTGTGTGGTGCAACATCATTGAGAACTACACTGCCTGCACCAATTTTCGCGCCAGCACCGATCTCTATATTGCCTAACACTTTGGCTCCAGTTGAAATCAGTACACCAGAGCGAATAGTAGGGTGGCGATTTCCAGTTTCATTACCCGTGCCTCCTAATGTCACTGATTGCATAATTGAGACGTCATCCTCAATGACAGTAGTCTCGCCAATGACAATGCCAGTCGCATGGTCAAACATGATGCCTTTGCCCATAACACATGCTGGATGAATGTCTACCCCAAAGACTTCGGAATTTCGGCTTTGCATAAATAGCGCGAGGGTCTTACGTCCTTTTTTCCATAAAAAGTTAGCAAGTCGATGTACTTGAATCGATTGATAGCCTTTAAGAAAAAGCAAAATTGGTAGATAGCTGTTGGTCGCTGCGTCACGGTCGTAAACTGCCTGCATATCAGAGATCGCATTGAGTATCATATCCGGTGATTCGCGATAAGCCGCTTCAAATAACTCGCGCACAGCGATGGCAGGCATTACCTCATCGGACAGCTTATTTGCCAATATGAAACTTAGGGCAGATCCTAGACTGGCGTGATTAAGAATGCAGGCATACACGTAACTGGCAAGCAAGGGCTCGGTTTGTACGGTTTGTCGTGCTTCTTCGTCTAATTGGGTCCAAATTGGGTCTGGCATTTTGGTGTCCTAGTGTGCGCATGCGGTTGAACTAAAAGTCTGGCGGCAATGATTATAGCGAAGCGAGTGTGAGTAACAACCGAGTATTGAGAATTTATGTCCCAGTTTTTCGCCCCCGTAATCGATTGAACCAATTAGGTTTGTATTCGATTACGTCGAGAAGTGCAGTATCGATTGTGGCAGCGGCAAGCCTGACTTGGTGGGCTTGCACTTGGTTTAGTTCGGCATTGTATGCGTTGATTAGGGATTTTTGTGCAAGTAGATTGATTAGACGGGGAACGCCTTTGCTTAGCTTAACTATGAGTTCTAATGCTTCGGTTGAATACAGAGGGTCTTGCCGATATCCTGCTTTTATCAATCGGGTTTCTATATAGCGTTTAACCTCATCACTATCAAATGCTTTTAGTTCTCGCGTCAACGTTGTGCGATCGGCAATTTCTTGATAGGTGATCAGCTCACTCTGAGAGTGCTCTAGTGGCATTGAAAAGAGGGCTGCACGAAGAAGTTTCATTCCTCTCTTGCCGCTATCAATAAGCTCGATCAACGCTTCTAGGGTATCTTCGGGAACTGATTGGCTTTCATCAATAATAATGACGGGGTTAGTGTTTGCCTGATTATTTATGCCTTGTAAGTGCGCAATAAGGGACTCTCGCAGGCTTTTTTGCGCTATTGGTTTTAATTTCAGCTCTTGCATGATGGCAAGATATAGCCCTTCTTCGCTAAGTCGCGAGTGAGGGATGTGAATGACCTGATAACGTTTTTTATGACTGCGCAGGGCTTTGAGTAGTTTTCGGCATTGGAGTGTTTTACCTGACCCTGCCTCGCCCATAATTCTGACGAAGCCATCGGCTTGATTAATCGCTGCGATCATTTCCGAAAACAGAGCCTGAGTTTTAGAGTGTTCATAATAAAAACGAGTATCGGGAGTCGCTGAGAAGGGCTCTTCAGATAAGTTGAAATGTTTAAGGTACATCTGCATAGGGTGCTCGGTCATCCTGTGTCTCTGTGCCATTCGCATCTTCGATAAGATTTACTAGGCCGCGGAACTTGATCGATTCTACTGGTTACCCCCCCCAAAAGTCACCTAGTTGTCCGGCAAGAAGTGTTCAATTCCCCCTGCAAAAATAGCTCTGACAACGCTGTATTCGGGGCGAAATTCACGATATGAGCTATACCTACTCGAAATATTGGTACATACTTCAAGCATCAATCAGATTAATCCAAGAATGACAATTAAAGTGGTGCGTCCATGACGACGTCAACAACTAAAATCTTGGTTTTCCTTTCATTACTGAGCCCTTTGACACTGTTTGCACAAACAGAAGACCGCTTTAGTATATGGGAAAGCTTGAAGGTGACAGATGCGACCTTTGCTGAGCGCTCAAGAACCTTGGGAATGAACCAAGCGTTTTTGGATGTGTTTGGCGAAGGAGCTGTGATCTTTAGGCGTGGGCCTGTGGATGCTCGGCTGCTTTACGAGCAGGTGAGCCCAGAAGAGCGTGGCAACACAGCGCTTGAGTCTAAGGCCAACTATATCGATTTTTCTCGTGCTGGCGACCTTGGGCTTACTAGTGGGCCTTATCGCTTCTCAGCAGGCTCAGGTGAGGAACTGCGCCGTGTGTACGGCCATTTCGTCAACATTTGGCGTCGCATAGACGGTGAATGGCGAATGGTTGCTGACATGGTGGCAAGCGTTCCCGGGTTTCTTAGCCTTGATGTTGAGCCTAATTTTGCCGACACGGACCTGCTAATTGCCGAAACTGCCTCCCCAAGCCTTGCTGCCAACAACACAGTTGACTCTTTGTTCGAGGCTGACAGAAGGTTTATTGCCTCAATTAATCTGCGCGGTGGACGCAGAACTGCCTCAAGGTATGGCATTCGTCATCAACGCATTTACATTCCTGGCATGGCTCCAGGCATTGGCAGCGAATCTGGAAGTATCGTATATGGTGCTTTCTTAGATGAGAAAGTGGCTATGTCAGCTCTGACTTTTGAGACATCTGGTGCGTTTTTGGCCGAGTCAGGGGAGGTCGGCTACACCTACGGAACGATGTCTGTAGAGGAGGCCGGCTTTAACACGAATTATCTTCGTTATTGGCACTTTACCAAGTCTGGGGAATGGAAGGTCGCAGTAGAAGTCCTAAGTCCTTATTGAAAACCTATTGAATAAAGACAGTTCTGTTGCCAAAGTATTGAATTTCACCCGAAACTCCTACAACCCTAATGCTAAAAATTGCTTGGCCTTTGGGCAGCGAATCGGTGTCGATAGTGGCGTTGAAACCCAGATTGGGCGCATTTAGGTCATCTTGCACGTTCATCGCTGTGGCCACATCCGGGCGAGCGATCCCATAATTCGCTTCTGCGATTAGCTGCTCATCCAACATCACGTCGATGCGAGACACCCCTAAGCCTTCATTAATGACCCAACCTGAGACTTCGATAGTGGATTCGATATGGGCATCGGGGGCTGGGAGATCGAGCCAGCCTAGAGTAGGTTTAGGGCAGCTATTGACGTTAGTCGAAGCGCTAGTTTGATTGCCACGGTAGAAACTAAAACGCTTGTCTCCACTAAGCAGAGAGAGTTCGCTTAAATAGGTGAGCTCGGGAAACTGATCACACGCCCTTTGCAGGATTTCAATCTTGTCCGTGACTGTCATCGTGCTGTCTTCAGTGATGAATAGACCGCTTACTTGGGGAAGAGCCGCGAGCGCTGCAGAATTGCGTTGCCAAAGTTGATACTGCACGGCACGCCCATCTCGCAGGGCTTTATCTTGGTCAATATTGTAAATCTCTCTCTTGTCTGGCAATGCTAAGGCAAGCTGCGCCGCCGTATAGTAATTGTCGCTCACAATGATCTCTTCAGGGCCGATTTCTTGCTCCACTATCAGGCTTTGTACATGTTCAGAGAAATCTTTCCATCCCGCCATTTTA
Organism: uncultured Gammaproteobacteria bacterium; assembly: GCA_913061515.1. GTDB lineage: Bacteria > Pseudomonadota > Gammaproteobacteria > Pseudomonadales > Pseudohongiellaceae > UBA5078. Next base: position 6,786 of record CAJXSF010000053.1, on the reverse strand, counting down.
TTCGACAGCACGCCTTCTCCTAGGATAGCGCGCAGCTGCTTATGGAATACCTGAGTGCCTAGGCCCGTTATAGCCACAATGGAACCCGCAAACCCTATCAGCACAGTGGCGACTAAGAAGCGCTGTGCTATTTGTTTATTAAATCTATTGGCCAAATACTCCTTAAGCACGAATAGTGTTTCCGGCAGGAAGATGACAAGAGGGAGATATCCTGACAGAGGCCAGTGGATTGATGTTCTGGTGCTGTCTGTCCATGGTGCCAATATTAAATACACACCAAGATTACATAGGGCAAAACAGGCAAATAAGCCCTTACTTGTGTCTCCTGCCCGTGCAGCGACACATAGCCGATATAGCGTATATAACAATGCCAAATAAAGCAGGGGAGTCACTAACACCGCTTGCTTGAGGGTATGAAGCAGCCCCTCTGCTTGAAACTCCCAGGGGTGGCGCTCCAGTAAATGGTAGTCAATGCCGCTCAGATCATTGCTAAAGTTAAAAGAAAGAGTGGGGTACAACCCTATCAATAGAATGAGTGCTGCTAACCAAAGGCCGGCCGCGCGCCAATACTTGTGCATAGATCCGAATGCGAGCAAATAAATGAATGCGGCGACGAGATAGGGGGCAAAACGATAATGCGTGCTGACGCCCAATGCGGCGGCGATGCCTGCGGCTATCCAGTACTTAGTCAGGCCGGTTCTTGTTGCTCGTTCGAATGCACCTATAAAGACAAGCCCAAAAAACAATAGCGGCACATCTGGAACGGCCAAAAGCCCTAAGAAACCACACAGCGGCAGACATAGGCTAAGCGCCGCGGCTTGCAACGCCTGTCGTTTAGGAAGTAGTGGTCTGGCAATCCATAGGACTAAGAAGGGGATCGCACTTCCCAAAATTAAAAACAATGAGCGAATCGCAATCGCATGATTACCGAAAATGATATTGCCTATGCCAGTTAAGAGCGCTGCCATAAAGGGCAGATCACTATAGGCGATCGCTGGATAAGTGGAGGCCTGCCAGTAAAAAATCTCATCGCTGTATAGGTCAAGCGTGAACGCGAAAAACAGCTTCACCAAAAAGATGACTGTGAAGCCAATCGCAAACAATTGCAGTGTGCTATTGGGGCTGTTATCGCTAGATTGTTGATTTCGCAAACCGCATTATCCTTTTTTGTGTAGCGAATTTTGGGCTTATTGGCAGAGCTTATTGTAAGGCGCGGCTATCTTAGCATGATGCTCTTGTTGCGCTTAGAGTCCGTCCCCGAATTTTTAAGCGAATACATTTGACAATCATTCTCATTACGGTTTAGTATTATTGCCACTTGAGGATAAATCCATGTACGTATGCATTTGTAGACAAATTACCGACAACCAAATTCGCGAAGAATGTATGCAAGGTACTAACCGCATTGCAGACTTACGTGAAAAACTTGGTCTGGCTACCGAATGTGGAAAGTGCTGTAAACATGCCAAAAGCATCGTTAATGAGTTTCAGAACAGCACTCCTTTTGTCAATGCGATCGCCGTCTAGAATGCTCTCCTACCCCTATTAGTAGGCTGATACTAAATGAGTTTGTTTATCATTAATATCAAGGCCTTACAACACAGCAACGCTTGACTTCCCCTCTCTGAAAGCCCACTCTAACGGCTTGATTTACTAGAAAGGATTGATCATGAAAGCTGATGCTACCGTAATAAAGCACCTCAATAAGTGCCTAGCGAATGAGCTTGTGGCCATTAACCAATATTTTCTCCATTCGCGCATGTACCGTGAATGGGGTCTTGGCAAGCTCGCAAGCAAGGAATATGAAGAATCAATTGATGAAATGAAGCATGCAGATCAATTGATAGAAAGAATTCTCTTCTTAGAGGGTTTACCAAATCTGCAAAACCTTGGAAAACTGCTCATCGGCGAAAACACGCTCGAAATGCTTGAGTGTGATCTCAAGCTTGAGATGATTGCTATTCCAACTTTGAAAGAGGGCATTGCTTATGCCGAATCGATTCAAGACTACGTAAGCCGTGATCTTATGAGTGAGATTCTGCGCAGCGAAGAAGAGCATGTGGATTGGCTAGAAACTCAACTCGATTTGATTGGCCGAATTGGGCTCGAGAACTATCAGCAGTCAATGATTTAAGCGCCCAGGGGGTGTGAGGTCTTAACACTTTGCACCCCAGTTGCACGCGCACGTGACAAGATCGTCACATAAACGTCATATATTCGCAGTAATATTGCGCGTTCATTCTTTATTTGAACTCCCCGCAGAATCAATTTCCTATGTATGCATGTATAGATCTAGGCTCCAATAGTTTTCATTTACTCATCGCACAATGGCATGACGAAAAGAGTCAGCTCGTCGAGCGCTTCAGCAATATTGTGCAGTTGGGTGAGGGCGTCACGGTTAGCGGCGAAATATCGCCAGAAGCGTTCGCTCGAGGAATTGACTGTTTAAAAGAGTTTGCTGCTGTCATGGCCAAGTATCCAATAGAGCAATATTGGGCCTTAGGTACCAACGCACTGCGCATTGCCAATAATGCTCCGGAATTTATTTCAGCGGCGCGTGAAATTGGCATCGATATTTCAGTCATTACAGGGATTCAAGAAGCCATTCTGGTGTATATGGGCGTGCTCAGTGCTTTGCCGCGCACCAATGAGACCCGTCTAGTGGTGGATATTGGGGGCGGGAGTACTGAGATAATTATAGGCGCACAAGAGAGGCGTTTCGTCACCCAAAGTCTAGCGATCGGGTGTGTGAGTTGGCGCGATACCTATTTTAAAGATGCGCAATCACTAAGCACTGAACAGCTAGAACATGCCTTAGATCAAGCGACGGATGCTGCCACAGCGAGTTTTGAGACGGTGCAAGAGTCTTTTCAGAAATACCCGTGGCAAGAAGCCTTTGCTTCCTCGGGCACCGCTAAAATGCTCGCCCATATTTGCCAGTTCCGCGGCTATCAAGAAGGCAAAATTGATCTGTTAGCATTAGAGGCAATGAAGCAAGATGTCTTGTTATGCGCAGCAGACCCAAGCGCATTGCTGCCTGGTTTGAAAGATCGCCGGAAAGACTTGTTGATGCCTGGGTGGTCGATATTGGTGGGTTTGATGCGCGCGTGTGCGTTGCAATCAATTTCGTTCAGCCCAACGGCTCTGCGTGAAGGGATGCTAGACTTTATGATGCACAACGGTGCCGATACCTCTATTGTTGGTAAAGACACCTTGCCTGATGTAACTCAAACTGAGCTATAGCGTACTGTCGCTAATTGATTTAATAATCGCGACTGGACTTGTTCCAGTTCGTTATTTGCGTCCGGCAGATTACGCGCATAGCTACCATCGGCTTGCAGATCCCAACTTTGCCCGCGATCTTCTAGATACCAATGCAAGTCTTCTATTATTCGATTCATCAAACGCTTTTTCAAAACGGGGAATGCAACCTCAATGCGATGCACTAAATTGCGCTCCATCCAATCCGCGCTCGCGCAATAAAGTTGCGGGGTATTATTCTCGAAATAGTACACCCGTGAATGTTCAAGAAATCTGCCAATGATAGAGACGACTCGGATATTTTCTGAAACGCCTTCTATTCCTGGTTTCAAGCAACAGATGCCCCGAATGATGAGGTCAATTTTTACGCCATGGCGTGCCGCACTATAAAGCTCTTTAATGATGTCTGGGTCAGTTAGTGAATTCATTTTGGCGATGATCCGCGCTGGGCGACCGTCGATAGCCGCTTTCTTTTCCTCTTGAATCATCTTAATGAGCGATTTCTTCAGACGAAAAGGTGCGTGCAACATCATATCGGGAACGATGCGTTTCCCCATTCCTGTGATTTGCTGAAATACCTTATGAACATCGGCGCACATCACTTCGTCACAAGTGAGTAGGCCGTAGTCTGTATAGACCAAAGACGTTTTTCGGTGATAGTTGCCGGTACCTAAATGCGCATAACGCTTAAGTTTTCCGCCCTCTCGCCTAACAATTAGCAGCATTTTGGCATGGGTTTTATACCCCATCACACCATAGACGACGACGGCGCCTGCCTCTTGTAGTTTGCTAGCAAACTGGATGTTTTCCTTCTCATCGAAGCGAGCACGTAATTCGATGACGACAGTCACCTCTTTGCCGTTGCGCGCCGCCTCTGATAAGGCTTCTACTAACTCAGAGGACTCGTTCGTCCTGTACAGCGTCTGCTTAATAGACAGAACGCAGGGGTCTTTCGCTGCTTGTCGTACCCAGTCGATAATGGGCAAGAACGACTGGAAAGGGTGGTGCAGTAATTGATCTTCTTTGGTTACAGCCGCAAAGATATCGTTGCCAGCTTCGAGCGCGGCCGGTGTTCCTGGCGTAAAAGTAGGAAAGCTCAGATCTGGGCGATTAAGCATACTCGTGAGTGTCATAAGCCGTTGTAGGTTTACGGGGCCATCTAGGCGGAATAAATCATCTTCTGTGAGATTGAAGCGCTCTAGTAGAAAGTCCGTGAGCTCACGTGGGCAGGCTGCGCCTACCTCTAGTTTGGCGGCGGTTCCGAAGCGGCGCATAAGCAATTCGCCTTGCAATACACTGGCAACGTCTTGTCCTTCTACATTAGACATTTCCAAATCGGAGTTGCGGGTGACACGAAACTGGTGGCATTCCGTAACTCTCATGCCAGGGAAGAACTCTTCTACATGGGCGTGGATAATTGAGGAAAGGAAGATGAAGTTGTCGCCGTCGGGCAGAATGCTACTAGGCACCTTAATCAAGCGTGGTAAGGATCTAGGCGCTGGAACAATAGCAAGGCCGCTATCCCTGCCAAAGGCGTCTTTACCTTCGAGGGATAGAATGAAGTTAAGGCTTTTGTTGACCAAGCGCGGAAAAGGGTGTGCTGGATCAAGCCCTAGTGGGCTGATTACAGGCAAAACCTCGTCTCTAAAATAATTCTGTGCCCAGTTAGTGAGGTCTTCGTTCCATTCGTGGCGATATAAGAAACGAATGTTCTGTTCAGCCAATGAGGGGAGGAGTTCCTCGTTAAGGATACGGTATTGCTGCTGGACGGCCACTCGGACCTGTTGATTGATCTCACGTAGTATTTCATCAGGGTATTTGCCATCGGCCCCGGGGCGCTGGCGGCCGAACTCCATCTGTTTCTTAAGTCCGGAAACGCGAATCTCATAAAATTCATCTAAGTTTGAGCTAAAGATCAATAAGAACATGAGCCGTTCAAGTAAGGGATGGCGAGGATCTCGCGCCTGATCTAGTACGCGCAAATTGAATTGGAAATAGCTCAGCTCCCTATTCAGATATAGGTCGCTATTATTGAGATCGATCTCGGGCAGTTCCATAAGGGGTTCAGGCTCTTGATTGTCCACGCTCAACTTGGCCTCTTGTAGAGGCTTTAGATGCTGGCTGACGTCATTCTCTGCGGGCTTGCTTGCTGGGGGTCGGCTCATTTTGGCTGCGCATGCTCAGTCACTTTTAAAGCTTGCATTCTACATGACACATAGCCGGAAGAAAGTGACAGATTCGTGACCAAGCCGTGATTAATTTTCTAATTTGTGGGAAACGAAAAAACTTCAGTTTCATTCGAGCTGAGAGAGCGACTGTCATCTTGCTGTCACAAAACGGTCTTATAGTACGCGCAATACTAAAGCGCACGTTAAATGAACCGAAATCTGGAGAAAACCATGAAGCTCTCTCTTTCAATTAAGCCGATCGCCTTCGTTATCGGAGCCTTCTGTAGCAGCATGTCCTTCGCCGCTGGCGTTGATGAAGCACTGCCAGACTATACTCGAACTAGTGGTGTTTCCGGTAATTTCTCGAGTGTCGGATCCGATACCCTCGCGAATCTCATGACCTTGTGGGCAGAAGAGTTCAAACGCTTCTATCCCAATGTGAATATCCAAATTCAAGCGGCGGGCTCTTCGACTGCACCCCCCGCATTGACTGAAGGGACTGCAAACATGGGCCCAATGAGTCGTGAAATGAAGGATAACGAAATCGAAGCTTTCGAAAACAAATATGGCTACAAACCAACTGCGATCCCTGTCGCTATTGATGCCTTGGCCGTATTTGTCCACAAAGATAATCCTCTTGAAGGAATGTCCTTGTCACAAGTGGATGCCGTGTTTTCTTCGACATTGAAGTGTGGGCACAATGAAGTCATTAATAACTGGGGGCAAACCGGCCTTACTGGGCCTTGGCAGCGCCGCGATGTACAAATTTTCGGTCGCAACTCGGTCTCTGGTACCTACGGCTACTTCAAAGAAACCGCTCTTTGCACAGGTGACTTCAAGAACTCTGTGAACGAGCAGCCTGGTTCGGCCTCTGTAGTGCAATCAGTGAGCACCTCGGTCAATGGTATTGGTTATTCGGGTCTTGGCTATACGACTTCTAGTGTTCGTGCATTGCCATTAGCAAAAGAGAGCGGTGGTCAGTTTTTCGAAGCCTCTGCTGAGAATGCAATTTCTGGCAACTATCCATTAGCTCGCTTCTTGTTCGTCTACGTCAATAAAGAGCCTAATAAGCCCCTAGCCCCGTTGGAGCGTGAATTTATTAAATTGGTTCTTTCAAAGGCTGGTCAAGAAGTGGTCATGAAAGATGGTTATATTCCTCTGCCTGCACAAGTTGTTGATATCACAATGGAAAGCCTAGGCTTGTAAGAAGCGTTAGCGCTTAACTTGTAAGGTGACCGGGACAGCTTTGCCATCTGACTGTCATGAAACTGTAATATTTGCGGACTAGACTTCAACCCCATGAGTGAACCTGTCTCTTATACACATCTCCGAGCCCACGAGACCTCTCTACATCTCG
>CAJXSF010000052.1 GCA_913061515.1 uncultured Gammaproteobacteria bacterium | reverse complement strand
ACCTACGCCAGCGCCAACTCCTGCACCCGCCGCGCCTGTAGATTCAGATGGTGATGGTGTTCCTGACAGTCGCGATGCCTGTCCAGATACTCCACGCACACATCGTGTTGATAGCCGAGGCTGTTCAATTGTTCTTGAAGAAGTCGCACGTATCGATTTAACCGTTCAGTTCGATTTCGACCGTTCTGTGGTTAAACCTGAGTTCATGGCTGAAATTCGCGCATTGGCTGACTTCATGAAAGCCAATACAGATGTTGAAGCGGTACTAGAAGGCCACACAGATTCCACTGGTACTGAAGCGTATAACCAAGCTTTGTCACAACGTCGAGTCAATGCTGTGCGTCAAATACTGATTGATCAGTTTGATATCCCAGCCTCTAGACTGCGCGCTGAAGGTTACGGCGAAACTCGACCAGTTGCTAGTAACGATACCCCTGCGGGTCGTGCGCAAAACCGTCGTGTACAAAGCGTGATCTCTACTACTTTGCAGCGTTACGAACAACGTTAATCGCTTGCAGCGTTAGTGTGAATAAAAAGCCTCTACCGTGTTCGGTAGGGGCTTTTTTTAGATTTCGATTGTATGCCTTATAATCGCTGGCCATAAGTTTTACGTCATTGGCTCGTTTCTGTCTTTAGGTGTTCTTTTGCTAGATTTGCCCTTTCAATTTCCTAGTCTGTATAACCCGCAGTTGCGTTGGCACTCGGAGTCGCAATGCCTGCCAAGGCCAAGGCCAGCTTTGCAGTCGTGGCTATTGGATCCAGGCTCTCTCACCCAGCGTTTAAAGGCAATGAGTGACGGCGAGTTCAATGTCCAAGTCATCGAGGAAGGTTGGGCTCAACGCTCTAATCCAGGGCTGTTGCAATGTTTTCAACCCTATGTCACTAGGCAGCTTATGTGGTCGCGAAAGGTGTTGTTGCGCTGTGGCGAAACGCCATGGGTTGCTGCGCACACCTTAATTCCAATGAGCAGTATGGTTGGCGCGTTAAAACAGCTTAGAAGTTTGCGTGATCGCCCTCTGGGAGAGTTTTTGTTCCAAGATCCGCAATTGCAACGATTACAATTGGAAATTGCTCAGAGTGATGAACTTTGGGGGCGGCGCTCATTGTTCTATTTGCGCCATAAACCGATCCTAGTGGCGGAGTTCTTCTTACCGGCATTGTTGCGCGAGGATGCAGAGCGTCTTCAAGCGTACAATGGCCCGTGTTGAAAACCCCAACTTAGTGATTTACTCTTTCGTCTGTTCTCTACACTCCCCATCGGATGGTTGCTTATGCAAAAAGGCTCAGTGCAGCCCAGTGCGCTTACTGGCAAGCGCATTGTTGATTTATCCCGCGTACTAGGAGGGCCATATTGCACCCAGATCTTAGCCGATCACGGGGCAGAAGTGCTAAAAATAGAGCCACCCAAAGGTGACGAGACGCGTGACTGGGGGCCTCCCTTTCACGAAGGCGATGCAGCCTACTATTTGGGCGTCAATCGAAACAAGCGATCTATGGGGCTGGATTTAACCCAAGCGCAGGGACGAGACGTGCTTTTGGGCCTGTTAGAAGATGCCGATATCTTGCTAGAGAACTACAAACCGGGAACCATGGAAAAATGGGGGCTTGGATATGAGCAAGTGCTCCGCGAGCGCTTTCCGCGATTAATACACTGCCGTGTGAGTGGCTTTGGTTCCGATGGTCCGCTTGGGGGCTATCCTGGGTACGACGCCATCGTACAAGCCATGGCAGGTTGGTTCAGCGTCAATGGTGAGCTCGGCAGTGCCCCAACACGTTTAGGGATTGCTATGGTCGACATGGGCACGGGGCTGTATACCGCAGTGGCGATCCTAATGGCCTTGGCCGAACGAGAGCGCTCCGGGTTAGGGCAATACATCGATATGACGCTCTATGACTGTGCCGTATCCTTAATGCACCCGCATATTCCTAACTACAATTACTCTGGGAAAATCCCTGTCGCGACAGGCAATGCGCACCCCAATATTAGCCCTTACGATACGTTCAGGACGCAAACCGTGGATATTTTCATCGGTGCCGGTAATGATGGCGCTTTTAAGAAGCTCTGTGCCGAACTCGCTTGTCCCGAGTTGGTAACGGATGAGCGTTTCTTAAAAAACATCGACCGAGTGAATAATCGTGTCGAGTTGAAGACAGAATTAGAAGTAAGGCTCATGCGCATCGACGGCGCTAAACTTTGTGAGCGTTTGTTAGAGGCTGGGCTACCTGCTGGGCCAATCTACAATACCAAAGAAGTCGTTGAGCACCCACATACAGCGCACCGAGAGATGTTGGTTGAACAAGATTGGTATCGAATGACTGGGACGCCCATCAAGTTCTCACGCACTCCAGGCAGTCTGCGACACTTGCCGCCGAAGTTTGGAGAGCATAGCCGTGAAATACTCAGAGAAGCCGGGGTTGGTGAAGAAGCCATCGCGCAGCTTCTCGAGCAAGGGGTTGTCCTAGAGAAGCGCCGTTGATTATTCGTTCAAGGGGATGTTGATCTGCATTCGGATGCGTTCAGTGCGCACCGGTGCGCCATCGATAATGGCAGGTCGAAATTGGGTGATCTCTAAAAGCTTGCGGATTTGCACTCTGTTAGAGGTGTCATCAGGACTAATCTCTATAATGTTTTTACGACTGACCTGGCCATTGGCACGCACTTCAAATTCGACCGTGGCCGCGATAGCGCTCTCGTCCTGAGCTAATGTGCCTTCAATACCAGGAATGAATGTCGAGACTAGATTGTATTCTCCTAGGTCGATGTACTCGTCGGTACCGTTTCTTTGGCATTGCACTTTGTTTGCCGCAAAGCGAGGCTCGAATTCAGCCATGGGCAGTAACACGGGGCATGCGGTATAGGCTTTGATGTCCGCTTCGTCTATACCCGCTTCTGCTAAAGCTGCAAGTGCATCTCTGTAGTGGCTCATAGCAGTGCCTGCGCTCGACGTGCCGCGCCTAATTCCTGCGAATTCGCCGGGGCGGTTCTCAAATTGCTGACGAATTAATAAGGAGTCACCTAAATACATGAGTGCCATGGCTTCAGCCTCGGCATCGCCTGCCTGACTATAGATATCCTTTATTCGTTCTAGTTTTTCAAAATGCTTGTTCATATTGTTTTTAAACGAACGCTCTATAACGGTGCTGGCGCGAGAGCCATACATCGCTTCAACGTCTGCCGTGGTGCGCAAACTAGTGCTGCCTATTCCGCTCAATAAATTGGGTCGATTGGATATGCCCTCGGTAAGACGTAGCAATTCTTGGGATGTGTCGAAAGTGATAGTGATGGCCAATGCGATATAGGCGTCAGCCAAAGCTTGATTGTAAATATAAGGCACGATCTCGACGCTATCCCCCCCATAGAGCTGCTCTGCAATCTCACTGATCCGTTCGTCTGTCTTAGCCATCTCAAGCAAATGATAGGCTTCGCGTTCTTTCACATCTTTGCCCAAGGCGAGCAAATGCCATTCACTGATTTTGCGCATGCCACTGAGTTTTTCTTCTGGGCTTAGAGTGGTGTCGCGCTGATAAAGCCAAGAAAGATATTGCAAAGAATCATTGCTTTGCTGCCAATCACCATATTGCGTCGCTAGTTCTAGGATAGTTTCGATTATAGGAATTTGGGCAACTGAATATAGTCCATCGCTAATGCGCAAAATTTGTAATTGCTGGTCTAACAGGGCGCGTGCGTTTGCCCTGTCTTCGTTTTCAAGATTGAGCCGAACTAATGTGCTGAGAGGCTCTAATAATCGCCTGTCGAAGGGGCCTGATTCGCTTTCGATTCTTGCCACTTCGCGCGCCACAGCTTGTAATTGGATACTTAATTCTTGCGACTGTTCAACGGGTGAACCCGAACGCGTGTCTTGGGCTATCATACTGGCCGGGACCACCAACAACACGGCTGCGCAGATCCTAGCGGCTAGCCAGCCATTGTTAAAAATCTCTCTTGTAAAAGCGGGTGTGCGAACCATGATGCTTTTGCCCTAGGCGTAGAAAGTTAATCTGTAATGTGTGCCTATAATTGCAAATTATTGACATGCTCTACTAGATCACATACAGTCGCGCGTCTCAAGTATTCGATTTTGAATAGACTTTAACAAGGTATCCATGACAGACATTACTTACAACCAGTTTGTAATTAACTTGGCAAACGCCAAGCAGGCTGCAGCGTTTGCTGCGGCCCGTCGTCGCGCGCGCGCCTTACGCGCCCTATCTTTGGAGATGCCTGAGACTTACTAAGTAATACACAAACTACTTTATAAAAAACCTCCAGGCGTCTTGCACACTGGAGGTTTTTTTTTGCCCTGAGAAAAGCCGGAGAAACTATGAATACGATCGCGATAGAAGACAGTTTTGGATTGACTACGTGCAATAAGCAAGCGATTGCGATTGAGCGTGGGCAAGGCAGCTATGTATGGGATGAGCAAGGACGACGCTATCTTGACTTCACGTCAGGTTGGGGCGTCACCGCCCTTGGGCATGCGCACCCAACTATTCTGTCGGCCCTAAGTGAACAGGCGGGTAAGATCATGCAGAATCCAAACTCAGGGTTTACCTACTCGCCTGTGCGTTCTCGTTTGCTGGCAAGGATGCAGCAAGTGTTGCCGCAAGGGCTGCAACGAGTCTTTTTCGCCAATAGTGGGGCCGAAGCCAACGATGCGGCAATCAAACTAGCACGTAAGATTACGGGCCGTTCAGTTGTTATTGCAATGACTGGGTCCTTTCACGGTAGAACGCTTAGTACGCTGTCTGTGTCGGGCGGGCCTGAAAATGCAGCTCGCTATCTTCCCAAAGTGCCAGACAATGTGTTTGTACGTCTTAGTGATGAGCAAGCATTGGCACTAATGTTTGAGAAACACGATGTGGCCGCAGTCATTATAGAACCTGTACAAGGCGAAGGCGGGGTGCGAGCAGTGCCGCGTCAATATTTCGAGTCTCTAGCGAGTTTGTGCCGCAACAATGGCGCCTTATTGATAGCAGACGAGGTGCAGTCGGGGTATTGCAGAACTGGCACTTTTTTCGCGGTTGAAAAAGCAGGGATTCGGCCCGATATCCTCACGATGGGAAAAGGGATTGCTGGTGGTTTTCCCTTTGCAGCGTTTGCTGTGACAGAATCGCTAGCGCAAGGTGTCGCAAAAGGCGATCACGGTGGAACTTACTGTGGCAACCCGTTGGGCTGCGCCGTGGCCGATGCGGTGTTGGCTTATATGATAGAACATGATGTTGCCAAGAAAGTGCAGGATTGCGGGCAAATGTTGCGCAGCGCATTGGAAGAGGTTGTAAATCCTTATCCATCGCTTGTTAAAGAGCTGCGAAGTGCTGGCTTGTTGATCGGTTTGCAGCTATACAGTGACGAGCAAGTGCAACGTCTAACGCAGATTTGCCTAGACAATGGCTTGTTAGTTACCCCAACACGCAATGCCGTGTTGCGAATTATTCCCAGCCTCTTGGTGAATGCACAAGAGGTCGAAGAAGGGATGACTGTATTGCGACAAAGCTTGGCACAATTGCAAGATGAACAGAATTTAAACGCGCAAGCGATGACAGCTTAATGAGGATGTTGGCAATGTGATCGCTTGCACCAATCATGAAGAGAAGAGGGAAATTATGAAAAATACAAAAGTTCAATTGGCGAAACGCCCTACTGGTGAACCAGACGATAGCTGTTTCGAATTCGTTAGCGAAGAAACGCCGGCGCTAAAAGAAGGGCAGTTTCTTATTCAGGTCAATTGGCTATCGCTAGACCCTTATATGCGTGGGCGCATGAATGACGTTAAGTCCTATGCAGCCCCATTGCAGATTGGTGATGTGATTACTGGTGAGTCGACAGGAACGGTAATCGAATCGCGTTCGAAAAAATTCGCAGTGGGCGATCGAGTGGCTGCACATAAAGGCTGGCAAACGTATATTGTCGCCGATGAAGATGCCCCTGGACTGATGAAAGTAAACCTCGATAACGGGAGCTTGTCGGCACACCTCAGTGTCGTTGGAATGCCAGGTCGAACGGCTTATTTTGGCCTAACAGAGTTAGGCAAACCGCAAGCGGGTGAGACACTCGTAGTCGCGGCGGCCTCTGGCGCAGTAGGTTCTGTAGTTGGGCAGATTGCGAAAATTAAAGGGCTGCGAGTTGTCGGTATAGCCGGTGGTGAAGATAAGTGTCGCTACGTAAAAGAAGAGTTAGGCTTCGATGATTGTATCGATTATAAGTCTGGAAACTTGGCTGAAAAATTAGCCAAAGCCTGCCCGAAAGGGATCGACATCTATTTTGAAAACGTGGGCGGCGATGTTACAAAAGCAGTCGCCCCATTACTCAATAAAGGTGCGCGAGTGCCCATATGCGGCTACGTGTCACACTACAACGATGGCGATATTACAAAGGCAGAGTTGCCTGCTGATATTTTGAAAAAGCTCGACAATGTTCCGGAGCATCGCTTCTTTGTTGTCACAGAATGGGTCGATCGTTGGATGGAAGCGACTGAGCAACTAGGGGCTTGGGTGAAAGAAGGCCGTATTAAATACCGTGAATCAATCGGTGAAGGTATCGAGAACGCACCAGAGTTATTCCGAGGTTTATTGCGTGGGAAAAACTTTGGCAAGCAATTAGTGAAAATTTCTGAAGAGTAAATTCTGTTCTTATGCCATCGAGCGCTTTCTAATTCGATGGCATAAGATGAATCGTTTCCCCTCTTAGGCGTACCTGTAAAAATTGCCCTACTTCTAAGCGATATCGCTGTGCAATATGTCTTGGCACATTCATCGTTAAGGTTTGATTTTTATGCTGGACGCTAATCCTGTATTGCTCCCCTAGTGCCAACATAAGCTGTACTTGTACGTCGATAGTATTGTCTAAGGCGTCTGTGCTGCGATTGCGTGAGGGCATCAACAATACGCCGGAGGTTGGCATCGCCCAAGTGATATCACTTCCTACTGAAAACGATTTTTGAGTACCAACCTTTAGTGCTGTGCCATGCCAATCGATCAGTGTGTGGGTGTTCTCTTGCGCGAGAATCTTGCCAGCATAGATATTGCGCATTCCCATGAGTCGCGCAACGCGATGTGAATTCGGCGCCTGCAATAACTGCTCAGGAGTATCGGTTTGCAAGGTTCTACCTGCGTCCAAAATACTCATGCGATCGGCGAGCAGTGTCGCCTCATCGATGTCATGAGTCACCAGTAGCACAGGCATTTTTAACTCTGCGCGAAGCTCACTTAACTCTTGATAGAGAGACTCACGAGTCGAGCGATCAACGGCAGAGAACGGCTCGTCTAGCAATAGTACTTCGGGCTCGCGTGCCAAGGCTCTTGCGACCGCCACGCGCTGCTGTTGTCCGCCCGAGAGCTGTCGAGGTAGGCGGTGTCCTAGCCCATTCAGGTGCACTCTCTGCAGCCAGACTTGAGCGCGCGCCAACCTTTGTGCTTTTGGGTATTGCAGCATGGCCTCGGCAATGTTCTCTAAGGCAGATAAATGGGGAAATAATGCAAACTGCTGAAACACCATGCCGATGCGACGATTCGCCGTTGCGACGTTGACCTGTGTCGCACTATCAAACCAAACATGATCACCACAAACGATGCGCCCCTCTTCAGCCTGGTAGAGCCCCGCAATGCTGCGCAACAAAGTCGATTTGCCACTTCCTGATGGGCCGACCAAAGCAAGAACTTCACCTGCCGCACAATGAACGGCGGCCGCGAGTGGAATGGGTGCCTCTTGTTGAAGGTGCACGTGTAAGCCATCAGACATTGTGGCGCCCCTTGCCTAGGCGAGCCGTGGCCATATAGGACAGGCTGATAGCGAAGAGTGAGATTAGTAATAGGACCGCAGACATACTAGCTGCCGCACTGTCGTCGAATGCTTGAACGCGATCGTAAATGGCGATAGCAATGGTGCGGGTTTCGCCAGGAATGCTGCCGCCGACCATTAATACGACCCCAAATTCGCCTAAGGTATGGGCGAACGTCAATACCATCGCAGAGAGTATTCCAGGCCACGCCAGCGGTAGTTCGATGCGCAATAAGATGCGCCACGAAGGCATGCCGCAGCAACGTGCGGCTTCGCGAACCTCTTGTGGAATGGCTTCAAATGCTCGCTGCATCGGTTGAATAGCAAATGGCAGATTGAACACGATAGACGCGATCAATAGGCCAGCAAAAGAAAAACTTAATTGTTGGTCAAATAGCGCCTCATAGGCTTGCCCGATTGGGGATCTCGAGCCAAGCGCCACTAGCAGATAAAAACCAAGAACCGTAGGGGGTAATACCAATGGGAGCGCAAGTAGCGCCTCGGCCATACTCTTGCCGCGAAACTGCGACCAAGCCAAACGACGCCCTAGCCAGATGCCAATAGGCAGCAGTACGAGCATCGTCCAAAATGATAATTCTAGCGATAGGCGAAGTGCCGACCAATCCATGGTGTTTCCTAGTCCGCTTGAGGGAGGGTGAAGCCGAAGCGGGACATAATCGCTCGGGCTGGTGCACTTTGTAAATACGCATAGAATGCCTGCGCATCTTCCCCTGCTTGGTTTAGCAATACCATTCTTTGTCGTAAGGGGGCATGCCATTCTTGCGGAATCACGGCGTATTGGCCTAAACGGGAGACATTCGGTGCCAGGGCGAGAGAGTAGGCAATGATACCTCCTTGGGCACTGCCTGAGGTGGCAAACTGAGCGGCTTGCGAGACGTTCTCTCCTAGAATGATTTTCCCCTCTAATGCTTCCCATAACTGCGCATGCCGCAGGGCTTCTTCTGCGCGACGACCATAGGGGGCATGCTCCGGATTGGCGATCGCAAACCGTCTTACCGTGCCCGCATTCAAGGCTGCTCTTAGGCCTGCAAGATCCGCATCTGCCGTCAGGCTCGAGCCATGTGGGGTAATGATCGCGAGTCGTCCTAGGGCGTACAAGGCGCCGTCATCGGCGGTAAGTCCGGCGTGGGCAAGCTGTTGAACATAAGTCTCATCGGCAGATAGAAACATTTGAAACGGAGCGCCTTCGCTGATTTGGCGATAAAAATTTCCCGAAGAACCATACACGACTTGCAGCTGTTTACCTGTATCAGACGTGAATTGCTTACGTACCTCTTCGAGAGCAAATTGCAGGTCTGAGGCCGCAGCTATCGTGGCTTGTTGGGCAGCGCTGTAGGACGAAAGGAGGGCGCTAATGGCGATGGTGGTGATGAGCCCCGCTCTTTGAAAGAACCTCATAAAGCTAAACCTTGGTATTGGGTGCTATTAAGCGCTATATCATTTCATATATAACGAATAGAAGTCTATAACATCATGGTGGAACCCTTGCCAATGCTCAGTGCTAAGATGGCCCGTGCGATTGCGACTTAAACACTTGCAGGAGGTTTCGATGTCGGAGAATCTATCGATCGATACATTGTTTTCACTTAAGGGTTGTTCGGCATTGGTCACTGGCGGCTCTAGCGGCATTGGTTTAATGATGGTGGAGGGGCTACTACGCAACGGCGTGCAGGTTTATATGGTGTCTCGTAGCGCTGAGCGCTGTGAAGCGGCCTTGCGCGCGCTTGAAGGTTTGGGGGAATGTGCGGCCATCGCCGCGGATGTCACCGATCCGGCCGCGCGCGCTAGAATCGTCGCGCGTATAGAGGCTGACCTGCCGCAGGGATTGGATATTCTGGTGAATAACGCTGGCAGCAATTGGGGAGCCAAACTTGCCGATTACCCAGATTCGGCTTTCGACAAACTTATGAAGACTAATGTGAGCAGTGTGTTTTCTTTAACGCGAGATTTGCATAAGTCATTGCAAAGCAGCGCAAAACACAATGGCAGTGCACGGGTGATCAATATAGGGTCTATGGATGGCCTGCAGGTGCCGATCGTGCAAGGGGTTCCTACTTTTGCCTATTCGGCAAGCAAGGCTGCGCTGCATCATCTAACGCGAACATTGGCGGTGGAGCTCGGCCCGGAAGGAATCACCGTGAACGCCATAGCGCCTGGGTTTTTCGAATCTAAGATGACCAAGCACGTCATGTCTGAGTATCGCCAAAATATAGAAGATGGCTGTCCATTGGGGCGGATCGGCAATGAGCAAGATATTGTCGGAACCTTATTGTTTTTATGTTCGCGCGCAGGCACTTATGTAAACGGCGTAGTGCTGCCGGTTGATGGGGGAACTCGCCTCAGCAAAGGCAGGCCTTCATGGCTTGGCGAATAAAACGCTTGTCCATCGGCGGTCATTATTGTTAATTTATGATAATACAACGAACAAATATTCATGCAAGTAATAATACTTATGTGAATTGCTAATTGTGAAAAGGGGGAGAGCAAAGTGAGCCTATTCGATCTAACAGGGAAAGTCGCATTGATTACTGGCTCCACGAAAGGCATTGGTTTGGCAATTGCTAGCCGTATGGCAGAAGCAGGCGCTCGTGTAGTGATCTCTAGCAGGAATCAGGATGCCTGCGACGAGATTGCCGCACAGATCAATGCTCAAGGGGGGCATGCCGTCGCAATCGCTTGCAATATCAATTACAAAGAGCAGCTTCAGCACTTGGTCAACAAGACCGTCGAGCTGCTTGGCACAATCGATATTCTCGTCTGCAATGCGGCATTGAATCCGCACTATGGTCCATCGCAAGGAATTCCTGATGAGGCGTTCGATAAAATTTTGAACGCTAATATCGGGAGTGCTCACCGTCTCTGCCAGCTGGTGTTGCCAGCAATGGCAGAGAAGGGTGGTGGTGCCGTAGTCATTGTTTCATCAATAGCTGGTTTGAAAGGCAGTAATGTATTGGGGGCATATGGCATTTCTAAAGCCGCCGACATGCAACTGGCTCGTAACTTGGCCGTTGAATGGGGTCCTAAAAATATTCGTGTTAATTGCATCGCTCCTGGTTTAGTGCGCACCGATTTTGCGCGGGCACTATGGGAGAACCCAGAAACTTACGCGTCAGTTGTCTCTACTTATCCTTTGCGTCGCATTGGTGAGCCGGATGAGATTGCGGGCGCAGCGATCTACTTAGCGTCAGCGGCAGGTAGTTTTACTACTGGGCAAACCATCGTTGTCGATGGCGGTGGCACTATCGCTAGTTAAAAGCGGTGAGTTATTTAGTTTTATTTCGTAACAAGATTGAGGCGCAACAACATGATGGATTTAGGCTTATCACCAGAAATGGTTGAAGTGAGAGAGAAAATTCGTAAATTTGTCGAGGTGGATGTTGCGGCAGTCGAGCACACTTACCATGACGAAGTCAGCGTTGGCGATCGTTGGTCTCATACAGCAAAACAAGATGAAATATTAGATGGGTTAAAAGCGAAAGCAAAGTCATTAGGTTTGTGGAATTTTTTCCTTCCCAAGAGTCAGGGTGGTGCGGGGATTAGCAATTTGGAGTATGCCCACCTGGCTGAAATCATGGGGCGCAGTCGTCTAGCTTCAGAAGCATTTAACTGTAGTGCGCCAGATACTGGCAATATGGAAGTGCTTGAGCGCTACGGCTCCGAGGAACAAAAAGCGCAATGGTTAGAGCCATTGCTAGCTGGGAAAATTCGTTCGGCTTTTGCCATGACTGAGCCTGATGTGGCCTCCTCGGATGCCACTAATATTTCTACCTCTGCCGTTCTTGATGGTGATGAGTGGGTAATTAATGGCGAGAAATTTTATATCTCAGGTGCAGGGGATAAACGCTGCAAGATTATGATTGTGATGGTGGTGACTGATCCGGAAGCCCCTAAACATAATCGTCAATCGCAAATTCTTGTGCCCATGGATACACCCGGAGTGACAGTCCTCAGACCAATGGAGGTCTTTGGGCGTGATGATGCGCCTCACGGTCATATGCACATCCGTTTTAGTAATGTCCGTGTTCCTCAATCCAATATTATTCTTGGGCGTGGCCGAGGCTTCGAAATCTCCCAAGGGCGTCTTGGCCCAGGTCGAATTCACCACTGCATGCGCTCTATCGGCGCCGCAGAGAAAGCTTTACAGTTGTTATGCGAGCGATCGTTGAGCCGTGAAGCCTTTGGCAAGCCCCTTGCCGAGCTGGGCGGTAACTATGACGTGATTGCCGATAGCCGCATTGAGATCGAGATGTGCCGTCTGCTTGTGTTTAAGGCGGCCTATCTAATGGATACCATTGGCAATAAGGCGGCTCGTGATGCCATTTCACAGATCAAAGTGGCCGTGCCGAATATGGCTTTAAGGGTGATCGACCGCGCGATTCAAATGCATGGGGCGGCGGGTGTGTCACAGGACTTCCCCTTGGCAGCCCTGTGGACAGGGCAAAGAACCTTGCGCCTTGCCGATGGCCCTGATGAAGTCCATCGCCGTGTAATCGCTCGCAAAGAGTTGGCAAAATATAAGGCTTAAGCCCTTTAACGATTAATCACGCAAATCCAAGTACGCTGCGAATTCGTATTTACTATGAACGCAGCGTATTTTTTTTTGCGCAGAATTTATAAAGGGGCACGATAGTGAAAATTGCCATCATTGGCTCAGGCATTGCCGGATTAACTGCGGCTTATCGTTTACACAAGCACCATGATATCGCGGTATTTGAAGCGCAAGATCGCCTTGGCGGCCACACTGCAACCGTCGATGTGACGCTTGCAGGTCAACAATACAAGATCGACACAGGCTTCATTGTATTTAATGACTGGACTTATCCGCAGTTTATCAAAATGATGGACGAGGTTGGCGTGAAGTCGCGGCAGTCGGACATGAGCTTCAGTGTCAGCTGTGAGCGCACAGGTTTAGAATTCGCCGGTCTTGACGGCAAGTTTGAACTGATCAATGGCTTATTTGCACAGAGAAAAAATCTACTCTCCCCAAGCTATATCAATATGTTGTTAGACATCGTGCGCTTCAATAAAATCGCCGTATCTGATGTTGAGAACAATCAGATTGATAACGACATTACGCTGCAAGAATATGTTAAAAAATACCGTTTAGGTGTGTTTTTCCGTGACTATTTCTTGATCCCTATGGCCTGTGCAATTTGGTCAACCCCCTATAAGCAAATGCTCGATTTTCCAATGCGTTTCATGCTGCCGTTTATGTATAAACATGGCCTGCTCAGCGTTAGCCATCGTCCCAAATGGCGGACAATAGTAGGAGGATCCTCGCAGTACATTGAGCCCCTAAGTGCGGGCTTCAAACATGCCGTTCGGCTCAATAGCCCAGTGTTAGGGGTAAGCCGACATAGAGACGCTGTCGAAGTGTTATCTGCTGCAGGCACAGAAAGTTTCGATCAAGTAATTTTTGCCTGTCACAGTGACCAATGCTTGAAAATTTTGGTGGACGCTAGTGAGGTAGAGCGTTCGGTGTTGGGGGCAATCGGGTATCAAAATAACGAAGTAGTGTTGCACACCGATGTTAAGCAATTGCCTAAAAATCGAAGGGCATGGGCAAGTTGGAATTATCAACTCACCCCAGGAGCTGAGACCGAACTGCCTAAACTGACCTACGATATGAACCGGCTAATGGGGATCGAGTCGTCAGAGCGCTTCTGTGTCACTTTGAATAATACGAATGCGATTGCGGATGAGAAAATCCTGCAAAAGTTTAACTACGCCCACCCGATTTTCACCCAGCGTGGGGTTGATGCGCAGGCGCGTTGGAGTGAGGTCAACGGGGTGCAACGGACTTGGTTCTGCGGAGCGTGGTGGGGCAAAGGCTTCCACGAAGATGCAGTGGTAAGTGCCAACCGCGTGAGCGATGAGTTGGCACTAAGTCACTGATGCTAAGATAGCCAACCTAGGCGCTTACCCAAGCTTGTGAGTTTAAAGTGTTCGGGGGTTACTTGTGCGCCTTCTTCCTGAGGGGTATTTGCAGGCCCTTGGATCACGCGAGTGCTAAAACTATCAATATCGAACATCACTAAACTGGCCTGCTCCTCTGGCAGTAGCGCCGCATTGGTAATGCGTGGCGTTTGGGCAAACAGCAGTGCTCTATCAATAGGTGACCACTGTAAATTGTAAAGCACGTCTTTTGTGCTCAAGACCGTTACCGGTGAGTTCGGTAAATCGGTTGAACCGAGTAACAAGCTCGACCCCTCATCACTGTACCTAATTTGGGCAAAAAGCCTGCCGTCACGCGATACCACTGGCTGACTCCCCTCACTATTACTGACGCCGAGTTGTGCAATGCTAGTAGAAGAGGTGGCGACGGTATCCATGCGGGCATGGATCAATGAATCTAAAGCGTCGGCACCGGTGATATTAATATCTGCTAGCGGACGCTGAGAGTCGAGTGTTGTTGCAATATCGCTATCGTTATTGAAAGCCCCAAAAACGACCACAGCGATGAGTGCGAGCGCACTGGCAGCCGCGGAGTGGCGCACATTATTAAGTGTCGCTAGCGTTTGTTGCCAGAAATGTCCGTTGGCCACTGCAGCGTTCGCCTTTTGTGCATGCTCATCGTTGCTCTGTTGGTATTGCTGACATTTTGCAGTTAATCGGTAGCCTTTCTTGGGAATCGTTTCGATCACACATTCAGCGAGGCTTGGGTGCGCTAGTTTCTTGCGCAGCTCAGAGACAGCGCGAGTTAAAGAGTTCTCATTGACGATGACCTTTGGCCAAATCGTCTGTATTAGATGTTCACGGGTCTGGACACTGCCGGCATCGTTAGCGAGCAGGCACAACAGGTGCATCAATCGAGGTTCTAAGGAACGTTGCTCTCGCGTCTCGAGATGCGTAATTTGATTAATACTAGGTTTTACTAGCCAGTGGGCCAGTACAAACGAAGCGATCGATTCTGTTGGACGGTTATCTGCGAGCACTTGATTATCCATTGTTTGGTCTGCCTTTATCGTCGGCTTAAGCTTACTTGTTAAGTCACACTGTGCTGCTAGTTCACTAATCTTACTTTTCTTGGACTGCGTTGCGAAGTAGTGGTTCCACCATTGTCGCAACTTGTTACAAGCCCGATCCTCTCATCAATGTAGCAATTTTAACCTAGCCCGCCTGTAAAGCCCTTGTTTTGGGCGATTCTTCACCTTTTCTGGATAAAAACTTCACCGATTCGGAAGGTTTTTGGGCATTTCGAGGCCTATCTTAAGCCCATCGACCAGTCAGAGAGATCGGAATCACCGACCCCTGATTTTCGCTACAACTTATCGTTATGAGGACAGTCGTATGAAAAAACTAGTCGTTGGATTGTTATTGATCGCGTCCGTGGGGGGCTTAGGGTCAGTGAACGTGTTCGCAGCGACCCCAGGGACTATGAATAATGGCATGCCGTCACTCGCGCCCATGTTAGAGGATGTCACGCCCGCCGTGGTAATTGTCTCAACAGCGCAGGCAGCACAAGTACCAAGATCTTTACGATTTCTAGACGAGAGCGAGTTGCGCCGATTCTTTAGTGACCCGTCGAATCAAGGTGCAACGCAAGGATCGAGTCGGCAAGTGCGAGGAATGGGATCGGGCGTGATTGTGGACGCAGATCAAGGTTATATCGTTACTAATCATCATGTTATTGCCAATGCCGACGCAATCAATATTTCATTGCAAGATGGTCGTGAGTTCAAAGCAACTCTCATAGGCAGCGACCCAAGTACCGATGTGGCTTTATTGCAAATTGAGGCAAAGGATCTTGTCGCACTGGATTTCGCTCAGATTGATGATGTGCGAGTAGGGGACTACGTAGTGGCGGTAGGCAATCCATTCGGGATTGGCCAGACAGTGACGCAAGGCATCGTTAGCGCACTAGGGCGTGGTGGGCTCAACAACGAGAACTATGAGGATTTCATTCAAACGGATGCCGCGATCAACATGGGCAATTCCGGTGGAGCCCTGGTCAACCTAGAGGGTGATCTCATCGGCATTAACACTGCGATCATCAGTGGCAGCGGCGCTAATGCAGGCATCGCCTTCGCAGTGCCGGTGAATATGATTACTGCCGTAATGGGGCAACTCGAACAATATGGCGAAGTGCGTCGCGGTCAATTAGGTGTACAAATTCAAGATCTTACAAGCGCGATGGAGTCCGCTTTGCAAACTGGGGCCGGTAAAGGCGCCTTGGTGACAAGTGTTGTGCCTGGCAGTGCCGCTGAACGTGCAGGCCTTGAAGTCTCCGATGTCATCGTCGCCGTCAATGAACAGGAGGTTGATAGTGGCCGCGAGCTGCGCAACATCATTGGCTTGTTGCGCCTCGATGAAGAAGTAACTCTAGAGGTCTATCGTAATGGCAAAAAAGAGTCTATTGCCGCTGTGATTGGATCAACTCAACAGAATCTCGCTCAGGCCGATGCGCCTTCGATTCGTAGCCTTTCCGAACCCGAGTTTCTAGGTGCTCAGCTGCGAAGTCTTGCTGATTCGCGAGCAGGGGCTGCCGTCGCAGGCACTCGTCAAGGAGTGGAAGTGGTGTCAGTGGAAGCGCAAAGCCCAGCATGGAGAGCGGGTTTGCGTCCAGGCGACGTGATCTACGAAGTTAACCGCAATGAGGTAGCAAGTCTGAGCGATTTTAATGCCCTAGTTGCACAAAGTGATGAAGTGCGTGCGCTAAGTGTGGTGCGTGAAAACCGCAGAATGTTAGTGATCGTGTCTTAAGCAAGGCCCGATGCTGCTAATGAATAGAGAACTATGGTTCTTGCATGACGTAAGTGGGAGGTAAGTACGACTTTACAGTCGCTGTGCCTGACTTTGGCCGATCGTAGCAAGGTGCTTCGATCGGCATTTTTTTGCTTACTCATTATGCGCATCAACGCGCAAAGTCCCTAGTTTGCATTAGGCTAGTATCGTGTTAACTTGCAGCGCTACGTTTTTGCTTAAGCCTGATTTTTGTTTTTGGAGTTGCATGTTGTTTGCGAATACTCGTCTACCCAGCCGCTGTCTTTCCCTACTATTATCGACATGTTTTGCCGCGCAGCTTGCGTGGTCTCAGCCCTCTAACCCCCCAAGCTTTACGCCATTAGACTACGTGGAATACCTTCAATGGTTAGACACTGAGATCGCCACAGCAGGCGTTCCAGGGGTCGCGTTGGGGATTGTCCGAGCTAACGAAGTGCTCGATGTGCGAACCTGGGGGGTGCGCAGCATGGGCGATGACGCCTTGGTGGATAGCAAAACCCTATTTCGCATCGCCTCAGTTTCCAAGACCTTCGCTGGGGCCGTAACAGCCAAAATGGTATTCGATCAAAAGCAAAGCTGGGACACCCCAATCATCTCGATCTTGCCGCAATACTCAATAGGCACTCAAGAGAGTAGCAAAGGCATGACGCTGCGCCATATCTTGAGCCACACCACCGGTCTCATGCCGCACGCTTATTCGAATATGTTGGATTCTGGGGTGGCCTACGAAAAAATCCAAGAGAAGTTTCAAGAAATCCCTACCGTTTGTCCGCCAGGGCGCTGCTATGGTTACCAGAATGTCGTGTTCTCACTCGTCTCTGATGTGGTGGAGGTGACAGAGCAGGAGAGCTATGCCCAATATGTGCAAGAACGCCTATTTGCGCCACTGGGCATGGAGACGGCGTCGGTTGGTTTGGAAGGCTATACTGACGCGATAAATGTTAGTGCGGCACACCGTCAACGGGGAGAGAATTGGTTGATCGCCCCCACCAATGCGGCTTACTACACTGTAGGCCCCGCCGCCGGCGTGAATGCGAGTATCGAAGATATGATGGTATGGGCTCAGGCAAATCTAGGGGCTTTCCCCTCTGTGCTTCCAGAACCTGTGCTAGTAGAACAACAGACCCCTGTTGTAGAAACCCCGCGTGGCAGTTATTTCAACCGTTGGCCGCGCCTAGAGAAGGCTTGGTATGGTTTAGGATGGCGAGTGTTTGATTACGCGGGGGTTCGCGTGATTCATCACGGAGGAGGAGTGCGAGGCTTTCGCTCTGAGTTAGTGCTAGTGCCGCAACTTGATATCGCCATGATCGTCTTATTCAATGGGGAGACCTCACTCGCCAATGACGTTGTCCCTGCGTTTCTCGACACCGTTATCCGCTAAGTATTTTCTTTAAAACTAGGAGCTGTATCTTGTGAATCCCGTTCATGCTTTGCTCAATTCCCATCGCAGTATTCGTAAATTTACTGATCAAAAAATTGATGAGGCGCTACTGGCAACAATCGTCTCTACCGCGCAAAGCGCCGCGACTTCGAGCTTTTTGCAAGGAGCCACGGTGATTCGTGTTCGCGCCCCTGAGAGTCGTAAAAAGATGGCTGCCTATGCGGGAAATCAAGCGTATGTTGAAAGCGCAGCCGAATTCCTGGTGTTCTGCGCTGATTTAAAACGCCCAGGCAACTGCTGCGTCCAATACGAAAAGCCTTTCGCTGGGGATTTCACTGAGCATTTTATCATCGCGACTGTTGATGTTGCGCTCATGGCACAGAACATGGTGATCGCGGCAGAGGCGGCCGGCCTAGGGATTTGTTATATCGGGGGTATCCGCAATAACCCACGTGATGTTAGCGACCTTCTCAAATTGCCCAAAGGCGTCTACCCAGTGTTTGGCTTGTGTTTGGGCTATCCAGACCAAGACCCAGAGTGTAAACCGCGTCTGCCGCTTTCGGTCATTATGAAAGACGAAGTGTACAACGAAGACGGCGATGCCGAACAAATTGCGGCCTATGATGAGCAAGTGCGTGAGTATTACCGTCAACGCACCGGTGGCGGGCACGGCATTTGTTGGAGCGAACAAGTCGCAAGCCTATTGAGCGAGAAGGCGCGCCCGCACATGCGTGACTTCTTGGCAGAGCAAGGGTTCACGATGCGTTGACGCTTGGCTCAGGCCTTTACACTATCCGTTCGGCGCGAAGTTCTGCAATTTGCTCGGCATTATAGCCAAGTTCTTGCAAGAGCTTATCGGTGTGCTCTCCTAGGGTGGGGGCCCTGTGCCGGATAGTGGGTGGCGTTAATGACATCTTCACCGGTGGCGTCATGATCGGGGCGGGCTTTTTCAAGCCAGGATAGTCAACGGCTTGAAACATGCCTGCAGCCGCAACGTGCGGGTCATCTAAGACGTCTTGTGGCGACATCACGGGGCCAGCAGGCAAGCGAGCCTCTTCCATCGCGGCTAGCACTTCGGCCGAGCTGCGCTGTGCACACCAGCGTGCCAGCCGTTCGCTGATAATTTCACCGTGGTCTCCGCGGCTTATATCATCTTTGAAGCGGGGGTCTTCTAACCAATGAGGCTCACCCATCAACTGCACCCAACGCTCGAACAAAGGGCCACCGACGCTTTGCACTAACACCCAGCCATCTAACGTTTTATAGGTATCAGCGGGTGCGGAGGTTTGTGACCTGTTCAGCGTGGCTTCGCGGTTGAGCTGCAGTGCGTCTTGCTCAATTACCACGCCATTAGTTAGGGTCAACGCTGTGCTAAAGAGCGCGCCTTCAACGACTTGGCCGCGGCCACTCTTTTGACGTTCATATAGCGCGGCCATCGTGGCATAGGCACTTAGACTGGCTGTCCCGAAATCGATAAAGGGCGCATAGGCCTTCGCTGGTTGCTCTGGGGTTCCAGATAAATACATCGAGCCAGACATTGCTTGCCCCAAGCCATCGAAACCCACCCGATTGCTATAAGGGCCACCGCTGCCAAAGGCAGATATGAGAGTTAAAATAATATCAGGGCGAATAGCGCAGAGGCTCTCATAATCCAGACCCATGGCTTTTAGAGTGTCTGGGGGTAGATTAGCGATGACGACATCGGCCGTGGCGACGAGTTTGCGCACAATCTCTTGGCCTTTAGGCTTCATTGGGTTTAGCGTCATCCCTAGCTTGTTGCGCCCAACCTGCATAAACAGAGCGCCATCGCCTTTATCGCTGATCGGCGACAAAAAACGGTCTTCGCTCCCCTTAACCTTCTCGATGCGAATGACCTCAGCTCCTAAATCGGCAAGCAAGCTTGCGCAAAAAGGGCCTGCGATATAACGGCCAAAATCGAGAACTCGAATTCCTTTTAAAACACCCTCTGTAGACATGCGGCACTCCCCCCCCGGAGTTTTAACAGCAAAGCAATAAAGTCAGAGAGTCTAGCATAGCCGAAGTTGAAGACTCATCTGTGGGAAAATTTGAGGAAGATCACATTTCCCAATTGTTCTTTTCAGAACCGCTGTTTTTGTGAACATGTTAACAACACGGGTGCTGTGTCAGTCGCATAATGGCCCCAAGTGTGAGGTACACACGAAAAATCGAGAGTTTGACCTTGACTAGTTTTTCTCGTGAAAGTGCAGGAGTTGCAAATGAGCGCCGACATACAACACATTCGAAACATTCAAGCCTATCGTGAATTGCTCGCTATATTGCAGAAGCCTTACCAAGATGTGTGCCTCGTTTGCGAAGGCACGGGCAAAGTCTCTAATGCGCATGTGTGCATTAACTGCAAAGGCAGCGGTCATCGTTGGTTGAAGTTAATCTAAGAGTGCGACAATACGCTTAGTGTAGATTTATCTCATTCGGTAGATTTCCTAGGGGATTTGCTCGTCTATTAATCCCCTTGTCCTTCCTCTACAATGATTCCAAACAAGTATCCTAAGGATCAGAGGAAACCATCATGTCATACCGTCGCAGCGCGCTTACCCTTCTATTTGTCTTATTGCTCCCTAGTTCATTTGCATTGGCCCAAGGCGCACCTGCGGGCATCTATGTTGATGCGCCAGAGCGCAGCACCGGTGGCATAGGGCGTTTCTACATGGGACGTGAGATATCAGGGGTTATGGGCTACCAGGCCGCCCAGTGGTTGGAAAGACCGCAACGCACCCATGAAGAGATGCCCGATGATGTTGTGGCCAATTTGAATCTTCGCCCTACGGACATCGTTGGCGATATCGGTGCCGGCTCTGGGTTTTTCTCATTCCGCATGGCAAAACTAGTCCCACAAGGCAAAGTGTTAGCTGTCGATATTCAGCCGCAAATGCTAGCGATGATTGAAGAGCGCAAAGCCGCTGAAGGCGTCACCAACATCGAAGGAATCTTAGGCGATATAGACGACACTAAATTGCCAGCTGGCTCGGTGGATCTGGTTCTATTAGTGGATGCCTACCACGAATTTTCACACCCTTGGGAAATGATGCAAAGTATTGTTAATGGCTTAAAGCCTGGGGGCAGGGTGGTATTGCTTGAATATCGTGAAGAAGACGCTACTGTGCCGATTCGACCATTGCACAAAATGTCTCAAGAGCAAGTGAAAAAAGAGATGGCGGTGTTTGACCTTAATTTTGTTGAAACGCTAGATTTCTTGCCTTGGCAACATATGATGATTTTCAGCAAGCCTTAAGGGTTTGCACTAGTTAAAGATAAATTATTTCGGGTCGCAAGCGTGCAAGGCGATCTAACACCTGATTTTGAGTGCCGATGGCAACATCGGCCTTAGTCATTGCCTCGATCAAATCTTCCACAATCGCTGTAAAAGCGCCTTCTGTTACGTTCATGCCGACGTGAATGTCGACCATGGTGTCGCCGCTATACTCGCAGGGACCGTCAGTAATCATACACAAATGTTCGATAAATTTTTCGCGAAAGCGCTGCACATTCGAGTCTTCAAAATAGGCGATGACGCGCTCGTCTCTCGCAATTTCTAGAATGAAAAGCTCGGTAATATTGGCAACGCCTTCGGCACTACCTAGGCGCTGGTAGAGCGTCTTTTCGGGCGTCATATTGCTGCACCCTAGAAAGAGGCTAAGCAATGTGGCTGTAGCGAATAGGCGACTTGTTTTAAACGATGGGAAGGCGCGCATCTATAGGGCTCCCTGAAGCGAAAAATAGAAACCGTTTTGATTAGGCGCGCCAGCGATATCACCAAGGCGCACGTAAGCGGCAGTTAGTGAAAGATGTTTGTTCGGAAACCACGCGATGAAAACATCGCTTGCGTCCTCTTCGATCAAAGCACTGAGATTGTCAGCCTTTTGTCGATATTCAATGCCAATGGCGAGGCTTCTAGTCACAAACATCGCAGCGGCAGCTTCGATCATCAACTGTCGGTCTTGATCATCGCCACCATAGCCTAATAGTCCAAACTGATTCGCGCGCGTCGAGCGCACATTGAGATTCAACATACTGGTGCGATGGAATGGACCGTCGATCCAAGCTTTCGCAGCGCTCACGTAGACATCGATTCCGTCATCATCGCGAGCACCTACAGCTCTTGCCGTCTCAGGGTCGCGTAGAGAGTTCCCCTCTATACCAACGCTGACTTGTGGAAGCTGACCAAAAATGAGGTCTCCTGCCACTTTAACCTTCAAACCGTATTTGTTTTGGCTAATCTGCGCATCATTGGCTTTGATGGTGAAGTCTTGGCGCGCAAGCGAAAATTCCACGCGGTTGTTTAGATTCACAGCAAGGCCTTTGACATCTAGCGTGAAGTCATCGACATCAGCGCGGGAGATGAAGCCAGTCATGCTGCTTTGATCTTGAGTGGCGAGCCCGCCCAGTGTTGCCCACGGTATGATGCCACCGCCACCGCTGCCACTAATGGAGCTTACACCGCCGGTCCCTTTAATACGGGTGTCGGCAATTGCCAAGGATGAGAGTAGCAAAATACTCGTGACGACGATCTTCAAATAAACTTGCATCTATTGTGCGCTCAGTGCTTTGAAACCAAAAATTTGATTGGGGGCTGTGATATTAAGGCGCACCTCCAATGTGCCGCCTTCGCGCACACTCTGAGTGCTTACCGTGCGGCGATTATTTGGGTCGCTAGACCAAGGGTGCCAAACGCTAATCTCATCGGGGATGTTTTCTTGCGAGAAACGCAAAATGCCGCTCTCATCAGTCACTCCGGCATCGTTCCAATCACTGACATAGACATAACCGACCATGCTGTCGTGAATATTACAGCCTAAAGCCGCAACACCGGCACGCTCGAAAGTGATAGGGCTGCTCGGGTTGTCAGCATACAGCTCTGTTGAAAACTGTTTGATATCTGAGAAGGAATAAACGTGATGGCGAATATTGTCGTAGTTTGGAAAATTAACCCGCTGCCCAGTTTTAATCACAATAACCATTGGCACAAAACGCTTGTTAACCTGATCAATGACGGCAATCTCTTCCGGCGCATAGCTTACAGCATCACCGGGGCTCTCGATCACAGCATTGGCGAGTGGTTTGCCCGTTTGGTCGAATACTTGCACTGCAAATTCGGCCGCATGGAGCCGGTTTGCGCTATGACTGACCACAACGGCAAGCAGAAAGATCATTGAAGTTTTCAAGTTCATAAAGTGCACACGTCCTTAAACTGAGGGCGAGAGTTTTACGGAAGTAAGGTGGTAGTCACAAAACTACGGGCATCGTCTGGAAGGCTTTCAGTTAAGAAAATCAGACGATGCCCGCAACGAAGGAGGGAATTAGAACTGTCTCTTATACACATCTCCGAGC
>CAJXSF010000051.1 GCA_913061515.1 uncultured Gammaproteobacteria bacterium | reverse complement strand
CTAGATCGCTCGTCGGCAGCGTCAGATGTGTATAAGAGACAGACCTGCATGTCATTTCTCACGCGCTGAATTCCATTGACGATCACGCGTTCGCCGCGACTGAGCCCTGACAACACGACGCGCTGCCCATCTATACTCTGGCCAAGCGTTACTTCGCGGAATTGCACTTTGTTATCGGCATCGACCACATAGACAAAACGCTTACTTTGACTCACGCTGATAGCGCGTTCTGGCACTAGTAAGGTAGGTGTTTCTTGAGCCGTACCAATACGCACATTGGCAAACAAACCTGGGATCAAACTACTGTCGAGGTTTTGCACGATAGCGCGGGCCCGAATCGTGCCTGAACTTTCATCCAGCTGATTATCGAACGCATACAACGAGGCCCGATAAACCCTATCGTCTTGCCCTTGAATAGTAATCTCGACAGGGACAATCGAACTCAGAGCTCGCTCGCCCTCAGAACTATTGTCATTACGGCTGCGCACTATACGAAAGTAGTTCTCTTCATCGACATCGAACTCAGCATAGAGACGCTCAAGGTTTACAAGAGAAGTAAGCACTGGCGCGTTTGGTCCGGCTTGCACGATATTGCCAACGGTGACTTCGGCCCGGCCAACGCGACCAGAGAATGGCGCCTTGACGTAGGCGTACTCCAAATCTAGCGCTGCTTCAATTTCTTGCGCCTGCGCCGAGGCCAATTGCGACTGGGCAATGTGCAAATCATTTGCGCGATTGTCGCGAATACTTTCAGACACGGCTTTGTTTTGCGCTAATGCATTGGCACGATTAAATTCTGTTTCAGCTAATTGCGCGGCAGATTCTGCCGATTGTAGTGCTGCCCTTGCTTGTGCAAGGCGTGCTTCGAATGGACGAGGGTCGATGACGAAAAGCGTTTGGCCCTGCTCCACTTCATCGCCGTCTTCAAACAACACTTGTTCAATAGTGCCGCTAACTAATGGTCTCAGCTGAGCGGAATCCACTGCTGTAAGACGGCCAGAAAAAGAACTCCAGTGCCGCATGGGAGTATTTTCTAGGGTTATCGTTTCTACCGTTGGCAGACTTGGCGGAGCTTCAGCCGCACTCGCGTTGGCCGTGCTGCTGCCACTGACTGCATTCATTGCAATGACGGCCATACCACCTAACACGAGAGTAAATAAGCCTATCTGCGCTGTTCTTAATACTGTATTCGACATCATGTCTTTTATCCCCTAACCACGTCACGGTAATTAAATCGACCTTTGCATGATCGATGTGCGCACTATACATACCGGTCGGTATGCTGGTCAACACCCAAACTTAAATTTATACAAAACTTGTGACAGACGTTAAGGCATGCGGGTGACAAAGCCGCGCTAGCGCAAGACATAGGGGGAACTGCACGGTATTAGGCGAGGAGGGTCTAAACGAAAAAGGACTAAAGCGAACTAGATGCGCTCAGGCACACACTCAACTACTTTAGAGCGCATACAACTGAAATGACGATGCTCAGGTTTCAGACCAAGGATTTGGTAAAACCCAGCCTGCAAGTCGGCGCAGAATGTTTCGAAGTCTTGGAAGATGCGCCCGTGCTCAAGGACGCCTTGCATAAAATGCTGCAACATTCGGGCAGTCTGTTGCACGTCTACCTCGACGATCAAACAGCCTTCAGCCTGCAAGTTACGAATCAATGCGGCGAAGTAAGCACTTCCTTCGGTAGACATTTTCTTAATAGCGCTGCGCACTTGCTCTTCTTCGCAACCGGATTGCCCACCAGAGGTGAACGAGGGACAACCGCAAATACGCACTTCGTCGCCAAGCTTGCATTGCCTAGAGATGGCTAGTGAGAGCACGCCCTGCAATTGTTCAAGCGCACTAAAGCGTGGCGATAAGATCTTGTCGAAATCGGCCTGAATAGAAGCCCAATCATGCAAACTTGCGTGCACGAAAAGATCTGCCTTCGATTGAAAGTGATGATAGAACGCACCCTTGGTCACTCCAGCTTGTTTGCAGATTTCGACAATGCCTACATTGTCATAGCTGCTTTCCCAGATTAAGTGACTGGCGGTTTGCATCAACTTTGATCGAGTATCTATTGCTGCGCTCATTTGGGGCTTCTCTTCGTCATAGCCGTCATTGTTCATACCGGTTGGTATGTTGTCAAGGGTTATCTAGTCTTTCGCTTCCCGTGCAACGATATCGGTATCGCAATAAGTCGTCCCTTCTAGGCGCTTGGTGTAATTGTTGAGGATCCGCATTCCCTCGGCTGGTTTCACAACCCCCGCTTCGATCTTGCGACGAATAAGCTCGGTCATACGGCGATCGAGGTCGCTTGGAAAATACTGCACTGTCGACAACATCTTCTTAATACTAATCGCAGGAATCATTTCCTCGATCCAGAAGTTGCCCGGCTCGTCGGCGCTGGCATAGATATGCGCCTCTCCCACTCGCCCAAGCAGATTATGCGCATCACCTAAGATCTCTTGATAGGCTCCGACTAAGAATACGCCTAAGTAATAGGGTTCACCTTGACGATAATCATGCAAAGGTAAACTCGCCTTATTGGCATTTGAAGACACGTACTGATCGATTTTACCATCGGAGTCACACGTCAAATCCACCACCTGACCGCGACGCTTAGGCTCTTCATCGAGACGATCCAATGGCAATACTGGGAACACTTGCCCTATGGCCCAATGATCTAGAATCGATTGAAATACCGAGAAGTCAGTGAGATACAAATCCGTCAACTCAGTTTCAAGCTCAGTCTGCTCGGTTGGCACTGGGTCAATTTCAAGTTCTTGAAACTTGCGCAGCACCTCTCGCGCAGTGCTCCAATACAAACTCTCAGCCTGGGCCAAAAACTCCATATTCAAATAACCCAAGCGAGCCAACTGCTCCGCTTCTTGATGGGCATCTTTGGCATCATGAATAATCTCGGTCAATGCCCCCCTTGTTTCGGCAGAAAGCGCCTCTTGATAGGCGGACTCGATACGCTTGAGCACCACCGGTGGGTCATTCGGCATATCGCGCATAGGAGGCGCATCAGGGCGATGCACACCGAGCACTGGCATCACCAACATGGAGTGATGAGCTGTGATCGCGCGCCCGCTTTCCGACAATAGCGTTGGCATTGGCACGTTGCGCTGCTCACAAATCTCTTTGACGGCGAAGACAATAACGTTGGCATACTCCTTCAAGCCATAGTTAATTGACGAATCCACATCTTCGTACTCACCACCATAACTGCCGCCGTAATTGACCCCTAAGCCGCCCCCCACATCGAGAAACTTCACTTTGACACCGCGCTCATGCAAGTCAGCATAGAATTGCGCGATTTCCTTGACCGCAGAGCGTAGCACCTGCGTGTCGGCAATCTGGCTGCCCAAGTGAAAGTGCAGCAGTTCAAGGCGATCAGCGCAGCCGCGTGCTTCCATCTCTGTCACCAGTTTCACAAGCTCGGGGACCGTCAAACCAAACTTAGAGCTTGAGCCACCTGATTCAAACCAGCGCCCTGAACCGCGCGTGGATAATTTCACTCGCACCCCTAGTCTAGGCGCATTGCTGGCGTCCAGCCCTCGTTTGTCAGCAAGCACCATTAGTTGATCGAACTCTGTGTATTTTTCGATCACTGGAATCACTTGCTGACCGAGTTGCTGTGCATTGAGCACCAAGGTCAACATCGTATGGTCTTTCACGCCATTGCATAACAGCAGGGTGTCATCGCTTATCAACGCAAGGGTGGCCATAAGCTCAGCGGGAGAGCCACACTCTAGGCCGAGATTGAATGGCTTGCCGGCCTCCATGACCTCCGCCACCACTTCGTGAAGCTGATTGACCTTGATTGGGTAGATTGTGCGGTACTCGCCCGCATACCCAGCCTCTTCGATGGCCTCTTGAAACGTCAGGTTCAGGCGTCGAACTCGCGCACTAATAATATCTTGAAACCGCAATATTAATGGGAGCGTGCAGCCTTGTTCTAAAGCCGCATCGATGACTTCAGTAATATCGATTTCTAAGTCAGAATCTGGAACTGGGTACACCGACATATGCCCTTCTTCGTTCACACCGAAGAAACCAGCGCTCCAAGTTTTGATTGCGTAGAGATCCTCTGCGTCACTCGTCGTCCATGGTGTTTTTGTCGTTGAATCGTTCATTGACTCTCCTAATTATTTTGTATTGCGGCACTCGTCATACAAACACAATAGTTCGATAGCAATCTGCGCAGCGGCCAACGCTGTCATCTCTGCATGATCATAGGAAGGGGCCACTTCAACCACATCCATGCCCACTAAATTTACCCCCACCAACCCCCGAATAATCTCTAAGGCTTGAATGGACGATAAGCCCCCAGGCACTGGCGTTCCCGTACCGGGCGCATAGGCGGGATCAAGGCAATCGATATCGAAAGTAATGTAGCAGGGCTTATTGCCAACCCGCTCTTTGATGGCAGCAATGGCAGCATCGCACCCTTGTCGGTGCACATCGGCTGCCGATAAAATCTTATACCCTAAGGGCTCATCGTTAGTGGTCCGAATTCCTATCTGAATGGAACTGTCAGGCAACACAATGCCTTCTTTAGCGGCCTTATAGAACATCGTGCCGTGATTAATACCCTCCCCTGACGACGGCCAAGTGTCGGTATGAGCATCAAAATGAATAAGGCTGATAGGCCCATGCACCTTGGCATGCGCACATAGGCTAGGGTAGGTAATAAAATGATCACCCCCGAGCAATAGTGAAGCGGCCCCGGCTTCAAGAATTTTGGCAACATGCCCCTCCATATGCGCGACAGACAATAAGCCTCCTTCACAGTCGCCGTAATCCACTACGGCCATTTCGGCAAATGGGTCTCGTTTCCAAGGCCAAGGACGCTCCCAAGCCAAAGACATCGATGCATTGCGGATAGCGCGTGGGCCCAGCCGTGCGCCGGAGCGATTCGTTGTGGCTATATCGAAAGGCACGCCACTGACGGCAACATCCACGCCTTGTAAGTCACGCGAATACGGTGCTCGAAAGAAACTAGTGGCACCACCAAAACTGTGCGACCCGACCATTCCACCTTTCAATTTGCCAGTAAAACTATTGTCCCAATCCGTCATCACGCAATCCTCATCGGCTACACGCCCTAACTATCTTTCTTGGTTTCCGCTAGCATCTCGCTGCTCATTAATAGCACCGCGACTTTTAGATATTCCACTAACTCAGCATAGGCTGCCTCGTTGCTCTCACCATCCTCCGCCGCAAAGTCATCAGACATATTGGCGATATTGACGATGTCGTTTAGTGCTTCTTCAGTCTCTGCACTAAATTTAGAAATATTCACCTGAGCACTGCCCGTCCCAAAGCCTACGAGATAACCCTGACACCATGCCGCAAGGCTGCGAACGCGCTGCATAAGGTCTAGCTCATCATCGGGGAGGAACAAGGTATAACTGGTATCGACGCTGAACATCTCGCGTTCGATATATTGATACATTGCCAAGATGGTTTCACGATTGCGGTCGGAGCACTGCTCAACATCCACATGCTTGATCACTAAATTAATAATGCTATCAGGACGAATTTTGAGCCCAGTGCCAATCACTCCCGATAACAAACCGTGTATTTCTGACGGTGAAACCTCGTAACCAAACTCCAACATCTGATTACAACATTCGTCAAAATCCAATGGCATTACTTCTTCGTTCGTACTCATTCACTTCCTACTTTTACGTTGATTTTTTCGGTTTAGATTTCCACACCGACGGTGCCGCCAAAACAATATAATCAGGGTGGATGACAATCTTGCCTTGTCTCAACAAGCCCCCTATTGCCTTCTTATAATTGCCTTTACTCACTTTATAGACGGCATGAATTTCCTCTGGTGAGCTATGGTCACACAGTGAAGAGCGCCCATCATTCTCGGCCAAATGCGCAAGGATTTTATTAGCCAGATCATCTCTGACATCTTGCCCTTGCAACTGCAGGCACAGGTCGATTCGTCCATCTTCACGCACGCGGCGAATAAAGCCTTTGATCTTCTGACCAATCTTTAAAGGCTGGAGCACTTCGGTCTTGTATATCAAGCCTAGGTGGCTTTGATTCACAACGGCCTTATAGCCCATATCGGTGCGCGCCCAAATCAGCAGATTAACCGGCTGCATCTCTTCAAACTCGGAGCCATCTTCACTTAACCAATTATCCAGCCGGGAAGAGGCGGCCAAACGGCCACTGGGCTTATCGAGATAGACATAGACCACATAGGCGTTATCTTCGCGCATGGGCACGCGTTGCTCACCAAAAGGCACCAATAAGTCCTTAGGCAGCCCCCAGTCTAGGAATGCACCCGCATGATTGACCTGCGCCACACGCAAAGAGACACACTGCCCTACTTGCGCCCGCGGGCGTTTCAGGGTCGCGATAGGACGATCTTCGGAATCCAGATACACGAACACCTCTAGCGCATCACCGATCTTCGCCTCTGCCGGCACCTCTAAGCGTGGCAATAAGATGTCCCCTAGAGTGCCGCCATCTAAATAGACACCGAACGCGACTTGCTTGTTCAGCGTCAGGGTATTGAATTTGCCAATTTCGGCCATGAACTTCCCTCAAATGAAAATGCCCGCCTGCGAAAACACAGGCGGGCATTGAATTGTGGCAGATTGCGCCTAGGACTGTAAGAGCCCTAAGCGAAGGCTTAGAAAGTCCCGCGAATTTTTATCGCGTACTTAATGCCAGTATTGCTGCACGAATCTTCGATTTCGCTCAGATAACCGGTGGCAATTGTGCCTCCTAAATAGCGGCTACGCACACGGCAGCGCTCGCCTTCGACCACGTTCATCGCCTCGAAACGATAGGTGAAGCCCATAAAACCGACCTTCTCAACAAAGGCGGTCATGAAATCGCCTGAGTTATAATCTTCGATCTTGTCGATGTCATAAGCCTTACGATTGCCCCTAAAGCTATGGCTATAGTCGAAGCCGTAGTTCAAGTTAATATCAGTGATATCGTGGCGGTAGCCAAGGCGGAAGCTCCCACGGCCCGCTTGGCGCAAGCGTCGATCGATGCCTAAGAAGGGGTCTTTAACCTGCGAGTCCTCTAATTGCAAACCCGAGGTCAACAGCATATCCGGCGCACCAATGAAACCTAGACGTACGCTAGCATCCAGAGAGATGCCGTAACGCTCGCCATCGCCAATATTACCGTTGGCCGATTGAATTCTTGTTGCTGTGGACACATCGATCTTGTCGATCACGTCCGAAAGATCATGATAGAACACCCGTGAGCTCAACACGCCGCCGTCGTTTGGCAGGCGATACTCAATATTCGCCTCGTAGCGCACTGACTGCTCCTGCGCTAGCTCTGGGTTGCCCGCCAACGCGTTCTGATCATCATCCCCACCAGCAACGCTAGAAGTAAAATCAGAGAAACTTAGCTGAGAGACGTCTTTCTCGATCGAGGCACGGAATTGCACCGAAGGAGTGATATCGAAACGATAGTCGACTTTTGGTCGCAGAAAATTGAAATCGCGCTTATTGCGAACATCTCCGGATTGTTCGATCGTCGAAGTCTCATAAAGCAAAGTGCTCTCTAGACTCATGCGATCGTTGATCTGCCAGTTATGCACAATGAAAGATTCGTAACGAATCTCTTCCACCAAAGCATCGGTATTGCTGGACTCGGACAATCCGCCAAACACGGGCGAGCTTGGCGTTGTAGTGCTGGGCACGCCTAATTGCAGCTGGGCATCGAGAATCGTTTGCGCCCGCTCTATGCCTATCTCTAAGTCCTGCGTGTCACTCACGCCGAAGGAATAACTAGAGCGCACAATACGCTCCTTCTGCACGGCTTGGTTGGCTAGATAAAGAAACTTGTTATAGCTGCCATCTACAACTCTATAAGCATGGCGAGCACTCTCTTCATCTTGCTCATTGACAATGAACAGAGTCTTGAAGCGACTACCGTTAGCGAAGCTATGTTCGTAATCGCCCCCCACTTCCCAAGCGGTATTGCTTGCTGGGATAGTGTCGTACTCCACTTGCACTTGGCTAGGAGATACAGTCAGATCAGTAATCTGGCGGTGAGCGGTGCCCGGTGGGTCCGACTTGGCTATCTGGAAATTAAAATTGATGCGGTCATTGCTTGTTAAATCGTAGCCAAGATTTGAGCTCAGCGTATTGGTTGTTTGATCCCGATACTCGTCGCGCATGACAGTGTCGTTCAAGGAACCATCGGCAAGAATGCTCGTCTCGAAACCATCACGGAACTCATAGCGTGGCTCGGATTCCAAACTAAATAGGTAGTTAAACGCACCGCGCTGCCCTGTCAAAGAGATAGAGCCGCCAGGATTAAGAGTCCCGTCGTGATAGCGGTCTGCATTGACCTCGACAGCCACACTAGAGCGTGACTCTGCTGCCAATAACACGATATTGATGACTTGACCGCCCCCGCGCACATCAAGGTCTCCTGAGGTGCCACGAATGATTTCAATATATTGCACTTGGTTGGCTGGAATGCGACTTAGCTGACTATTCCCTTCGTTATCTTTGCCCGCGATGCGACGGCCATTGATCAAGATTTGATCCCCCCCTGCCCCAAGACCGCGGCGATTGGACCCGCCGGAACTGCCAGGTCCGCCATTATTGCCACCACCGCGAGCCACAGAGATGCCCGGAATGCGGTTGAGCATGTCGTTCACAGAATAAGGTTCGTATTGAGCGAAAAACTCGGCGGGGTAAGTCACGGTTGACTCGATATCCGCAGAGGCTGAATCTTGGGCTGAGGCAGCGCTGGCCAAAAGCAAGGCGGCTGCAGCTAAGGTGTGAGAGACGGGGCGAGATGAATATACAGACGTACCCACACCGAACAAGCGAAACTTCATAGGCCAAACTCCAATATCTAGTAGTGCTGGGCGCCCTTGTGTGCTGCACCTCATTATAAATTTTGACAACTCAAAACGGGATGCAAGTATGCACAGCATTGCCGTGTTCAAGTAGCATTTCTACCTTACTTTCTGTGACATTTTGTAATGCCCGGTGACAGGCGCAGTGAAGGTTTATCGTGGGGGCGCAATCACCTGTCGCTGTGATTCAAGCCCTTGTATTCCTACACGCACAACATCGCCAGGTGTGAGGTATTGAGGTGGCACCATCCCATCGCCTACCCCTGCTGGAGTGCCAGTGAAAATAATGTCCCCTGGGTATAGCGTCATAAACTGACTTAAGTGGCTAACGATCTCTTTTACGCCAAACACCATGTCTGCCGTATTGCCTTGTTGGCGCATCTCGCCATTGACTTCCGACCAAATAGAAAGGTTTTGCACATCGGCAATATTATCGCGTGTCACTAGATAAGGACCGACTGGCGCAAATGTATCCGCGCTCTTACCCTTAGTAAATTGACCACCGCGCTCACGCTGAAAAGCCCGTTCGGACACATCATGTCCTACCGTGAAACCAGCAATATGCTCAAACACTTCGTCTTCGCTGATGTACTGGGCACGCTTGCCAATCACAATGACAAGCTCTGATTCATAGTCGAGTTTAAGCCCGTTACGTGGTTGTATGATTTGATCGAATGGTCCCGTCAACGCTGAGGTCGCTTTCATAAAGACCAAGGGTTCCGTGGGCAATTCAACGGCCATTTCCGCCGCATGGTTCACATAGTTAAAACCGATAGCGATGATCTTGCCTATGCCTGTCAATGGCACGCCGATACGAGGGCTGCCTTGGACAACAGGTAATTGGCTCAGAGGAATTTGGGCGATCTGTTCAAGCGCGGCATCAGAAAGCGTCTCGGGTGTGATATCGGCGATATGCCCGGACAAATCGTGAATCTGCACCTGAGCATCGACTAGCCCTGGTTTTTCCTCTCCCACTGGCCCGAAGCGCACTAATTTGATTTCTGCAGAATTGACAAAACCTGCCGCGAATAGAAAGACACAGGCAGCCAGAGCGCCTGTCAGTTTGAACTTAGACATAGTAAACCTCGTTTTAATTATACTGTCTGTCACGATAGCGGATGGGAGTGTAGCCAAAAGCGCGGTATTTGTCTGCTTAGGCAGTCGCGGGCTTACGTGCCGGTGCGGCGGCTTTTAAAAATACCAATAATCCCAGTAAGGTTAAAAAGGCGGCCAAAGCGAATGGCGCGCCGGGGAAATAGACTGGTGCTGTATCAGCGCTGAAGTAAGAAAACACCCATGTCATCAGCGGTGGGCTCACGATCGCCGTTAGACTCGACATGCTTGCAACTCCGCCCTGTAATTCACCCTGCTCATTAGCAGGCACCTGCCCTGACATGATGCCGTTGATCGATGGCATAACAAAACCTTGCAGGGCTCCGGGAATTAAAAATAAGTAAAGCATCATTCCGCTAGTCGCGGCGGCATAACCAATGAACGAGAGAATACAGAAACCAAACCCCATCAACGCCGCATTGAATTGCCCCACCCGCGGCACAATTTTCTGTAATAGTACCGCTTGGGTAAAGGCCATCATCAGTCCGGTGAACGCCAAGGAAAACCCGACCTCACGCGCCCCCCAAGCAAAACGCTCGATGGTGAAATAGGACCACACACTGGGCAAGACGTGATGCCCCAACATGAAAAGAAAGTAAGCGGCGATAAGGCCTAAAACCATTGGGTATTTGCGCAGTGACAGCAATGTGCCCGCAGGGTTGGCACGACGCCAACTGAATGTACGCCGCTCTTCCTTAGCGAGCGTTTCTGGCATGACAAAAAAACCAAAGGTCAAATTGATAAACGCGAAACAGCCCGCGGCCACAAATGGCAAACGTTCACCAAAACTTCCTAGAATGCCGCCAATGACCGGCCCAAGAATGAAGCCGATACCAAAAGCCGCGCCGACAATCCCGAAAGTTTGCGTGCGTTTTTCCGCAGGCGTCGTGTCGGCAATCACCGCGTAACAAATGCTATAGGTTGAAGAGGCAATCCCCGCCACTAGACGGCCAAGAAATAACCAAAACAGCGTCGGCGCCCAGGCCATGATCATATAATCGGTACCCAGCAACAGTAACGTGAGCAACAATACCGGCCTGCGCCCAAAGCGATCGGACACATTGCCCATCACCGGGGAGAACAAAAACTGCATCAAGGCATACAACATCATGAGCCAGCCGCCATAAACCGCTGCCTCAGCAAGCGATTGCCCTGTCACTCCCATTATCAATTGCGGTAGCACTGGCAAAATAATGCCAAAGCCAATCGAGTCAATGAGTAGCGTCACGAAGACAAAGGCAATGATATTGCGATGAGAGGTAATCGATGAGGTCATGCGGATAGATGCCTTGAGGAAAGCTGTAAACTAATGCAAGTCTAAAAGGCATGCAAGCAAGGATAATTGCTTTCCCATGCCCTTACTGAGATCATATCCGGCAGCACAATCTGAATGGGACAAGAACGTGGCAATATCTTTGCAAGAACAATTACTTAAGGCTGGCTTAGTCAAAGAGAAACAGCTAAAAAAGAGCAATAGCGAAAAACGCAAACAAACACGCCAACAATTGCACAGCAAAGCTGGCGTTGTGGACGAAGGAAAAGCGGCAGCGAAAAAGGCGCTAGCGGAGAAGGCCGAACGGGATCGCGAACTGGCTAAAAAGCAAAACGATGCCGCGCAGGCCAAAGCTATTCAAGCACAAATACGCCAAATTATTACGATGAATCGCCTACCTAAAAACACGGGCGATGTTGCTTATAATTTTGTCGATAATAAGAAAGTCAAAACGCTCTATGTTGATTTGCCGACAGTCAATCATCTAAGCAATGGGCATCTGGCCATCGTCAAATTAGATGAACAATATGAGATTGTTCCACAAGTTGCCGCCGTAAAAATTCAAGGCCGCGATGCAAGCTTTGTTATCGTCTGCAATGAGCAACAGAACAAACAAGGCGGCAGCGACGAAGACGATCCTTATGCGGATTTCCAAGTGCCCGACGATCTCATGTGGTAACCCCCCCACCTCACACCAACGCTACACTCCTTTGGAATAGATCATGATTACTAGAATTGAAGCGCTATGCCCACTTGCAGGCCGCATTATCCTCGGCCTTTATTTTCTTCTTCCTGGGGCGCTGTTAAAGATCAGCAATTTCCAAGGCACGGCCGACTATATGGCAAGCCACGGAATGTTCATGATCCCAGTATTCCTAGTGCTGACTATCATCTTACAAGCCGCTGGTGGGGCATCTTTGATCCTTGGCTATAAAACGCAGATTTTCGCATTTTTGCTGGCGGGCCTCACCTTAGTCATTAGCTTAGTCATGCATAACTTCTGGGCTTTCGAAGAAGGGATTCAGAGAGGCCATGAAACGCAAAACTTCGTGAAAAACTTGGGCATTATGGCTGGGCTTTTAGCGATTGCTGGGCTAGGTGCAGGGCCATTTAGCTTAGACAATAAGAAAGCAGCATAAGGGCCCAGCATGGCAAGCAAGGCAACGGTATTAAAAGCGCAGCTGCAAATCTGTGACATGAATCGCCACTATTATCAAACCCATGCGCTCACCATCGCCCAACACCCTTCTGAGACAGAAGAGCGAATGATGGTCCGCGTAGTGGCATTCGCCTTACATGCCAGCGAGTCACTGGCCTTTACCCGAGGCCTTAGCTCAGAGGATGAACCGGACCTGTGGGACAAGGACCTGACCGATCACATCACGACATGGATCGATTTAGGCCAGCCTGAAGAGAAGCGCATTCGCAAAGCCTGTGGCCGCGCCGAGCAAGTCTTTATCTACACTTATCAACCGCGCAACAGTGGCCCATGGTGGAGCAAACACGAAAGTAATTTGGCCCGCTTTGACAAACTGCGCGTCATCACGCTCGAATCGCGTTCAGAGACCACTCTTGCGGATTTATGCGAACGCAATATGGCATTGCAATGCACGATTGAAGACAACGCCATCTACCTCTCTACTGACAGTAAAGAGGTAGAACTAGCGCTATCGTATTTGAAAGGCGCCTAGGCGCCTTAAGCTGAGTTGCGGCTAGCGTTGATATTACCGAATAATGAACGCATCACCATTTTCTCGTACAACGCCAAAGTTTCTGAACTCTCGGCGTTACGTTCTTGCTGAATCTGCATAAGCGCATACTGCTGTACCGTCAACAAAGGGAGCACCACTCGCTCGCGCAGCTGGATACTCATTCGGCTTCGATGGTTATCCTCAAGCAACCATTTCTGCCCAGAGATCTTGAGCACCATCGTCCGGCTCAACTCATACTCGGCGTGCAGCGTTTTCCAAAACTCTCCGAAACGCTCGTCGTTTTCCATATAACGAGTTAATTCGAAATTGGTTTTCTTCATGCTTTGCATACTGTTAGAGATCAAGGCCTTGAAGAAACGCGAACGATGGTAGAGGCTTACGCAAGCTTCCCAGTTACCCGCTTCTTCTTGCTCTTTCAGCGCCGTACCTAAACCGTAGAAGCCAGGAACGTTCTGTTTTAGCTGACTCCATGCGCCAACAAAGGGAATAGCCCGCAAATCTTCGAACGCCAACTTGCTGGTGCCACCGCGCTTGGATGGGCGACTTCCAATATTGGTCATCGCATAATATTTAAGCGTGCTCATCTCTTCTAAGTAGGGCAGGAATAGCGGGCTATTCTTGAACTCATCATAAGAGCGATAGCTCGATTGGGCGAGGTCTTCGAGTAGTTTGCGCTGCCCCTCATCTAACTCGCTCTCTGGCCGTTCATAGAGATTATTCTCTAAACCAGCGGTTAAGAGT
Organism: uncultured Gammaproteobacteria bacterium; assembly: GCA_913061515.1. Classification (GTDB taxonomy): domain Bacteria; phylum Pseudomonadota; class Gammaproteobacteria; order Pseudomonadales; family Pseudohongiellaceae; genus UBA5078. The sequence goes on along the minus strand of CAJXSF010000051.1, from coordinate 9,779 downwards.
TGGCTTAAGTTGTGTTTGGCCGCCTCTTTGATGCCATAGAGAGTTGAGATCGTTTGGCCTTGCACCGTCATCTGAATCTGATTGCTTTCTATCTTCTTACCTAGAGCAGCGTAGAACAGGTAGGTATCGCCGCCGCCACGTGCGGGTGGTCCACCGCGGCCATCGAAGAATAGCACTTCTATGCCCTGAGCGCGGGACACCTGAGTGAGGTCTTCTTTGGCGCGATAGATGGCCCAGTTGGCCATCAAATAGCCGCCATCTTTAGTACCATCAGAAAACCCTAGCATCACAGTTTGCTTTTGCCGCCGCTGCTCTAAGTGCGCTTTATAGATTGGGTGCGAATAGATCGCCGTCATCGCTTCACCGGCACGCTGCAAGTCATCCACCGTCTCGAACAATGGCACGATATCCACACTCAAATTTGAATCTTGCCAGCCACATAGATTAAACAGGGCATAGACTTTCGCGATATCGACAGGGCCACGACAATTGCTGATGATGTAGCGATGGGCGCCACGTAATCCGTTTAGGCGCTGAATCTTTTTGATGATAGAGAACGACGCCAAAGTATCTTGCAGAACAGGGTCATCGTATTGATTTAGATCCACACTGCCCTTGCAGTGCAATAAGGCATCGATCTGATCGGCTTGCGACAAAGTCGCAAAATCATTCGGTAACACCTCGGGATGTTGGGCAAGTACCTGATCCAAGGCTTTAGCAATGACGCGACTGTCTTGGCGAATATCGAGACTCGCGAAATGGAATCCGAATAGCTGCACCTTACGCCGAAAAGATTTCAGCAGATCGAGGTACATACCTTGATGCTCATCTATTAGCACTTGCTCGATCTCGCCCAGCTCCGTTAAGAAGTGCGCCATAGACAAATTATCATCGCTTTCCGATTCGCTTAGTTCAGAGTGCAACAACCACTCCAAGGCCTCGAGCCTTTTGTAGGTTCCGCGAAAACTCAATCGACGCTTCAGTGCACGAATGTCATTGTGGTAACAGGTCAGAATCGTGTAGCGCAGTTTAGCGGCCACTTTTAATGTCGTTGATGTTGTCACGAACGGGTTACCATCGCGATCGCCGCCCGGCCAAAAGCCAATTGAAATGAGCTCTTTATTTGCCGTGACTTTCTCGGGGTAGTCCTCTGCAAGTTGGTCGACAATGCCACCGATTCCTGGGTAGAAAATATTGCCTAAATACCAACTCAATAGCACTGCCTCATCATAGGGGCTTGGCTTCTCTTTTTGAAAGAAGGGGGTATTGCCCAACTGCTGGAGAAGGTCTCGTGCTGTACCAATATCATTGCCAGAGATGGCTGCAGTTAGGTCAGAAATAATCGCCAAGACTGGGCCGGTATAAAACTGAGTTGGGTGCGCCGTTAACACCACTCGCACCCCAAAGTTCTCCAAAATATTGCCCAGCTGCTCCTGCAAGTCACTATCTTTGGCGCGTACAACAAGTTGCGACAACGAGCCCTTCCCTGCAATGCGGTGAATCTGGCTATAAGAGGCATCTTCCAAAGCATCAACAAGAACTACCTGACGCTCGACATATTGGATTACCTTAAACAGAAATTGAATCTGCTCGTTCTCGGTAAAATGCGGCTTATGCACATCGAAGAAATCTTGCAGAATTTGCGTTGGGCTTTTGCCCTCATCCAAGCCTGTGGTGCAGGCCTCACTGAGCAATGGCAGCAGCGTCCCTGTTTGTTCCACGGCATCAAGGGGCAGCGTTAGAAACAAACTGTTATAGAGTTGGAACTTTAGTTCTACCAACTCTGAAAATGTCTTTGCGACGTTGTCGGCCATACAGTGTAATCCTCTTGCTCTTTCGTGTTACTTAAGTAGTTCGTCCAGTGTCAGGCCGTAACTAGGTATAAATGTTTCGATAAAATACTCGACCTCAGGCATGTCGATACGTGCTAAGCGCTCCTTGACATCTTTTTCTGCCTGCGAGAACTCGAAGTTCCCCGCCAATACTTCTGAGCGGCACTTGATATAGGCGCAAAGAGTATCGGCTGCCTTTATAAATTGCAGATGCTCTGGCTTGATCTCGTCGTGCAAAAGCACGCCGCGAAAATCTTCCTGCAGCTCTTTGGGCAGTAGGCTCAATAGCTCTTGCTCTGCTTGTTTTTCCACCGCTTTGTAGGCATTGGTGATCGCCGGCGAATGATATTTGATTGGCGATGGCATATCACCAGTAATCACCTCACCACAGTCATGATAAAGCGCTGCCACGACCACCGCATTCACATCTAGGTTCCCGCCAAATCGGCGATTACGAATAATCCCCAATGCATGCGTAATGGTTGCCACTTCCCAGCTATGCTCCATGACGTTCTCGTTAATCACATTGCGCTTAAGTCCCCAGCGCTGCAACCAACGGATTTTGCTGATATACGCGTAGAAGTGACTACGAACAGTGTTGAGCATATAGGTTTCTCTACTTCCGTGGAGTTAGCTAAAAAGGACGATAAGTGCATATCAGCATATAGCAATTGCCCCCTTTATGCCCAGCAAACACGTTGCAAAGACACTAAAATAGCGGCTCTAGGGCTCTTTTTACCGAAAGCGGCTTGCTCCATTGTCTGTAGAATCGCTACACTTGCGACAACATTTAAACCCGAGAACCCGTTAGGCTGTCATATGGAAAATACACAAGAGTCATCCAATGCTGTAATTCGCGTACTAAGTGGCAGCACTTTTGGGCTTGCTAAAACCTATTGGACGTTTTATTTGATTGGGGCAGCCGCCTTCTTTGCAATAGGCAGCATGTTGGTATCAGAGCACAACTGGTCGGCATACGTGCCAGCTCTCGCCATTAGCTTAGTGTATTCGTTTATTCTATTAATTGGGGTTCAGCGTTTTTATAAGGGCAGTGACCCAGGCAAGACTCTTGGGCGCGTAGGCATGTTGTTTCTATTGCTGAACCTTAGTAACACTCTGGCCACTCTTAGCTTCTTCTAATCCACTTGTTGCCGAATGCGGGCAAGCATAGCCCGCCAAAACTCCTCACCCTTCTCTCTCGCCAGTGCCACGTTTCGCTCTGGGATCTGTGCAGTATCAGGGTGCGCTGCAACCGCTCGCTCCACACTCGCCTCACGCAACAAGTGAATCACCGGCCAAGGCGAGCGATTCGTATAATTAGATGGATCCCTCTTACTGGTTCCCTCAAACTGATAATGAGGGTGAAAGCTAGCCAGTTGATAGACGCCTTCGAGTGACTGATCGTCGAGCCAGCCATGGGCCATCTCAAGTAGATCTAAAAAGTCATAGAAATCTTCAAGGCCTTTGGCAAAAATCAACAAAGTGGTTTCGACGGATGGATCACGCTCTAAACGTTCTAACTCAGCCGCAAAATCAAGCAGCATCTCTTCGGCTTTAGAGTTCTCACACACCACAAAACGTATACGGTTTGCGTCATACTCGCGCCGAGCAAATGGGCATAGGTTCAGACCAATGACGGCCTCTTCTAGCCATTGCTTGGTCACTTTTTCGATGTGCGCACTCGCCGAGTTTGCCATTAGCTCTTTTTCTTCCGCTTAGTAGCGCCTGCCGCCTTGCCGGATGCTTTCACTTTCTTAGGGCCTTTGTAGTGACCTGGAATCTCCTTAATTTTGCGATGCTCCATCGTGACTTTTAAATAACGCTCGATGGACGCTTTAAGGTTCCACTCATTCGGCGCAATCAAACTCACCGCCAAGCCTTTTTCGCCCGCACGGCCTGTACGCCCAATGCGGTGCACATAGTCATCGCCTTTTCGCGCCATATCGAAATTCACCACCAGATCGATGCCTTTGACATCGAGCCCGCGTGAGGCGACATCGCTCGCTATCAGGACTTTAATCTTGCCATCTCGAAACGCGGTAGTCGTACTATTACGTACATCTTGTTTCACTTCCCCATGCAAGTAACCAGCACGCTGGCCCTTATAACGCATAACGCCAGAGAGGTGCGTTGCCATGTCACGAGTGTTAGCAAAAACTAACGCTCGCTCAAAGGGTTCGTTCTCAAGCAGCCACAGCAATAACTTCTCTTTATGCTTGGCGTCGTCGGCAAGAATAAATTGTTGCTTAATTGACTCGTGTTGTTCACGCACCGGGTTGACCATGACTCGGGCAGGGTTTGTTAACACTTGGCTCAAACGGCGCACCCCTGCAGGCAAAGTAGCGGAAAGCATCATCGTCTGGCGTTGTTCATTACAGGTGGCAATGATTGCCAGCACGTCCTCGTCAAACCCCATCTCAAATAGACGATCCGCCTCATCCAAGACCAGAAATTCGAGATGATCAAAGAGTGTACTGCCCTCGTTCACCAGTTCTAACATGCGCCCCGGCGTCGAAATGATGAACTCTGGATCCCGACGCAGTAAGGCTCGCTGGACTCTAAATTCCTGCCCACCGGTGATTACCCCCACTTTGATGCCGCAATAGCTTGCGAGCTTCTCGCACTCTTTCCCAATTTGTCGCGCTAGTTCACGCGTGGGCACTAACACCAGCGCTCGAGTGCCTTCTTTGGGAGGGGGGCGCATAATCATGTGCTGCAAGATTGGCAGCAAAAATGCAGCCGTCTTACCACTGCCGGTGGCAGCGCTGACTAATAAGTCTCTACCTGCCAGGGCTAAGGGAATAGCTTGTTGTTGCACTGGGGTAGCTTGTTCAAAGCCCATCTTGTCGACGGACTTTAATAATTTTTGGTCAAGCGATAGCGTTGAAAACACGGCAATACCTAGGTCAATTTATTGGGCGCACCTTACCACCAACCGGCAAGTTTGCAATCAGAATATCCTTGCATGGCTCTGTACGGTTATAGTCTGCTGATGATTGTCGACTATACACTATTATTTTTCAGCGCCTTGATCGCCGCCACGATCCTGCCGTTCTACTCAGAAGCCTTTCTCTATTGGGTGATTCAAGAATCTTCCAGCATGGCCATCCCCCTGCTCATCGCCACCGCAGGCAATGTCCTAGGAGCCTGTGTCAATTGGTATTTAGGCAGGCAAATACTGCGCTTTAAGGATCGTCGCTGGTTCTATTTTGATGCCAAGCAAATCGCCCGCGCTCAGCGTGGCTTTCAACGCTACGGCCAGTGGACATTGCTCTTGGCGTGGCTGCCCATCATCGGGGATCCATTGACCTTGATTGCAGGCATGATGAAAGTGCGCTTTCGAGTGTTCTTATTATTGGTCACTTTAGGCAAGGCATCGCGCTATTTATTGATCGCGTGGCTTGCGCTTTGAGACTTTGGCGCGAGAGGGCTTCGGCGTCTGTTCGTGCAATAACCCTGTTCGTTGCGTCTCGGGCACACCAAGCCCACGAGGAGGGGCCAGCGGATAATTCTTCGATTGACTCACCTGTGGAAACAGCTCTGCGATATCGGCGTGAAAAACGCGACACAGAGTTTCTAGCGTATTAATGGTCACGTTCTGATCAAGATTTTCGATACGCATGATAGTGGACTGAGCCACACCAATTTTACGTGCAAACTCCCGCTGCGTCGTACTTCCTCGCTTCTCTTTGATGAATATTGCTAGACGCTGCCGCAGATGAACCATATGTGGTTTATACTGCAAGCAAAGAACCACATGGGGTTCAAGATTAGGAAGCACCTAAGCCCGGGCTGGCAAGGCGGCCTCTCTGTATTGCGTTAGCGTCGCAGAGAGGCCGCCGCCCTTGTATAACTTGTCGCCCGCACGCATCCATGCAACACTTTAAGTTCTCCCTAACTCCATAAAAAAAGAAGAGAGTGATGCCAAACTCAAACGATACGAACCCTTCTGTAAAGACTTCCGAAATGACAGGCATGTTGGCGTGGATTGAACGCACTGGCAACAAGCTTCCTGACCCCGTTTTCATATTTTTTAGCCTAATCTTGATTCTGATAGGAATCAGCGTGATTGCGGCTTTGTCAGGCTTCTCAGCTCTGCACCCTACGCAATTGGATGCAAGCGGCAACCCGGTATTGATCGAGGCGGCGAGCTTGCTCTCTGCCGACAATCTGCAACGCCTGTTAGTCCAGATGCCAGCCACCTTCGCTGGCTTCTACCCTCTAGGGTTTGTCCTTTTGGTCATGCTGGGGGCTGGCGTCGCAGAACGCTCGGGGCTATTTGCCACCGCCATGAGCGCTGCCGTTACAAAAGCCCCTAAAATAATGCTTACCCCGGTCGTCGCCTTAGTCGCCATGGTCGGAAACCTCGCCGCTGATGCCGCCTATGTTGTCTTAATTCCACTCGCCGCGATCATCTTCGCGGCGGCAGGCAGGCACCCAATCGCCGGGATCGCAGCCGCTTTCGCAGGTGTCTCGGGTGGCTTCTCTGCCAACTTAATTCCTGGTCAACTCGATGCCTTGATGTTCGGAATTACGCAAGCCGCCGCCCAGACCATTGAGCCCAGCTGGACAGCGAATATCGCAGGGAACTGGTATTTCATTGCCGCCATGACCTTCGTGTTTCTCCCCGTGATTTGGTATATCACCGACAAGGTGATCGAACCACGCTTGGGGCCACTAGGCGCCGATGCGACGAGCACCACTGCAGGTTTGGTCAAAAGTAACGGTGAGATGAGTGATGTCGAACGCAAAGGCCTAATCCGTGCGGGCTGGGCTTGTCTTGTGGTAGTCGGCATCTGGTTTGCCTTATGTGTGCTACCCGGTACACCCCTGATTAATGAAGAGGCCGGTGAGGCACGCATGCAGCCGTTTTACCAGTCACTCGTGGCAGGGTTCTTCATTCTGTTCCTTGCGGCTGGCTGGGCCTACGGCGGCGCCACTGGCAGCATCAAGGACCACCGCGATGTGGTGCGCATGATGTCCGAGGCCATGGCCGACTTATCCTACTACTTGGTACTGGCCTTCGCGGCCGCGCATTTCGTCGCTATGTTCAACTGGTCTAATCTAGGGCTGATCTTCGCCGTCAAAGGCGCCGGGGTGATCTCAGGTAGCGAACTGCCAATGTCAGTGCTCTTAGTCTTAGTGGTGCTGATGACAGCCTTGATCAATCTATTTATCGGTTCGGCTAGTGCCAAATGGGCCTTGTTAGCGCCGGTGTTGGTGCCGATGCTAATGCTCTTAGGGGTTAGCCCAGAGATGAGCACTGCGGCCTACCGTGTCGGCGATGGTGCCACGAATATCATCACCCCGTTGATGCCGTACTTCCCCTTGATCTTAATGTTTGCACAGCGCTGGCAGAAGGAGTTTGGGCTCGGCAGCTTAGCGGCAATGATGATCCCTTACTCCATCTGGCTACTGATCTCCGGCACCATCATGGTCATCATTTGGATCATCCTTGGCTTGCCACTCGGCCCGGGCGCTGGCTCCAGTTATATCCTCTAGGAATCGAGCGATCGTTCGGGTAGACTCACAGTCATCGCAAAACGCAACCGAAAAGGGGATGCACATGAAAGAAGCTGTAATCGTCGCTACCGCAAGAACGCCTATTGGCAAGGCCTACAGAGGTGCCTTTAACAATACTGACGCCCCAAGTCTAGGCGGTCACGCCATTAGTGCCGCCTTGAGCAAGGCCAACATCAACCCAGCGGATGTAGACGATGTGGTGATGGGCTGTGCCATGCAACAGGGTAGCTCTGGCTACAATATTGGCCGCTTAGCTGGCGTTGCCGCAGGCCTGCCTAGCTCTGTCTCAGGCATGAGCATAGACCGACAATGCGCCTCTGGAATGATGGCAATCGCCACCGCCGCCAAACAGGTCATGGTCGACAATATGCCTATCGTGATTGGCGCCGGGCTTGAGTCCATCTCTTTAGTGCAGAACGAACATCGCAATAACTACCGCGCCACAGACCCACGCGTCCTTGAACTCTCGCCCAATGCCTATATGCCCATGTTGCAGACTGCGGAGATCGTTGCTCAGCGCTATGGGATTAGCCGCGAGGCGCAAGACGCCTATAGCTTGCAAAGCCAGCAACGCACGGCAGCCGCCCAAGCAGCCGGCAAGTTCGACGATGAGATCGTGCCGATGGCTTCAGTAAAAGGGGTCATGAACAAAGAAACCAAAGAAATTAGCTTTGTGGATACCCTACTGGCCAAAGACGAAGGCAATCGCGCCGAAACGACACTCGAAGGTTTGCAGGGCTTAAAGCCTGTTATTGAAGGCGGGGTTATTACCGCTGGCAATGCTAGCCAATTGTCTGATGGGGCCTCTGCCGCCGTGATCATGGATAGCAAGCTAGCCGAACAAAAAGGCTTACAACCCTTAGGTGCCTATCGCGGCATCGCTGTTGCTGGTTGTGAACCAGACGAGATGGGAATCGGCCCCGTTTTCGCAGTACCAAAACTACTCAAACGCTTCGGTTTGAAAATGGACGATATTGGCCTGTGGGAACTCAACGAAGCCTTTGCCGTGCAGGTATTGTACTGCCGCGACAAGCTCGGCATTCCCGACGAACTACTCAACGTCAACGGCGGCGCGATTTCAATCGGCCACCCCTATGGTATGAGTGGTGCGCGAATGGTCGGTCATGCCTTGATCGAAGGCAAACGCCGTGGCGCGAAATATGTCGTGTGCACGATGTGTATTGGTGGTGGTATGGGAGCTGCAGGCTTGTTTGAAGTGTTTTAAATAAACCCACGTTTTATCGCTGACAAATAAAGACGCCGCAAGCAATTCTAAACCGATTGTTCGCGGCGTTCGCGTTTATGGCCCCTTACTTAGCAAATAGGCTGCCTTCGATATCTTTGAACGCCTTGAACTCTAAAGCATTTCCCGACGGGTCCAGAAAGAACATCGTCGCCTGCTCGCCTGGTTGGTCTTTGAAGCGGATGTAGGGCTCGATCACAAATTCTTGCACAACTGTTTTCACTTGCTCGGCAAACTCCTCCCACTGCGCCATTTCTAACACAACGCCAAAATGAGGAACCGGCACTCCGTGCCCATCGACATGGTTGCCGATCTGTTGCACAGAGCCGTCTTTGCCTAAGGCGGGGTTGAGATGCACCACTAACTGGTGCCCCAACAGATTAAAGTCAATCCAATTCTCTGAACTGCGCCCTTGCGGCAAGCCAAGCAATTCGCCATAAAAATGCCGCGCCTCTTCAAGATTGCGCACTTGTATCGCCAAATGAAACGGCGTCAATCGATTTGCAGATAGCATAATTTTCATAACCTGTGGATTTACGCAAAGATTGCTGCAAATTAGCGTTCACGACACTGACAAGTCAATGCGCTTAAAGCAGTCTTTTTAGCGATGCACCAATTTGACTCACTTCGAATGGCAGTGCTAGAGTCAGCATACTTACTTTTTCGGAAATACCCTTGTGTATACGAAGATCATTTTCGCCATTATTTTAGTGATGAACCACTCTCTTCTTTTTGGAGCGATTCAGGCTGCGGAAATGCCCGACGAATGTCATCCTTTTGGCCATAACACTCCGCTAGACCACCCAGATAAATTAAGTTCTGAGCAACATGTACTTTTGCATGCCACTGACAATAATCAACTCCATGGCGACTGTTTAGAGCATAATCTTGAACACGATGAACATCACGAACATGGCATGCATATTCACCTGTCACTAAGCTTGCCCGAAACACTCGAAGTCCCAGTGCAAATGCAAGCCAAGCTCGCCCTGCCTCCCTATTTAGCAAACCAGCAATATCTCAGCTATACCCCTCCAGTACCACCACCCACTGTTTGAGTCCCCTAAGATAAATCCGTCTGTAGTATTTGGCTCTCTAAGGCGCTGTTGCGCCTAGTGCTCTAACTCCGACGTCACCCCTTAATCAGTAGCACCTGCCTTTAGAGTCCGGGGTTCATATTA
>CAJXSF010000050.1 GCA_913061515.1 uncultured Gammaproteobacteria bacterium | reverse complement strand
ATCTACACTAGATCGCTCGTCGGCAGCGTCAGATGTGTATAAGAGACAGACACCGGAGAGCTGTGCAGACAAAGTGATTAAAAAGGCTTCTTCGCCTTCATCGAAGCTGCGTTTTTCGCGGTGCTGAACGACTAAGACCCCAAGCACCTTGCGGTGGTGGATGATGGGAACACCAAGAAACGAGCTAAATTCTTCTTCGCCAGTCTCTGACAAATAGTGATAATTAGGGTGCGCGCGAGCATCCTCTAAGTTCACAGGCTCTGCGTTACTCGCCACGAGCCCAACAAGCCCCTCTCCTACCTGCAGGCGCACATGGCCGACCGAAGACTTTCTTAGACCCTCTGAAGCCATCAAGACGTGGCTATCGATATCTGGATCTAGCAGGTATACCGAGCAGACTTGCGTATTCATTGAATCACGCACTCGTGAAACAATAATATCGAGGGCAGACTGCAAATCCTTAGCAGTGTTGACCTCTTGGACAATTTCTCGCAAATCTACCAACATTTCCGTATTCCGTTTTTGCTCTATTTATTGGTTTTCTAGTAAACCACAGGCCGCACTGCAAGCAACTTGCCATGGCGACTATAACATCAAAGAATGGACGCCTTTGGAGGCGATTATGAGCGGAGATATCTATGTAAGGGCGCACTCAGCTCTTTCAATGCCTGCCGATAGACTTCGCGTTTGAAGTCGATCACTTGACTCAAAGGGTACCAGAAACTTACCCATTGCCAGTCATCGAACTCAGGGGAGCCGTTGCTACGCAGGTCGATTCTCTGCTCATCGGCGCGTAGTCGAAGAAGATACCATTTCTGTTTCTGCCCGATGCATATGGGGCTAGAGTGCTGTCGTATTAGGTTTTTAGGCAGCTGGTAATAAAGCCAATCCTGAGTCGCCGCCACGATCTCAACATCTTGGGCAACTAAGCCTACCTCTTCTTCCAACTCGCGAAACAAGGCTTGCTGGGCGTCCTCTCCCTGCTGTATTCCACCTTGTGGAAACTGCCACGCGTCTTGCCCTATGCGTTTAGCCCAAAGCAATTGCCCGCGTGAGTTGCAGATGATAATACCTACATTAGGCCTAAAACCCTGCGAATCTATCATCTACTAACATTCCTAATCGAAATAACATCTCTGGCATTGTTTCACAGGTCTAGGAGATTGTTCAACGGGCGCACAATAACATCACTGCACTGATATAGGTATAATGCGCGCTCTCTATAGATTTTAATGGAAAGCTTACCCATGGCTCTGGCGATTTTTGATCTAGATAACACACTTTTAGCTGGTGACAGCGACCATGCTTTTGGCGATTTTCTAATCAGCCAAAATCTAGTTGATGCCGACTCCCATCGTGAACGCAATGATGGGTTCTATCAGCAGTATAAAAATGGCGGTTTAGACATGAACGCCTATACCGAGTTTGCCATCGGGCCAATCAAAGGCATGCCTAGAGCCGAACGGGACGCTTTGCACAAGTTGTTCATGCAAGAATTTGTCGAGCCGATGATGCTACCGGCCGCCAAGGCGCTTATTGCCGAGCACAAAAACAAGGGCGACTTTTGTCTTATCATGACGGCCACCAATCGTTTTGTTACCGAGCCTATCGCTCACCATCTTGGTGTCGACGGATTGATCGCAACAGAGCTCGAACTAAACAATGATGCCTATACAGGAAGAGTGCAGGGAAGACCCAATTTTCAAGATGGCAAAGTTTATAATTTAGAACTGTGGCTGAAGACTCGCAATGTCACAGGAGAGGCTCCTCTAGATCTTAAGGGCAGCACATTCTATAGCGATTCATTTAACGATTTACCGTTGTTGGAATATGCAGAGAATCCAATCGTGGTGGATCCAGATGACACGCTTCGAAAAATCGCGCAAGAACGGCAATGGAAGATCATGACGCTGCGTTGAGACTTACTCAATTGCAGCGAGTGAGATCTCGACAATCAAGTCGTCAGCCAAACGCTCTAGCTGTGACTGTAGGGTGCTAGTGTCTAAATCTACCGGCACCTTCAACAGCGCCTTGGCGTTGAACAAAGTCTCACCAGACATAGGCGCACTACTAATATGTGAGCTTAAATCCTCAACGTTCACATGAGCCGCCGCCAACGCTCGAGAAATTTCTTTGACGATTCCCGGGCGGTCATTCCCCACTAAGGATAAGCGCAAGGTGCGTTGCGTCTGGCCAGGTTCGGCCACACTGACTTTCTCGACCACAAGCTTGAGAATCGACGACAGGTTCTGCAAGTCAGCCACTAAAGCATCTGCGTGTGACTCATCAACACTCACACGCAAAATGCCGGCAAACTTACCAGCCAAATGCGACATATTGCTTTCTAACCAACTACCGCTGTGGCGCGCGATTGTCTCTGATAACTTCTCGACTAATCTCGGTTTGTCGTCACCGATAATCGTTAGCACTAAATAGGTCGCCATGCCTGTTCCTCATTATTGTCAAAGCAAGGAAATGCTTTACGCTATGCTTCGATAGTAATCGTGCGTGGGAATTGCCCAAACTCTTCCCAATAACTTGCTCGCTCTGGCAATTCATCTGCAGGGCGCTGCACATTGCCATTCACATCCGTGACCCGAGACACCAAGGTATGCTCTCCTGGCTGCGCATTGTCCCATTCGAATTGGAATAATTTCCAAGTAAATTGAGATGCCGCAGGGTCCAATGTCGCGCGTTGCCACGGGCCATTGTCTATTTTCACTTCGACGCTTTCCAGCGGCGTCCCATCATTGAGGACAAAACCTGTAATTTTGTGAGTCGAGCCCATTTTCGTGACGCGAACAATAGTGGATTTCAGATTCATTTTCGTGACTGAATTTTCCACCCAGCGCTCTTGACCACCGACCTCTTCTCGCTTCAAGGTCACATAGTCACGCCCCATGAAACGCCCCATATAACGAGTATCTTGAATATGAATTTGCGTGAGCCATTTCACGTTAGCCACTCCGTACCAACCTGGCACTAAAAGACGTACAGGCTTACCATGGTAGTGCGGTAGTGCTTCACCATTCATCTCGAATGCCAGCATATTATTCTCATTCATCGCATCTTCGAGCGACATGCTGCGCGCAAACGCCGTTTGTACTGTGCGGCCACGAAGCTCTTCTTCACCGATATCGGCTCCAAAGAATACAACTTCTTTGCCTTCGGGCTTAATACCAGCCTCTTGCAAGATGTCACGCAAGCTCACACCGCGCCATTTAGCATTCCCTACCAAACCATGAAATAGTCGCGCGCCATTGCCCCCGCATTCAAACCCCACATCTTTTTCAATATTGGGTCTACTACGCAGCTGCTCTAAGGAGAAGCTTAAAGGCTTGTCGACCAAGCCCGTAACATTTAACTGATACTGACTGTTGTCGATCTCTGGCTGGCCGTAGTGTTGTACCAAATAGAAATCTTCATTCGTTGAATAGAAGCTAGAAATCTTGCTCGTATCTTGGTAATGCGTTGAATTTGGGCGTACTGGAAGAACACGAAAGGTATCGGGGACATCAGAAAACGGCACTAAGATTTCACCTTGCGCCATTGCAGGCAAAAGCCAGTTAGGGAACGCTGCTGCACCAATGGCCAAGGCACTGCCACCTGCGGCTTTTTTTAATAATTTTCTACGCTCTGGACTTTCCGGCTTCATGGGCATACCTCATCTTTTTCTTTTTTGTGTGACGCGCGCGTCCTAGGAAGCCAAGACAATACCACAGGGCAGAATTCTTGCCTATATCGGCACTACTGGACTTCATCCCACAAAACTGGAAAGATCAATCGTGACATCGCCCCTGCAAAAGGGCGGCCTGTAACGATATGGACGTCTGACTAAGGGGAATAAGAATGAAAAACCTCGTAGCACGTTGTTTCATTAGCATTTTTGCAATCATTGTCACTACTTTCGCTAACGCCCAAGAAAGTATTCGTATCGCCTACATCGACCCTTTGACTGGGGCCTTTTCCGCCACCGGTTACAATGGTCTCGTCCAATTTCAATTCGCTGCAGAAGAGCTAGTCAACTCCAAAGGGGGGCTCCTTGACGGCAGAAAACTCGAAATCGTGGCCTTTGATAACAAAGCCAGCGCTCAAGAATCGCAAATACAATTGAACCGAGCAATTAGCGAAGGCATTCAGTTTATCGCCCAGGGCAACAGCTCTGCGGTTGCCGGAGTCATCACTGATGCCATACGGCGTCATAATCGACGCAACACCGATCAGCCTCTGTTGTTTCTAAATTTTGCAGCGGTGGACCCTGCGCTCACCAATGAGAACTGTAATTTTTGGCACTTCCGCTTCGACGCCCATGCCGACATAAAGATGCAGGCCATCACCGACATGATCGCGCAGCGCGAAGACATCAAACGGCTCTATATCATTGGCCAAGACTACTCATTTGGCCAAGCAGTAGCAGACTCAGCCGCAGGTCAGCTTGGGGCCAAACGCCCCGACATCGAAATTGTTGGCAACGAACTTCACCCCATGGAAACCGTCAAAGATTTCACGCCCTACGTGACCAAAATCGCGCAAGCGCGCCCGGATGCCATCATTACAGGCAACTGGGGTGCTGACATGGTAAGCCTTGCGCGAGCGATTACTGATGCCGGCATAACTGTCCCAATCTACACCTACTACGCCACCTTCGACGGTATCACGGCAACACTTGGTGAGGCAGCGAAAAACCAAGTACGACTCGTCCATGAGGGGCATTTCAACCCAGCCCCTACGCAGGCTTACGCCGATTACGTGCGCGCATTCAAAGCGGCGTATCCCGATCAAGATATCAGCTATCCTCGTGTCATTAATACGATACAAATGCTTGCCAAAGCCATCAGCGATTCTGGCTCCGCCGCGCCACAGGCCGTTGCCAATGCCCTTGAGGGGATGGAGTTTACTAGTATCGCTGGTGAACGCTTGTTTATGCGCGCAGAGGATCATCAGCTATTCCAACCCATACAAATATCTGTACACACTGACGAGAATATCGAGTTTGATGGCGACAACTCCGGTTTTGGCATACTGACTGAAGTAAGCATTCCCCTAGAGGACACCTTGCTTGAGCACAGCTGCCAGATGAACCGACCGTGACACAGTGCCGGTTGCTAGGGTTAAATAGGGATATATTCTTTCATTAATTAACCTTCCGACGTGACACTTAGTATGACAAATGCGAGCGACTTAGAGGGGCAGGTTGCAACTCTGCCATCAATAGACATCGATCTTAGCGCCTTACGCAGAGGGATCGATAACTACCATATTGATGTGCGCTTGAGCCCTAAGTTCACAAAAGATGTTCGCATGCTGGCGAGCAATCTGTTGAAACGAAGCATCACGCAAAACCCACAAGCGCAAGACCCCAATATTTTCAACAGCATCCGCAGCAGCTACTTCAATGTCATGACCGGCTTGATTCATCGGGTTAAAACTGACCTGAGTGTTGATAGTGTTAGGTTGTTAGAATTTGCTCTACTTAAATATGTTCTTAGCACCACAAGCCAACAACTGGACGAGACCATTGATGCGCTGAAAGAGAGCTCCACCGAGTCCCAAGAACGCTCCTCAGCCAATACCCTTAGCACCAACCAACGATTGTTTTGGTTACAACGCAACTACGATGCAATCCTCGCTACGGTGAACGGACAAATTTTTGCACAATTGGAACGAGTCGAATCTCGACAATTGCGCGATATTCGCGCCCAGCTCTTGCCCATGCTGGGGCACGATATTATTGACCAACGAGTAAACCCTGTGTTGTTCGTTAGCGACCCAAGTAACAGCGCGTTTTTAATTGAATACTTTCGCCTATGGGGCGGTGATTCCGAGGACGCGGGGTTCAACACCCTTAACCAGATTTTTGAAACACGATTAGCGAACCAATTACCGCAAAGCCCTGCCGCGCCTTTTCTTATTACAGAGAATGGCACCCCTGAAATTCACGACGACTTGGGCGGGCTATTTCAAACTCAGAAATTTTTGGGCATGGCCGTTGACTCAAAAGATCTACTCCACGAGCAGTTCGTGTGGCTCGATTCGCCTGAGAATTTGACTTTATTATTTGATATTGAAAGACAGCAACAAGCATTGCAAGATATCCGAAAAGAGGCTGGCTTGATGAGCTGGTGGCGCGCTAGGAGCCTTAGCAAACATCACAAAGCCGTTCTTAATGGCATTATCAAGGATCTACAAAAAAAAGATCTCTTCGCTCTTCTTGTCGCCTCCAAACATGTCAAAAAACTTTGGACATCGAGCCTAGCAGAGCAAATTGAAGGGAAAATCCTCTGCCAATATTTAGCAGGGCTAATTGACACCAAGAAACTGCAGAGTCGTGTGCTACTTGGAAAAACATTCAGCGAGGCCCAGCTCAAAATATTTCAAGCATCTATTGCTGAGGTTAAGCAAGAAACCGGAGCCAGAAAATTAGAGAGTGCTCTAGCGATATTATTAGACATTAGCCGCTTTCGCCGACAACTAAAATACTATCGTCTTGCACATCGCGCGTTTAATAGAATAAATATTCTGCGAAAAGATGAGGAGCTTAAACTCTCAAAGGAGGCGGACACTCTTTATAATCTTTTGGTCGACAATGAATTGCAAGGCGATGTGGACAAGATTGTACATCACACAATTCTCAAAGCAGATGTCCGCGGCTCTACCACCGTGACGGAACAATTGCAGGAAAAAGACCTTAATCCTGCATCATATTTCAGTTTACGCTTCTTTAGCCCCATCAATAAATTACTGCCCATTTATGGTGCCCATAAAGTTTTCATTGAAGGCGACGCTGTAATTCTGAGTTTATTAGAGCAAGAAAAATCACCGCAGCAATGGTTCTCCGTCGCTAGAGCTTGCGGACTGGCCAAAGCCATTCTCAACGTTGTGCATGCGAACAACCGCCACTCTGAGCAAAAAGGCTTGCCCAAGCTAGAGCTAGGCATTGGTCTTTGTTATGCGCCAAGCTCACCACTCTATCTGTATGATGAAGAAAAACCGATTATGATTTCTAGCGCCATCGGTCGAGCGGACCGACTGTCCTCTTGCACATGGAAATTGCGCAAACTAATAGCCGGTGGAGTATTCAATGTCAAAGTCTTCGCATTAGACAAGGGTGAGAACGATCGCGGAGAGAAAGGCCAAAACACTATCCGTTATAATGTCAATGGCATCCTATTAGATGGGCTAGGCTTTGAAAAACTCCAACAAGAAATAGTACTTAAACGTTTAAGTGTCAAAATCAATGGCGAGCAGGTAATACTACACGCAGGAAAATACCCTGATGTGTCTGGGAAAATTCATGACATTGTGATTCGCGAAGCAGGGGTTGGGCTTTGGCGTGACGACGGCCCCGTTGTTGACCACCGATCTGAAGAGAAGTTCTTTGAGGTTGTCACTAATCGAAAACTTATTGCACAAATAAGCTCCCTTTGATCGGCAGGCTTTATACGTGTCTATGTAACAACACAAAGGATTGTCATGTTAGAACTTAAACACCTCAGGAGCATAGTGGCTATCGAAGAACATGGCAGCCTCGTTCTAGCTGCAGACAAATTGTGTTTAACCCAGTCGGCACTTTCTCATCAGATCAAAGAAATTGAATCCCGTTTAGGAGTCAGCCTGTTTATCCGAAAATCGCGGCCATTGCGACTAACCGCTGCGGGCGAGCGCCTACTTGAAACTGCGCGAACAGTTTTACCTTTAATGAATTCGACAGAAAGAGATCTACAACGTTTCGCTGGTGGGCAAACAGGTCGGCTGCATATCGCGATCGAATGCCACAGCTGTTTCGACTGGTTAATGCCTGCAATAAATCTTTATCGAAATCACTATAAGGATGTAGAGGTAGACTTAAGTACCGCGTTCAATTTTGTGCCGCTACCGGCCCTGCAGAAGGGGCGTCTTGATCTCGTCATTACGTCAGAACCACAAAACATTAGCGGCATTCACTATGAACCTCTTTTTCAATTTGAAATTCTATTCGCTGTTGCGAACGATCACCCATTCGCTGCGCAAGACCATGTTGATGTGCAATCGTTGCGCGAAGAAACTTTAATCACCTATCCGGTTGATCAAAGCCGTCTCGATATTTTTACCCAATTTCTGCACCCGGCCGATGTTGAACCACTATCGGTGCGAACTGCGGAGCTAAGCTTGATGATAATTCAATTAGTGGCCAGCGGCAGAGGCGTTTGCGCTCTGCCCAATTGGGCGCTCGCCCCTTATCTTGAAGGAGGGCATATTAAGGCCGTGCGAGTTGGCGAGAAGGGTTTGTACTCAACTTTGTATCTTGCCTTACGCCAAGAGCAATTAGCGGCGCCATTTATGGCCGATTTTATCCAAACGGCGAAACAAAGCTGTTTCAAAACCCTCCAAGGGATCAGTGCTGTCGACTCAGCTCATTAGTGATTGTGGCCACTGCCAGGTGCATGCACATGTCTGTGCGCCAGCTCGTCGGCGTCCGCTTCACGCACCTCCACGATCTCAACTTGATAATGCAAAGTACGACCTGCAAACGGGTGGTTTGTATCAAGGTCTACATTGAACCGTCCTGCCTTCACAACGAGCGCGGTTCGCACTCCTTCACTTGTCTGCACCCCAACCACCATGCCTGGCTTCAGTTTTTTCTGGTCGGGAGTTAACCGCAGATGCTTTATCGGCACACGCTGAATTGAATTTGAGTGTCGCTCACCATATGCATCTTGTGGCGCTAAGGTTATTTCAATCTTATCACCCACTTTTTTACCTGTGAGCTCAGCCTCTAAACCCGGGATCACGTTTTTGTGTCCATGCAAATACCAAAGTGGATTATCGCCAGTAGACTGCTCTAGCCAAGGGCCGTGACTGCCGTCTTTTGTGACCTCGCAAAGCTTATAATGAAATGCGACTGCACAGTCATCAGCAATGACCATAGTAGTCGTGGGTGTAGTGATTTTATCGGTTTCTTTCTTAACTTCTGCCATGCAAGTATTCCTAGTGTAAATTTGTGAGGCGAGTCTAACAAACCTTCAAGCATTAAGAATACAATCGGTAAGTAATGAAACCGCCATTGTTGACCCTGAACACACTAACCCGGTGCAAAACCCCAAAAAACACCCCTTATTTTGGCGGGAAAAGCTGTTCCACAATTCACTGGAACTTTCGATAGCCATGCATGATGTCATGATGATATTATTCAAGCTCACGGATTGAATCAAACTAGTCACGCATATGGCTGTAGCGTGTGTCAAATCCCTTGAGAAAGTAGAACCCTAAACATGTCTGATCAGCAATTGAAGTTTTCACCCCTTACTATCCGCATCAAAGAGCAAATTCGTCGTCTACGTCTAAACGCAGGTTACTCGATGACCGAAGGCTCCAATATCCTAGGCGTGTCTCGAAAACAACTCGAAGACATTGAAACCACTAGAGATTACGGTTGTCACCTAGAGATCGAACTGCTCGCTAAGATCAAAGTCGTCTACAACGTCTCTATTGACCAGCTCCTAGGCGAACTCCCTAGCGACAGCGCCTCTGAGTACTTCGTACGCAAACGTCGCCGCCAAGCCTAATTCTGCCATAATACGCATTTGTTGCCACTCGGTTCGACTGAGCGAGTGGCCGATTTTCGAAATTAGGCAAACTCGTGTATAATGCAGTCCTTTTGACACGACAGGAAAAGGCATTGCTATGGCGACCAAACCTAAGAAGGATCCTTCAATCGACAACCGTATCAACTTGGCAGAACACGTCGAAGCGTTCTTAAAAGGTGGTGGCGAAGTGAAGAAGATCGCGTCTGGAATTAGCGGTCAAACAACGACAAGCGGCCCGCGCCAAATCGTTCTCAGCCACAAGAGCAACGCATAAACCATCTCGCCCCTTACCGCTACCCATTTGCATTTCTCTTGTGAGGGTCCTGCATGGACACTCAAAATCTTAGAGCCTTCGTCGCTGTAGCAGAGAACTCGTCGTTTTCTACCGCAGCGGCCAAGTTGCATATCACCCAGCCTGCCATTAGCAAACGCATTCATTTACTTGAACAGCAGCTAGGCACCTCACTTTTCGATCGAATCGGCCGACAAGTGTCTCTCACGGAAGCTGGCTCTACACTTTTGCCGCACGCTCTAAAAATTCTCGATAGTATTGCGTTTGCCAAACAAGCTGTTGCCGATTTGTCAGGAGAGGTGCGCGGCCAATTGAAACTAGTGACAAGCCATCATATTGGTTTACATCGCTTGCCTTTAGTTTTAAGAGAGTATTCCGAGCGCTATCCTTTAGTGGACTTGGATATCCGCTTTATGGATTCTGCAGAAGCCTTTTTAGCGGTGCAACATGGCGATTTCGATTTAGGCATTGTGACAGAAGTCGACAGCACTGAGACGCAGGTTTGCTCTAAAACCATTTGGATAGATCGAATGCAGTTTGTCACTGCCCGCCAACATCCACTGGCCAAGCAACAAAAAGTGACGCTTGAACAAATCAGCCAGTACCCAGCCTTACTGCCTGAGAGACGTTTTTTCACGACGCAACTTGTGGAGTCATTATTCGAGCAGGAAGGTTTGGAATTGAAAATCAATCTTTCGACTAACTTCTTAGAAACGATAAAGGCACTGATCACCGCAGGTTATGCATGGGGAGTCTTGCCCGACTCTATGCTTAACGATGATTCATTGACCGTATTAACAGTTAACGGCAATGCTAAGAAAAGCGCTTTAAGTTTATCTCGCAACCTCGATTGTATTTACCACAAACAACGACAAATGAGTAATGCGGCTACTGCATTTTTTAAGCTTCTTTGTCAGCAAGTCAGCACTGATCATTGAGCATCTACTCAACACTTGTCACTGTGTATCCTTTTGACTCCAACAAACTCAAAAGCCCATCTTCTCCTACTAAGTGGGCTGCACCCACCAACACAAACTCGGTATCGTCATCTTGAAACATAGACTCAATAATTGGCAACCAATTCAGATTTCTTTGCACTAATAGTGAATCATATAGTGCCGGATAGCCTTCTTTCATATCACTGACAAAGAGACTTTCTAAGCTGTCGTTGTCACCTGAGCGCCAAGCCGATAACATCTGATCCATGCTACTGGCAACATCGTCTAAATCTTCTAGCGAAAGGCGCACAAATTCACTTTCGTTGCCTTCGCCCATCTCTGCTATAAACCCTATCTGTGAATCAATTGGCTCAAGTTCACCTACAGTTTTTCCGTCACCCATTGCACGAGTATTGAAGTAAACATCTACGCCTTGTGGCGTAAACCCTAGTTTTTGAAACTCAATGACTTGCAAGGTGCTCACCAATAAACCCGGCTTGAATTTTTCTAGCATCGCAATAGGCATACCCGTACTTGCCAAATGCGCCGACAATGCGGCATAGGTCGGAGCGTCTAGCACTGAACGCAAGGTTCTTTCATCTGAATATGTCAATGCTTGCATCATTCTGGCTTGCACCGACATATCATTCAGCCCAGCTACATCGGTTTCGAAGTAAAGTTCTTGCGCTTGCTGATAGGCATTTTCGAAGGGTTCAGGCAGCGGATAATCTGCAGGGCGTAGTAGATGGACTGTGCCCCCTAAATATACTTTCGCGTCATCTTTGCTAGCCACCCAGACAGAGCTTTGCGCCAAGGCATCAACGCTAATAAAACATACACTGAGCACTAGTGCACACTGGCATAAACAAAGTTGTTTAACTGAATGAAGTAAGTTGTGCATAGTCAGAACCTTATCGTTTAATTTACATATCGCTTGCCTTAAAGGTAGCATGCAATCTCAAAATTGGGAATTTAACTGCTCTCATAACGACAATGAAGGATTTTGATGGCCAAACTATTATTCAGACTGCGTAATGTCCCAGATGATGAGGCAGACGAAGTACGGCAATTACTCGAAGAACATGAGATCAAAGTCTATGAAACCGACGCTGGCAACTGGGGCATCTCATTGCCTGCGATTTGGATAGACGATGAGCATCGTTTTGATGAGGCCAGCGCACTGATTGCACAGTATCAGATCGAGCGCAGTGAGCGCGTACGGGCCGAACACGAGGCTCTGCGTGAACAAGGCCAGCTTCCCACTCTGCGCGACAGTTTCAAAATGCAACCAGGGCAATTTTTGTTCTATTTTGCATTGATAGGCGCGGTATTGTATTTATCCATTAGTAGCTTCTTTAGCTTCTAGTCCCGCACACACAGCCTTACTCGCAAAGTCTCTAGCGAATCTATCCTAGCTTCCAATTCGTCCCCTGGAAACACTGCCGACACCCCTGCCGGAGTACCAGTGAAAATCAGGTCTCCTGGGCGTAAGCGGTAGTATGTAGATAGCTCTACAATGAGTTCTGGGACACTCCAAATAAGCTCAGAAATTTTGCCCTGCTGTTTTAGCTCGCCATTCACACATAGGCTGATGTTCGCGTCCATAAGATCGCCTGCATCGGCAAGCAGCGTAAGCCTAGACATAGGAGCAGACTGATCGAAGCCTTTTGCGGTATCCCAAGGTCGCCCCTTTGCTTTCGCTTCAGCCTGCAGGTCACGACGAGTAAAGTCCACCCCAACGGCGTAAGCAAACACTGCCTCTTTTGCCTCACTTACAGTTAAATGCTCGCCCTTGGCTGCGAGTGCGTCACCGGCCAAGGCCACGACAAGTTCCACCTCATGATGCAAGTCTTGCGTGCGCAGTGGGAAGGGGATACTCGCGTCGTTTGCCACGATTGCGTTAGCTGGTTTACTGAAGAAAAAGGGCGACTCCCGCTCGGGGCTGCCCCCCATCTCCCGCGCATGTGCCGCGTAGTTTCTTCCAACGCAATACACTCGGTGGACTGGAAAACACTTGTTTGATCCGATAATCGCGACACTAGGGCAGGGCACTTCAAACAGATTAGTCATGGACATCCTTCAGCAATATTGCATTCATTGATCGAATTCTTTAACGCCCTATATAGGCACGTAAACGCGCCGGGTAGTCGCGTTGAGTCAGCAGTTGTTGTAGTTGCCATTGTTCACTTTCTGCAACGTCCCGTAAAAATTTCACGCCATCGTTCATTAACACCGCGAGCGCAACACCATCTTTATAGAGCACTCGGTTTTTTGCCACTTTCGGCAAACGCGTATCAGGCAATACAATATTCAATAAGTTGACAGGGTCAGCAGCAGCCATACAGACATATTCACTGGCACGGTGTTCTGCGTCTTGATTTTTCGCAAACCGACGCAGTGCCGTTACGGTGTCCGGCAGTGCAAATTGCTCCCCTGCGATACCTGCAATAAAACGGCCCCCGCGAACTAGCCCCTGCAGCTCCATTGCGCGCAGTTTCATCAATACGATCCGCCAAGGTGGCGCCGCACTCTCGCGCTCAAGCACTCTTTTGAATACCACACCCCAGCGCTCTAGATACACTAATACAAGTCGCTCAAGCTGTTCTGACTCCAACTTTATGGAATCGTCTTTCTTGGGTTCTTGCACGTCAATCAGTGTCCAGCGCCCTGCATCTTCAACACCAAACGCGGCTCTTCGACGAACGTTGCCATGCCCACCGGGTTTGCGAGAGTCTGGGGTCAACAAGGCTCGCAATCCGGTAAAGCTGTCACTGGTAACTTGCCCCACACTCACCAGCTCTGCCAACCCTTGTTCTAGTTGACTACGAAGCAGCTTTGTTCTTTGGCTTATCTGGTCAAAGAAGCTAGCACCATGTTCCTGTAAGTCTGTCACTATCTTACTAGCGACCGAGCTTATTGGCACTACCCCAGCGTCTTGACTCATCGCCTGCTTTTGCATTTGCAATAACGTGGACCATAGGTCTTGGTTGGCTCGACTCATGATCGTAATTGGCGTGCTTTTAATAGGGCCAGACTTACGACCGCTTTCATTGGCAACTTTTACTACAGGGCGTTGCACGCGACCCCACATCAAACGTCCACTTATACACATCACATCTAGCCACGCCGGATCATAGGAATCTATGCGCGCGGGCAGAATATCAGCCTCCCATAGTGTGGCAGGGGCCGATAAACCATCGAGCTTTGCGAGGCTGCGTTGCAAAACACTTTGTCCGTCAACCGGTTCAGAAACCAAACTCGGCGTCGCTGGCAGTCGCTGGACCTTCAACTCGTGCGCATCGAACAGGAAACGCATATAAGACTGCAACGGTACAGGTCTAATACTTTGCCTATGCGACTCGATAGTGTATCGGTGAATACGCTGCAGTAAGCGTCTCTCACACCATTGTTGCTCACGCGCTGCATCGTTATCAGCAGCCCCTGGACTGAACTGACCACGGAACACAAAGCCTTCCGTTTCTAGCCCTATCAGTGCTACCTCAATCTCGGATGGTCGCAGCCCCATCTCTGCGGCCAAACGAGTCGCCGTAACTGGCCCAAGCCCTTCTAAACGGCCGCGCAAAACTTCACGCAACGCTGCATCTGGCTCCCACGCCTGCGCAAGCAAAGACTCTGGAAGGGATAAAACTGGCTCCAAGCTCGCCTGCGGATAAATACTTTGCAAACAAGGTAAGCGTTCGGCCGCCAAGTAAAGCGTTGTCTCAGCGCTCGTTAAAGCGCAACAACGACCTTGATCAGTCAGGGCACGAGCATAAGCGCCATAACTGTGAGCCTCCAGCTCAGCGGCAGTGATATACCCTAGAGAGTACAAAGCATCGTGTAGCTCTTCTGCGCTACGTACCAAGGGCCAAGCTTCCTCTTGGACTTGCGCTATGGCCTTTTCATCCAAGACGCTGTAGGACTCCGTTTCCGCAGGGTCTAACCAACTGCGATTACGTATAGCATTTGTGCGCCGCTCTTCGAATGGAGCATCGTCAAGAAAAGCATAAGGTCGTGCATTAATAATTTCCTGCGCAAAGGGTGACGGCTCTCGTAAATCTTTAGCGACTAATTCTATTTCATTATTCTCAATAGCCTGCACTAGTCGCAAAAGTCCTTCTATGTCCATCGCTTCAGTTAAGCAGTCGTGTATAGTTTGTTGGACTAAAGGGTGACTTGGCACCTCTCTTTTGCCTTGGATGTTTTCAAAACACGCAATTTGGTCAGGAAAGACCTGCGCTACTAAGTCTTCTGCATCCATTCGTTGAAACTGTGGCGGCACACGCTTGCCATTTCTATTGCGAGATATTGCAAGCGAGCGCGTTGCATTCCAGCGCCAACGCACTTCGAACATTGGCGCGTCTAATAATGCCTGCACCAGCACATCTTCAACGCTAGCACTTTGCAAATAGGAAAATACTTCTGCTAGGGGAAAGCTATGCACAGAACCTAAAGAGATCACGATACTGTCTTCGTTCGCCGCCGCTTGTAGTTCAAAGTTAAACGTCCGACAAAAACGCTTACGTAGCGCAAGCCCCCACGCACGATTCAATCGGCTTCCAAAAGGCGAATGAATCACGACATGCATGTCACCCACCTCGTCAAAGAAACGCTCCATGACCAATGTTTTCTGACTGGGCATTACTTCCAAAGCGTTACGACCAGCACGCAAATAATCTAGCAGTTGTTGCGCTGCGCTATTAGGCAAACGCAAGGTTTGTTCAAGCCACTGCATGGCGCTAGACATATCGTCCGCACATAAATATTCATCTATTTTTTCACGCAGATCACACACCGCACTGGACAGCTCTTCTGTACGTCCCGGCCCCTCACCAAACCAGAACGGAATAGTAGGGCGCGCGCCTTGAGCATCGCGCACGCGCACTTTCAAACCGTCAACTCGCAAGAGCTGCCAACTATGGCTACCCAAAGTAAAGATGTCACCGGGCAGGGTTTCTAAAGCAAAATCTTCATTCAAGGTGCCGACCACCATGTCCTCTGGGTCTAACACAACTTGATAGTCGAACATATCAGGAATGGCACCGCCATTAGTTAAGGCTGTTAAGCGGGCATTACGACGGGCGCTGACACGATTATTAATGACATCTAAATGCAGATAGGCACCCTTGCGCCCGAGCCTCGATGAATAGCCTTCACTCAACATCTTTACTATGGCGTTGAAATCGTTGCGCGCTAAGTCACGGTACGGCCACGCTCGATGGTAGAGCGCATAAAGCTCATCCAAATCCCAACTGTCTAAGCCTTCGCCGTCGCTTGCTGCGACCTCAGCGACAATCTGCTGAGCTAAGATGTCTGCTGGTTTCTCCGGCATTAAAATTTTGTCGAGTTGGCCTTGCTCAATGCTATGCAATAGCGCAGTACATTCGGCCAAGTCATCGCGGGTCAGGGGGAACAATATGCCCTTAGGCGTTCCTCGTACCGAGTGACCACTACGCCCAACACGTTGTAGAAATTTCGCGATACTTTTGGGAGAGGAAAACTGCACGACCAAATCGATTGAGCCTACATCGATCCCGAGCTCCATTGAGGCGGTCGCTACTAATACTTGCAACTGACCATCTTTGAGTTTCTGTTCTGCTTGATGTCGATGCTCTTTACTCATACTGCCGTGATGAGAGCTTACCAATCCTTCACCTAGCCGCTCGCTTAGTGCCAAGGCAAGCCGCTCCGAAAGCCGTCGCGTATTCACAAATACCAAGGTGGTCTCATGGGTTTCAATCAATTGCACTAATCGCTGATAGAGCTCATCCCACACCTCGTTGCTCATCAAAGCTGTCAATGGCGAACCCGGCACCTCCAAACTAATATCGAGCTGACGTTGATGGCCAGTATCTACCACCACGCATTCCTGTTCGTCTCTATTACCGCGTAAATAATTTGCCACTAAATCGGTAGGGCGTTGAGTGGCCGACAGTCCAATACGTTGCAAAGGTTTTTCGACCAACCTCTCTAGACGCTCTATAGACAGAGCAAGGTGTGAGCCGCGCTTATCGCCGAGCAGCGCGTGTATCTCATCAACGATTAGGGTGTCGACGCTACCAAGCATTTGCCGGCCGCCTGCACTCGTTAACAGTAAATACAGAGACTCGGGAGTAGTCACTAGAATATGAGGCGGCTTGCGCAGCATTCGCTGTCGCTCGCTCGCAGAGGTGTCACCCGTGCGTACAGCAACGCTGATATCGACTGGCGCGTAGGCATCTCGATGCAACCGCTCCAACAAGCCTTTGAGCGGCACTTCGAGATTTCGATGAATATCGTTACTAAGCGCTTTTAAGGGCGAGACATAAAGAACAAAAGTCGTTTGAGCAAGCGGGCTCTGCTGCCCCTGCCACACCAAGCGGTCGATCACAGCATAGAATGCCGCTAAAGTTTTACCGCTACCTGTTGGAGCCGAAATGAGCGTGTGCTTGCCCGCCTTAATCGCTGGCCAGGCTTGCCTCTGCGCAGGTGTTGGCTCGCCATAGCGCTCGCCAAACCAAGCCTGCGCTGCTGGGTGAAAAGCACTTAGAGGCATGTTGAGTCCGCTCTCAATACAAATACAGGAAGAATGCCAACAAGCCTATAAGAATTAGCGCAATCAGACCAGTCCACTCGCCACTTGTTTGAGATAAGCGCCTTGTGCATACATTGACACACAGGCGTCCATTCGCCTATTGTCCCTATAGAGAGTTTGTTAGAGTCATCGAAAGGAATTGGCCCCCATCATGAAGAAGTATTTCGCCGCATTCTGGAAAGAGAATAAACGGTTCATGTTGCTGCTGTTGACTATTGTGTTCTTTAAGAGCGCAATTGCTGACTTAAATTCTATTTCTGGCCGCTCAATGCAACCGACTTTGCTCGACGGAGACAAAGTCTGGGTAAACAAACTCGCCTACGATATCCGCATTCCCTTTACCGATATCTTCTTAGCGTCTCGCGCCGACCCAGATCGCGGCGACATCATTATTATCGATTCAGAAGCTGCTGAGAAACGCCTAGTAAAACGGATTGTTGGCATCCCAGGTGACACCATCTACATGCGCAATAATACGCTCGTAATCAACGGCCAACCCGCTGATTATGAGGTGATCTCAAGCGACAATAACTCCATGATTATTCGTGAGCAATTATTCAACCACTCGCATCAGGCAATGCTGTCTGACACCCTCAGCAACCGTGTATCGCGCAGCTTCGGACCAGAAACAGTGCCAGAGGATCAGTTCTTCGTCCTCGGCGATAACCGTGACAATAGCGCCGACAGCCGCGTTTACAGCTTTATACCTCGCGAGCAGATTATTGGACGCTCAAGCTCTGTCGTGTTTTCGCTAGACAGTGAACGCAACTACTTGCCACGGGCAGATCGCTTTTTGACTGAGCTGAATTAAACCTCTTTAGCGGCTTCAGCTTTCGCCCCCTCTATCAAACAACTCCACATCCGGTTAGAATGTCGAGCTTATTTTTTCGGCCAATGAACGCTATTACGCAGTGTTGAGCCATTATTTTAGGATGAGTTTTCTGTGGGCTTACGGACTCCGCTTTATCAAAAGCACGTCGATGCTGGTGCCAAGCTAGTCGATTTCGGCGGCTGGGACATGCCAATCCAGTACAAATCCCTTATCGAAGAACACAATGCGGTGCGTCAGCACGCAGGTGTATTCGATGTATCCCATATGACTGTGGTCGATATCGACGGAGTTGATGCAAGCAAATGGCTTCGCTACCTTCTTGCCAACGATGTGCAGAAGCTTGATGAAGTTGGCCGAGCATTGTACAGCGGCATGCTTAATGACAACGGCGGCGTTGTCGATGATCTAATCGTCTATCGTCGCGCACAAGGCTATCGACTCGTGGTCAACTGCGGCACTCGCGAGAAGGACCTAAGCTGGATGAACGTCAAAGCCCAAGGCTTTGAGGTCAGCATCACAGAACGTCCGGATCTTGCGATTTTAGCAATTCACGGCCCCGAATCCATCTCCAAAGTCTGCGCGCTACTAGCCCCAGAATTAGCAGAGAAAGTTCAGGCACTTGGCAACTTTCGCAGCCTTGAAGATCAACAGTGGTTTATCGCTCGCACAGGCTATACCGGCGAACGCGGCCTTGAACTCATTATTCCGAACGAAGATGCCCCTGCATTGTGGGATTCCTTGCTAGCCGCCAATATTGCCCCCATCGGGCTAGGCGCACGCGACACCCTACGGCTTGAGGCGGGCATGAACCTTTACGGTCACGATATGGACGAAGACACCTCACCTATCGCCGCCAACATGGAACAAACCATTGCATGGGAGCCCAGTGACCGTCAGTTCATCGGTCGGCCGGCTGTCGAGCAACACAAAATCGATCTAGCGGCAGGCAAACTCCCTATCCTTACGGGGCTCGTACTGGAGGAGCGCGGGGTCCTGCGCGAAGGCCTGAGAGTCGTTTGCGAGGTCAACGGGGTCGAAAAAGAAGGGGTCATCACTAGCGGGACATTCTCGCCAACATTGAAGCATTCTATCGCCTTAGCTAGAATTCCGGCAGGCAGCGTCAATTGTCGTGTAGACCTGCGCGGAAAGCTTACCCCTGTACGAATCGTCAAGCCTAATTTCGTACGTTTTGGCAAAAAGATTTTCGAATAATTTTATCCATTTTCAGCATGAGGATTGGTCAGTGAGCAGCTTTCCAGATGATTTAAAGTACGCAGCAACCCATGAGTGGGTCCGAGTAGAAACTGATGGAACTGTTGTCATGGGGATCTCTGACCACGCACAAGAGTTGCTTGGCGATATCGTCTTCATCGAACTTCCCGAGGAAGGCGCTGAAGTCGCAGCCGAGCAAGAGATGAGTGTTGTGGAGTCCGTGAAAGCGGCCTCAGACATCTACGCACCGATTACAGGGACTATTGTCGAAGTCAATAAAGCGCTGATCGATGCGCCCGAGACAGTGAATAGCTCCCCTTATGATGAAGGTTGGTTCTGCCGAATTCAGCCTAACAACGCTGCGGATATCGACGCACTGCTCGATGCTGACGCGTACGCAAAAATTTGCGAGTAGCAGCAGCTACCGCAACTGCCTGTGCTTGTAACAATAATAATGCCGTTATCACAATCGGCTTGAGTCAGTCCGGTCGGGCTGGCTCGGTGTGTTTCGTTTTTTTAACTCCGCTACATTATTGATTCAGGGCACTACGAAGGCGCCCTGACCCCGAGTATTTATTGAGGTTAACCATGGGCAGTAACGCGTCATCGTCTCCACTCTCTGCAAGCAAAACTCTCGCTCACCTACGCAATAGCGACGAATTCATTGGCCGACACATAGGTCCTAATACTGCGGACCTGCAGGCCATGCTGGCCGAACTGCAGCTCGACTCATTAGAGCAGCTTATTGAGCAAACGGTGCCGAACTCGATCGCTCTTAAACGTCGGCTTGACCTTGGCAAGCCTAGTACTGAGACTGACGTATTAGCGCGCCTCAAGAACATGGTAAGTGCTGACAAACCCGCGCGCTCTTTTATTGGCTTGGGTTACTACGACACCATTACGCCGAATGTCATTTTACGCAATGTCTTAGAAAACCCAGGTTGGTACACCGCTTACACACCTTACCAGCCGGAAATCTCTCAAGGACGCCTTGAAAGCCTGCTGGCTTATCAACAAATGGTGCTTGATTTAAGTGGCATGGAACTGGCCAATGCCTCTTTGTTGGACGAAGCAACCGCTGCTGCCGAAGGCATGGCCTTAGCAAAACGCGTGGCAAAGAATAAGAGCAATTTATTCTTTGTCGATGAGCAATGCTTCCCTCAGACAATCGACGTTTTGCAGACCCGCGCCAAGAACTTTGGCTTCGAACTATTGGTTGCAGATATCGCTACGCTGGACCAACACGATGTGTTTGGCGCTATTTATCAATACCCTGCAGCCTGCGGCGAACTAGCAGACCTAAGCCCAAGCATCGCCGCGTTGCATGATAAAGGCGGCATCGCGGTCGTCGCCGCTGACCTAATGAGCCTTGTGATGCTTAAATCGCCAGGCGAGATGGGCGCGGATGTTGTGCTTGGTAGCACCCAACGGTTTGGCGTACCAATGGGCTATGGCGGCCCGCACGCTGCCTACTTTGCGACCAAAGACAGCTTCAAGCGAGCAGTGCCTGGCCGCATTATCGGCGTTTCCATCGATAGCCGTGGCAAGCAAGCCTTCCGCATGTCGCTGCAGACCCGCGAACAACATATTCGTCGCGAGAAAGCCAATAGCAACATTTGCACCGCACAAGTATTGCTTGCCAATATCGCTGCCATGTACGCGATGTATCATGGGCCAGAAGGGCTCAAACTCATCGCTCAACGCATTCACAGGCTGACCGAAATTTTCGTCCTTGGTTTGCGCGCGCAGGGGTTTGCCTGCAGCAATACGCATTTCTTCGATACCGTTACGCTCAAAACCGATGCTGCCAATCGTGCTGCCATCGTTGATCGCGCAGAACAAGCAGGAATCAACTTACGCATCGATCTTTCCGATAGTCTCGGCATCAGCCTAGACGAGTGCACAACGGACACAGAGATCGAGACTTTATGGCACGTCATCTTAGGCGAGAAAGCGAAAGGTTTAAGCGTCAGCGACATCGATGCTCAAATCTGCACACAATCTGCTAGCGGCGCGATTCCTGAAACCTTGGTCAGACAGAGCGACTTCCTCACGCATCCTTTCTTCAATCGCTACCATAGCGAAACTGAAATGCTGCGTTATCTCAAACGCTTAGAGAACAAAGACCTGTCATTGACTCATGCCATGATCCCGCTTGGATCGTGCACAATGAAATTGAATGCCACTGCCGAGATGATTCCGGTCACGTGGCCCGAATTTAGCAAACCACACCCGTTTGTGCCGGTGGCACAAACCCCTGGCTATCGCCAAATGATCCAAGAGCTCGAAGACATGCTCACAGAGATCACCGGCTATGATGCGGTCAGCATGCAGCCTAACTCTGGCGCTCAAGGCGAGTACGCTGGCTTATTAGCTATCCGCAATTATCTAGACAGCAAGGGTCAGACCCAGCGCAATGTCTGCTTAATCCCTAGCTCCGCTCACGGCACCAATCCAGCTAGCGCACAGATGCTCAGCATGAAGGTCGTGGTGGTAGCCTGTGACAGCGAAGGCAATATCGATGTCGAGGACCTAAAGGCGAAAGCGGCCACCCACAAAGACACCCTCGCGGCATTGATGATCACCTATCCTTCGACCCACGGCGTGTATGAGGAAGGCGTGAAAGAGATCTGCCAAATCATCCATGATCACGGCGGCCAAGTTTACTTAGATGGCGCTAACCTCAACGCGCAAGTCGGCGTCGCTCGCCCTGGCGACATGGGCGCCGATGTGTCCCATGTGAACTTGCACAAAACCTTCTGCATTCCCCACGGCGGAGGCGGCCCAGGCATGGGGCCCATCGGCATCAAAAAACATCTGATTCCTTTTGTGGCAAACCATAGCTTAGTCGAGCTAAGTGGTCCGAATAAAGGCAACACAGCCGTCTCTGCAGCCCCTTGGGGCAGCGCTGGCATTCTGCCTATCTCATGGACATACATCGCTCTGATGGGTGCTGAAGGGCTCACGAAGGCAACGCAGGTGGCAATCCTTAGTGCCAACTATATTGCGCGCAAATTAGCCCCACACTATCCAGTGCTGTACACAGGGCGCAACGGCATGGTCGCGCACGAGTGCATTATCGACCTTCGTCCACTAAAGGCTGCCTCTGGCATCTCCGAAGAAGACATCGCCAAACGCTTGATGGATTATGGGTTCCATGCCCCAACCATGTCTTTCCCTGTGGCGGGCACATTAATGATCGAGCCAACCGAAAGCGAGTCGAAGCAAGAAGTCGATCGTTTCATTGAGGCGATGATTTGTATTCGACAGGAAATCGCGCGCGTCGAGTCGGGTGAGTTAGACCCAGAGAACAACCCGTTGAAGCAAGCCCCACACACACTCGCCGATGTGATGGACAGCGAATGGCAACGCCCCTATAGCAAACAAGAAGCAGCGTGGCCGGTACCAGCACTGCAAGAAAGCAAGTTCTGGCCATCGGTCAATCGTATCGATAACGTTTACGGCGACCGTAATTTGTTTTGTGCCTGCCCAGCTATCGAGAGTTATGAGTAGGCTCAATTGAACGAACCCACTCTGGGATTCATTAGCACAGATAAATGGATCGCAGAGTGGGATGTTTGCGAATAAGAAGTATCGTTAGCGCTACTGATAACCTTGCGCCTGCAAATGAAACAGGCGTGCGTATTGCCCCTCGATTGCTAGCAATTCGCTGTGCGTGCCTTCCTCTTTTATTTCGCCCGCATCTAAAACGATGATGTGATCGGCAATGCGCACAGTCGAAAAACGGTGCGAGATAATAATCGAAATTCTATTGGCGGTTAACTCGCGGAAGTGCTCAAAAATATCAGCCTCGGCCTTAGCATCGATTGCCGCGGTGGGCTCATCTAGAATCAGCACATCGGCATGAGTGCGCATAAACGCTCGCGCCAACGCGACCTTCTGCCACTGCCCACCAGAGAGCTCCTTTCCACCTTTAAACCAAGTGCCTAGTTGCGTCTCATAAGATTCAGGCATGCGCTCAATAAAATCAGCCGCCAATCCGTCTTTGGCCGCGCCTTGAACCTGCGATTGCTCGCCCATATTATCGACGTCACCAATGCCAATATTGTCGCCAACCTTAAGTTGATAGCGTGAAAAATCCTGAAAAATCACCCCTATTTTGTAACGTAAGGTCTCAATATCTGTCTCTTATACACATCTGACGCTGCCGACGA
>CAJXSF010000049.1 GCA_913061515.1 uncultured Gammaproteobacteria bacterium | reverse complement strand
ACGAGATGTAGAGAGGTCTCGTGGGCTCGGAGATGTGTATAAGAGACAGCCCTTCTCCCAAGATCATCACCGCTGAGATGGTTGAAGGGATGAAAGGCGGCTCGGTCATAGTTGATCTGGCCGCGGAAGGTGGCGGTAACTGTGCACTGACAAAAGCCGGAGAGACTGTGCTGCACCAGCGCGTCAAAATATACGGCCCACTCAATGTGCCTAGCACAGTCAGTGGGCACGCCAGTGAGTTGTATGCGAAGAACTTATTGAATTTAGTGAGCCTAATGATTAAAGACGCAGCTCTTAATATCGATCTGGAAGATCAAATCTTAAAAGATAGCCTCATCACCCATCAGGGTGAGATTGTGAATGCACAAATAAAAGAAAAAATCGCAGGAGGTGCACAATGATTGAAGGACTAGCAGCGCTTTATATATTTATGCTGGCAGGGTTTACAGGATACGAGATCATCAGCAAAGTGCCCGTCATTTTGCACACACCCTTGATGTCGGGCTCCAATTTCGTCCACGGCATTGTATTAGTAGGGGCAATGATTGCCCTTGGCATTGCAGAGAACACAACTCAACAAGCCATTGGCTTTGTTGCCGTCTTATTGGCCGCCGGTAACGCCGTGGGCGGCTACGTCGTCACTGAACGCATGCTGGAAATGTTCAAACCTAGCGATAAAAAGCCCGCAAATCAGGAGAATAAATAAATGAATCTCCTAATCCAAGCGAGTTATTTTCTAGCTGCCGTTTTGTTTATTCTGGGGTTGAAGCAAATGAGCTCCCCGGTGACCGCAAGACGTGGCATCCAATGGGCGGGCGCTGGCATGGTATTGGCAACGCTTGTGACATTTATGTCCCATGAGCTCACCGACAATCCGCAGGCCATGACCAATTACATTCTCATCATTGTCGCCATCGCCATTGGTGGTGGTTACGCGTGGGTGTCTGGCAAGAAAGTGGCCATGACTGACATGCCTCAGATGATCGCGATGTACAACGGCATGGGTGGCGGCGCCGCTGCCACTATTGCCGCGGTCGAACTGCTCAAAGCACAAGGCGAAGTGGCTGCCGGGCAAAACACCAATGCATTGCTCGGTAATGTTGGCCTTAGTGCCCACCCGGAAACCATCGCGCAAGCAATGGGCATCGACATTACGATTCTAGCCATTCTTGGTGCCATTATCGGGACCATCGCTTTCAGTGGGTCCATCATCGCATGGGCTAAGCTCGATGGCAGACTCAACACTAATAAGCTCTTGCCCCAACAACAACTCATTAATTTGGTGTTGGCAGTGGTCTTAATTGGTTTCGCCGTCACGGTTTATTTCACCAACGAATTGATGCCAATTCTGGTGTTCTTCGCACTCGCCTTAGTGCTTGGGGTCTTTATTACAGTCCCCGTCGGTGGCGCCGATATGCCAGTGATCATCTCGTTGTTCAATGCCCTGACTGGTTTAGCCGTGGGCTTTGAAGGCTATGTCCTTGGCAATGCCGCCATGATCATTGCAGGGACTGTGGTGGGCTCTGCAGGCAGCTTGCTTACCCATCTAATGGCCAAAGCGATGAACCGCTCTGTCAGTAACGTCTTCTTCAGCGGTTTTGGCACTAACACAGCCGCTGCGGGCCAAGGCGATGAGAGTGGCGGCTCTATGAAAGAGGTACAGGCTCAGGACGTAGGCATCATGATGGCTTATGCGAGCCAAGTCGTTATCATTCCTGGCTACGGCATGGCCGTTGCGCAAGCCCAACATAAAGTGTGGGAGCTAACGCAGCTGTTAACTGACAAAGGCGTGAAAGTGAAGTTTGCGATTCACCCAGTTGCAGGGCGTATGCCGGGCCACATGAACGTACTGCTAGCCGAAGCGGGTGTCCCTTACGATCTTATTTACGACATGGAAGACATCAACTCTGACTTCGGCAACACCACCGTTACCTTGGTAATCGGCGCGAACGATGTCGTTAACCCCGCCGCGAAGAAAGACCCAAGCAGCCCGCTGTTTGGTATGCCGATCCTCAACGCCGAAGAGTCTGAAAACGTGATCGTCATTAAGCGTGGTCGCGGCACAGGTTTCTCCGGCGTTGAAAACCCCTTGTTCTTACTCGACAACACGCGCATGTTGTTTGGCGATGGACAAAAAGCCGTAAATGAATTGATTCAAGCAGTGAAGGAACTATAAAAGCGATGAGCGAGACGATTGCACCACAAGACGAACCGGATGCACCAACTGCCGGACTGCTGCGTCGTCTCGCAGCATTGCTGTATGATGCGTTTCTTGTCGCCGCTATTTGGATGGCCTTGGGTTTTGGCATGCAGTTTATTGTTGGCCCAGACACCAATCAGTTAGTTGATGGACAAGTACAAACTGATCCGCTGCTTAGCGCCATTCTGTTTACGGCAGAGGTGCTAAGTGCTGCTGGTTTCTATATTTGGTTCTGGATGCGCACAGGGCAAACTTTGGGCATGATTGCTTGGAGAATCAAAGCAGTCAGCGCAACCGGAAAGCTTATGAATTTGAAACAAGCGGTGTTGCGATTCGTTCTGGCTTGGCCATCTTTTTTCTGCCTAGGTATTGGTTATCTCTGGTTGTATATCGACAAACACGGCAACGCTATTCATGACATTCTTTCAGGTACGCAAGTCGTCGTCGTTGCCAAAGGTGCCAGAAACTTCTAATTAGACTTTGCGCAACAAATAAACACCCGACAAGCCGCAAATCGCAATCGGGATCATTACCGCAATTATCGGGCTAAACCCGTACAACAAACTTGCGGGGCCAAGCACTCGCTGCGCAATGGTAAAGGCAAGCCCTATGCCTATCGCCATGAATACTCGCGCCCCCATCGTCACCGAGCGCATCGATCCAAATACAAAAGAGATGGCCACTAGCACGAGTGAGGCGGTCGCTAATGGTTGCAACAATTTTTTCCAAAACGCCAAGAAATAGGTATCGCTCTCTAAACCTTCTGCACGAAAATATTCCGCAAATTGATACAAACCTGAGATCGACTGTCGCTCCGGTTCTACCAGTAAGACACTGAGCAGCTCCGGCGACAGATCAACCCGCCAGTCCAAAGTCTCATATTGATTGACAGCGATTTCACCATTGCCAAATTCGGTCTCTGACACATCCGACAAGCGCCAAAAGAACCCTTGCCCATCTTCGAGATAGCGGGCACTGCTGGCAAAACTACTCGTGGCCAAACGGCGTTGATCGTTTAAGGTATAACGAGTCACCCCTTGCAGCTCCTCGCCACCAGGCAAAATCACATTGATGTGAATAAATTCATTGCCAATCTTTCGCCACTCACCGCGCGATGAATTCAATGCTAAACCACCACTTTGAATGATCGCCAACTCACTTTGGGCTGTTTGTTGTAATCTAGGGGCCACGTATTCCCCTAATAACAAGCTAAGTATCATCACTACTAACGTTGGTTTCATCACCGCGCCAACAATGCGCCAAGTGCTCACGCCTGCAGCCTGAATGACCACCAATTCATTGTGGGATGCCAGCAGCCCCAGACCAATTAGGGCGCCACCTAGAGCTGAGAATGGCAGCATCTCATAAATCCCCGTGGGCATAATGCGCAATGTATATATCAGTGCATCCGTAGCGCTATAGCCATCGATCCCACGCCCCAATTCGTCGGTCAGTGTGAAAATAAAGTCGAGACTAAAGGTTAGCCCCATCACAACTAGCATGGATAGCAAAACACTGTTGCGAATATGCGCATCAATTTTTTTCATGTACGCGCCCCCTGCCCCTTAAATTTTGCTGGCCGACGCAATTTTGGTGCGTAGAGCAAATACAAACCCAAGGCGAGGAAGATTCCATGCACCCACCAGAGTCCGATGGCAATCGGGACTACTTCGTCCTCTAGCAAGGTCATCGCCATTTGTAAGGCCACATAATAAAGCGCGAATAACACGCTGGCAGGGAGCAATTTACTGAAGCGTCCTCGTCGAGGCTCCACTTTACTCAACGGCACCGCAACGAGGGTTAGAATTGGGATCATCAGGATGACCGAAAGTCGCCATTGCAGCTCTGCTTGATGTGCTGGGTCCGACGAGTTCCACAGCGTACTAGTGGGCATAGACTTCTCGCGAGTCAACTCTGTGATGCGCGCAGGTTCTGGCATAAGAATCGCCTGCTCATCGAATTGCGTCACTAGGTAATCGGCCTGACCGGGGACGCCCTCATAAAGCACGCCATTTTCCAGCAGCATGAAGCGTCTTCCGCTACTTTCATCGATAATTGGCCGCGCAGTCTCTGACAGTATCACGCGCAGTCCTTGCTCCTGTGCGACGGCATCAGGGCGACGCCAAGCAACGAAGGTATTATTCAACAGACGGCCATTAGCTCCCACATTGATTGACTCTGCGTAGGTCGTTCGCAGCCCAGCATCAAAGCGCTGAAATTGACCTGCGACAATCAAGTCTAACTCGGTCAATTCATCTTGGCTTTCCAAGAGTCTTTCTGTGTTTTGTAGACCCATTGGGGCTATCTGTAAACTCATTACTCCCATGAGCACTGACAAAAACGAGGCGCTCATAATAGTGCTCAAGGTCACTTGTTTCTGGCTATACCCACAAGCACTGAGCACCGTCATCTCGTTCTCAGAGTACATCCGGCCATAGGCCAACAGGATGCCTAGAAATAAGGCGAAAGGAATAATGACTAATAGAAAATCAGGCAGCCGAAATACCATCAGCTGCAATAGAATATCGGAAGAGATCTCGCCGGCTACCGCCTGCCCTAGGTAGCCAAGGAAGCGAGAAATCATAATCACTACGAGAAGAATGAGCGTGACGGCACTCATGACTTGGAAAATCTGTCGAGCTAAATAACGGAAAATAATCACTCTAAGAGACAATCCTCGACACTAGTCCATTTGCTGACAATCAAATTTCGTCTTGCTCGGGGTGTTCTAACATTTCTTTAAATGCTTTCGGGATCAAGGCGATTTTATGCTTATCGAAATCAAAAAACACGACTCCCGTTTTTGCGCCGCAGACAATGCGATCAAGGGCAGTATTATTGATTTGATAATAGATATCACAGCCATAGCGATTAAATCGCCCAACGCCGACCTCTATATTCAAAGTATCGTTTGCAAACGATTCGGACTGATAATCCACTGCGAGGTCGGTCACCACCATGCCTAATCCGAAGATATTGGCCTCTGTGAACCCTAGCTCTGCCAGAAACTGCAGGCGCGCCTCATGAATAATACGCACCATAGAGACACTATCTAAATGCCGGGCATAATTAAGGTCACTAATTCCCACCGAACGCTGCAATGAGAAAAGAAACTGATCGGGCATAGTGATCTTAACGCGTGACATGATTCCACCGATTTTTATTGCACAAACATTAACTGACAAAGATGGGAGCAAGCTCCTAACCTTAGTCTAAAGGACGGCTTAAGCCATCAATTTTAGGCCGCCAATTCTAATCAGCGCACGGAAAGATGTACACCTATTTAGCCCTTATCGCCAAGCCCTGTCGTTGCAGTTCAATATGCCTTGCTATTGCGTAGGGGCGGGAAACTGCCTAGCATTGCTTACATCACTAACTATCTGCATTCCAAAAGGGACCTGCCACATGAAATACGCACTGCTCAGCACGAACCCCGCCACCAAAGCCACAGATTGCCTCGTCGTTGGCGTTTGGACAAAGGGGAAACTCACGGCGCAGGCGAGTGATTTGGATAAAGCGATCGACGGCGCCATCAGTCGAGTCGTGGCAACAGGCGACATCAGTGGAAAAGTAGGCGATGCCCTCCTATTGCACCCTACGGCTGGCAAGGCGAAACGTGTATTAGTGGTAGGTTGCGGCGATGAAGGCGCCCTAGATGCTCGCGCCTACCGCAAAATAGTATCAGGCGCTGCTAAAGCCATTCTGAAGGCCAATGCCAAAACGGCCACCTTCACCCTTGCTGAACTTGCAATAAAGGACCGCGAAGCGGCCTGGGCCGTTACGATGCTGGTGCAAGAGTGCGAAAACTGCTGCTACCAATACGACAGCACTAAAAGTAAGAAAAAACCAAGTTATATGCTGACAACTGTCAATATCAGCACCCCAAAGGGCGCACACAGCAGCACCATGAAAGAGGCCATGAAAGCAGGCAACGCGATAGGCATAGGGATGAGTACTGCCAAAGAGCTCGGCAATCTTCCTGGCAATGTTTGCACCCCGACTTACCTTGGCGAGACAGCCACCAAATTAGCCGCCAAATACAAATCAATTAGCACCAAAGTCCTGTCAGAAAAACAAATGCAGCGCCTAGGAATGGGCTCATTACTCTCTGTTAGCGCCGGTTCGAAAGAAGAAGCCAAGCTCATCGTCATGCAATACAAAGGCAGCGCCAAAGCTGGCAGCAAGCCCTTTGTACTCGTGGGCAAGGGCATCACCTTCGATACTGGTGGCATTAGCCTCAAACCAGGCGGGGCTATGGACGAAATGAAGTTCGATATGTGCGGCGCCGCAAGCGTCATCGGCACAATGAACGCAGTTGCAGAGCTCGGACTCAAGATCAATGTAGTGGCTGTCGTTGCAGCAGCGGAAAATATGCCCAGCAGCACCGCGACGAAACCAGGTGACGTTGTCACAAGCATGTCCGGTCAAACCATCGAAATCCTCAACACCGACGCTGAAGGCCGACTAGTCCTATGCGACGCCCTCACCTATGTCGAACGCTTCAAGCCAAGAACCGTCATCGACGTGGCAACCCTGACAGGCGCGGCAGTGGCAACATTCGGCGACCAAACGACCGCCCTTCTCAGCACTCACCAGCCTTTGGCCGACGAGCTCCTAGGCATCAGCCAAGACACATTAGACTTTGCCTGGCAGCTGCCTTTGTGGGACGAGTACCAGCCATTGTTAGAGAGTAATTTTGCCGACATCGCCAACATCGGTGGCCCAAGAGCCGGCACCATCACAGCGGCGTGTTTCTTGTCGAGATTCACGAAAAAATACAATTGGGCACACCTAGACATCGCTGGCACAGCTTGGATGTCTGGAGCACAAAAAGGCGCTACGGGGCGGCCAGTGCCTTTACTAGTCGAATACCTGCGTCGTCAGAAGGCTTAGTGCTTCGTAGTTAGCGCTCTTGTCAGTGCGCAAGCCCATCGCCGCATTGATCGAGCGGGGTCGCTCAACACGGCACTGAACTTCTCAATGAAGTCGTTTAACGACGAGTTAGGCATGTTTGCCAAGACGCTTCGTTCGCGACCTCTTCCACACATCAAGCATGCCCACCTTGTTTCAAGCTCCCACTCATTCAGAGTTTGGGGGTGGGATTGAGTTTGCAGGACCATCCGCCGCAGGGATGCGGCGGTTGAGCCCCCACGGACGGGTTCACGGCGTGTCCAGCAAACTCAAGCCCAGCACCAGACTCGACCAACAGAGTGAGTTTGTACTCCGTAGTTAGCGCTCTTGTCAGTGCGGAAGATCATCACAAATCCCGCCTAAAAATTCATCCCTGCACACAAGCCCACCACACACAAACTACGGTATACTTAACGATCACTACCAAACCCACTAGAAATCATAGTTGCAGCATTCAATGGACAAGACATACCAACCGAATCAGATCGAAAGCCACTGGTACAAACAATGGGAAGAAAAAGGCTATTTTACGCCGCAAGGACAAGGTGACGCCTACTCTATCGTCATTCCTCCTCCCAATGTCACAGGCCGGCTGCATATGGGCCATGGTTTCCAAAATGCCATCATGGATGCCCTGATTCGCTACAACCGAATGTTAGGCAAAAAAGCACTATGGCAAGTCGGTACTGACCACGCAGGTATCGCCACCCAAATGGTCGTTGAACGACAACTAGCGCGACAGGATCTTACCCGCCAAGATCTAGGCCGTGAGAAGTTCACCGAAAAAGTGTGGGAATGGAAAAAAGAATCGGGCGATATCATTACCCAACAGATTCGCCGCCTAGGCTCTTCCTTGGATTGGAGCCGCGAACGTTTCACCATGGACCCAGAGTTCTCCAAGGTCGTTGAGAAAGTCTTTATCGAACTCTATGACGAAGACCTTATTTATCGAGGTAACCGTCTCGTAAACTGGGACCCAAAACTGCACACAGCCGTATCCGATCTTGAAGTGATTTCAGAAGAAGAAGACGGCTTCCTTTGGCATTTCCGTTACCCATTGGCCGATGGTGCCTGTACAAAAAATGGCGACAACTACATTACCATCGCCACTACGCGCCCCGAAACTCTACTCGGCGATACCGCTGTTGCGGTAAACCCAGAGGACGAACGCTATACAGACCTGATCGGCAAATTTGTGTTATTGCCACTTTGCGATCGCCGCATACCCATCATTGCCGATGACTATGTGGACTCCGAATTCGGAACAGGTTGCGTAAAAATCACTCCAGCGCATGACTTCAACGACTATGAAGTCGGAAAACGCCATGACCTAGAGATGATCAACATCCTGACCGATGACGCAGCGATCAATGACAACGCCCCTGCCGCCTACCGTGGCATGGATCGTTTCGATGCGCGTAAGAAAATTGTCGCCGACATCGAAGCCCTGGGTTTATTAGAGAAAATTGATCCCCACAAACTGAAAGTGCCACGTGGCGATCGCACCAATACGGTTATCGAACCCTATCTAACTAACCAATGGTATGTGGCAGTGCAGTCTCTTGCTGACCCCGCAATCAAAGCGGTAGAGAACGGCGACATCCAGTTTGTTCCCAAAAACTGGGAGAACACCTATTTCGCGTGGATGCGTGATATTCAAGACTGGTGTATTAGCCGACAACTTTGGTGGGGGCACAGAATTCCAGCGTGGTACGACGATACTGGTAAGATTTACGTGGGCTCTAGTGAAGAGAACGTGCGCGAGAAATACTCTTTGGCGCCAGAGCTGACCTTACGTCAAGACGAAGATGTGCTCGACACGTGGTTCTCGTCTGCCTTGTGGACTTTTGCCACTCTCGATTGGCCCAATGACAAAGAAATGATGAAGACCTTCCACCCAACTGATGTGTTGGTGACCGGTTTTGACATCATCTTCTTCTGGGTTGCGCGCATGATCATGATGACCCTGAAATTTACCGGTGAAATCCCATTCAAGACGGTTTATATCACGGGGCTTGTAAAAGACGAAAATGGTCAGAAGATGTCTAAGTCGAAGGGCAATATTCTTGACCCGATCGATCTCATCGATGGCATCGAGCTCGAAGAATTAGTTAGCAAACGCACAAGCGATTTGATGCAGCCTCAACTCGAACAGAAAATCGCAAAATACACCCGCAAAGCATTTCCCGATGGCATCACCTCCTACGGCACCGATGCACTGCGCTTCACGTTTTACTCCCTTGCATCGACTGGGCGAGACATTAAATTTGACCTCAATCGTATGGAAGGCTTCCGCAACTTCTGTAATAAGATCTGGAATGCGTCACGCTATGTCTTGATGAACACAGAAGAGAAAGGCATCGTGTTCCATACAGCGAAACAAGAAGCGCTGCGCGAACAAAATTACTTTAGCCTCGCCGATCGCTGGATCATGTCACGCTTTCAACGCACTGTTGCACAAGTGCATGAGCACATGGCGCAATATCGTTTCGATCTGATGTCTCAAGCGATCTATGACTTCTTCTGGAATGAGTATTGCGATTGGTACCTAGAACTGTCTAAACCTGTGTTATGGGACGAAGAAAACCACCCCGACCATGCCCAAACGACACGCCTAACGCTACTGTCTGTATTAGAGGCTAGTTTGCGACTAAGCCACCCTCTGATGCCATTCATCACAGAGGAAATCTGGCAACGGGTATCACCACTGCTAGACATGCGTGGGAACGACGAAGAGAAAAGCCTGATGATGCAATCGTATCCACAGGTAGACTCCGCATTGATCGATGAGCAAGCAGAAGCAGACATCGATTGGGTCAAAGGCATCATCGTTGGGATTCGCAACATTCGTGGCGAGATGGATATCTCTCCGGGCAAAGCTATTCCTGTGTTGTTACGCAACGGCAGTCAAGATGATCAACGCCGCCTTGATGAAAACCGTTTGTTCTTAACAAAACTTGCTAAGCTCAAAGATATTACCTTCTTAGCAGCCACCGATGAGGCGCCAATGAGTGCCACGCAATTGCATGGCGATGTTGAAATCCTTGTACCGCTGGCCGGTTTAATCGATAAAGAAGCAGAAGCTGCAAGACTCGAAAAAGAGATAGGCAAGCTCGAAAAAAACTTAGCTGGCATTACTGGCAAACTATCCAATGCAAAGTTTGTCGACAATGCGCCTGAAGAGATCGTTGCTACTGAGCGTGAACGTCAACGCAGTAACGAAGCGGCCATTGCGGCTTTGAAAGAAAAGCTCGCCATGATCCATGCCATGGATTAATCCCCCGCCCCTTGTTCAAACCACTTACTAGGCTTTGAACAAGGGGCTATCACTCCCTTCTCGAATTTCGATACAACTTGCAAGAACGCGCAAGCTCGTGGGATAGTACGAACAGGCTATTCCCCCGTGTAGATGGTGAATTCACCACTAGACGCGAAAAAATAACAATAATTAGGAATTCAAGAACAATGAACCATTTGCTTAGCAAGGCAAGTCGTTTAGGCATTCTCGCCAGTCTGAGCCTAACAGCCTCCCTCCTCAGTTTTTCTTCATCTTCGCTCGCTGCTGACGGGAGCGACATTCCTCGC
This sequence comes from uncultured Gammaproteobacteria bacterium, assembly GCA_913061515.1. Taxonomy (GTDB): domain Bacteria; phylum Pseudomonadota; class Gammaproteobacteria; order Pseudomonadales; family Pseudohongiellaceae; genus UBA5078. The sequence goes on along the minus strand of CAJXSF010000049.1, from coordinate 13,474 downwards.
ACGGCCGATGGCAAAGCGGATCTCAATGGGCTGTGGCAAACTATTGGCAATCATCACTGGGGGATAGAACCGCATAATGCACGCATGGGGCCTGACCCAAAATGGGCCGCCATTGGTGCGATACCCGCTGGCACAGGCATTGTGGAGGGCGGGCAAATTCCCTACACCGCCCAGGCGCGCGCCAAACAGAAAGACAATCAAGAGAATTGGTTGGCAAACGACCCCGTTGTGAAATGCTATATGCCAGGGGTTCCTCGTGCTAACTATATGCCTTTTCCATTCCAGATCGTGCAGTCAGAAAAGCACATCATCATGGCCTACGAATTCGCCAGCGCTAATCGCATAATTTATATGGACCAGCCTAATTTCGAAGCGCCCATCCCTAGTTGGATGGGGCACTCACTGGGGCATTGGGAAGGCGACACACTCGTGGTCGATGTCACCGAGCAGATGCCTGACAGTTGGTTAGATCGCTCGGGCAATCATCACAGCGAGCAGCTGAAAGTCACCGAACGCTATACTTTTTTGAGCCGAGACGTTCTTCAGTATGAAGTGACATTAACGGACCCAATCGTCTACACCCGCCCCTGGAAGATGACAATTCCCCTTTATAGACGGCTCGATCAAAATGCGCAGTTATTAGAATTTAAGTGCGTCGAATTTTCCGAAGAATTGCTGTACGGGCACTTAGTGAAAGGCGCGCAAACGCAAGATGAAGAATAACCGCGAAAGCGGACACACTGACGAGGGCAACGTAATGAACAGCCAAAATTCATCACAAGGAATCCACCAGTCGCTCATCGGTTTCTCACTCCTGCTTTTGATCACAAGCAGCTGGGCGCAAGATCAAGATTACACCGTCCCCAGAACAATTAATGGGCAACCTGACTTGCAAGGTGTTTGGGCAAACAATAGCACTACCCCGCTGCAACGCCCTGAATTTTTCCAAGACCGCGCGACCCTCACAGAGGATGAGTATCAACGACTACTCGCTCGCGCTGCGCAAATCGAATCGGAGGGTGGAGATGCGCTATTCGGAGACGGCTTTCTCAATGCCGTAATTACAGGAGAGGTCGAATCCTACGACCCCTCCACTGGAAATTATGACTCAAGTTGGATGGCCAACCGTAACATCGAACGCCGGACCTCATTGATCGTCGACCCGCCCAATGGGCGCTTGCCCGCAATGCGGCCCGCAGCTCGCGAATTTATGGCCGAACAAGCACAAAAGCGTCGCGAGAGCCCATCGGACTCGTATACCTCACGCCCTCTACAAGAGCGTTGTATTACCTATGGCATGCCCTATATGCTGGCAGGCTATAACAGCTATTATCAGGTTGTACAAAGCGCCACGCATGTAGCGATTGTTCAAGAAATGATTCATGATGTGCGGCTTATTCCCTTAGACAACTCCCCCCATATAGACGCAAACGTCCGTCTTTGGCACGGCGATTCGCGAGGCTATTTTGAGGGAGATTCTCTGTATATTGAGACGCGCAATTTTTCCGATGCCAGTGAGTTCATGGGGGCTCGTGGCAATAGAGTCTTCAAAGAAAAATTGACTCGAGTGTCCGAAGATGTGCTTCAGTACGAGTTTACCATGCACGACGATGAAACATGGGAAGCCCCTTGGACGGCAGTGATCAATTATACGCACAGTGATGACCCAATCTACGAATATGCATGCCACGAAGGCAACTACGCCTTAGAGGGGATTTTGTCAGGTGCGCGCGCACAAGAAGAGCGCATGGCAGCCGAACAAGCCCAGTGAACTCGGCACAGTTACACTTTCAATCTTGTTAGTTAGGATTCTCGCGTTTTATTGACATATCATCGCTATAGACCCATTAAGGATCATTGCATGAAATTTATAGTTCAATTACTTGGAATTATTATTCTTATTCCTTTGGTGGCCATTGGTACATTGCGGTATAAAAACCAAGATGCCGATGGGCCTTCGGTGTTGTTTCCTGGTGGTGAGTTAGTTTCCGGCCCACTGTACACTGGCCCTGAGCCTAACTGGAGCTTCGCGGATGACATTCAGACCATAGAGTTACAATTAACCGACCCAATAAGTTCTCGCTATGTATGGGTACTGCCGGTCAATGGTAGGCTCTATGTCGCCTCTGGCTATATGAATTCAATTCTCGGCCGAATCTGGAAACACTGGGCCATACAGGCCGACGAAGGCAATGGTGAAGCTGTCATTCGCATCAATGGCACTCGCTACCTTCGCCAAATCGTTCGCATCCGCCAGGGTAATGAATTAGACGGTGTTGCTTCGGTGATGACGAATAAATATGGTTCTCCAACCAACAGGCAGCAGATCGAGGCTGGCAATACTTGGGTGTTTGAATTAACAGCGCGAGGTCGCCCCTAATGCGATGGACAACTTATATTATGCTTTGCGTCGCGCTTAGCGCGATCACCTTTGTCAGCGTTATGTACGTACCGGCAGTTGCTAACGCTATCGAAACCGAGTTACTGTCATTCCTGTCTACCAACGCTCGCTAAACTAGGCACCCAGTCACACTTTGAGTAGAGAAACACAGTGAATTGGTTAGAAATCTCGTCTGCCGCCATGACGCTATTTTTGGTGATGGACCCAATCGGCAATGTGCCAATATTCAATGCGGTTTTATCGAAACTGGATGAGAAACGGCGCTCACGAGTTGTTGCGCGTGAACTATTAATCGCTTTATTTATACTCCTCGGCTTTCTTTTCGCGGGCAACGCCATACTTGCCTTTCTTGGCCTGTCGCAATCCTCTTTGAATATCGCCGGTGGTGTCTTGTTGTTTATCATTTCTCTACGAATGATCTTTCCTAGCCATCATTCTGGTGACGAAGAAAAAGTCGATGACGAGCCATTTATCGTCCCCCTTGCTGTGCCCTTGACGGCGGGGCCCTCCACCATCGCCATATTACTTTTGCTGAGCTCAAACCAGCCCGAGCGCTTACTTGACTGGAGTATCGCCCTATTCCTAGCCTGGGGTGGTGCGACAGTGATTCTCTTGAGCTCTGGACATTTATTGCGCCTTATCGGTAACCGCGGATCGCGCGCACTGGAGCGCCTCATGGGGATGATCCTGGTGCTATTAGCCACACAAATGTTGCTCAATGGTATTAGGGATTTTATCCAGAGCCTTTGAGGCATTGGCAAGCAAAAATTGACGATGTCATCTTGACCTTAAATATTCACTCAAGGAGCTTTTCATGGGCAGCAAAATTCCCTCATTGAATGACACACTCACTAACTTCATCGCGGCGCAAAAAATCTACTTTGTCGGCACTGCTGCCAATGAAGGGTCTGTGAACGTTTCTCCAAAGGGGATGAACTCTTTACGCGTATTAAGCCCAACGCGAGTGGCATGGCTCAATGTTACAGGTAGTGGTAACGAAACCGCCGCACACCTACTTGATAACACACGCATGACTATTATGTTCTGCGCCTTCGAAGGCACGCCCATGATTTTGAGGCTCTATGGGCAAGCCCGTGCTATTCATCAGGGCGATGCAGATTGGGCAGAGATGGCCGCTTTGTTCGAGCCTCTTCCTGGTGCCAGGCAGATCTTCGATCTGAGCATCGAGCTAGTCCAAACCTCCTGCGGCATGGCCGTGCCCTATTACACCTATGATGAAGACCGCTCATTGCTTAAAGAATGGGCGCTGAAAAAAGGCGATGCAGGTATTGAGCAATATTGGGAGGCTAAGAATCAAACTAGCCTGGACGGCAAACCAACACTCATTGTGGAAAAGTCCCGTCGTCCTCTAGAACAATAGACTCAGCTAACACTTTGTTTGCCAAGGTCAACAATAGTGCTTGCGCAGCGGACTCTCGCTTCTAGCTGCTTAATAATATTTTAAGCGTGACCCCTTGAAACTCGATGACATCGCCGCCCACTATCTTGCGGCGCTTACGCGTTTCTACCTCTCCGTTGACCAGAACGCCTCCCTCTCCGATCATCAACTTCGCAGAACCACCATTCTCGGCTAGCCCTTCGAATTTAAGAATCTTATACAACTCGACGGGTTCTTTGTTTATTTCAACTTCACGCATTCAGTTTACCTACTAAAGAAAACAGCACACCTTGGGGGTCAAGGCCGTTAATTATATAATCGCCACCTGGCACTTCTGCTGGCCCGTGTAATATCTTGCCACCTTGCGCCTGCACCTTCTCAACGGCGGCTTCGATACTGGCAACGCGGAAATAAAAAGACCAAAGGGGTGGGCCTGCCTCTTCACTCGCCTGCATGATACCGCCAAAGCCCTGCTCATCACGCTCGATGAATCTATAAGCGCCCATCGGCCCCATGTCCATCTCGAACCCCATCTTCCAATCGAATTGTTCACTATAGAATGCCATTGCTGCGCTCATGTCTTTGGCTGCTAACTCATTCCAACCGCAATGCCCCAATTCATTCGCCGAGTAGGCATCACTCGGTTCGTCAGTGGCGCCACGCATAATGTAAAAAGGGATGCCATCGAGATCGCTAAGCATCGCAATTCGCCCAACCTCTGGAATCTCAGTGGCAGGCATCAATAATTTGCCCCCCGCGGCCGTTATTTTTGCCACGCTCGCATCCACGTCATCAACTGCGATATAGCCAGCCCAGATAGGCTTTCCGCCTGCATCAATCGCTTCCTGCGGCATACGCATAAGACCGCCAATCGGTGATTCCCCCGCAAATGCTAATCGATAATCCATACCTGGCATTTGCGAATCTACAATTTCCCAGCCCAATACGGCGCTATAGAATGCTTGCGCTTTATCTAGGTCGGTGGTCATTAACTCATACCAAATAAAGTCTCCATGTCTATTTCGCATTCTTAAGTGCCTCCTAAATTGCACTGAAATCCAAATTGAAAACGCCATTGTATGCTTCTTATAGCGCAAGTGAAGTATTACAGATTGTAATGATTCAACCCTTTGCTGGAGCAAACTCCTAGCGCGAGGTATATTAGCGCACTAGCATTGGCTCAAATAAAAACAGGAATTTGCCATCAAAATGTCTCACCTTTCTTTTCGCACGATTTTGCTGGCGACCTGCCTAGTATTTTTCAGCCTTAACTGTTTCGCCCAAACCCCTTATTCCACAGTGATACAACCCGAGTGGCTCGAAGAAGTCCTTCCTACAGCCGAAACTTTCTCTGCCAAAGAGTTGGGCGAAGCCCCCGTATACCGTGGCTTTCGTAAGAACCCAACGACTGGTGAACAAGAGCAAGTTGGCTTTGTTTTCATGAACCGTGACTACCCGCCCATGCGCGTGGGCTATGCCGCCCCTATCGATGTCTTGGTGGGCATGGACATGGAAGGTGTCGTCACTGACATGAAAGTCCTCGATTATTATGAATCTTATATGTATTCGCGTGGGGATTTTATCGATAACTCGGTGTTTCTCTCGCAGTTTCGCAACAAACCTATAAGCGATGAGTACAGAATCTACCGTGATATCGACGGTTTGAGCGCCGCCACAGCCACAAGCACAGCGATTGCACGCAGCGTTGGGGAAACCGCCCGTCGCGTAGCCCGCTTCTATCTAGGCTATGGCGAAGGCAATGAAGCCGAACAGAACTCCAATGAGAATGCCAAAATCTTGTTAGAACAGTACTCCTGGAACAGCTTGATCGATCAAGGCGTTATCCGCCAGCTGCACTCTATCAATGCCGAGGGCGTCCCCTTAACCCTATCGTTTACTTATATGGGGCGACGCGCATTAGGGGAATATTTTATAGGCGCTAGTGACTATGAACTTGTCGAATCCGATGCCTCATTTCGTGCCACTGGCGATGAAATGATGTTGATCGCTCCAAGCGGCCCAGGTGCAGGGGAGTCTTTCCGCCAGTTCCCGATGTCGGTAAGGCAGGGCGACCTTACCCGCTATGTCGCAGGTAATCGCTACAGCAGTGCAGGGAACGGTAGCACTGGTGCCATAGCCGGAAATGCGCCTTACGGCGTCGCGTTGATCATGCACCCTGACTTCGATGTTACAGAGCCTTTCACACTCATTTACCACCCCCCTGGCTCAGATGACGAAGTCTCGGTCGACTATTCCCTTAGCGGGGTCGGCTTGACTCTCGCGCGCAATGAACTCGTTTTGTCCGAAGAAGAGTTACTTGCTGCACGCTTAGTCAATGCCTCGTTTATCACTCGCTTGCGACTCGACCCGCCATGGGGCGTCACCCCGATGAGTGACGTCATTTTACTGTTCGCACTGCTCACTTTGGTGATGGCCGCGTTTTTAACGAAAAAAGAGAGCCTGCGTTGGGCAGCCCTTACGGCAACGTTATTCTATTTAGGCTTTTACAAAAACGGCTTCTTATCGATCTCTCATTTCACAAGCGTCATCAAACTTGGGCCAGAAGCCCTGACCAATAATTTGACCACTCTTATCATTGCGACCTTCACAATCGTCACAACCTTAATATGGGGACGTGTCTTCTGCTCGTCTCTGTGCCCTTTTGGAGCGGTACAAGATTTTATCGCGCGTTTCTCCCCCAAAAAATGGCGTATTAAAGTCCCTCAAAAAATACACGACAATGCCCTCTATATTAAATACGGCATCTTGGCACTCATACTTGTTACAGCAATGCTTAACGCCAACCTGAGCATATTCCAATATTTCGAACCCTTCGGCACATTATTTTTCTTCAGCCCTTCAGTTGTCCTATGGGTCATTCTCATCGCGATATTAGCCGCCTGTTTCGTAATTGAGCGTTTCTATTGCCGCTACGTCTGCCCACTCGGCGCTGCACTTGGCATTGTCTCCATGATCAGCCCGTTGCGTATCAAACGCGTCCCACAATGCACAATGTGCAAGGTCTGCGAACACGCCTGCCCTACTGGTGCTATTCGCGCCGAGAAAGTCGACTTCAAAGAGTGTGTCCGCTGCGATGTGTGTGAAAGCAAATTGATCCAACTAGCTGGAACCTGCCGCCATTCGATGGATGAAATTGGCCGGCGCCGCAAAGAAAAACAAGTTGTGAATGTGATCGACCTGGGGGCTGCCACACCCGTCTGAGTAGCCGTAGTAGCTCCAATCCTCAACTACAGCAAGTTGCAAGGAGCCTTAGATGAAACCATTACTCATTATTCACGGTTGGAGTGACGAGGCGAGCTCATTCATCGGGCTCGCCGAAGCCATAGAAAACACCAGTTCTCGGCAAGTGTCCTCTCTTTTTCTCGGCAATTATGTTTCCCTTGATGACGATGTGCAGATGCAAGACCTTGTGAAAGGACTAGCTCGCGCCTGGAAGGAACAGGGTTTGCCGACCTCTCCTAAATCTATCGACGTCATTATCCATTCTACTGGTGGTCTCATCGTGCGCGACTGGATGCAGAGCATTTACACACGCCATCATCTGCGCCCGCCAATCAACAACCTCCTGATGCTAGCCCCTGCTAATTTTGGTTCACCTCTTGCCCATAAAGGCCGTGCAATCTATGGCCGAGTCATCAAAGGGTTTAATTCCAACAAACGCTTTCAAACTGGCTCCCATATTTTGAATGCACTAGAGATGGGAAGCCCTTACAGCTGGGAGCTGGCTCAGCGCGATCGATTTGTCGACAACCCCATGCATACGAGCGGCGTACGCACTACGGTCATCGTCGGAAATAGTGGCTATAGCGGTATCAGCTCGTTAGCGAATGAACTAGGGTCAGATGGCACTGTATATGCAGCTACCGCCAATTTAAATTGTGCCGCCATCGAGATTAGCTTTCCCGCCGGTGATAGAAAGCCCCGAGTGAGTAGATTGAAGAAATCGAAGGGCGACACCGCTTTCCTAGTGATGGATAACTTCGACCATTCATCAATTGCTTATAAAGATGACAAGCACAAAGACAACGAGGCATTGCTAGGTTTCATGCTTAAAGCGCTAGCCATTGAAAACACCATCGATTTTAAGCAATGGATTAAAGATTGTGAGTCTCATACAAGGTCTGTCATGGCGCAGTATGACAATGCACGCGATGCACATAAACATGGTTTTCAGAACACCGTCTTCAGAGTCCGCGATGATCACGATTTCGATGTGCATGATTACGTAATTGAGTTCTACAATGATGCTAGTAAGGCAAGTAATGACAAACTTGCCGAACAATTTAACAAAAAGGCCGTAGTTAAAGTACATGCGTACAAGGGCAACGCATCGTTTCGCAGTTTCATGATTGACTGCTCAGCGCTTTACCGCGTTTTGCACAAACAAGCGAAAACACTCAATATCAGCTTGTCAGCAATGCCAGATTTAAATGACTCGCGAAATCTAGTGGGGTATCGTAGCTTTGAGAATGACGATATTGGGCAACTCGCCTTGTCGATGAAGCAGGCGCAGACGTTCTTCGAAGCAAACCGCACTCTGTTTGTCGACATACGACTATGTCGGGAACAAAAAGACGAATTATTCTGGATCAAAAACCTTGATGCTATCGATTAAACACCGCTAAACCACTAGGAGAAAATGAATGCAATCAATCATAAAAAAAATCAGCCTAATTTTGCTAAGCGCATGTTGCTCGCTCAGCCTTCAGGCCGCAGAATCACAATGGCTTACGCTGATAGACGGCGCCACAGGGATGGAAAATTTCTCAGTGGTCGGCTCTGCAAACTGGAGCGCAAGCGATGGGGCTTTGCAAGCAACGGAAGGGTCAGGCACATCGTTTTTATTGACCAACGACTCCTTCGCAGACTTCGAGTTACATATCGAATTTTGGGTTAGCGAAGATGCAAATAGTGGGATCTATATGCGCTGCCAAGACATTACCGGCATTACGGATCGCAACTGCTATGAAGCCAATATTTATGATCAACGCCCAGACTTGACCTTCGGCACTGGCGGTATTGTTCATGTAGGCCCAGTGTCCGAGCCATTTCCTAAAGTGGGCGGACAGTGGAATACTTATCACATCACGCTTAATGGCTCGTCACTGGTCGTGAATCTCAATGGTGAGGAAACTGTGAATGTAATGGATGAGCAGTTCGCGCAAGGCCCCATCGCCCTGCAATGGGCTCGCGGTACGGTGCGCTTTCGCGCTATGCGCATTCGACCTTTATAGAAATATTGCCCCACCCCTGCGCAGACAGTTGATCTATATCAAGCCTCGACCTGTCTGCGCACCTTCCACTCATTCTTCGCCCTGCCTCAAACCATAAATTACTATATTTTACAATGCATTACACACCCTGAAAGATACAAGCTGCGACAATATGCCACAGGTCGACAGCACTCTATGCCTGCTAGAATGTTACCTTAAGTTACTCATACGCAGGGATTATCTATGAAACATTTTGTCCGATTGACACTGCCCGCCTGCATACTGGCCGCTAATGCCGCCTATGCCCAGCCGCAGAATGTCGAAGAGATTATTGTTGTTGGGGTACAAGATACCCACACTGTCCGTACAGACGACACAATGGTCGCACCAGCGGATACCGCCGAACTTCTAAAGAGAATGCCTGGCGCTAACGTCAACAAAAACGGCGAATTGACTGGTATCGCGCAATATCGCGGTATGTACGGAGATCGTATCAATGTCTCAATCAATGGCACCCACATCAACTCTGGCGGCCCTAATGCGATGGACGCCCCGCTGCATTATGCGCCAGTCGCTCTCATCGAATCACTATCTATCAGCCGCGGCATTGTGCCAGTAAGCATGGGGCAGGAAACCATCGGCGGACATATGCACGCAGAAACTTATAGCGGCGAATTTGGGACATCAGACTCTTTCGGATTTGCCGGTCGCGCTTATTTCGGTGGTCAAACAGTCAACGACGGTCAGGTTGGCAGCGCCTTGCTCTCCGTTGCCAATCGCAACCACATATTGCGCACCTTCTTGATGAACGAAAAAGGGGATAACTCTGAATTCCCCGGCGGCACTATTCTGTCTTCGGAATATGACCGCGATCGCTGGGATATAGGCTACAGCTATCAGCGCGGCAATCATGAATTGAGCGTTGATTTTGCTCGCAACAACACCTTGCAAGCGGGCACTGCTGCGCTGCCTATGGACATTTTGGCCCTGGACAGCGACCTATTCCGCACCAAATACGTATACAGCGGCATCGATTATCGCGTGACAGCACAATACTCAAATGATGACATCTTGCACATCATGAGCAACAACCAGTTGCGTCGCCCGCCACAAACCGCTGCCGGCACACCCGATGGCATGCGCTTTAGAGACGCGCTCACCACGAGTGACAGTCAGGGCTTTTCCATAAAAGTAGAACGCGATGTCGATAATGGGGTATGGAAAGTTGGGATCGACGGCAACCTCGCTGAACACAACGCTTTGATCATGAATCCGAATGTCGCGGCATTCTATATTGATAATTTCAAAGACATTGAACGTGATGTCTTAGGTGTTTATGTAGAGCGCGAGATGTCAGTTGGCGACTATATGGGCTTGGAATACGGCGTTCGCTACAACCGAGTAAGCACGGATTCAGGACAGGTTGGGGCAAACCTCAATCCTATGAACGCTACGGCCGGCATGCCCGTCATGATGAACAACATGGCACAAATGCTATTGAACCGATTCAATACTAGCGACCTTTCTCAAAGTGACGGAAACCTCGACTGGTTCACTCGTCTTAGCATCGAAAGCGGTTTCGACACGACCTGGTATGTGGGGGCGGCACGCAAATCCCGCGCACCTTCATACCAAGAACGCTATCTATGGATGCCACTGACTTCTACCGGTGGTTTAGCCGACGGCAAGAACTACACGGGCAATCCAGACTTAAAGCCTGAAGTGGCACATGAGATTGAAGTCGGCTTTGACTACGATGGCGATGCCGTCTCAATTTATCCACGTGTATTTTACCGTGACGTCAGCGATTTCATTCAGGGCGTTCCAAGCACTGACATGATGTCGATCAACTTCGCGCAGATGATGGCGAACATGGGCATGGGCGCACCAGATCCATTACAATTTGCCAATGTTGACGCGAAATACTACGGCTTCGATGTTGAGGCATCTTTCGCACTAAGCAACAACTTTACACTGCGCTCAGTCGCAAGCATTGTGCGCGGCAAGCGCAAGGACATCTCTGATGACCTTTACCGCATCTCGCCAGACAATATGCTTGTCGCTCTGGATTACCACCGTAACAACTGGTCTACGAGTTTCGAGACAGCTTTTTACGCCAATCAAGATCATGTCTCAGCGACTAATCTCGAAGCAAAAACTAGTGGCTACACTGTCGTCAATCTCACTGGACGCTGGAATGTATCTCCAGACTTAGAGGTTGGTGCAGGCATCAATAATTTGCTTGATGAAGAGTATGAGGATCATCTTGCCGGTTATAACCGTGCCTACAACCCTGAGATCGCCACGGGAAGCCGTCTACCAGGTTTGGGACGTAGCCTCTACGCGCGCATGATGTGGTACTTCTAAACTAACCACCACTAAGAGCGCCCACTATCTGCACTCGAGCATTGGGCGCTACTGGAACGGCAAGGTCTCGAACCATTTGCTCACCTATGAACATGGCAATATGACGACGAATATTGCCATGTTCATCTACCAACCTAAATGCAACCCCTTGATGACGCTTATCTAGTTCGTTAATCACATCGGCAAGGCAAAGATCGGCTCGCTCCGTTTCCAAAACTAGTTCGCGCTCCCCTTGCGTATACTCATCCAGTTGCGACGGTAGGATAATTTTAATCACGGAAGACTCACCACTTCTACCGAATAGATTTGTGGAAGATCCAAAGCAATTGGCTGCCAGTTCTCACCCCCGTCAATACTCCCCCATAACTGCCCATTGCTAGTGCCCAAATACACCCCAACATTGTCTTCTTGATCCACCGCCATGCATTGTCTTTTGACAGTCCACCACGCTTGTTCTTGGGGGAAACCTCGGTCCTGACGCACAAAACTCTCGCCTCCATCATTCGAACGATAAACCGCCGGCCTTCCGTTGGGGCTAGTGCGTGGCCATTGCCCCGAGCCGTCCATCGGAAACACCCAAATCGTATCAGGGTCGCGAGGATGGACGACAATTGGAAACCCTATATCACCGACCTCTTTAGGCAAATTGTCGCCAATGCGAGTCCATCGTGTACCTTGGGCTCTGTCTAGGGCATATAGCCCACAGTGGTTCTGATGGTAGAGCCTATTGCTTTGCTGTGGATGCATGACCATACAATGCGGATCATGCCCAAATTCATATTCACTGCCATCCTCTTTGGGCGGATAGAAATCCATCGCAACGCCACGGTTTAGTGCGCACCAGGTTTCACCCTCATCTTCACTTTCGAATATTCCGCCACCGGACATCCCTAATAAGAGGTGTTTTTTATTATGAGGGTCAACAATGATCGAATGTAACTTAGGGCCATCGGGGGTGCCGTCTTTGTCACCTCCGCGCCATTCCAGAAAATCTGGATGATGGTTGAACCCCAACACTTCCTGCCAGGTATCACCATGATCAACAGATTTAAAAAGCCCTTGGGGGGATGTACCGGCATACCACACATTGGGCTCACTGGCATGGCCCTGAGTCAACCAAAACACATGATCAACACTGCGAGCTGCCCCGTTAGGCTCCACTGAAAAGGCAGGAGGTGTGCTTGCTTCGCGCCAACTGGCACCGGCATCGTTGGAAAGAAACACAGAAGGGCCAAGATGACCACTTCCAACCGACATCAAACGCTGAGACGGATTGCGCGTATCAGCCACAAAATGACTCACTACTGCGCCAAGATGCATTGGGCCATTGATGTTCCAAACGCTTCGATCGGCATTGCTGTCGATAACCCACGCACCTTTGCGTGTACCTACTAACAATTGTTGTCGACTCATAAGATTTTGACCTCTTATTGTTTTTTCGTAACGCTAGCAAACCTTTAAGCTAATCGACAATAAAACTTACTCGAAAGATCACTTTTCTCTAAGATTATGCGAGTATTGCTCGCGACTTAAAACACAATTGTCATCGACAATGCGTCTCGGCCGTAATCTTAGGGAAAATGTTACGCGCCACTCGCATCAATCTCCAAACGCAATAGAAGAGGAATTAGATTTGAGTAATTTATTTGAGCCAGTCCAGATTGGCGACCTAACTCTGCCCAACCGCATTATCATGGCCCCGCTAACTCGCTGCCGTGCCAGTGCCGGACGAGTCCCCAACGCCTTGATGGCAGAATATTACACGCAACGCGCCAGTGCCGGACTTATCATTTCCGAGGCTACATCCGTCACTCCTATGGGGGTTGGATATCCAAACACTCCCGGAATTTGGTCAGACGAACAGGTCGAAGGTTGGAAGCTCACCACGCAGGCTGTGCATAAGGCTGGTGGACGCATCATTCTTCAACTCTGGCACGTTGGCCGTATTTCCGACTCGATGTATCTAGACGGTGAAGCACCTGTCGCCCCAAGTGCCATTGCAGCAAAAGGACATGTCAGCCTCTGTCTCTTATACACATCTGACGCTGCCGACGAGCGATCTAGTGTAGATCT